>JAFQEG010000005.1 GCA_017399145.1 Clostridia bacterium | reverse complement strand
TGATGTTGCTTCGCAAATGGTTTCTACCCCCGTACCCCCAACGGGCAAACGCCCCACACCCGCAACTCACCACTCGCAAATGGTGTTGCTTCGCAAATGATGTTGTGCCTTTGCCACAAATGGTGTTGTGCCTTCGCCACAAATGATGTTGTGACCTTGTCACAAATGGTGTTGCTAACGCAAATGATGTTGCTTCGCAAATGGTTTCTACCCCCGTACCCCCAACGGGCAAACGCCCCACACACGCAACTCGCCCCTCGCAAACGCACCCGACTCTACTAAGGTGAGAGAAAAAGCCACCCAAAATCCACAAAATCTCACCAAAAATCCTTGAAAAATCGCCATGCTCTGTAAGAAGTGACAGATAACAAGTGACAACTGTAAGAAGTGATATATAAGAAGTTACACATAAGAAGTATCACTTTTTCTGTGTTTGCTCAATTTTTTTCAAGAATTAGCGATGATTTGCTCAATATTTTCAAGGAATCGAGCTGATGCTTGCCAATTTTCGCCAAGGGATAAGCCATATTTGCCCACATGCAAAATGCATTTAATCCGACTATAAAGCATAAAAAAGCCAAGCTTATGCTTGGCTTTATCTTTATTTTATAAAGTAATTGCGAATTTCTTCGAGGTCCTTTGAAAGACGGTCACTTGAGGTGTTTGCCTTTTCCAAAAGTGCATTTTGTAGCTCGGTTGCATTAATCTGCTTGTTAATATTTGCATTAATACCGCCTAAGCTGTCGCTAAGAGCTTTTTGTCCCTTGGAAATGGCTACAAGATTACTATTGATTGTATCAACATGGGTTGAAATCGCTCTTTGAAGTCTGTCAGCCTCGTTTATAATAGTTCTACAAATAGCCTGTGATGCCGAGCTTACTGCCTTAACAATTGCCTCGGTGTGTCTGTATCCGTCAACCTGAATTAGTGCATCTCTTAAATTATCTGCACGACCTGTTTCCAAAATGAAAATAACAAGGTCAAGATTGCACCAGTCACGTGGGTCAAGCACCTTTTCAAAGTGGGCAAGAAAGGCAGGATAAAACTCCTTATAAAATGCCACACTTGCATTCTTTTGCTTTCTGAGTGCATTTTCATAGGGTGAGTAGTCGAAGGTCTTAGCTTTTTCGTATTCTTCCTTAGCTTTTATATATTTTTCGTTATATTCAATGTAATGAGGGTCGTTGTTGATTTCAGCTTGAATCTGTTCGTCGCTCTTAATTTTCTTGTTAAGGTCTTCTATTTGTCTTCTATAAGGTTTTATAAACTTGTGGTTCTTGGCAAAATTACACCAGAAGGTAAGTCCTAGTAAGCTAGATGTCAAAAGAGTTATCACACCCATAGGAATGAGTCCCTCACTATACTCAAAGGCAATAGCGGAAGCAACAAACAAAGCTATACTAACAAAAAAGAACGGAAGAACTATAAAAAACTTTTTTAACCATTTTTTGGATTCGCTCTCGAGGTTGATAATAGCTTTTTCTAAGGCTCCCTTCTTGCTTATATATTCTCTATTTGGTCCTTCGCAACTATCGATAACGTATTGACATTGAGCTTGGAAGTATTTCAAGTTACCTTGACCACGTCCATATTCAACTTTGTCAATGATTAAGCCATTAGCTTTTCTTTGGGAAACTAAATGATCTTCTGCCTCTTTTACCTTATCGTTTTCCTGTGATAAGCGAGAAAGACCTGAGCGAAGTGCATATAGCTCGTCAATTAGGGTGGGGTCGCTGGCACCCTTAGTATTTTTTACAAGCGTAACAGCCTCTGCACCACAGTTAGGGCAGAATTTTGAGCTAACCTCTTTATTGCAATTGTGACAAAAGCCCATAAAATAAACACTCTCCTTATGAAAAAACAGTTTTGTCCTATGATAGGACATAAAATTGACAAGTTTAGTATATCATATATTTTGTCCAATGTCAAGACAAAAAGGAGATAGTATGGCACGTATAATTGATGGGTGCAAAATGAACATGATAGGCAAGCAGGTTAAAAAATTTAGAAAGGAACGCAAAATGAATCAGCTTACCCTATCAAACAAATTAGAGCTTATGGGCGTTTACGTATGTAGGGGGTCAATCTCAAGAATTGAGGACCAGTCACGAACTGTTACGGATATTGAGCTTTTTGCCCTAGCCAATGTTTTAAGGGTTGACGTAAACGATTTAATTGACAAGGAATTTTTTCAGGCATAATAAAAAAGGTCAATGCAATCTAGTGCATTGACCTTTTTTTGTTATTTTGTACCTAAAATCTTCTTTTGATTATTACTTTTAACCTCTTCAATTTGATAGTCGGCTACATTCTTGAGAATTTTGTTCAAATCATAGCTTTTAACCTCTGACGCAGAGATAAGCGCTTGGTGTAGCTCTTCTACTTCCACATCTGGAGCTCCCATTGAAGCGACACAGGATGAAATCATTTGACGCATTTTGGTATGTGAGCTTTCAATAGATTTGCAAACCATCTTGGTAGCATTCTCAAAATTAACACCTCTTCCAGATGAGCCCTTACTTTGATCTATTTGAAGTAGGGCTTCCTTTAATGTGTTGGCACGACCTGTTTCCAAATTGAACAAAATTAAATCTATATTACTCCAATCTGCAGAATTAAGGGTGCTTTCAAATTTTGAAATAAAGGAAGGGTATAGCTTTTTGTAGAGCATAGCACAGCTGTTTTTAGCTATCACTATGTTATTCACTAGTTGAGAATAATCGAAATTCTTCGCTTCGAGGTATGCTGTCCTTTTACTTTCATACTCATCTACAAGATTTTTATATTCATCACTGGCGCGGAAAAGCTTTTCCATATTTTCTTCGCTTACAACGTGGGTGCTTCTTAGAAAACTGTTGAGATTTGCTTCAGCACGGTTTAAATACTTCTTTTCCTTGACAAGCTTCACAATGTAAACTATGGAAACAATTAAGAAAATTAGTAAGCCTAGGTAAGCAAAGCCACCTAGTTCAGAGCTGTAAACTGCAGCAAGAGTAAACAGACCACCAAAGAGTAAAAACAAGGAGATAAAGGTTATAAGCAACGCAAGGATTTTGTTAAAGTCCTTTTTAGAGGAATTAAAAGCATTTTCTAGCTTTTTCTTTTCCACTAAATTCTCATCGTTTTGTCTCTTGAAGTCTCTAGAAAGATAATTGATTTTTGAGTTGAGGATGGATTCGTAATGCTGATCTAGGGATTCACGCTTGTATTTAAAAGTGGTATCATCGTTATATCTTTCTTTCTCAGCCAAATCGTTTTCAGCACATATAACCTTATCGTTTTCATTGTAAATGCGAGAAAGTCCAGCACGGAGAGTATAAAGCTGATTGATTAGTGTGGAGCTTTCGCTCTTGGATGCGTCATCGTTCGATATAACACCACCACAGTTAGGGCAGAATTTTGAGCTAACCTCTTTATTGCAATTGTGACAAAAGCCCATGTTTGAAATCTCCTTTTTATAAAACGTACACAATTAGTATATCATATATACCGTCTTGTGTCAAGAAAAAAGCCAAGCATTAGCTTGGCTTTGTCTTATTGTTTTTTAGCTCGTCTATTCTTGCTATGATTTGATTGTACTCGGGGTTTGACGTAAACGTCTTGTATTTCTCGTTAATTTGATTTTCGTAAAATTTGATATTATACTTATAATCGCTATGTGATCTGCAAAGTAAGACTATAAGCACAACTAATACAATAATAAAAACAAACAACAGAGAGTTGGTGAAAATTAGCGCATAGTCCCAAAAATTATCAAATGTGAGCATATTGATGTTAGTGAATAATTCGAACATAGCAGATGCGAACGTAGCAATTAAAAAGGTTAAAAGCACTAAATAAAAAGCTAGATAGCCTCGAGAATCTGCTAGCTTTTCCAAGTTTTCTGCCTTGCTTCTTCTAAAAAAGCTGATTGTTGATATGTAGTTACTGTGGTGAGCTGCCTTCTTGAGCTCTAAATATTCAAGCTCGTTAAGGATTACTTGCCCGTCGTCGCTTGGAGAAACGGCTGAGGAAGTGTCGAAAATAACCTGTTCATCTAGGCTTACATTGCTAGATGATTTAGTGTCCCTTATCATATAAAGCTCCTTTAATCCTCGTTAAATTTATTATAGATTTCCTTAACTAGTGGGTCGGCGTTAATTTCAAGCCTTAGCTGTGATTCAAGTATGTCTACCTCTTGCCTCATTGAAGCTATGTATTTCTTTTCCCTTTTTTCGCTAATGTAATTGTAAATATAGAAAATTAACATACCAATTGCAAAAACAAGACACACGATAAACATAATATCAACCCAAAGGGTAGTGCCAAATACCTGTGCAATTAGCGTATAAATAATATAAGCTAAAGGACCTAAAACTAATCCACTATATACCCACAGGCAGGTGCTTGTGTTACTAAGAGAACCATCAACAGATGCATCAAGGACATCAAGCTTTCCTCTTCTGTGGGTTAGCTTTTTTTCCATAAATGCACACCTTAATGCTTTTTCATAAGCATTCTTTTCATCAAAAATTGTGGACTCAGTGTGGATATTTTCTGCAGTTTGGTCTAAAATTTCGTTGTTTAAGCTCTTTTCTGTTTCCACAATTACATTTTTCCTTCGTCGTAGATTGCACGGATTCCGCCAATAAATTTTGGACGGACACGAGCACAAACTATTGGTGCATTGCCGATTTTGTTGATAGAGAGTCTAACAGGCACGGCAACTCTTTTTAGATGCATACCGATAAGAGTGTTACCAATATCAATGCCACAATCGGCTTGAATTTCCTCAACTACCAAGGGGTCCTTGAAGGAATTATAGGCAATGGTTGCAAGGGAGCCACCTGCCTTTTTTTGTGGAATTACGTTTACCTCGCCCTGCGCACCGCTTTCTCTCTCAATTACGATTGCGCGATTTAAATGCTCACAGCATTGTACTGCTAAATAAATACCTCTCTCGTTTAGCACCGAGGAAATTCCCTCGTAAATTTCCTTAGCTATATCAGGATTAGAGTCTGTGCCGATTTTTGCGCCCACAACCTCACTAGTTGAGCAACCGACAACGAAAATATTCCCCTTTTTTAGCTTAGCTATATCACAAAGCTCGGAAACAGCCTTGATACATTCCTCTTTAATAGTCATAAAAGCACCTCTTTTTGCTATATTTCTACTTAATTTTAACATAATGAAAATAAAAAAGCAACATATTTGTATAAGTTCAAAATTTGTTCACAATTATAGTGTATAATATTTGTGGAAAAAATTTGAAATATGCTAAGAGAGGAATTTATTATGGCAAAAAGTCTTAACAAACTCAACAATCCAATCGGTGTTAAGGGACCTGTATTAACAATAGTTATGGACGGCGTTGGTCTTGCACCTGCAACTGAGGCAAACGCAGTTAGCCTAGCCTACACTCCAACCCTTGATATGCTTATGTCTAAGTATCCTTGCGTTAAGCTAAAGGCACACGGCACAGCAGTAGGTCTTCCCGGCGACGACGATATGGGTAACTCTGAGGTAGGTCACAACGCACTTGGCTCAGGTCAAGTTTTTGCACAGGGTGCAAAGCTTGTTTCTCAATCTATTGAAAACGGAAAAATGTTTGCATCTAACACATGGACAAATATTGTTGCAAACGTAAAGAATAACAATAGCACACTTCACTTTATCGGTCTTTTCTCCGACGGAAACGTGCACTCACATATCAATCACCTAAAGGCTATGATTGATCGTGCTAAGGAGGAAAAGGTTGCAAGAGTTAGACTTCACATTCTAATTGATGGTCGTGACGTTGGTGAAACTAGCGCACTTGACTACATTGTACCATTCGAGGAGTATTTAGATAGCCTAAGAGATGATAGCTTCGATATTAAAATCGCATCAGGTGGTGGCCGTATGGTTATCACAATGGACAGATACGAGGCTAACTGGAAAATGGTTGAGCTTGGCTGGAAGACTCACGTACTAGGACAGGGCAGACAATTCTGCTGCGCTAAAAAGGCAGTTGAAACCTACCGTGAGGAATTCAAGGTTATCGACCAGGATTTGCCACCATTCGTTATTGCAGAAAATGGTGAGCCTGTTGGTACAATCAACGACGGAGATAGTGTAATCTTCTACAACTTCCGTGGCGACCGTGCTATTGAAATTTCAAAGGCATTCGACGATAAGGAATTCGATAAGTTTGACAGAATTCGCTACCCACAGGTAGTATATGCAGGTATGCTTGAGTACGACGGTGACCTTCACATTCCATCAAATTATCTTGTAAATCCACCAGAAATCACCAATACAATGGGTGAATATCTTGCAAACACAGGCGTTTCACAGCTTGCAATTTCCGAAACTCAAAAGTACGGCCACGTTACCTACTTCTGGAATGGAAATAAGAGTGGCAAGTTTGACGAAAAGCTTGAAACCTATATTGAGGTACCATCTGACGTTGTACCATTCGAGCAAAGACCTTGGATGAAGTGCGCAGAGATTACCGATAAGCTAATTGAGTGCCTTGAAAGTGGTAAGTATGCTTGTCTAAGAGTAAACTTCCCTAATGGCGATATGGTTGGTCACACTGGTAATATTCTTGCAACAAGATGCTCAATGGAGGCGCTTGATCTACAATTAAAGAGAATTCTTGAGGTTGTTGACAAGCTTCAGGGTGTGGCACTTATCACAGCTGACCACGGTAACGCAGACGAAATGTACGAGCTTGACAAGAAGGGCACACCTAAGACAAATAAGGACGGGTCCTACAAGGCAAAGACAAGCCATACACTAAACCCAGTACCATTTATCATTTATGATAATTTCTATCAGGACAAGTATGAGGTTAAGGCAGATAATGGCGAGTTTGGTCTTTCAAACGTTGCCGCAACTGCAGTAAACTTCTTAGGATACGTAGCGCCTGATATGTGGGATGTATCTGTTATTGACGTAAAGTAATAGACGGGGTGCTGCAATAGGCACAAAATAAACTAACTTGCAAAAGGGGTGTTGCAAAAGCGACATCCCTTTTCTTAAAAAACAGACACGTGGTGGTACAAAAGGGGAATTTTTATGGAAATTAAGCTTTACTATAATGACAAGGACATAGTAGTTGCAGAAAAGCCCTACGGAGTGTCCTCGCAGATAAGCACAGGGGAAAATCTGGTGGACCTACTTAAAAATCAGCTAGGTGGGGAGATATTTCCTGTACATCGCTTAGACGTGCAAACGACAGGTCTTATCGTTTTTGCAAGAAACGAATATTCGGCTAAGGAATTATCAAAGCAAATCGTTGAAAAGACCTTTAAAAAGGAATACCTTTGCCTATGCCACGGGGAAATTGAGGGCAAGGGGGAAATGCGTGATTTTCTGTTTCACGACAGAATAAAGAATAAATCCTTTGTGGCTGACAAATCACGCAAGGGCACAAAGGAAGCAATTCTTGAATACGAGGTAATAGAAAAAAGAGAGGATTTAAGCCTTGTAAGAGTTAAGCTACTAACAGGCAGGACCCACCAGATAAGAGTTCAATTTGCCTCTCGTGGCTTTGTCCTTTATGGCGACGGTAAGTATGGCGCTAAGGATAACGACAAAATCGCACTCCATTCCTGTAAGCTTACCTTTACTCACCCAAGAACAAAAAGAAAGCTAGAATTTGAGTCTAATATTGACGAAACAAAATAACCCATAACAAAACAAATAGGTAGGGTAGCTAAGGCAACTAAAAGAGTTGCTGTGGCTACCCTTTTGTTTACTTCTTTTCTAAAGGCTAAGGCACTTCCCACTAGGCTAAAAAGCTTAACAATGCCTGTGCTAATTGCCATACCGAAAATTGAGCATAGAAGAATAGAGAAAATAGTACCAATATCAGAGGACATAAAATAGCTAGGACTATCCTCTGTTGATGCATTTTTGTAGGTTTTGATTATTCGTTTTCCGCCTAGCAAGGAGCCTAAAAGCATTACTATACCGATAGGCAAAACGATAGATAAATTAGTAAAAAAGTCGGGGTGAGTGTCTGCTTTTGACACAAAAGCCTTTAAAATTCCTATAAACTTCTGCCCGTCCTGACAGCCGTGCATTAAGGAAAGGGCACAAAGACAAGAGATAGCACCAAGACTGCCAAAGACTCTTTTTCTCTTGAAAAGCAAGCCAACCGCAAGGGAAAGGACTAGGGCAAGAAGAACGGATACAAAAAGGTGAAAAAGAAGTGTGCCTATTTTGTAAAATTGCAAGGCCCCACCGAAAAAGGCAGTGCTACCTAGCAAGCCACAAAGCATTCCGTGACTTTCGCTAGTAGGCATACCGAAAAACCAAGCCACAACACCAAATAAAATAGTTGTTACAAGGGTGGAAATTATAATGATTTGCACTTGTCTTGAATCCTCTGTATCTATCAAGGAAAAGACGTTTTCAGACACTCCCTCGGCAAAAATGGGACTAATTAGCACACCTAATAGGTTAAAAACACCACAAAGCAAGGCGCATCTAGAAAAGCTAAGTGCTTTAGTTATGCACCCTGTGGCAATTGCGTTTGGTGAATCGGTCCAACCGTTTACAAAAACTACGCCTAGCAAAAGCGTAGCTATTAAAACCCCTGTTGGCGTGCTCATAAGACTTAACATACGTACTCCCTTCCAATAACCGTTGCGAATGCAACAATTTCCCTTATTCAACATAAACTTATTAGTATGGGAGGGATAATATGATTCTAGATAGACCATACAACAGAGAAAGAGCAGTTATGTACGCAAGGAAGTTTGCTTTAAGTCGCAATCCAAAAGCCTTCCCCTTGAGGGGAAAGGGGGCGATTCCCCTGTGAGGGGAAATGTCGCAGAGCGACAAAAGGGTTGCGCCCTGCCAAAGGGACACTTGGACGGTGGATGAGGTGTAGCCTAAACTAATGTGGAATAAGAGGTGATAATATGATTCTTGAAAAGCCATACAACAGAGAAAGAGTAGTTATGTATGCAAGGAAGTTTGCGCTTTCCCGCAATCCTATCTTTTACACCTTTGAGGGGATTGGGGGCAATTGCACCAACTTTGCATCTCAATGCGTGCTAGCCGGTAGCTGTGTAATGAATTACACGCCTGTTTACGGCTGGTACTACATTTCCTTAAATAGAAGAAGTGCGTCTTGGACGGGGGTGGACTTTTTCTACAACTTTTTTACAACTAATCAAGGGGTAGGTCCTTATGGCAGAGAATTGCCCTTGGAAAATGCAGAAATAGGGGACCTAATTCAGTTGCAAAACACAGACGACATTTACTATCACACTCTGGTAATTAGTCAAATTACCGAGGACGACATTTTTATTTGCGCCAACTCAAATGATGCCCTTGACAGGCCCTTGTCGTCCTACAATTATAAGTCATCAAGGCTTATTCACGTTGACGGAGTTAGATACGATACTCGCTTTCAAATAGATTGCTTTGACAGCCTATACTTGCAAACACCTATTCCATCGCCATCAAATGAGGGTGACCCACAGGCTTAAAATAAGTTAATACCTATATATAGGTATTAAAACCAAGAGAAACGCCCCTTTAGGTACAGGAATAAAGGCAAAGAAAAAGTCCTTAAAACGAGGCTAAAATGGGCTTAATTTCGAGGTCGAGCTTTTGATGATTTGACAAGTGAAAAATATTCCTATTTTGGTTGCTTGACTCGGTAAGCACTTAAAAAAATATCCTTGCATTGATTTTGAGGCTATTATCTATTTGTGCAATATTGATAAAAAAATTAAGTTATTTTCAAGAAAAAAACCTCTGAATTTGTGAAAATGTGCAGAAAACGCAAAAATCGCCACTTGGATTTGTTAAAAAAGTATAAATTGCCTTGACAAAAAGTGGATTTTGAGTTATTATATATACGTGTATATTACTCTACTTAATAGGTAGATTTTGCGCTTAAAACAGATTCGGAGGAAAACAAATGAAGAAGAAAGTGCTACTGGTGCTATTAGTTATGCTTTTAGTTTTGATAGTGCCAATTATTTCGGCTTGCTCCTGTAACAACAATCCAGGACCAGGTACAGAAACAGGGGGAGAAGGGGATGATCCACCAATTGTCCCACCTATTGATGGTGACAAGCCAGTTGCGTTGCCAACAGGTAACATCGCTCCAGTTGTCAAATATTTAAGAGTTGCAGAGATTGGTGATAACGCAATCACACTTAAGTTTAATGCACCAAACTCAGAAAACGTAGTATTTGAAATCAAAAAATCCACTAAGGAAATTACTGAAAAGAACTTTGCTAAGGCTTCAAAGGTTGAGGCAACTGTTGCAGGTGACGGTGAGGTTAAGACCGTTGTTATCACAGGTGTGACAGCAGATGCTGACAATAAGACCTACTTTGCAATTCAGGCTCATAGAGGCGAGGGTGACAATGCTGTTTATAGCTCACTTGAAACTGTAAGAGCAGGTGGTATTGATAAGGTTTTCGTTGACATTACAAAGGCTGAATCAATCTATCTTGGTGAGGTTATCGGTGACCCAACACCACTATTCGATGAAAATAGCGAGCTTGGTGACCCACTTCGTGAGGACTACTGGATGCTTCCAGAAACAGGCATTGGTAGACGTTATGCACCAAGAGGCTGGGGCTATCACAACCACACCCTAGGCTTTGGTGACCACCATGAAAGATACGGTACGTTTATTGCTCCTATCGTTGACCTTGAGTTTAACTACTACGTTGATTGCGTATACGTTTACGAGGGCTCCTTTGGTAGAGAAACAGACTTCTTTGGCAAGGACCGTGCTATATTCTGTCAAAACGAGGCTTGCTCAAAGTACAATTCACTTTGGTCAAAGGAACAAAACGACCAATACGCAATTGATGGCAAATGTCCATACTGTGGCGAAACAGAAAAAATCTTTGTTCAAGACTTCGATATTAGCAACGACGTAATGGTACGTTGGGCTAAGGAGGCAGCTGACTTCCAAACCGAAAGCGATTGGCTAGGCTCCGTAACTAGGACCGAGGAACAGCTAAATGAAAATGGTTGGACAAGAATCGATATTAAGGCTGAAGTAAGATATATTCAAATCGGCTACCAGGACGGTGGCGCACCACTTGAGGTAGTTATTTACGGCTACCAAACAAGCGAATCCGAGGAAACGATGATTGGTGAAACAACTCGTCCACTTCCAACAGTTGGCGATATGATGGGTATGTGCGGACTTGTTGGTGATTACAGCTGCTCAATTGAACAGCTTCAAGCAGGTACAGTAGTTCGTGAATATCACAACTTCGGTTGGTCCTACGCATCAGCATCCTTCCCAAGCAAGTCAACTCTTCTTTCAAACACAGTTGTTGGTAACTTCGATATATTATATTCACAATATTGCGACGCAAGAAATGGACTTCTAATCATTCCTTGCCTACAATGGAACGAGGGCTCAAGCCCAGCAAGAGTATTCAACTACGAAACAGGTAAGCTTTCTAACACAATCGCTTCCTGGGACGAAAAGTATAAGCCAGAAACATACGTTGCTATGGCTGACTGTATTTATCAATATGCAGCAAGATATGGTAGCTCAAAGATGGGTTATCTTGTAGAAAATATTATTGCTCACTCCGACGCACCAAATGGCGCAACAGCAGGTCGTGGCTACCTCAAATGGATTGAGATTGGTAACGAGCCTAACGGTGAGGACTCTGCAGGTGCTACACCATATCAGCTAGCAGCACTTCAATCTGCAGCTTACGACGGACACCAAAAGACACTTTTGGCTGACCATAAGGATTACAATCCTAACACATTCAAGTACACCCTCGGTGGTAAGAATGCTGACCCAGATATCAAGCTTGCTATGGCAGGTCTTGCAGGTCTTGGTAACAGATATATCACAAGTATGGTTTACTGGATGAGAGCAAACAGAACAGACGGTTGCATCGCAATCGACGCATTTAACTATCATACATACTTCGGTAAGTACTTCACAATGAACGGACAACAAATCTGCGTTGGTGTTTCTCCTGAGGAATACGGACTTGCAGATGCACTTAGCGTTCTTATCGAGTACAGAGATAAGTATTATCCAAACGTTGAGGTATGGCTAACTGAGTTCGGTTGGGATACAAACCAATCCTACGAAACAATGACCTCATGTCACGTTTACGGCGAGTACGAGGATACACCTCTTGGTATTATCAAGCGCGCTCGTGAAATTCAAGGTATGTGGCTCACACGTTGCTACCTATTAATGTCTGCAATCGGCGTTGATAAGGCTACAATGTACATGTGCGAGGATACAGGTGGAGCAAACGAAATGACATCTGTTGGTAAGTACGGTACCTGTGGTATTTGGGCAAACGACTATATGGAGTCTGGTGAAAGAGTTTACTCCTACACTGACGAGTCTGGCAAGAAGGTAAGATGCTTTAAGAATGCTGACGATAAGTGGCAAATTCTTGATGACCTTGACAACACTCTTGGCAGAGTATTGACAGACGATGAGGCTTCAAAATATAAAATGTCTGCAAATATGATGGCTAAGCACGGCTACTACTATATGTACACTCTTAAGGAAACTCTTGGAGAGATGACCTTCCAAAGAGAGCTTTCAACAGGTAGAGACGACGTTTGGGTATATCAATACGCAGACGAAGAGGGCAACGAGGGCTATGCAGCATGGTGCCCAACCTCTAACTGCACAGTAGTAGAAAACTTCAAGATTTACGTTGGTAATGTTGATAAGGCAACACTTGTTACAGCTGAATACGGCGACATAGACGGTGTTCAAACTGAGCTCGTTGTTAACGATGGTTACGTAACAATCACAGTTAGCGAAAATCCTTGCTACGTAGTTACTGAAGACTAATAACTTAATAATAAATTAGCGTGGTGCCTTCGGGTATCACGCTTTTTTGTGCTTTCTCACAGCTAAGATAGACTAAATAAAAAAAATATTCTTCCAATTTAGAATTAAAAATAATTCCATTCGATTATTCCTTAAACCTTTTTTTAGTATTAGTAAATGTATCGTATTAGTCTTTGTATTTGTATTAGTATTAGTATTTGTATTAGTATTAGTATTTGTATAGGGTTCGAGCAAAATGCAACCAGTGGTTAAAGCGGTGGTTAAAGCAATGGTTAAAGCAGTGGTTAAAGCTGACTAGTCCTTTCTTTGAGAGGCAAGTCCGCCAAGGCGACCTGCATCAGCCTTTTGCTTAGCTCTTTCTAGCTGAGGAAAAACAAATTGAGCCACAAGTCCCGTAGTCCCTTTAAATACAGGGGGCTTAGTGCCATAGGCG
>JAFQEG010000004.1 GCA_017399145.1 Clostridia bacterium | reverse complement strand
TGTATGTGCAATATTAACCGGTACAGGAAATGAGGAGGAGAATGAAAATGTATAAGGCACCTGAATACAAGCTTGAAATAATTTCAAGCGAGGACATAATGGAGTTTTCTCCTAATGATATTGTAACAACAAAGGAAACCTTTGACTTTGGCGAGGGTGAGGTTGAGGTAACTAAGGGTACATCAACAGCAGATATTAAGGATCTACTATTCTAATAGACATAGTGGACGGATACATGCTGGTAAAACCATAACCACAAATAAAAAGCCTTGACGGTCGTCAAGGCTTTTTTAATGAAATCGCTTCGCGATGAAGTCCACTAAGGTGGATGAAGTCAACTGCGTTGATGAAGTCCTTGCTTTGCAAGGGTTATATGTTTTAATGAAATCGCTTTGCGATGAAGTCCACTAAAGTGGATGAAGTCACTTCGTGATGAAGTCCTTGCTTTGCAAGGGTTGAAAAAGTCCCCAAAACGGGGACTTTTTTTTAATTGTTTGTGTTGTAATAGTAGCTATATAGGTAGTTACCGCTTGTGAATTTACCGAAGATGTACTTGTTGCAGGCGGACTCGTTCATAATCCAAATTCTGCCGTCGTGGTAAAGGATTTCCTCCGCCATTGGTGGGGCGGAAATTGTTGTTATGTAGTTATCGCCACCTACGAAGTAAACGGGGTATTCGTTGTTCCAAATTGTCTTGTCGGTTTTGCAAAGCTCAGTTGCTTCGATTTTATTTAGGTCGTAAACGTGGATTTTTGAAATTGAAAGTCCCCAGGAGCAGGAAAGGAATAGCTTTCCATTTGAAATTGTCATACCCTGTACTGTTGAGGGGGTAGAGTAAACTGCCTCTGGCTTTAGGCTAAGACCATACTTAGCGCTTGGGTCTAGCTTATACTTAAGAATTGTTGAGTGGTTTTTAATTTCACCCTTTGTAAAGTGCTGATTTGAGGTTGTTGGGTAGCCGTTTGCTTGGTCGTGGAAGGAGCCACAGTAAAGATAACCGTCAAACACCTTACAGTAAGCAGGGCTTACCTCGTCTTGACCCTGTACACCCTCGGCAAGGGTGGAAACGTTAAACTTGCCAATTCTCGTTGCCTTATCGTCATCACCAAGCACGTCGTCAAGGTCGAAAACGTAAAGACATTTTGAGCCTGAAATATATAGGTAGTTGCCATTATCCGTATATTGATATGTCAAGCCACCTGCGTGACCTGTAAAGGCACCACCGTCCTCGTTGAATAGCTTGATTTCCTTAAGAATATTGCCATTTTCCTCAAGCAAATATACTCTTGAGCTTGACTTATTCTTCATATAGCCACAGGCAAGAAAATGAGTCTTGCCCTCAAGCTCGATTTTTTCAAAGCCCTGTGGAATATAGCCATCGTTTAAGCCCGGAATTTTAAATTCTGTTTCTGCATTTGTGAAGAAGCCTGTAAAGAAAATTCTTTCACCTACCTTAACAAGTGCAAGTAAAAGCACAACGACAAGAATTATTGTAACTAGCACTCTTAGGGTAATTTTTAAGCCCTTATTCATAAAAATCTCCTTAAATTTTGATAATTTATTTTAGCACATATAGGTTGATTTGTCAACTATACTGGCAATGGATCTTGGTCCTCGTTACCATTTGGTAGGGGGTTTTGTCCCTTTTCCTTTCTTTCAAGGTTCTTCTTTGCCACAGTTAGCATCAATTTAATTCTGTTGAGCTGATTTACCTCAGATGCACCCGGGTCGTAGTCAACGGCAACTATGTTGGATTCAGGATAGTGCTTTCTTAGTAATTTGATAACGCCCTTACCAACTACGTGGTTAGGTAGACACGCAAAGGGCTGAATACATACGATATTTGGAGCCCCTGTCTTGATTAGCTCAACCATTTCGCCTGTTAAGAACCAACCCTCACCGTATTGATTACCGATAGAGAGTAGTGGCTTTGCCATTTTTGCAACCTGTCTTATATGTACAGGCATATCGAAGCGCTTACTTTTCTTAAGCGCCTTTTTGGCAGGCTTTCTTATCATTTCGATAAAGTCAACGCCTAGCCTTGCGATTAGCTTTGAGGTATATTTAAAGCCAAGGAAGCGATGCTTATATTCCGAGTTATGTATGCAGTAGTTTAAAAAGTCCACAAGGTCGGGCACAACTGCCTCGGCGCCCTCCTTTTCAAGTAGGTCAACTAGGTGGTTATTTGCAAGAGGCATATATTTTACCAAAATTTCACCAACTACGCCAACTCTTGGCTTTTTAAGACCCTCTATAAGAGGTAGGTTGTCAAAATCCTCAACTATGCCACGACATACCTTTTTGTAGGTCCACTTAGTTTTCTTAGCGGTTAAAAGCTCAATTGAAATATCAGTCCACTTTTTCCAAAGTGCGTTAGCTGTACCCTCTTCCTTTTCATAAGGACGGGTTGCGTATAGGCAACGCATAATTAGGTCACCTAAAATTACACCCTTTAGGGCAGACATAATAAGTGGTAGAGTGATTTTAAAGCCCTCGTTTTTCTCAATGCCTACTGCGTTTAGGGAAATTACAGGAATATAGGACATACCAACCTTGTCAAGGGCACGTCTTATAAAGCCTACGTAGTTACTTGCACGACAGCAACCACCTGTTTGTGTCATTATGATTGCAAGGCGATGAGTGTCGTATTTTCCACTTAAAACTGCGTCCATAATTTGACCTACAACTGTAATTGAGGGGAAGCATGCGTCGTTATTTACGTACTTTAAGCCTGTATCAATTGCGCCTCTGTTATCGTTGTCTAGAACCTCAACGTTAAAGCCGTAGCGAGAGAAGAGGGGACCTAGGATATCAAAGTGAATTGGTGACATTTGTGGGGCAAGAATTGTGTACTTGTCCTGATACATTTGCTTTGTAAACTCTGTACGCTGATAGTCAACGGGTACGGGATTTGGCAAAATTCCCTTTTCACGACGCATATTCATAGCAGAGATTAGACTTCTAATTCTAATACGCACAGCGCCTAGGTTGTTTACCTCGTCTATTTTCAAAACTGTGTAAAGCTTGCCACTTCCCTCAAGTATTTCGCTAACCTGGTCGGTTGTTACTGCGTCAATGCCACAGCCAAAGGAATTTAGCTGAATTAACTCTAAATTTTCCTTATCACGAATATAGGTTGCTGCGTTATATAGTCTTGAGTGGTAAACCCATTGGTCGTTTACTCTTAGATTTTTGATTTGGTCGTGGACTATTGGTAGGGAGTCCTCGGTAAACACAGTAAAGCCATAAGAGGCTATCAATTCAGGGATACCATGGTTGATTTCTGGGTCAAGGTGGTAGGGCCTACCGGCTAAAACTATGCCACGTCCCCCGCTATTTTCAAGATTTTTAAGTGCTTCGGCACCCTTTTTGCGTACGTCCTCCTTAGCGGTTTGTTGCTCCCTCCAAGCCTTGTCAACTGCCTTTTTGATTTCACTCTCAGTAAGGTTAAAGAATGGTCTTTCCTTAGTGAAGTAATTGCAAAGTCGCTCGGTGGCGATTGCTTGGCTTGTAAAGGCAATAAAGGGACGAAGGTAGCGAATTTTACCCTCAACAATTTCCTCAACGTTGTTTTTGATGTTTTCAGAGTAGGAAACAACGATAGGGCAATTGTAGTGGTTTTGGCTTCCCTCGTTTTCCTGGTTTTCATAGAAAACGCAAGGATAGAAAATAGTGTCGATGCCATTTTCGATTAGCCACTTTATATGTCCGTGGGCAAGCTTTGCAGGGTAGCACTCGGATTCCGAGGGGATTGTGTCCATACCCATCTCGTAAAGCTTTCTTGTGGATTTTGGGGATAGGACAACGCTAAAGCCTAATTCCTTAAAGAAGGTTGCCCAGAAGGGGTAGTTTTCGTAAATATTTAAAACTCTTGGTATGCCGATAACACCGCGGGGAGCCATTTCCTTAGGCAAGGATTCATAGCCTAGAATCCTTTCAAGCTTATAGGCACAAAGGTTTTCGCCTCTTTGACCCTCGATTTTTTCACCTGAGCCCTTTTCACAGCGATTGCCTGTAATGTGTCGTCTGCCACCTGGGAATTTATTTACTGTAAGAATACATTTATTTGAGCAACCACCACAACGAATTGTTTCGGTTGTGAAGGTAAGATTTTCGATTTCCTCAAAGGAAAGTGTGGTAGTTTGTTTGCCATGCCATCTGTTTTTAGCAATTAGAGAAGCACCGAAGGCACCCATTATTCCTGAAATGTCAGGACAGGTAGCCTCAACTCCAGAAATTTTTTCAAAGGCACGTAAAACTGCGTGGTTATAGAAGGTACCACCCTGTACTACAACGTGGGCACCTAGGTCACTTGGTGAATTTAATTTAATTACCTTATAAAGTGCGTTTTTGATAACCGAGTAGGCAAGACCGGCAGAAATGTCGGGCACGGTTGCGCCCTCCTTTTGTGCTTGCTTTACGTTTGAGTTCATAAATACAGTGCATCTTGTGCCTAGGTCGATTGGGTTTTTAGCAAGGATTGCCTCCTTTGCAAAATCCTTTGCGGTATAGCCAAGAGAATTGGCAAAGGACTCAATAAATGAGCCACAGCCAGAGGAGCAAGCCTCGTTTAGAAGAATGTTGTCAACGCTACCATTCTTTAGCTTAACGCATTTCATGTCCTGTCCGCCTATGTCAAGTACACAGTCAACGGCTGGGTCGAAAAACTCGGCAGCGGTACAATGGGCTATTGTTTCAACCTCGCCACAGTCAAGGCAAAGGGCAGATTTTAGTAGCTTTTCACCATAGCCTGTTGAGCAGGAATAAGCAATTCTTGCATTTTTGGGCATTAGGGCAGAGAGCTGAGCCATTGCCTTTTGGGTCGCCTTAATTGGTGACCCTTGATTATTTTCGTAGAAGGAATAGAGTAGCTCGCCATTTTCGCTAATTAAGGCTACCTTAGTTGTGGTAGAGCCTGCGTCAATTCCTAGGAAGCAGTTGCCCTCGTATGTAGAAAGGTCGCCCTTTTTAACTGTTGCACGGGCATGTCTTTTTATAAATTCCTCGTAGTCCTGCTCGTTTTCGAACAAGGGGTCAAGCCTTTTTAGCTCAAATTCCATTTTTACGCCCTTGTCAAGGCTTTCAATAAGGCTTGAAAGGGTTGTTTTTGGGGTTTTATCCGTACACTCAATTGCTGCGCCATAGGCTGCAAAGAGGTGAGAATTGTCCGGATCAACCGTTGTTTCCGGTGTTAGCTTAAGTGTTCTTATAAACGCCTTTTTTAGCTCGGGCAAGAAGTGAAGCGGTCCACCAAGGAACGCAACACAGCCACGGATTGGCTTGCCACAGGCAAGACCTGATACCGTTTGATTTACAACGGATTGGAAGATTGAGGCAGATAGGTCTGCCTTTGTTGCGCCCTCGTTAATAAGGGGCTGAATGTCGGTTTTTGCAAATACGCCACAGCGAGCTGCAATTGGGTAAATTTGCTTGTAATTTTCCGCCTCACGGTTTAAGCCTGTTGCGTCAGTCTGCAAAATCGCTGCCATTTGGTCAATAAACGAGCCTGTGCCACCGGCACAAATTCCGTTCATTCTTTCCTCGATGTTGTTACCATCGAAGTAAATTATTTTTGCGTCCTCGCCACCTAGCTCGATTGCAACGTCGGTTTGAGGCGCTAAAAACTTTAGGGCAGAGGCAACTGAGGCTACCTCTTGAATAAAGTCGATATTTAATGCCTTGCCAAGGTTGATAGCACCTGAGCCTGTGATTTGCGCCTGTAATTCAAAATCACCAAGCTGTTCCTGAGCCCTTTTTAAAAGCTCACAAAGCTTTTCCTGTGTGTGGGCGCAATGCCTTTCGTACTCGCCAAAGAGTATTGTATTTTTCTCGTCTATGACTACTACCTTTACAGTAGTTGAGCCTACGTCAATACCTATACGATATTTGTTCATTTTTCTCCTTTCTTGCGCGACTGCACAATAAGTAAGTATATAAATGTAAAAATTGTCGATTGATTGGATTTCAATAATAATCCACCTTACATTATAGCACTAATATGTGAACAAAGTTTGAACAAAGCAGGTGGATAGTTTTTTTATTTTTTACAAAATAAACCTTGCATTTTAACCTAATTTATAGTATATTCAAGGCAAAGGAGAACAAAAAATGAAGAAGTCAAGCAAACTTTTTCTAGTTGTTTTATGCGTGCTTTCTTTGGTATTGGTTATGTCAATTTCAGTATTCGCACAGACAACAAACGAGGCATTGTAGCAGACTCAATTCTTGAGCAACTAGGAATTAAGAAGTAAGAAAAGAGCCTTGACGAAAATCGTCAAGGCTTTTTTCAGTTATGAATTGACCACGGGTCAACGTTATGAGTGCTTTGCACGTTTAAGGTATAACTAAAAAAGGTTTTGTGGATGTGTGAATTGTCTTTTAATTAATTGGAAAATATAAAGGAAAAAGGAGATAAAAAATGAAAAAAATTACATCTTTCAACATCGAAAGCTTCAAACAACGGTTAATTGAAGAAGAAAAATCAAGTGCTACAATAGAAAAATATATGAGAGATATTAACACCTTTCATAATTGGGCTCGGGATAAAAAGCTTGACAAGTCTTGCGTGTTGGATTACAAGGGATATTTGATGAAAAAATATACTGCAACAAGTGTTAATTCTATGCTGTCATCACTTAATAGCTTTTTTAACTATCTAGAATGGTTTGATTTGCGAGTTAAAACATTAAAAATACAAAAACAGCTATTTGCTTCAAAGGAAAGGGAATTAACAAAGGTTGAATATGAAGAGCTTCTTTCAATTGCGGAAAGGAAAAAGGACCAAAGGTTGTATTTGTTAATTCAAGCTATGTGTTCAACGGGAATTCGGGTATCAGAATTAAGATTTATAACGGTTGAAGCAATTGAACATCAAAGGGCTGAAATAAGCTGCAAAGGAAAACACAGGTATGCATTTTTACCCATTCAACTTTGCGAAAGATTAAAAGAATATGCACAAAAAAGACAAATAAAAAAAGGCCCAATTTTTGTAAGCAAAAATGGGAATCCGCTCGATAGGTCAAATATTTGGAGTGAAATTAAAGAACTAAGCAGAAAAACAGGAGTGTCAGAGAAAAAGGCATTTCCACATAATCTTCGTCACCTATTTGCAAGGACCTATTATGCCAAAGAAAAGGATGTTGTGCGACTTGCTGATATACTAGGCCACAGCAGTGTTAACACTACACGAATTTATACTATGGAAACAGGGGAAATTCATCAAATGCAAATACAACAACTAGGGCTTGTTAGGTGTTAATACAACATAATTGATATTATGTTGTGAAATTTATGTAATTCTAATTAAATTTTATCACAATTGCATGTATAAGTCAACAATTAAAAGATTAAACCACTTATATTCTTCTAGGCTCCAGCCTAAATTCTTATAAAAAACTTTATATAGCCATTAAAAACACCACATAATATCAATTATGTGGTGTTTTTTTGTCAAAAAATAAGTTTAGGGAGTTTAAGAGATGCTAGTAAATGATTTAGTGGAGTTTTCTCCAAAAATTAAAAAGCTTAGGGGAACGGCGAATGACGCATTGAAACAAATAACGGATAGGTATGCGAAAATAATTGCTGAAAAATTTGGAGAATTGAAAAAGCTAGAGGATGATATTAAAGCTGTTGAAGGTCAAATAGAGATTAATAAAAAGACACTAAAGGACGGAATTAACTATTTGCTACAAAAGGATTTCTACGCAAAGAATAAGGAAACACTTTCCATGTTTGACGTGAAAATCACTGCAACCGCAACAACTCAGCAACAGATTGACCAGACAAAAAAGGTATTAAAGGCACTAGCAGAGAAGCTAAATTCTTTAGAAGAGCGACAAAGAAAAGATTTTTCTCAAGCTGAAAAGGAAAAAAAGAAGCTTGAGGAAGAAAGAGATAAGGAAATAGAGGAAGAAAAGAGCAAATATTTTGCTAAAAGGGATAAATATTATCAGGTTATAAAAGAAAGATATCTCGAGGAAAAAGGTCGTTGCGTTGAGGATTACAACAATATGTCTATTCCTAACAAGGCAAAAAAGGTGCCGGAGTATATATCTATTGGAAATTGCTTGCTTAACACAAACGAGGAGCTTGCAAAAATAATTAGTGAAGAGGTAATAAGGATTCCATATGATATTGATGCAAAAAACGAGGGTAATGTTATTTTGCAAATAGATAACAGTGGATTTGATACCTTTGATTCGATTGTGGAAAACACTCTCGTTGGATTGCTATTGAATTACTTAGAAGCATATCCATCTGGGTCTGCTAAGGTGGCAATTTGTAGCTCCTATTTTTCCTCAATGAAAAAATTGAATGCTGTATATAGTGCTGTTATCAAAAATGGATTTTCTGTAATGGATGAGCCATGCACAAATCAGCAAAGATTCAATATGCTATTAAATACAGTAGAAAATAGAAGCAATCAAATAAGAGCTAAGCTATTGGAAAATGATTGCTTTGATTTGAACGGGCTTTATGAAAAGGGAATAAGGACGGAACAATATCAAATAGTAGTTGTTCATAATATACTGAATGGGCTTTCAGAGGAAAACCTAAAGGCATTTTATGGCTGTATTAAGGGTCTTTACCACTGTGGTGTTAGATTTATCATAGTAGATGATTTTTCTACTGACAAGCCTGATGACAGAAGGTCAGCCTCCTATCGCAACATTTTAACTCAGATGACATCAATGTGTCAGGTTTTTGAGTTAAAGGACGGAGTATTTACTGATAAAAATGGCTGTAACGTAGATTTGATAAAAGTGTCTGAGTCGATGGAAGCACAGCATGTGTACGATTTTTGTAGCAATTATTGCAAAAATTCTAAGGAAAATGAGCTTTCATACATACCTTATGAAAGAATCGGCTTTGGTGAGGCTGAGGCTGACCCTAGCCAACACGAGGCGATTGTTATACCTATCGGACTTAACGAGCCTAATGTATGGGAGGTTGAGCTTAACTGCGTAGGAAAGGCACCAATAGCTAATTTGGTTTTAGGTAAGCCTGGTACAGGTAAATCTACACTTATTGACTCAATGATTATAAATGGTGCTATGAAGTATTCACCTGATGATGTTATCTTCCAGCTATTAGACTTTAAGGATGGTATATCATCCTCTGTTTATGCAACGGATGAATGCAAAATTCCTCACGTTAAGGTGCTTTCTCAAAATAATAAGCCAGAAGAGGGTGGAATAATACTTTCTAATATTCTTGCAGAAAGCGAAAGAAGAAACAAGGAATTCCTTGCACTTGAAAGAAAAATAGGCAAAACCATTAAGAATATTGCTGAGTACAACAGGGAGATTGTATCAAATTCATATGGCAAGAAAAAAATGCCTAGATTGATAATAATTATTGATGAATGTCAATATTTGTTTGAAGAAGAATCTCTTGCCAAAAAGTGTGAGGATATTGTTAGAAAATGTCGTTCTCAAGGAATACATTTGATTCTTGCAACACAAGCCTTGTCACATAAAATGAGTAGCACCATTAAATTTGTAGATGGTAGATACTGCTTTGATGTAGATAAGGACGATGCAGAGAAAATGCTAAGCAAAAAGTATGCAAGCTTGGTTTCAAGTACAGTGCCTGTGGGCTCATACATGGCATTTGCATCTAACAATTCTGGCGCCGATTGTGAGAAAATAAGAATTGCTTGGGATGGTGGAAAAACCGACGAGTATGCAAAACGAATTCGTGAAAAATGGAGCGATTACCCAATTGATGTAGTAAGCATTGGCGACCAATCTCCATTGGAAATTGAAGGAGATAAATTCGAAAGCTTGCTTTCCCAAGATGCCTACGATATTCCATTCGGTGAAAACTATTCTGACCATTCAGTAGTAACAGGACTCTTTGAAAATAGCAGACCTCTTGTTATGGTTGGATCAAATCAAGAGGCACACGACAATATTTTAGCATCTGTTGTTATTTCATCCATTAAGAGAGGGTGCGATACGATTGTTGTTGATGCTTCAATGAAGCAACAGTTAAAGAGTATTTGCGACCAAGAAACTTCTCCATTGGTAAAATGCGTTGATGAGAAAGATTATCTTAAAGCATTAAAAATGGTACAGGATATCTACGAGAAAAGAACTGCAAATTTGAGAGACAAGCACAAGCCACTTGTTTTTGTAATTAATGCTACTCAAAATATAGCGGATTTGCTTGACAATAAAAAACTAATAAAGGGATATGAGCTTAGTTTGTCAGAGGAAAGCGAGAGCGATATGTCAATAGGAGAGATTACGGCGCAATTGAAGCAACAAATAGGATTAAAGACAAACGATAGCAATACGGTAATTGTTGGAAAGGAAACTCTTATGAGTTTGTTAAACAATGCCTATAAAGTTAATATGTTTGTATGTATTTCAATGGATTCAATGCATTTAACTAGCAGTTTGGGAGAAAAATTATTTTCACATGCAGATGGTGAAATATTAGGAATGAGTGCCTACAAGATTTTGGTACAGAATCCAAGCGATGCTGGATCTAATATTATAGGCAATAGTTTTAAGGCAACTATGCTAAACGGAGTAAACGAAAATATGGCGTTTGCCTCTATTAACCAGCAAATATTTTGCAAGTTTAGATACTATCAGCACAAGGGACTAATGAGAAAATAAGTCTTAAAAACTAAACCATAATTAAAATGAAAAGGAGAATGTATATATGCCAATTTATGAAAAGGGAAGATCCAAGGCAGTAGTTGTAAGGAAAGTAATTAAGGACTTGTATGAATTTGATGAGGCTGTAACAGCGGAATTAAACATGATAAAAAGAAAAACTGACGATTTAGAAGAGGCGTGGAAGGATGCGCAATATCATCAGTTTAAAGGTTTTATTGAGGAGATAACTACTGCACTAAAAAAAGACTTAGCAATATTAGAAGAGGCGAGAGCGGACCTAGAAAGACGATTGACACATTATGATTAGTGAAAATCTTAATGTTTGATGGTAAAGATATTTAACAACGAAAGAGGTAATGTAACGAATGAAAATAAAAGAAAATATTGATGAATACAATATTGAGTCCATATCGACAATTCACTATACAATTGTGGATATAGAAAAAAGATGCAATATCTTGGAGCATGTGGCGAGCATAATGAGGAGAAGATTGGTGTCAGTTTCTGATGAATTTAAAACTGTTAACTATGAAAGAATAGATGGAGCAGTAGATGGTTTTATAAAAAAAATGGAAAATGCCCGCGGAGAGCTTTTAGAGCTTTCAAAGTCAGTTAAACATTTTGAGGAAAAAATTAGAAAAATTTGGGAATAAAGCGAATTAATGCCACAAAGAAGCGAGGAAATATAAAATGGATATGCGTGTAGATACCAACGCATTAATTGACGGTGCTAGCAGTATTACCGAAGCAATAGAAATAATAGAGTTTTTAATAGGAATTGTTGAAAAAAGACTTAAACTTGCAGGCGAAGAGTTTACAAGTATAAACTACACAAGGACTTCTAATAGGGTTGCAACCGCAACAGATGCGTTAAATGATATGAATGCAAGGCTTGAAATGGCTAAAAAATATCTTGGTAAGCTTATGGAATGTGTAGAGGCATATAACCGAATAAGATTTTAAGCACAAAGGGGATAAAAATGATATTTAATCTTGAAAAAATAAGCAATATCGATGGCCAGTCTAGTTCCATAAAAAGCACTTTGAATGGTAGCTATTATAATTCGACATGGGATGACCCTGTTCACGACTCGTTTGGTGAGTTTATTGATGCTTACGGAAAGCAAATAGATATGCTGTCGTCTTTGGCAAATCAGTTAAGCGAAGCTTGTAAATCATTGGAGTCGATAGATATTGATGGAATAAATAAAAAATACAGTTCGCAGAAATAGGTACATTAGAGGTAAATAATGAGAGCAAATGTGAGTGAAGACGATGTTAGAAGCTTTTCTAATGCTGTGAGAGACCAGCAGGAAAAAGCAAGAGAAATGTCCGAAAAAATCAGGAGCATGGCGAAAGAAGCTCAAAACCAAATTATGGAAGAGAGCCAAAAAGCACAAGAGCTCATAGCTCAGTGCACAGAGGAATTAGCTGGATTAAACTCACAAATTGAGAATCTTACTTCTCAATTAGAGCAGTTAAGCAGTCAGTTGTCCACAATTCCACCTAAAATAAAAAAGGTATATGTGGATAAGGATGGAAACGAACATGTCGTAGAAGAGGACAACCCAGCATATTTAGCAGTATTGAGTCAAATAAAAGCGATTCAAGGTCAATTGCAACAGCTGCAAGAAAAGGTAAAGGAAGTTCAAAGTAAAAAAGAAGAGTTAGAGATGCAGGCTGCATCGTTAAGAACTACATATGAAAGCATGGGAGAAATTGCCGAGTCTGTAGGTGGTTGCGAATACACCACCGAGGAACTATCGTCGGCGGCACTTATAAAGCTAAAAACACTTGGCGACATCATAGCTGAATACAATGGCATAAAAATAGAGGGATTACCAAACAAGCTATTTGGCGTTGACATAGACGACGATATGCGAAACGTTATAGAGAATGCACCCGAGAGTAAATCTGCTATGCAAAAAATGTCGGACTACTTAAAAAAGCATGATTACGGAATGGGCGACAGTGACAAGTATATGCAAGACCCAGAGTGGAAGGCTTTGAATGAAGCAGTTGCAGACGAAATCGAAGCTCAAGAGAGGGAAATAGCAAGACGTTATGGCGAGATAGTAGTTGACGAAAATAGACGAAACTTGAGCGAAGACAACACATTTGATAAGAAGCAGGTCCCAATTAGCTTTGCAGATGATCTAAAATTTAATGACGATTCATCTTTTGGTTTTGCAAAGATTGACATTCCAAAGGATAGATTAACACCAACTCAAAGAAAAAGAAGGGTTTTCGGTTGGATTGGTCTCGTTTGTGCTGCTTTTGGACTTAGTGTTTCTGTTGGAATGAAAGATGTTGAAGCATGGTCGCCAGATGGAAAAAATACCGAAATGGTAGTTTTTAAAGAAGACGAAAATGGGAACAAGGTTGAGACACAGTTGGTTGTTGAATTGGATTCTATAGAAAACATAATAAAGTTTTATGGTGAACAATGCATGGGTTTTGCAGAGGAAGTAGCAGAAATAGCAAAAAAAGAAAAAGAATTAATGGATTCTATAAAAGATGAAAAAAATGAGTTCGTTGGGTATTATGATTCTCATAAGGTTAGAAAGGTGAACAACGTTAACAACAAACCGATTGAAAATTATCGTGGTAATAAAAAAATTTGGAGATAAGCAAATGACGATTGACGAAAAATATCAAAAGCTGTCAGCTACATATTCGGAATATTTGAAGGAAAAGCAAAAGGCTTGTAATGAAAAATATGCTGAAATCGAAAGAGTTGGCGAGCTACGAAAGAGTAAAAGTAAATTTGTGGGAAAACTGCTTAAGAAAAAGCTATATAGCATAAAGCCCTCTAATTTACATAGAAAAATAAGAAAGCTTGTAAAGGTAAGAAAGGGTGGTGTCTCTACTAACAATACTGTCGGAAACTTTGACAAGTTTATGTATTATATCGATATGATTAATGCAAAAAGAACTCCTAGGTATATAGTTAGAAAGAATCCAAAATACTGTGAGGAAATTCTGCCAGTTGTAGTTGAGGAATATTACAAGCTAAGCTTAGCTGTTGACGAGGCAAAAGAAGGCAATAAGGATATGATAGAAAATGAAAAAAAATCATATTTGACTGCTACCCAAAAAGAGGTTTCCTCAAAAATGGCGACATTTTATGAACAGTTGGAGGCTTTGGCAGAAACGGAAGCTGATAGCATAATTAATGGCTACCGAGATAAGCACCAAACTAGCAAAGCGAAGCCTAATGCCAACTGAAAGGATAATTCGCAAAAGTGAATTAATAAGAGGAGATTGGAGAAAAAATGGGTAAGTGGTATTTAGACGATAACGGTGGCAAGAGAACAAAATATTCTGGAAAAGCCAAGTTGCTTTCAGAATTTTTTGGTGGAACTGCTAGGGTAGAAAAGTCCACGGTGTCAACGTTTGATAAGCAATTTAATAAAAATAATACATACACCAAAAAAATGTATTTTCAGGAGCATAGGGCTCACTTTATCGTGCTTGCGGTTCTTTTGTGTACGGTGGTATTAATCGGATACTACTTTTTAGGTATAAGAGAGTATAATATTACAGTAAATGTCAATGACGGTAGTGGCGAATCTATTGAATTCGGCTCAACCTTTGGAAAGCATCTTGAAATTCCCTTTGATAAGATTAAGGAAGGATATCATTTGATAGGCTTCCGTACAGAAGACGGAGAGATTTGGGATGTTGAAAAGAATCGTATATTTGGCGATATTGTCCTAGAAGCAGCATGGGAGAAAAATCAATATACTGTTACATTTGAATATAACAACGGGAAAGACGATAGTAGTACAACCTTGTATTACGAGGATAAGATAGAATTTCCAACAGATGTAAAAAAAGATGGCTTTCATATGATGGGCTGGTACACAGAAAGCAATGAAAAGTGGAATGCTACAAGTGATGTAGTCACAAGCGATGTAAAGCTTAGTGCAAAATGGGCAGCAGACCAATTGTCTATCACTTATAATGCTGGAGAGGGACAATGCGATACAGCATCTCAAAGTGCACACTATTTAGACAAGCTTACAATGCCAGCTTCACAATTAAGAGGATACACCTTCCGTGGTTGGAGCACAAGCAGTGAGGGCGAAAGCGTAGATTTTCCTGTAGGAAAGGAAATTGATAGATTGCCTGATTTAGAGGATGGACAACTTGAATTATTTGCAGTATATCAAATCAATAGCTACAAGATTGTATGTGACGAAGGGGACTCTACCAGAACATATTATTATACAGTTGAAGACACTTTGGTTAACATAAAAACTCCATCTCGCAAGGTCGAAGGAAAATACTATGAAAATGCTGACTACAATGTAGTTGAAGGAACATACTATATCTTTGATGGTTGGTATATGGATTCTGCATATACAACTCCTTATAGATCAAGCGTATTAGCTAATTTAGAGGACATAAAAATTTATGCTAAGTGGAAAACAGAGGTTCACAATTTGCAATTGGACTTAAACGGTGGAACACTTAATGTTGAAAATATTAATTTATATATAAACGATTCAAGCGTAACCTTGCCAGTTTTAGCTAAAAAGGATAACTATATATTTGCTGGTTGGTATGAAAGCGATGATGGACAAGGTGACTTCTACAAAACAACTCAGTTAAAAAATGCTAATGGCAAAATTCTACATGCACATTGGGTTGATGAGCAGACTTATACTAAAAATATAACAGGAACTGTTGCAAAGCGTTCCAACTACGTGTCGAGAATAAGGATAGACGGCAATACAAATGTTAAAATTGAAGTACCAGAGGAGTTGAAAGATATTCAATCCACAGGACATCTTCGTGTCAAAATCAAAGTAAAATGCAGTGCATCGTTGCAATATCGTTCTAACAAATACGATGCCACGGCAACAATATATGCTGGATTTGACGATGGAGTGCGCAACCAGATTGGTAAGCTTGTTGCTACTGGTGGAGGGTGGCCAGCCATTCGACCAGAGGACCCATTAAATCCTAATCCATATTATGGAGATGAAGTATACAAAAATTACAGCAGTCAAAATACATATGTAGTAGATGGTGATGCAATTGAATTTATATTAGCATACATTTATGTTGTTGAATTTGAAGAATATGAAAATTGGGCCGGGGGCACAAACGCTGTTAATTTTGAGTGTGATTTGAACACGATAACGTATGAGTTCTACGTTGAATAACGTTAAGTCTTAAAACTAGGTAACAAAAAAACTCAAGGTATAACTACCTTGAGTTTTTTTGTTTATTTAAGGGAGTCGACGTAGTCGCAAGCCTTGAGGGAGGCGGTGGCGCCGTCGGCACAGGCGGTGACTACTTGGCGGATTTGCTTTTGACGGCAGTCGCCGGCAACGAAGATGCCCTTTGCATCAACCACACAGCTCTCGTCGGCTAGTGCGTAGCCGTAGCTATTTAGTGGGATTACGTTTTTAGCAAAGTCGTTTTGTGGAATTAGACCGATTGCAACGAACATTCCGTCGATTACAAGCTCGGTTTTTTCACCCTTGTTATTTTCAAGTAGGATTGAGGAAAGGTCAACCTCGCCCTTTAATTCCTTTACAAGTGTGCCTGTTATAACTTCAATATTTTCACGCTTGGAGATAAGCTCTTGAAGCTTTTTCTCGCCTGTTAGTATGTCAAGATTTTGTACAACGTAAACCTTTTTACAAAGGTCGGAGAGCATAAGCGCCTCTTGAAGCGCAGAGTTGCCACCACCGATAACTGCAACTGTCTTTCCCTCGTAAAATGCACCGTCACAAACGGCACAGAAGGAAATACCGTTACCGATAAAGTCGGTTTCTCTCTCAAGTCCTAAGAGTCTATGCTTAGCGCCTGTTGCAATTATTACGGATTTGCCCTCAAATTTTGCACCCTCGCACACAACTGTTTTAGTTTCGCCATCAATTATCTCCATAACCTCGTCGATTTCAACGTCAGCACCCTGTTCCATAACCTGCTCGACCATTTTCTCGGCAAATTCGTTGCCTGAAAGCTTAACGAAGCCTGGAATGTTTTCAACGCAAGGGGAATGGGTGATTTGACCGCCGAAGGTTTCCTTTTCGATAACTAATACTGTTTTATTTGCCCTACGTGCATATAGGGCGGCGGTAAGCCCTGCTGGACCACCGCCGACAACTATAATATCATACATAATTATGCACCGATATATTTCTTGATATCTGAAACGCCTGTTGCTTTTGTTACGTTGCCGTTTTCAACTACAACAAGTGTTGGTGCTTGCTTAATGCCGAACTCAGAAACGAGGTCTGGGTGCTCATTTGCAAGAAGCTTTTCATACTTAACGCCTGCCTTGTCAAGAAGTGAGCAAGCTATTTTACAGTTTGGACATGTAGCAGTTGTAAAGAGGTAAACTGCGTTTTCGCTCTTTGGCTCACAGCATTGGTATTCTGCCTTCTTTTCCTCAGGCTTGCCATTTCTTGTAAGCTTGGAGTTTGCGATGTTATATACCTTTCTGTCCTTGTACTCTTGTGCCTTACCGTCGTTCCAGTTTTGAACAGGACGATAGTAGCCTGTAATACGGCTGTAAACCTCTGTTACAGAGTTACATTCTGGGCATCTGTAATGCTCACCGGAAATGTAGCCGTGAGTCTTACATACGGAGTAGGTTGGGGACATTGTGTAGTATGGAAGTCTGTAATTTTCAGCAATCTTTCTAACGAGGGAAGCAGCAGCCTTCCAGTCAGGCAATTTCTCGCCTAGGAATGCGTGGAATACTGTACCTGAGGTGTAGAGTGTTTGAAGCTCGTCTTGAATTTCAAGAGCAGAGAAGATATCCTCTGTATAGCCAACAGGTAAGTGTGAGCTATTTGTGTAGTAAGGAGTCTTTGTTTGGTCGTCCTTAGCTGCAGTAATAATGTCTGGGTAGTGCTTAACGTCGTGCTTTGCAAGACGGAAGGACGTGGATTCAGCAGGAGTTGCCTCAAGGTTGTAAAGGTCGCCATACTTTTCTTGGTAGTCAGATAGGCGCTCTCTCATATGGTTGAGCACGTCCTTTGTGAACTTTTGTGCCTCTTGTTCAGTAAGGTCCTTCTTAATCCAGCTTGCGTTTAGACAAGCCTCGTTCATACCTACAAGACCGATTGTTGAGAAGTGGTTATTGAATGTGCCGAGATATCTCTTTGTGTATGGGTACAAGCCGTTTTCAAGAAGTCTTGTAATAACTGTTCTCTTAACCTTAAGTGAACGAGCAGAGATGTCCATAAGTCTGTCAAGACGAGCATAGAAGTCAGCCTCGTTTTGTGCAAGGTAAGCAATTCTTGGCATATTGATTGTTACAACACCAACTGAGCCTGTGGATTCACCACTACCGAAGAAGCCACCGGACTTCTTTCTTAGCTCACGAAGGTCAAGTCTTAGACGACAGCACATTGAACGTACGTCGCTTGGCTCCATATCACTATTGATATAGTTGGAGAAGTAAGGTGTTCCGTATTTTGCAGTCATTTCGAAGAGAAGCTTGTTGTTTTCTGTTTCGCTCCAGTCGAAGTCACGAGTGATTGAATAGGTTGGAATTGGGTATTGGAAGCCACGACCGTTTGCGTCGCCCTCAATCATAATTTCGATAAACGCCTTGTTTATCATATCCATTTCCTTCTTACAATCCTTGTACTTGAAGTCTAATTCCTTACCACCTACGATGCAGTTTAGCTCAGCTAGGTCATTTGGAACTGTCCAGTCAAGTGTAATGTTTGTAAATGGAGATTGTGTACCCCAACGTGATGGTGTATTTACACCGTAAATAAAGGATTGAATGCATTGCTTAACCTCTTTATAGGTTAGGTTGTCAACCTTTACGAATGGTGCCAAATATGTGTCAAAGGATGAGAATGCTTGCGCGCCTGCCCACTCATTTTGCATAATGCCAAGGAAGTTTACCATTTGGTTGCAAAGGGTGGATAGGTGAGATGCAGGGGCAGAGGTAATCTTACCTGTTACGCCACCAAGACCCTCTTGAATGAGTTGCTTTAGTGACCAGCCTGCACAGTAGCCTGTAAGCATTGAAAGGTCGTGAATGTGAATATCAGCATTTCTGTGTGCGTTTGCAATTTCGTCATCATAAACCTCAGATAGCCAGTAGTTAGCTGTAACTGCGCCTGAGTTTGAAAGAATAAGACCACCAACTGAGTAGGTAACTGTGGAGTTTTCCTTAACTCTCCAGTCTGCAATGTTTAGGTAGTTGTCAATGATTGCCTTGTAGTCAACCATTGTTGCATTGATGTTACGAATCTTTTCTCTTTGACGACGGTAGATAATGTATGCCTTAGAAACGTCGTCGTAGCCAGCCTTGATAAGCACGGACTCAACACTGTCCTGAATGTGCTCAACGGATACCTTTCCATCTTCAATTTTTGGCTCGAAGTCAGCAGTAACCTTAAGTGCTAGGAAGTCAATAACGTCCTGATTGTACTGCTTTTGGCAAGCATCAAATGCTTGTGCAATTGCATCGCTGATTTTCTTAATGTTAAAATCAACAATCTTGCCGTCACGCTTAATAACGTTGTACATAGTTCTTTCTCCTTTTGATTTTTGTATGTTTTTAATTTTTTTTGCTATTCGCTAAAATATAGCCTACTAAACTTATTGGTCGAGTAGGCTATATTTTGTGGTGTGAAATTATTCTACCATATATCTTGTGCTTTGTCAATAGTAAATTTCACAATATCTTGTGTTTTCGTCAAATTCCGCGAATTTCGGCATTTGGCACAAAAGTACGTGCGATTTTGACCATTTTTTCTAACGTTTCTTTGTCATGTTCGTGCAAATTACCCTCGATTAGGTTGCCGGAGTCAACAAAATTCTGTAAAAAATATTTTGGTGTACCCTTTATCCATTCACCGATTTTTTCTATATCTTGTATTTCGTGAAGCTCCTTAACAATAGTTGTCCTAAACTCATAGGGCACTATATTTGTCTTTAAAAGCTCAACGCTTTTTAGTATGGGCGAAACGTCTAAATTAGGCACTCCTGCCACAAGGGGATATTTGTCAGGACAGGTTTTTATGTCCATTGCAACGTAGTCAATAAGTCCCTTTTCAATGAGACCTTTCAATTTTTCTGGGTCGGTGCCGTTTGTGTCAAGCTTAACGCAAAGTCCTAGGTCCTTTACCTTTTTAATAAAGTCCTCAAGCCCGTGCCTTAAAAGAGGCTCTCCACCGGTTATGCAAACGCCCTCTAAAATTCCCTTTCTTTTTTTGAGGTAGGCGAGTATCTCCTCCTCGGGGAAGACAATCGAGTTATCTATATCGGTTACTAAAAAGGCATTATGACAAAAGGGGCAACGGAAGTTACACCCTGCTAAAAATAGAGTGCAAGCCACCTTTCCTGGGTAGTCTAAAAGTGTTAGCTTTTGAAAGCCGTTGAAGTCCATTTTAATTCCTCCTTGGTTTTTTCTCTTCATTAATATATATTGTAGCACAAAAAAGCACTGTTTTGTTGAAAAGGTGCACTACACCTCATCCACCACCACTTGTGGGTGGTGGTCCCCCTTCCCCTCAAGGGGAAGGCTTTCTTCATTAATATATATTGTAGCACAAAAAAGCACTGTTTTGTTGAAAAGTGAGAAAATTTGTGATAAACTTATTTTATCAAGACGAGGTAGAACAAATGAAATATTGCGATTTACATAATCATTCCGTCTATTCCGACGGTACATATACACCAAAACAGCTTTTAGAGTATGCCAAGGAAAAGGATCTTTTAGCAATTGCCCTAACGGACCACAACTGTGTTGACGGTGCTTGGGAATTTGAAAAATATGCACAGGAATTGGGTGTTTCGGCAGTTGTAGGAAGTGAAATTACAACTGAATATCTAGGCAAGGAAACTCACCTTTTAGCCTTGTTTTTAAGCGAGGATGCAAGAGAGAAAATGAAGGACTTTTTCGAGGAGAGAAAAAGGCTAAAGAGGGAAAGCAACGAAAGGCTAGCTAAGGCGCTGATTGAGGGTGGCTACCAAATTGATTTCGAGGGAATGAAGAGAGAATTCAAAAGCATAAATCGTGCTCATTTTTCAAAGGAGCTAGTAAAAAAGGTATACGTCAAGGACTCAAACGAGGCGTTTGCAACCATTTTAAAGGAGGGTAATGGCTATTACGTGTCTTGCCCAAGACCACAGCTTGTAGATATTGTTGAGTGGGTTAGAAAAATTGGTGCTTTGCCTGTTTTGGCTCATCCTCTATTAAGCCTAGAAAAGGAAGAGCTTGAGGGACTTTTGCCCATAGCCAAGGAAAAGGGGCTTGTGGGAATTGAGTGCTATTATGGACTTTTTACAAATGAGCAAATAGAGTATTTGTGCGACCTTGCCGACAAAAACGGACTTGTCAAAAGTGGTGGTAGCGACTTCCACGGCTCAATGAAGGACGGAGTCGATATGGGATACGCACAGGTACCATATGAATCATACCTAGCGCTACGAAAAATTGCTAGGCAATGAAATCCGTCTTGCGACGGATTTTTCTGCATATTATTTTAATATTTATATGCATAAAGTCTTGATTTTCTGCATATAATATGGTAAAATATGTGCAGAAATGGGGGTGTATATATGAGAAAATTTGATTATTCTTTTTTAAATAATGGGCTATTGCCCTCAAAGCTTATCAATATTACGTCAAGCATTGTTGCGTTAAAAACAATGGCAGGTGTTAGAAAAGAGGAATATGCTAAGATTTTCACCGAGCTTGAGGGGATTGCAAGAGTGCAATCAGTAAAAAGCTCAAATGCTATTGAGGGAATTGTTACAAGCGACGAGCGTATTGCTGCTATCGTTAATCAGGACAGTGCACCCCTAAATCACACAGAGGGCGAAATCGCCGGTTACAGAGATGCGCTAAACGCTATTCATCTTTATCACGATACGTTGGATTTTAATGAGGGCGATATTTTAAGGCTTCACGAGACAATGATGCAGATTGCAGGATATGAATATGGTGGTCAATACAAAACGGGTGACAACTATATTATTGAGCAAGACAAAAATGGCAAGCGTCGAGTTAGATTTAAGCCCACTCCTGCAACAGAGGTTGAGGAAGCTATGACACAGCTAGTCCTTGCTTATATGGAAGCTAAAAATAATGCTAATATCAATCAGCTATTGTTGATTCCTTGCGTGGTGCTGGATTTTTTGTGTATTCACCCATTTAGAGATGGAAATGGTAGAATGTCAAGGCTTTTGTCCTTGCTTTTGCTCTATAAAAATGGTTATGATGCAGGAAAATACGTTTCCTTTGAGGAGCAAATTAATAACTATAAGGGATACTACTATGAGGCACTTCAAGAGTCCTCTGTCGGTTGGCACGAAAATCAAAACACTTACGTTCCGTTTATAGAAAATTTTCTTTCAACTTTATATATGTGCTATAAGGAGCTTGACAAGCGCTTTGCAGTAGTTCACGGCAAAAAAATTACAAAATCTGCAAGAATTGAAGCAACGGTGCTAAATAGCTTAGTGCCTATTTCAAAGGCTGATATTTGCGAAATATTGCCTGACATCAGTCCCACAACAGTAGAAGCCGTGCTTAGCAAAATGATTAAGGACGGACAAATAAGGAAAATAGGTCAATCAAAAAACACACGTTATATTAAGGCTTAATGCATAGGAATAAATCAATTAAGGAGAGAAAAAATGAAAAAAGGCTTACTTATAATTTTATCAATTTTGTGCTTAATTTTGTGCATAGGACTTGCGTCCTGTGGCGGAAACGATAACCCAGGCACAGAAAATGGTGGAAATACTGAGGGTGGTGGAAACATCGAAGACAACAAGAATTACGTAACTATTACCTTTGATACAAAGGGTGGAAGTGCGATTGATAGCATACAGGTGGAAAAGGGTGGAAAAATTCCAGTACCACAAGACCCTACAAGGGCTGGATATACCTGTGATGGCTGGTATTATGGCGGAGTTGAATGGGTATTCGTTGGCTACGTGGCAACCGAGGATATGACTCTTGAGGCAAGCTGGACTACTATTACTTATACAATAGAATATAATGGTGGGGTAAATCACACCAACAAAACAAGATACACAGTTGAGGATGAAATTGTTCTTACTGACGGTAATAAAGATTATTACGAATTTTTAGGTTGGTATCTTGACGAGGAGCTTACAAATCCAATTTCTAAAATTGAAAAAGGGACAACTGGTAATTTAAAGCTATACGGAAAAACGGAATATACTGGCATTAAATTAGAGTTAAAGCAAGATGGATATGCAGTTGTAGATTGCGATAAAAATGCAACAAGCATAGTAATTCCCGAAGAATACAAAGGCTTGAAGGTAACTTCAATTGGTGACGATGTCTTCTCTGGTTGTACAGGGCTTACAAGTGTTACAATAGGGGATAGCGTAACCACAATTGGCTCCTCTGCCTTTAGATATTGCACAGGGCTTACAAGTGTAGTAATTCCAAATAGTGTAACTTCAATTGGCTCCTCTGCCTTTTCTGGTTGCAAAGGACTTACAATCTACTGTGAGGCAGAAAGCCAACCAAGCGGTTGGGATAGTTCGTGGAAACCCTTTGATTGCCCTGCTGTTTGGAATTGTAAAAATAATGATGTAGCAAACGATGGTAAGATTTATCTTGTAGATGATGGTTTAAGATACAGTATTTATGAAGGAAAAGCTATTGTTGCAGGACAAAGCACAGCTATCACTACGACAAATATAAAGGAAAAGATAAGCTATAAGGGTAATGGATATACTGTTACCGCAATTGGCTACGAGGCCTTTAAGGATTGCAGAGGGCTTGCAAGTGTAGTAATTCCAAATAGCGTAACCACAATTGGCTCCTCTGCCTTTTATGGTTGCACAGGACTTACAAGTATTACAATTCCAAATAGTGTAACTTCAATTGGCTACGAGGCCTTTAAGGATTGCAGAGGGCTTGCAAGTGTAGTAATTCCAAATAGCGTAACCGCAATTGGTGTAAGTACCTTTTCTGGTTGTGCAGGACTTACAAGTGTAACAATTGGAAATAAAGTAACCACAATTGGCAATGGTGCCTTTTATGGTTGTACAAGTCTTACAAGTGTAACAATTCCAAATAGCGTAACCACAATTGGCAACTTTGCCTTTTATGGTTGTACAAGCCTTACAAGTGTAGTAATTCCAAATAGCGTAACCACAATTGGCTGGAGTGCCTTTTATGGTTGTACAGGACTTACAAGTGTAACAATTCCAAATAGCGTAACCACAATCGGCAGTGGTACCTTTGAGGGTTGTACAGGACTTACAAGTATAGTAATTCCAAATAGCGTAACTGCAATTGGTGTAAGTACCTTTGAGGGTTGTACAGGACTTACAAGTATAGTAATTCCAAATAGCGTAACCACAATTGACTGGGGTGCCTTTGAGGGTTGCACAAGTCTTACAAATATAGAAATTCCAAATAGCGTAACCACAATTGGTGACTCTGCCTTTAGATTTTGCACAGGACTTACAAGTGTAGTGATTCCAAATAGCGTAACCTCAATTGGTTCCTCTGCCTTTTCTGGTTGTGCAGGACTTACAAGTGTTACAATAGGGGATAGAGTAACCACAATTGGCGAGGGTGCCTTTTTTGGTTGCACAGGACTTACAAGTGTAGTAATTTCAAGTAGCGTAACTTCAATTGGCTACGAGACCTTTAGGAATTGCACAAAACTTACAATCTACTGTGAGGCTGAAAGCCAACCAAGTGGTTGGAATATTGGCTGGAACTATTCAAATCGTCCTGTACATTGGTATAGGGAAAGCGAGCCAAGTATAAGTGGCAATTATTGGCACTATGTAGATGGCGAAGTTACAATTTGGGAATAAATAAAAAGCATACAGACAAAAGCCTTCCAATTACGGAAGGCTTTTCTTTGTCTATTTTGTTTAATGAAATGTGCACAAGTGCACTTGGAATGCTAGCTAAAGCTAGCTTGAAATACACGACCTTGTCGTGCTTGAAATGAAGCTATCGCTTCATGAAAAAAAGAGTAGATTTTTCAAAAATCTACTCTTTTTTGTTTAGTATGCTTTTTGCCTTTGATAGCTGGTTGGGGGTGGGTACGGGGTGGTTTTTCATTGGGTAGGGAATACCTAATTTTTCGTACTTTGACTCGCCTAGGTGGTGAAGAGGTAAAACCTCGACGGACTCAACGGAATTAAGGGTTGAGATAAAATCGCTAAGGAGTGAAAGGTCCTTTTCGCTATCGTTTATTTGTGGGATTAGCACGTGGCGAATCCTTGTAGGCACGTTCTTTTTTGAAAGGTAGCGTGCAAAGTCAAGGACCTGTTGGTTATCCTTGCCTGTTAGGTCAAGGTGGCACTTTTTGTCAATATGCTTTATATCAAGCATTACAAGGTCGCAAACCGAAAGCAATTTATCAATCTTTTGGGTGTTATCCTTATTGAAGGTAATGCCTGAGGTATCAAGACAGGTATGTATGCATTTTTCCTTGGCAAGGGAAAAAAGCTCGGTCAAAAAGTCGATTTGCAAAAGAGGCTCACCACCTGTGGCAGTAATGCCACCTGTTTTATAAAATGGTAGGTTTCTTACCATTTTAGAAATAAGCTCCTCGGCTGAATAGTCTTGACCTAGGGAGAGGTCCCAGGTGTCGGGATTGTGACAATATTTGCACCTTAACGGACAGCCTTGGAAGAAGACAACGAATCTTACTCCAGGACCGTCAACTGTGCCAAAGGTTTCAATTGAATGGATTCTTCCCATTAGTTAATTGAGGAGTGGAAGGTTCTTGAAATAACCTCGTCCTGTTGCTCCTTTGTTAGCTTGATGAAGTTTACCGCATAGCCAGATACACGAATTGTAAGCTGAGGGTAAAGCTCAGGGTGCTTTTGTGCCTCAAGGAGTAGGTCTCTGTCAAATACGTTTACGTTTAGGTGATAGCCACCCTTACCTGTATAGCCGTCAAGTAGTGCAACTAGGTTGTTTACTCTTTCCTCGTTGGTTTTACCGAGGGCACTTGGCACTATTGTAAAGGTGTTAGAAATACCGTCTTGTGAATCCATAAATGGTATTTTTGCAACGGAAGCAAGTGATGCAACTGCACCACAGCAATCACGTCCGTGCATTGGATTAGCGCCTGGGGCAAATGCCTCGCCCTGCTTTCTTCCGTCAGGGGTGGAGCCTGTGTTTTTACCATAGGAAACGTTTGAGGTAATTGTTAGAATTGAGGTTGTGATAATACCCTCACGATATGCGTGGTTTTGACGTAGGTATTTAATAAAGGTATGAAGCACGTCCTTTGCAATTTCGTCAACACGGTCGTCGTCATTACCATATTTAGGGAAGTCGCCCTCTACGATATAGTCGGTAACAATGCCCTTTTCATTACGGACAACCTTTACCTTTGCGTACTTAATAGCAGACAAGGAGTCGGCAACAACGGAGAAGCCTGCAATACCTGTTGCAAACCAACGTCTTACGTGCTTATCGTGAAGTGCCATTTGTAGTCTTTCGTAGGAATACTTGTCGTGCATATAGTGGATTATATTGAGTGCGTTTACGTAAACCTGTGCAAGCCATTTCATCATAGCCTTGTACTTAGTCATTACGTCGTCGAAGTCAAGATAATCACCTGTAACAGGACGATAGTCAGGTCCAACCTGTTCGCCTGAAATTTCGTCAACACCGCCGTTGATTGCGTAAAGCAAGCACTTAGCAAGGTTAGCACGTGCGCCGAAGAATTGCATTTCCTTACCTATTCTCATAGAGGAAACACAGCAGGCAATAGCATAGTCGTCACCGTGAAGTGGACGCATTAAGTCGTCGTTTTCGTATTGAATTGCGTGGTGCTTAATAGAAATATCAGCACAGAATTTCTTAAAGTTTTCGGGTAGCTTTTCGCTCCACAAAACAGTTAGGTTTGGCTCGGGTGCTGCGCCTAGGTTGTTTAGGGTGTTGAGGTAACGGAAGGACATTTTTGTAACTAGTGGACGTCCGTCTGTGCTCATACCACCAACAGATTCAGTAACCCAAGTAGGGTCACCTGCGAATAGCGCGTTGTATTCCGGTGTTCTTGCAAAGCAAACAAGACGAAGCTTCATAATGAAGTGGTCGATAATTTCCTGTGCCTCGCTTTCGGTAATAACACCATTTTTAATATCTCTTTCGGCATAAATGTCAAGGAAGGTAGAGGTCCTACCAAGGCTCATTGCTGCGCCGTTTTGCTCCTTAACTGCGCCAAGATATGCAAAATAAAGGGCTTGAGTTGCTTCCTTTAGTGTCTTTGCAGGCTTTGAAATATCACAGCCGTACTTTTGCGCCATAGCCTTAAGCATATAAAGGGCACGAATTTGCTCTGCAATTTCCTCTCTGTCCCTTATAACGTCTGCATACATTGTGATTTTTGTGCCGTCCTTTGCGTTTTGCTTATCCTCGATAAGACGGTCAACACCATAGAGGGCAACACGACGATAGTCGCCGATAATTCTACCTCTGCCGTATGCGTCGGGAAGTCCCGTAATTATGTGATTTGAGCGACATCTTCTCATCTCGGGGGTGTAAACGTCGAATACACCTGCGTTATGAGTCTTTCTGTGCTCGGTATAGGTTTGTAAAACGTCGGGGTCAACCTCATAGCCGAACTCACGACAAGCCTTTTCCGCCATACGAATACCACCATAGGGCTGAAGGGCACGTTTTAGTGGCTTATCTGTTTGTAAGCCTACGATTTGCTCCTTGTCCTTGTCTATATATGCGGCATCGTGAGAGGTGATAGTTGAAACAATCTTAGTGTCCATATCAAGGACACCGCCACAAGCGATTTCCTTTTTCTTTAGGTCCTTAATGGTGTCCCAAAGGTCAAGAGTGTTTTGTGTTGGTCCACAAAGAAATTCACCGTCGCCTAGGTAAGGGGTGAAGTTGTTTTGAATAAAATCACGTACGTTGATTTCCTCTTCCCAAGCACCAGGTGCAAAATCATACCATTCTGCTCTCATAATAAATTCTCCTTTTGGTTTAAAGATAGTAGCCACATCAATCAATATAATGTCTACTTTGGAAGAATATTATACTATATATTGTGTATAATGTCAATAGTATAGCAAAAAAGAAACAAAAATTTTTCATTTGAAAAATTTGGTAGTTAGTGCAAAAAAATATTGCATTAAGTCCTTTGTTGTGATAAAATAGTTACATCTTTAAAAAGAGGTGATTATTTTGATAAGAGTTGGAATATTTGGCTACGGAAATTTGGGTAGAGGTGTTGAGTGCGCAATTAACCAAAATCCCGATATGACTCTTGTAGCTGTTTTTACAAGACGTGACCCATCAAGCGTTAAGCTTGTAAGCCAAGGGGTAGGGGTATATCACGTAGACGAGGTCCTTTCCTTTAAGGACAAAATTGACGTTATGGTTTTGTGTGGTGGTAGCGCTAAGGACCTACCTGTGCAAACACCATATTTGGCAGAGCATTTTTGTGTAATTGATAGCTTTGATACTCACGCAAAAATCCCTGAGCATTTCGAAAATGTGGACAGAGTGTCTAAAAAAGCAGGTAACGTGGCTATGATTTCCGTTGGCTGGGACCCCGGTATGTTTTCACTTAACAGGCTTTTGGCAGGCTGTATTTTGGTTGACGGAGCTGACTACACCTTTTGGGGTAAGGGAGTTTCACAGGGTCACTCCGATGCTATAAGAAGAATTGAGGGTGTGCTTGATGCAAGACAATATACTATTCCTGTGGAAGATGCCCTTGAAAGAGTAAGACGAGGCGAGGCGCCAACCCTTACCACAAGAGAAAAGCACACAAGAGAGTGCTTTGTCGTAGCTTGTGAGGGGGCAGACCTTTCAAGAATTGAAAACGAAATTAAGACAATGCCAAACTACTTTGCAGATTATGATACAACCGTACATTTTATTACAAAAGAGGAATTGGACCGTGACCACAGTGGTATTCCACACGGTGGCGTTGTAATTCGCTCCGGCAAGACAGGCAAGGAAAGAGAGAATACTCATATAATTGAGTATAAATTGACTCTTGACTCTAACCCTGAGTTTACTGCATCTGTAATTGTAGCCTACGCAAGAGCAACATATAGAATGAAAAAAGAGGGACTCTGTGGCTGTAAAACAGTATTTGACGTGCCCCCTGCATACCTAAGCCCACTCAGCGGTGAGGAATTAAGAAGGAATTTACTATAAAACAAAAAACAGACACAGGAGTGTCTGTTTTTTGTTATTCTGTGTCGGGAATAAAGACTCCACTTAGGATTTTGCCCGTGGTTTTTTAGACCATTCCTTTTTGGTAACCTCTTTGTCACCATATCGTGCGTCCTTGACAGTACGCTTTTTTGTGAAAAGTGAAAAAAGTTCCATAAAATTATACTTCTTTTGTTTTTAGGCTTTGGTGCCAGAATAGGGAATGAATACACCGTCTATTACATCGCCTTTTTCTACCTTGCCGTTTGGTCTGGTGCATGTAACCTTGGTTGCGTTTTCGCAATCGGTCCACTGACCTTGATAGACTACTCCCTCTTGGATTAGTGTGCCTTGACCGAAATAACCGCCGCACTCACCGACCTCGCCCTCGTAGGTGTCGCCATTGTTATAGGTAACTTTTACCTTGCCACGGGGAATGTCGTTTTCGAAGTAACCCTCGCAAACGTCCCCGTTTGGAGATGTTAACTTACCCTTACCACAAGGCTCGTCATTTTTCCATTCGCCTTCGTAGGTGTCGCCATTTTCCCAAAGGATTTTGCCCTTGCCGTGACGCATGTCGTTTTTCCACTCGCCCTCGTAGACCATGTCTTGGACCCAATCCTTCCTTGAGGATAACCCCTTTTTCTTGTAGATTTCCTTGCCGATTCCGTTTCTTTCTTGGCTTGACCAGCCACCTATATATTCATAGGTGTCGTCGCTTATTTTTATGTTTCCGTTTCTTAAAACGATACAAGTGCATAGTATGTCTCTTCTTTCATCATTTATAATCCTTTTTTCTGAAAATAGTCCCAATTTTGTTATCTCCTTAAAAAATTATATTGTTGAGTTTGTGTCTGTTTTTTGTTATTTTGTTGGGCGAACTCTTACGATTACAGGCTCGGTTGCGGTGCTTGTGTTTCTGCATTCGCCGTGAACAAATTCGCCTTCATAGACGATTTTGTCCTTTGTTGTTAGCTTACCCCTACCGTGAGGCTCGCCGTTTAAAAATTCACCTTGGTAAACTGTGCCGTCAACAAGGGTCAAGGTGCCTACTCCTGTTTGGGAGTTCATTTTGTAATCTCCCTTGTATCGGTCGCCGTTTTTCCAATAATAGGTGCCCTTGCCGTGCAAATTATCACAGAGAAAATCACCCTCGTAAACGTCGCCATTTGCGAAAATGAGCTTGCCATAGCCGTTTGGCTTTTCTCCCATTGAGGTCTGAATGGTAGCTCCTGAATATACGTCTCCGTTTTTGTAGGTTATAATTGCCATTTTATTCCTCCAAGGTGTTATTTTGATTATTCCTCATTTAGAAAATTGAAAATTATTTTCCAAACGTCACCGTCCTGCTTAGTGATTTTCTTCCAGTCGTATTTCTCTTGGAATTCCTTACATTCCTCGCTAGTTTTTAGCTTGCCCTCCTTAAGTGCTTTTTCAAGGTCCTTTTGCATTCTAGCTTTGGCTTGAAGCGCCTCGTCTGTGTAATTTGGATTGTGTCCCTTGCCGTCAAGGACTAAGAAGCTAACATCCTGGCAATTGTCAAGAGATTTTTCTAGCTTTTTGAAATGCTTTTTATAGCTTACCATTTTGTCATCACGGGAGTGAATAAAAAGCGCCTTTGTATCATTTGGTTGGCTAGTGCCTGAAAGACTTGCGTATTCGCTACCTTGACCCTCGTATTCAAGTAGCTTTTTTCTTGAATAGGGAAGGAAAAAGGGCACGTTTTGGTTGATTATTGCTTTTAGGGAAATAAAGCCTGAGATTGAAACGAAGCCGTCGATTTTTTGAAATTTTCCTATATTCATAGCGGAGAAGCCTCCCCAGCTATGACCGACAACGTATATTTTTAGTCCGTTGAATTTTTCCTCGCTACGTATGTAGGAAATTACGTCGTTTAGGTCGAGAAGTGACTGCAAAAAGCCATAGGTTTCCTCCCCCTCGGAGTTAAAGCAACCTGTGTGGTCGTAGCCCAAAACCACAAAGCCACCACGACATAGCATTTCAATTTCGCTCATATAGGAATTGTGGCCTGACCACATACCATGCTCAAAAACGATAATACGGTCGTCTCTTAGGTCTTTTTGGTCGTAGTGGTATAGGTTACCTCTTAGCAAGTGACCCTTTGAGGACTTAATTGTAACCGGCTTTGCGATAAGTCCCTCGTAGTCCTCTGCCCTTAGGTAGTAAAGATATTCCTTTGGGTCGCACCTTTTGTGGACCATGTTGTAAAAGATAGATTTTAGCTTTTTGTAAATCATATTTTCCTCTTATTCAAAAATTTCTCTGTCTAGGGTGTAGCCCTGTGACGTTTTAATTATGCCGTATTGAGTCCTTTTAACTAGGTCAAAAAGCTTGTCGCCGTCAATTCCAACTAGGTCGTCAACGGATTCAATAAAATTCTCGGCGCTTGGGTGGAAGCGAGTAGTAGTAACGTAAATACCACGGGACCCACGCTGTGCTATCATAGCACCATAAAACTCACGGACCTCCTTTTCATTTACCTGTGCGGTATCGCGATTTTTGGTTTGGACCTTAATTTGTTCGGTGAAGCCAAGGTAGTCAACGATTTCAAGGACAACGTCAATGCCACCGTCCTCGCTACCACCTGACACCTCGCAATATACTACCATTTTGCCAGCTAGGGAATAATATTTTTCCAAAAGATTAGCAACGAAGGATTCGAAAAAGCTACCACCCTTGAGCCAAAGAGTTTTGAAAAACTTAGGCTTAAACTCATTTTCGGGCAAGGGAGTGTCTGTTTTTTCCTCGATTGTTGATTTTTTTGTATATTTACCCTTGATAATTTCCACCTGTGATGAGTCGGTAAGCTCGAAAAGCACGTTGCCTGCAATTGAGCGAAGTGAATAGTCGTCACGGCTTGAGGCAGTTGCATCTGTGCCGAAGAATTTTTCAAGGTGGGTATAGATTTCCTCCTTAGTGTAGGACCCCCTTTCAAGCAAGGACTCAATCTCTGCTTGGATTAGGTCTTGGCTTACTACTATAAATTCCTCTCTTACAAGGGAATATTTGTCCCCGTTTTGCAAAATTACCTTTTTAATTGCTAGGTCGTTTAATGCTGTACCTGCATAGCTTTTTAAAAGACAATACTTGCTTTTTGGGCTAAGATTACACATCTCGGTAGGCTTTAAGCCCATAAGAAGAATAGCACCCTCGATAACCTCGGTGCGAGTGGCAGACTCACGGTTTACCAGGTATTCAACGATTTTTGAGGAAACCCTCTTTTTTTGCTTGGCTGTTATTTTCATAATATCACTTCCTTACACCCTTATTTTATCACATATTTTTTAATAGTTCAATATATTAAGTAAATTAAAAATTATTGACATATCAACTAAGTTATGATAAAATAATATTGCAAGGAGTTCGAAAACGGACACTTTAGTACCTAATTATACAAGGAGAATTATTATGGCTGATAACAAGAGAATAATTACAATAAGCCGTGAATTTGGTAGTGGCGGTAAGTACATAGGTATGCTAGTTGCAAAGAAGCTTGGCATTCCATTCTATGACAAGGATATTATTGAAAGAATTGCAAAGGAATCCGGCTTTGTTGACGAATTTATTAAAAGAGTTTCAGAATATGCACCATCTAAGTCCATTTTTGCTTACTCCTTTGTTGGTAGAAGCGCAAATGGTGAGTCTATTGAGGACAAGATTTTTGCTATTCAAACTAAGGTTATCAAGGAGCTTGCTGAAAAGGGTCCTTGTGTAATAGTTGGTAGAAGCGCTGACTATATTCTAAGAGAAATGGACCCACTAAACGTGTTCATTTACGCTTCCCACAAGGAAAAGGTAAAGAGAACTATGAGCTTTAAGGGCGTTTCCCAAAAGGAAGCAGAGAAGCTTATTTATGAAACAGACAAGAAGCGTAGCATAAACTACAAGTATTACACAGGTAAGGAATGGGGCGCAAGAGAAAACTACACGGTTATGCTTAACTCCACCGAGCTTGGCGTTGAAAGAACTGCCGAGTTTATTGCACAGCTTTATAAGCAAGAGGACTAATTTTTAGGACTATTAAAATCAAATAACAAAAAAGACCTTGCATTTTTGCAAGGTCTTGTGCTTAGATAAGATTTTGGGGGATAATGTGAAGTACAAGGTTATAGGTTATACGTCTTACGATAATGAGGAAATAAAGCCAGAATACTGCAATTATTCGGCGATTGAGACTATAATTGAGGATTTGCGTGTAAACGATTATTTGTTTTCCGGTGAGAATCACGAATACTTTAGCCATTGTGCGCCTGTTTTGAATGATGGCAAGAAAAGACTTTTTTCGCCTAGGTCCTTTGGTCGTCTTATGGCAAATGCTAAGGGGGAGTATGGCTATTATGGACATTGTGGCTATGATTTTACCATATTCGAGGAAAATGAGCTTAAGCTCCCAGAAAAGGAAAGATGGCTTGATACCAAAAGGGACACAGAGTCCTTAATTGAGCTTGATTTACAAGAGGAATTTACTCTTGTAGTTGATAAGGACCAGCTAGACAAGGCAAGGGACGAGGGTACAATTTCCTTTCCACAAAGGGACGAGCTAAGATTTATGGATAAGGGGGATTCATTAACCCTTGTATGTGAGGACGAAAAAGAGGTCTTTCTTATTGAGGCTTACGATAAGGACGATTACTATGAGGATTTTTGCGACCCTTACAGCAAGCCAGAGACAACTGTGACGGTTACACTTAAAAGGAAGGGTAATTAAATGAAGCTAAAGGTAATTGGTTGGACGTTTTACGATAACGAGGAGTTTGAGTCTGTTTATTGTAGCGAGGCAGGAATGGAGGCTATAATTGACGACATAAAAGAGCATGGCTACGAGTTCTCGGGAAAAAATCATCAAGGGCCTGACTGTGGCGCACCTGTTTTAAATGATGGCAAAAAGCGATGCTTTACTCAAAGGGCATTTGGCAGGCTTATGGCAAGGGCTCACGGAGATTATAGCTATTACGGATATTGTAGCTACGATTTTGCCTATTGGTCCCTTGAGGAGCGAAAAATGGCAGAGGACGACGACAGAGACCTTTATTTTAAGAGTGATATTGAGGGCTTAGTTGAGGAAAATTTGGCAGAGGTGCTTGTTTTTAATGCAACTAAGGACCAAATGAAAATGGCAACTAACGAGGGTAAGCTTGTTTTTCCACACAGAAATAGCCTAAGATATTTAGACGTAGGGGACACCTTAATTCTTAAGTGCGAGGACGAGGAAAAACGATTCCTTGTTGAGGAATACAAAAGAGACGAGCATTATTACAACGTTCAGGACCCCAAGGGCGTACCTGAAATAACTGTGTCGGTTACGTTAAAGGAGATTTTATGAAGATAAGAGTAATTGGTTGGACGAATTATAGCGATAGTCGTTTTGAAAATGACGGGGTAACCTATGCGGAATTTGAGGCAATCGCTAACGATATAAGAGAAAATGGATATATGTTTACAGGTATGCACCATCAAGGCTATAAATACTGTGTGCCTGTATTAAACGACGGAAAGAAAAGGACCTTTTCCGAGCGAGGCTTCGGTAAGGTAATGGCAAGAGGTCACGACGTTTATACCTCAGGTGGCTACGTTGACTATGCCTTTAACTGGGGCTATTCAAGTGACGAATTAAAGATGCCAGGCAAGGAAAGAGAAATTCCAGACGGCTATGTGCCTGACAATCCCGAGGACCTATACGAGGAATTTGAAATTGAGGTATCACAAGAGGATTTTGACAAGGCAAGAGACGAGGGAGTCTTGAGCTTTAATCACGATTTTAAATATCGCTTAATGTCAGGCGGTGACTATTTAGTGGTAAAATGTGGACCCAGTGTCGCAAATTATCGTATTTCTCGCTATGAAAGACGTGAGAGTCACGAAAATCCTACAAGGGAAAGGGAAAAGGAAATATTTGTAGCAACAGTTAAGGTTGAATTAACACCTAAGGGGGAATAATATGAAGTACAAGGTAATTGGTTGGACATATTACGACAATAGCAAAATCAAGGAAATGGATTATTGCAATAGCGCCGAGGAGGCGGTAATTGATGATATCAAGGCAAATGGCTATCTGTTTTCTGGTATGCACCATCAGGAATGTCCCTGTGGCGCACCTGTTTTGAATAATGGTAAGATGCTTACCTTTACTCAAAGGTCCTTTGGTGGTGTTATGGCAAGTGCCCACGGAAAAAACTCAAGAATGAGCTATGCCGAGTATGCCTTTGACTGGTATATGGGTCTTGACGACGAAAAGTCCCCTTACGTTTTTCCTAGTGAGGAAAGAGTATTTAAGGGCAAGGTTGACAAGTCCTTAATTGAAACCGATTTAAGCGAGGAATTTGAGTACGAGGCAACAGAAAAAGAGTACGAAAATGCAACGAAAAATGGTGAGCTTGAGTTCGTTTACAAGGATACAAAATATCGTTTTATGGACACAGGGGACACTATTTTGGTAAAATGTGGTGATAAATCTCAGCTTTTTGAGATAACAAGCCTTGCAAGATACAAAAGGTTTACCGAGGATGAGCAAATTGCGTTAATTATGGGTAATCCCCTAGACCCCGAGGCAGAGAAAAAGGCAGATAGGCTTTACGAAAAAAAGCCACAAACCATTGAAATGAAATTAAAGGCAAAATAAAAACAAAGCCTCGAGCAATCGAGGCTTTTTTTATGCAGTGAAGCAAAGGCTTCATTGATAATGATGATAGTAAGGTAGTTGCATGCTCATAGCAAGCTCATAGCTGAAAACGGACACGCTCCGTTTTCCTCTGTTGACATTATAAAATAACTATGCTATAATATTATGAGATGCTATGCATCTTGACAGAGAAAATAAAAAATTTTGATAAACTATTTAAGGAGAAGTGGAAAATGACAAGTACACCAAAGGTAAGTATTGTAATTCCTATTTACAACGTGGAAAAGTATTTACGTCAATGCCTTGACAGTGTTGTTAATCAAACACTCAAGGATATTGAAATTATCTGCGTAAATGACGGGTCAAAGGATTCCTCACCTGAAATTATTGAGGAATATGTAAGACGTGACCCAAGAGTTAAGGCTATTCACAAGGAAAATAGTGGATACGGTAACTCAATGAATAGAGGCTTTGATATGGCAACGGGCGAGTACATTGGTATTGTTGAGTCCGACGACTATGCCGAGGCTGATATGTTTGAAAAGCTTTACAATTGTGCTAAGGAAAACGACCTTGATGCTTGTAAGAGTGGCTTTTTCTTCTACTATTCAGTGCCAGAGGAAAGGAATATTCCTAGCCCTATTGCATCAAAAGCTATGTGCAAAAGAGTTTTTTGCCCAACTGACGATTTTAAGAGCTTACGTGAGCAAATTGAATTCTTTAATATAAAGCCAACTATTTGGTCAGCTATCTACAAAAAGGATTTTGTAAGAGAGAATAACATTCGCTTTAACGAAACTCCAGGTGCTTCCTTCCAGGACACAAGCTTTAACTTTAAGGTTTGGGCACTGGCGAAAAGAGTTAAATTGCTTGAGGAATGCTTCCTGCATTACAGACAGGATAACGAGTCCTCCTCTATAAATTCAGCAAGCAAGGTATTCTGCGTTTGCGACGAGTATCGTGAGATTGAGTCGTTTTTGGAAAAGCACCCCTCAATCAAGGCTAAGCTTGACCCTGTTAAAAATGCGCTCAAATACAACACCTATATTTGGAATTATGAGCGACTTTCCGAGGAAAAGGCTTATGAATTTTTAGCAGTTGCCTCTGAGGAATTTAAAAGAGATATGCTAAACGGTATATGCATAAAGGACGCATATCCTTGGTACAAGTGGAATAATCTAAACTTCATTATTGAGGATTATCAGGAATACCACAAGATGCGTCAAGCAGAAAAGCGTGGCGAGGTCTACGTTCACGAGGGCGAAAAGAAGGGTAGCCTTTTGAAAAGAGGCTTTAAGTGTATTAGGGAAAACGGCTTAATTTACACAATTAAAAGGTTTTTCCAAAAGCTAAAAAGGAGGCTTCGTAGAAGATGAAGAGTCCAGCTAAGGTTTCAGTAATTATTCCCGTTTACAACGTGGCAGAATATCTTCCCTTTGCATTGCAAAGCTGTCTTGACCAAACACTTTACGACGTTGAGTTTATCTGCGTAAACGACGGGTCAAGCGACAATTCTCTTGAAATTCTAAGAGAGTACGAGGCAAAGGACGAAAGATTTATTATAATCGACAAGAAAAACGGTGGCGTTTCCTCTGCAAGAAACGCGGGACTTAAGGTAGCGACGGGCAAGTGGATTATGTTTCTTGACCCTGACGACTATCTATCCAAAAACGCTTGCGAAAGAGTTTGGATTGAGGGCGAGGAGGGTCCTTGCCATATTATCAACTTCGGCACGGAGATTGTGCCTAAGCAACCTAAGGCAACACCGTGGCACTACTATGCGTTATCCGTGCCTACAAGACGCTTTTATGAGTTTACTCCTTACGTTTTGTTTGGGGAGCCAAGCGCAAAGCCATTTATTTGGCACCAAGCATACCTAAAGGATTTGCTTGACAAGAATGGCATTTTCTTTAACGAGGATTTAAAGCTAGGGGAGGACCAAGCATTTTTGATTTGCACCTATCCCTGCGCTTCGAAATTCTCATTTATCGAGGACAAGCTATACAATTACAGATTTGTAAGAAACAACTCTGCTATGCAGGTTTTGAGAAAGGACCCACTAAAGAAGCTAAAGCAACATATTCTTGTGGTTGAGAAAATCTTTGATTTCTGGCAGAAGAAGACCTTCCTTGAAAAATATCCCGTTGACCTTTTATCCTGGGCAATTGAGTTTATTACAATCGATTTAGAGAATGACGAATTAGAAAAGGACGCAGTATGCGCCCTTGCTACTAAGCTTTATGGCCTAATTGAAAAATATGGGCTTAATTCAAGCATTAAAAATCTTGATAAGGCTGGAAAATCCTATTACAAATCACTTGTAAAAATGATGAAAGGATAACTCTTTTATGGAGAATATTACTAACGTTGACAAAGCACTATGCACAGGCTGTGGCTCTTGCGCAAATAAATGTCCGCTTGGGGCTATCACTATTGTACCAGACAAGGACGGCTTCTTTTCCCCTGTTTTAAATGAGGATAGCTGTATAAATTGTGGTGCTTGCTATGATAATTGTCCTGTGATAAAGCCAGTTACGCAAAACGATAAGGGCGATTGCTATGCAGTTTGGGCAGATAATGCTACTCGTTTACAAAGCTCATCTGGTGGTATGTTTACCCTACTTGCAAATACTGTGCTTAAGGAGGGTGGAGTAGTTTTTGGCGCTAGATATAGCGATGATTATATGTGGGTATATCACGTAAGTGCAAGTACCCCACAGGAACTTGCCCCCTTGCGTGGGTCAAAATATCTTCAAAGCGATACAAGGAAAACCTATAAGGAGGCAAAGACCTACTTAGAGGACAAGAAGCCTGTTTTATACACAGGTACTCCTTGCCAAATTGCAGGACTTTATAGCTATTTAGGTAAGGATTACGACAATCTATATACTGCCGATTTGATTTGTCACGGACAAAATTCCGTTAAGGCGTATCAATCCTTTATCAATGAGTATTCCGAGGGTAAGCCCTTTGAAAAAATTTCCTTTAGAGATAAGGAACAGTTTGGCTGGTCCACCTCTATGGCTATGTACTTCAAGGACGGCACTATTAAGAAAAGTCCTTGGAATGACAACAAGTGGAACGAGGGCTTTTTAAATGGAATTATAAGCAGAGAATGCTGTTATACCTGTCCTTATGCAAATGATAGACGTGTGGCAGATATTACCCTTGGTGACTGCTGGCAGGTACACAAGATTAACCCCTCTTACGACGACGGACAAGGCACCTCCTTGGTTTTAGTAAACAGTAAAAAGGGCAAAAGGCTATTTGAAAAAGCAACTGCTAAGGCAAGGCTTTGCAAGCCTGTGCCACTTGAGGAGGTAAGAAAATACAACGGTCAGCTAAATAAGCCAGCCCCAAGACACCCCTCAAGAGATTTCTTCTTCTCTCATCTTCATAAGGGCTATCACGAGGCGCTTTGGTATGGTAAGGGAATGCGCTTTGACGTGGGTATTATCGGTTGGTGGTTTGCCTCTAACTACGGAAGCTCGCTAACGTATTTTGCCTTGGCAAGAATTCTTGAAAATACAGGCAGACGACCTATCTTTATTCACGTGCCTAAGCTTGATGGCACTCCTTGGGATAAGGATATTCAACAGACCGTTAACTTTATAGGAAAGCGATTTAGAATAGCTAACTATCGAGATATGGCGCATATAAACGAGGTAAATGGCTTTTGCGACTCCTTTATGCTTGGCTCAGACCAAATGTGGACTCCACTTGCTACAAATCTTGTTGGATATACATTTTTCTTGGATTTTGTTGCTCTCGATAAGAAAAAAATAGCTTTTTCTACCTCCTTTGGACAGGATAAATTTGAGGCAGATGAAAAAATTTGTCAAACGGCAGGGGACTACCTTAAGCGCTTTGATGCAATAAGCGTAAGAGAATACACCGGTGTTGATATTTGTAAGAATAAATTCGGTGTAGATGCAGAGCAAATTATAGACCCTGTATTCTTGCTTTCAGCAAAGGATTATGACGAATTGGCAGAGAGTGTTTCCATTGACGTGCCTAAAAAATATTTGCTTTCTTATATTCTTGACCCAACTCCTGAAAAGGAAAGGGCAGTTGAGGACATAGCTAAGAAAGAGGGCTTAGAAATTCTTTCTGTTTTCAATATGCGTGATTATGAGAAAAATGCAGAAAAATGGAGCATTGGAAGAAAGCTTCCAAGACCAACCACCGAGGAATTTTTATGCTACATTAAAAATTGTAGCTATCTTGTAACCGACTCTCACCATGGCGCTTGTATGGGAATTATTTATGAAAGACCATACGTTGCCATTACAAACGCAAGTCGTGGAGTTACTAGATTTGAAACGGTTGCTAAGGCATTTGGACTTGAGAGTAGAGTTTTATATGACCCTCGTGACGCACTTACTAACGAGGAAATTCACAAGCCTATTGATTATGTAAGCGTCCTTGAAAAAATCGAGGCAGAAAAGAAACGTGCCTCAAAGTGGCTAGAAAATGCCTTTAACAAGGAAACGGTACCAGCCCATGAAACTGTTAATACAATGGAGGCTAAGGTTAACGCCCTTCAAAGAAGCTTGAATAACTGCGAAAGAAGGATTGCAAGCTTAAATAGCGCATCAAAAGCATCTAGCCCAGCACCCGCTCTAAATAACAGCTTCGACTTTATAAAGATTAGATATTTGGCAACCCTTTTGCGTGACTATGGGGTAAAGCATATAGTTTTGTCCCCTGGTGGCAGAGACGTGCCAATTATTAGAATGTTTGAAAATAATGAGAGTGAGTTTGTCCTTCACCGAGTAACTGACGAGCGAAGCGCTGGCTATTACGGTCTTGGCATAGCCTCTCAATTAAACACACCTGTTGCTTGTATTTGTACAAGTGGTACCGCAGCAAGTAACTATCTACCTGCTGTTACCGAGGCTTACTTTACAGGCGTGCCACTAATTATGGTAACTGCCGATAGAATAGGTGTTTATCACGGACAGGGTGAGGACCAAACAATACCACAAAAGGATATATACAAGGACGTTGTAAAGATGGCAGTATCCTTGCCTGACTTTGGTGGTGGCGCAACCGAGCACCAAATAAAGAGAGATATTTCTAGCTGTATTTTGGAATCTACTCATAACGGAAATGGTCCTGTGCATATCAATATTCCAATTCAGGATATTTCAGTGGGGGCAAATTCCCCTAAGGATCAATGGAAGCTTCTTCCTCGTATAAATCCACATATTTTAAGGGCTAGCTTTAATGATGGGGATAAGGAAATGCACAAGTGGGTAGACGCACTAAGAAAGTCACCTAGAATTTTGATTGTATATGGTCAAAATAAGCCACTTTCCAAGGAGAAAAGGGCAGATATTGATAGGTTTGCATCTAAGTATAACTGCGTAATTGTAACCGACTCAATTTCAAATTACAGTAGCGATTATTCACTAAATCCATTTAATATGCTAAATCAAATAAGTCAAGAGGAATTTGACAAGAATTTAAAGCCGGACATACTTATAACAGTAGGTGGAAAAAGGCTTATGAATGACCCATTGACCTTTAAGATAAGAGCATCCTCTGGCATTAGGCACTGGTCCGTTGTGCCTGATGGAAAAATTAAGGACTTCTATTTCCGTCTAACCTCCGTTATAGAATCTACACAGGGTCAATTCTTTAGATGGTTTGCTGATAATTCAGGAATTGCAAGAAACGACAAAAAGTATCTTAACACCTGGAAGGAATATGCTAGTAAGTATTCGATTAAGCCTATTGAAGCATTTAATTCCTTGTATATTCAGGATAAATTCTTCCCAAGTCTACCTAAGAATTCCTTTGTGCACCTAGGCGTTGGTCAAAGCTTCTTCTTTGTAAGACGACAGGATATTGACCCAAGCGTTGAGGTTTACTGTAATATGGGTACTAATGGAATTGACGGCTGTACCTCTACCTTTATGGGTCAATGCGAGGTTGACGACCGCTTGTCCTTCCTTATTGTGGGCGACTTGTCCTTCTTCTACGATATGAATGGAATTTGGAATAAGCCACTCAAGAAAAATATGAGAATATTGCTTGTTAACAACAACGGCTCAGGGCTTTTGCGTAATCATAATTTGAAGGCTGTTACCTCTGTGCATAACACTAGCGCCGAGGGCTGGGTAAAATCCACAGGCTTTGAGTATATGTCTGCCCATAGCAAGGAGGAATTTGAAAATAAGCTAAAATCCTTTATGAGCAAGGAAGGCGAAAAGCCGTTATTCTTCGAGGTATTTTGTGATTGAGGCGTAATATGGAAATTAAATTAAGACCTAAAAGTATTCTTGTTATCGGTGGGGGTAGCGGTATTGGCTTAGCTATTGCTAAGGAGCTTTTGCAATCGGGGGCTAAGGACGTTATCCTTGCATCGAGAAATTTAGACAAGCTAAAGGAAGCCTCAAGATGCTTGAAGTGTGGCTTTGGTCAAAGAGTATTTACTCTTAGCGTTGATATAACCAACGTACAGGGAAATATGGAGACTATAAAAAAAGCGCAGGCGCTACTAGGGGATAAAAGCAAGCTTGACGGCTTGGTTATTTCCTCGGGTGTAAACTTCGATGCCTCTAACTGGAAGGGCTTTAACCTAAGCGAGGCTGACTGGGACCGAGTGATGGATACTAACCTAAAGGGCGTATTCTTCTTTATGAGGGATTTTGCAAACTACCTTTATGAAAATAAAATCAAGGGTAATATTTGCATTATTTCCTCAATTAGCGCCCACAGAGATATGCTATCCCCATATCAAATAAGCAAGCATTGTATTTCAAGAATTGTCAATGCTTATGGTAAGCATCTTTGCGAGCGTGGCGTGGTTTTAAACTGTGTCGAGCCGGGTCCTGTTTATACGGAAATGATGCCTCACCTAAAGAAATACACAGATGGTGTAAGAGAGGGCGAGCCTTGGCCTGATGCATCTATAAAGAGGCTAGTAAGACCAGAGGAGATAGCTAAGGTTACCTGCTTTTTAATGTCACAGCTAGGGGAGACTATGTCTGGCGATTGTGTGGTTGTGGCAGGGGGTACAAAATCTATTTTCCCAACGTAATAAATTTTTAAAGGGGGCTGACAAATGGAGAGGGAAGCTGTCTTTGTAAATATAATTTCAAGCTGTATATGTCGTGATGCCTTTGAAATAGGCAAAAGAGCACTTATGACTAACAAATTTCAAATAGACCTTTTCTATCAAGCGATTTGTCCCTTTACTCTTTATTCCAAAAGAGACGACAGGCTTTTGAAAATCGAGGAGGAGGACTTAACCTTTGGCACCCCTTGGCAAAGACGAATAATCGTAGCAGAATTTAGGGCGAATCTATTTGAAAGGCTAGGCGACGAAAAAAGAGATTCCTTTTTGATTCTTGACTTTACCGACTATGCAAGAGGTATATATAGGCTTAATTCAAGTGATGATGCTTACATTTTGCAAACTGACCTATTGCGAAAAAATCAAGAGGTAATAAACCAGTGCATAAGGGACGTAATATATCCTTGGCAATTGCCACAGGACCAAATAAATAAGTGCCTTGACCTTTTTATTGAGGATATTACTAAGCGATATAACAGGGACAAGATTATTCTAGTTGAGGCTTACTATTCAAGTGAGTATCTAACAAGAAATGGAATTGTAATGCCTCTTTCCGAGGAATGTGCTAAGGTAAACGAATTTATAAAATACTGCTATGAGTATTTTAAAAATCGTGTAAGTGGTATTCATTTAATAAGGACACCCGACAATGCTTTAAGCTACGAGCTTCACAAATGGGGAGTGTCCTCTCGACATTTTTGTAACGAGTATTATGAATATCTTCTTTCGGCAATGGACCTTTGTATGTGTTGCTATCCCACAGAAGAGGAAGCGGAAGCACTTGATTTGCTTTTTGATAACGTTGAAAAAAGGTTTTCTCAGCTAAGAGAAATTAGCAGACTGAAGAAAGAGGTGCTTGCAGGGGAAGAAAAACGCAAAGAACTTGCCCAAGGACTTGAAAGGGAAATAGAAAAAAGCAATGAGCTTTCAAAGGAGGTTGACTCCTTAAGAAGGGAAAGAAGCATAAATAAAAGGCTTTCTTATGAGAATAAATATCTAAAGGGCGAGCTTGAAGGAATTAGACTATCAAAATCATATAAAATTGGCAGATTTTTAACATACGTGCCAAGAAAATTAAGAAGGGGTAAATAAAATGAAGGGGTATGATTATTTAATTGTTGGTGCAGGATTATTCGGCGCTACCTTTGCCTATGAGGCAAATAAGAGAGGCAAGAGATGTCTTGTAATTGATAAAAGGGACCACGTAGGTGGTAATATCTATTGTGAAAGCATAGAGGGCATTAACGTACACAAGTATGGCGCTCATATTTTCCATACCTCAAATAAGGAAATTTGGGAATACGTTAATCAATTTTGTGAGTTTAATAATTATATTAACTCACCTGTTGCTATCTACAAAAACGAGCTTTACAATCTACCCTTTAATATGAATACCTTTTCAAAAATGTGGGGTATTAAGACACCGACTGAGGCAAAGGCGATAATTAGCGAGCAAATTAAGGAATTGAACATTACCGAGCCTAAAAACCTAGAGGAGCAGGCGCTTTCCTTGGTAGGTCGTGACGTTTACGAAAAGCTAATTAAGGGCTATACCGAAAAGCAATGGCAGAGAAGGTGCTGTGATTTGCCCTCGTTTATTATTAAGAGATTGCCACTTCGCTTTACCTATGATAATAACTACTTTAACGATAGATATCAGGGCATTCCAATGGGTGGCTATAACCAAATTATCGAAAAAATGCTTTCTGGTAGTGAGGTTTTATTAAATACCGACTACTTTGAGTTTATTAAGGAAAATCAAGACGTAGCCAAAAAGACTGTGTTTACAGGTCAAATTGATGCGTTTTACAATTATAGCCTTGGTGTTTTGGAGTACCGGAGCGTAAGATTTGAAAATGAAACTCTCGATATGGAAAACTATCAGGGTAATGCAGTTGTAAACTATACAGAGGCAGAGGTACCCTATACTAGAGTAATTGAGCACAAGCATTTTGAGTTTGGCACACAGGAAAAGACCGTTATTTCTCGTGAGTATTCGTCTGAGTGGAAAATTGGTGACGAGCCATATTATCCAATAAACAACGAAAGAAATAACGCACTTTATGAGGAATATAAAAAGCTAGCAGACAAGGAAGAGAGTGTAATCTTTGGTGGCAGACTTGGTCAGTACAAGTATTACGATATGGACAAGGTTATTATCTCTGCCCTTGATGCAGTTAAGAAGGAATTTGATAAATGATAAACGTAAACAATTTGACCTTTAGCTTTGGCGGACAGGTTTTATTTAAGGATGTTAATTTAAAGTTTACACCTGGAAATTGCTATGGTGTAATTGGTGCAAACGGTGCAGGAAAAAGTACCTTTTTGCGTATATTATGTCAGGAATTAGAGCCAACTAAGGGCGAGGTTTCAATTCCCGATACTGTAAGAATGTCGGTTTTGAAGCAAAACCACTTTGAATTTGACGAATATACTGTCCTTGACACAATCATAATGGGCAACAAGCGACTTTATGAGATTATGAAGGAAAAGGATCAGCTTTACGCAAAGACTGACTTTACCGACGAGGATGGTATTCGTGCATCAGAGCTAGAGGGCGAGTTTGCCGAGCTAAACGGCTGGGAGGCAGAAAGCGATGCATCAAAGCTTATTCAGGGTCTAGGTCTTGAGGAAAGCCAATTATATGACCTAATGGCTAATTTAAAGGAAAGCGAAAAGGTTAAGGTGCTTTTGGCACAGGCGCTTTTCGGTAATCCTGATATTATTCTACTTGACGAGCCTACAAACGGTCTTGATATTGATGCAATTACTTGGCTAGAGGACTTTTTGTCCGATTATTTCGGTACAGTTTTAGTTGTATCTCACGATAGACACTTTTTAAATGACGTTTGTACAAACATAGTTGATATAGACTATAACGGCATTAAAATGTACGTTGGTAACTATGAATTTTGGTACGAGTCGAGTCAGCTTATTCAACGTATGATTAAGCAACAAAATAAGAAAAACGAGGAAAAGATTAAGGAGCTTCAAAGCTTTATTTCTCGTTTCTCTGCAAATAAATCAAAATCCCGTCAGGCAACCTCAAGAAGAAAGCTACTTGATAAGCTATCAATTGAGGAATTACCTGCATCATCTAGAAGATATCCATTTATCGGCTTTGACATTGAAAGAGAGGCAGGCAAGGATATTCTAACAGTTAGCGATTTGTCAAAAACACAGGACGGAGTGTCGCTATTTAAGAATGTTTCCTTTACATTACAAAAGGGTGACAAGGTTGCGCTTTTAGGTAATGAAATGGCGATAACTGCACTTTTCAAGGTGCTAATGGAGGAAGAAACCGCCGATAGCGGTAGCTTCAAATGGGGAATTAGTATTTCAAAATCCTATTTCCCTAAGGACAACATCGAATACTTTAACGATTGTCACGACTCAATCCTTGATTGGATGAGAAGATACTCAAAGGACCAAACGGAAACCTACCTTCGTGGCTTCCTCGGTAGAATGCTATTCTCAGGGGACTCCGTCTTTAAAGAGGTAAACGTTTTATCAGGTGGCGAAAAATCAAGATGTATGTTTTCAAGAATGATGCTTTTTGCATCTAACTTCCTACTTCTTGACCAACCAACAAACCACCTAGACCTAGAATCAATCACCGCCGTAAATAACGGACTCCGTGACTTCCGTGGCAACGTGCTTTTCTATTCTCACGACTATGAAACCATAAACACAGTTGCTAATCGTATAATAGAGATAAAGCCAGACGGTGGAATATATGATTTTAGTGGCACGTACGAGGAATACTTACAATACAAAAATTCTTGACGCCAATAGACGTCGCAATACTGTGTTGCTACTCAACAGTGGCTTGCAACAAACGATACTCGCTAACTAAATTGGTGAGCACCAAGCAGATAGTGAGGTAGAAGGCGTGAACTTGTTTTCGTCGGCAGGGGTTCCCCGAAGCGAAGAATGAGCTTTGGGGGTTTCCGTAGACGTACTTCGTACGGCAGAGAACAAGGTCGCGACTAAAAAAGCGAAAAAATGAAGAAAGTGTGAAACACTTTCAACCTTAAGAAAGAAAAACAGTAGAAAAAATAAAAATAAAATTGGAAAGCACAGGTGTTAAGGACAGATAAGGCTATCCCCCCGCTTTTTGTTCTACCCACTATGTGCGCACTAACGATATGGACTACATAAAGAAAATAGCTATTGTTGGCGCAGGTCCTGCGGGAATGATGGCGGGAATATACGCCTCGTTGAATGGTGGCAAGGTCACCATTTTTGAAAAAAATGACAGGGTTGGAAAAAAGCTTGCCATAACGGGCAAGGGTAGGTGCAACGTGACTAACGATTGCACAAATGACGAGTTTTTGAAAAACGTAATTTCAAATCCTAAGTTTCTATATGCGTCGATAAACAATTTTTCAACGGAGGACACAAGGTCGTTTTTTGAAGGTCTTGGTGTGCCTCTAAAAACGGAAAGGGGAAGACGAGTTTTCCCTGTTTCCGACAAGGCTATGGATATTGTTTTAGCCTTGAAGAGGGCAGTTTTAGACTATGGCTGTGAAATAAAAAACGAAAAGGTTGTAAGCCTTTTAGTTAAGGAAAATAGAATAGAGGGAATAAAAACCTCAAGGGGAGTGTATGAATTTGACTCTGTTATACTTGCAACAGGTGGTATTTCCTACCCCTTGACAGGGTCAGATGGTGACGGATTTAGACTAGCCCGTGAAAATGGAATTGAGGTAACGGACCTTGTCCCTTCACTAGTACCTCTTGAAACAATAGAGGACACCACCGAAATTATGGGTGTGTCCTTAAAAAACGTAACTCTTAGAATAAGAGACAACCAAAAAAGCAAGATAATTTTTGAGGAAATGGGCGAGATGCTTTTTACTCATTTTGGTATAAGTGGACCTCTTGTTTTGTCTGCGTCCTGTCATATGTCAGGAATTGAAAAGGGAAAATATACGGCGTTTATAGACTTTAAGCCTGCCCTTGACGAAAAAACCCTTGATACAAGACTTTTAAGTGATTTTTCTAAGCAACTAAACAAGGATTTTCAAAATTGTTTAGGTGGACTTTTGCCCTCAAAGATTATTCCGTTCATAGTGGAAAAAACAAAAATTCCACCAACAACAAAGGTAAACGAAATAACAAAGGCGCAAAGACAGTGTCTTTTGTCAACACTTAAGGGACTATCCCTTGAAATAAAAGGATTTAGACCTATAAAGGAAGCAATTGTCACCCGTGGTGGTGTTTCTGTTAAGGAAATTGTCCCCTCAACCATGGAAAGCAAAAAAATAAAGAGACTATATTTCGCCGGTGAGATAATCGACGTCGATGCCTACACCGGTGGATACAATTTGCAAATAGCCTTTTCAACAGGTGCATTGGCAGGTGCTAGTTCAGCAAGACAGTTATAGAGGAGAAAAACAAAATGGGAGAAATTCGCTCAACAAAAGGTGATATGCCAAATAAGGACAGTATCATTATTTGTGAAATATGCGGTAACTCAATTAAAGGAAATGAAGAAATTGAGCTCTGTCCTGAGTGCGTAAGCCCATTTCACAAGGAGTGTTGGGACAAGCGAGGTGGCTGTGGTAATCCTAAATGCAGTAGCTTTGTAAAGCCTGTTACTGATATCGAAGATGCAACGGCTAAGGTTGTGTCTTTGATTATCATCAAGGCAAAGGAAAGCCTTGCAAAAAAAGAGTTTGACAAGGCTTTAGAGTTTTACAAAAAAGCACTGGAGTATGATTCTTCAAACGTGGAATCGATAAATGGGCTTATTCTTGCAGAAAATTCTGTTTGTAGCACCAAGGAGCTTTTGAAAAAAGAGATTGAATTTGAAAAGAGCGATAGCTACAAGATCTACGCCGAAAAGCTTCCCGAGGAAAATAAAAAAATCCTTGAGGAAATAATACAAAATCGTTCCCAAAATAAGGAAAAGAAAAAGAAAAAGCGCAAGACTGTAATAATCTCTGTGTCAAGTGCCTTAGCGGTTATTTTAGTAGCCGTTTGCATTTGGTTTGCAACTCCTATGTCAAGGTTTAGTTTTGAAATAAATGAAAATAGCGTTGAGATAACAGGCGCTAAATTAAAAAATATAAGAAATGCTGTAATTCCCAAAAAAATATTTGGAAAGCCTGTAACCTCAATTGGTAACGATGCCTTTTCTGGTTGCACAAGACTTACAAGTGTAACAATTCCAAATAGCGTAACTACAATTGGCGACTATGCCTTTTCTGGTTGCACAGGGCTTACAAGTGTTGAAATTCCAAATAGCGTAACTACAATTGGCAACGGTGCCTTTTGGGATTGCACAGGGCTTGCAAGCGTTACAATTCCAAATAGCGTAACCTCAATTGGCGACTTTGCCTTTTTTGGTTGCACGGCACTTACAAGAGTAGATATTTCTGATATAGGTGCTTGGTGTAATATATCCTTTGGTTACGGTAATTCAAACCCATTATATTATGCAAAAAATCTATATTTAAACGGCGAGCTTGTAACTGACCTTGTAATTCCAAATAATGCAACTTCAATTGGTAACTATGCCTTTTCTGGTTGCACAGGGCTTACAAGTGTTGAAATTCCAAATAGCGTAACTACAATTGGCGACTATGCCTTTTCTGGTTGTACAGGGCTTACAAGTGTTGAAATACCAAATAGCGTAACTACAATTGGCGACTATGCCTTTTCTGGTTGCACAGGGCTTACAAGTGTAGTAATTCCAAATAGCGTAACCTCAATTGGTTACAGTGCCTTTTCTAATTGTACTGGGCTTACAAGTATTGAAATACCAAATAGCGTAACCACGATTGGTAAGTATGCCTTTTGGGGTTGCACAAGTCTTACAAGAGTAGTAATTCCAAATAGCGCAACTTCAATTGGCTACTTTGCCTTTGAGGGTTGCACAAATCTTACCATTTATTGCGAGGCGGAAAGCAAGCCAAGTGGCTGGGACGCATATTGGAATCCGTCAAATTGTCCTGTTGTGTGGGGACACAAGGAAAATTAGCACAGCTAATTTTCAGTTATGAGTTGCGTTGCAACGTTATGAATTTACTTCGTAAAAGTTATGAATTTGCCTTTGGCAAATGTTATGAATTTACTTTGTAAATGTTTATGTAAGTTTAATAAAGAAAAAAGGAAAATTCCGTTTTGGAATTTTCCTTTTTGTTTATTTAACTGGTTTATGGTCGTCTTAGGCTTGGGAGAAAGGCTAAATCGGTGGTTCTACACCTCTGCGACTCACTTCGTTCCCGTGCATAAGTTCCACTAACGAAAACAAGTTTTCGAGTGTCACTTAATCCACCACCGAGTTGTGTGAAGAAGGCTTTTTATTTTACTGTCTTTAAATCGTCTAGGTAGGCTTGGGCACAGGCGTCGCTTGGCATTTGGAAGTCGTACTTGCCGAGGGAAACGGAGCCTAGGGTGATTCCGTCGGGGGTGGCGGTGCGCTTGAATTGTTGTGAGAAGAATCTCTTAATAAACTTTTCAAGCCATTTATAAATTGTGTCCCCGTCGTATTCGCCGTCAAAGGCTATTTTTGCTAGGCGATAGGTCTTTGAGGGCTTAAAGCCTCTGCCAATCATATTATAAAGGAAGAAATCGTGCAAATCGTAAGGTCCAACTAGGTCCTCGGTTTTTTGGGCGATTTCGCCATTATTGTGAGGTAGCAATTCGGGAGAAATTGGAGTATCTAAAACGTCCCTTAGCACGCTTGTAATTGAGTCGTTTCCATAGGCAATTGTCCTTGCGTATGTGTCAACAAGCTTTTTAACAAGAGTTTTTGGAATTGAGGCATTTACGTTATACATTGACATTTGGTCGCCATTGTAGGTTGACCAGCCGAGAGCACCCTCGCTCATATTGCCTGTGCCGATTACAAGACCGTTTGTTTTATTGGCAAGGTCCATTAAAACCTGAGTCCTTTCACGTGCCTGTGCGTTTTCATAGGTTACGTCCCTTTGGTCGAGGGAGTGTCCAATATCCTCAAGGTGTTGAGTTACAGCTTTTGAAATATTAACCTCTTTTAGAGTAACTCCTAAGGCAGTGCAAAGGGAAATTGCGTTGTTTTTTGTCCTTTCGGTAGTGCCAAAGCAAGGCATTGTAACTGCAATAATTTTTTCTCTTTCCCAGCCTAAATAATCTGCACATTCAACGCAGGTTAAAAGGGCAAGAGTAGAGTCAAGTCCACCTGAAATTCCAATTACCATTGATTTACTATAAGAGGCTTCAAGTCGTCTTGCAAGGGCGATTTTTTCCATTTCGAAGATTCTTAGACACTTCTTTAAAAGATAAACTGAATTGCTTTCCACAAATGGATATGGGTTTATTTTTCTTGTAAGTGTTGTTTCAATTTCCTCTAGGAAAAGGTGTACGGTTGGCAAGGCGGTAAAGCTATTTTTCTCTTGCTTATTTCTCTTAGTTGTAAGATAATTTACGTCAATTTCAGACACGCAGTCGGGGTTTTTTCTGTCAAAGGGTCGCTTTTCTGCAAGGACACTTCCATTTTCACAAATGATATTGTGTCCGCTATAAATGTATCTTGAGGTGGATTCCTTAGTTGATGGATTGCAAATTACATAGCCACAGTTAAGTCGCTTACTTTTAACCTTGGCATATTCCAAAAGGTCCCTTTCGCTTGTTACTGTTTCATAGCAAGCACAAGGGTTTACAATTATTGTAGCACCACCACCTACAAGGGTTGAACCAAGAGTAGAAGCTATACCGATTTCACAGCCTATTACAAGATTAGGAATATTTTCACATTCGATTAAGCAAAGTGCTTCTGGCACAATTAGGTCACGACCTGCAAAGGATTTTGTAGGCATACGGCATTCGTCCTTTAGGGTGTAGCCTGATTGTGAGGTAGGCTTTCTTACAAGCGCAACAAGGCTACCGCCTTGAATTACTGCAACTGCGCTATATACCTGTCCTAAATAGCTAAGAGGTAAGCCTACAAAGGCAATTACCCTTGTATTTTCTGTTTCCCTTAATATTTTTTCAAGTCCACTCTCGCTAGCGCTTAGTATCATTTCGCTTGAAATTAAATCCCCTAAGCTACAACCGCAAAGGCATAACTCTGGAAAGGCAAGGATAGATATGCCCTCGTCCTCTGCCTTGATAATTTCCTTTATTACAAGGTCTGCATTTTGTAAGGGGCTACCTAAAATTATATCGGGGGATACTGCTTTTACCTTAATAAATCCATCTTTCATAGTAATTTACTCCTTATTTATAAAAAACACTTGAAATTTTGTGCCTTTTATTTTATTATATAATCATAAAAGTAAAAATTCAATATTATTTTTCATAAAAGGAGACAAATTATGAATATTGATGAAAGAGATTTAACACTTTTATGCGATTTTTACGAGTTGACTATGGCAAGAGGCTACTTTAATTCCTCAATGAAGGACAAGATTGCCTACTTCGACGTATTCTTCCGTAAGGTGCCCGACGGTGGTGGCTACGCAATTTGCGCAGGACTTGAGCAAATTATTGAATATATTAAGTCAATCCAGTTCAAAAACGAGGATATTGAATATCTTCGTACAAAGAATATCTTTGACGAGGAATTTTTGGAATACCTTAAGACCTTTAAATTTACAGGTGATATTTGGGCTGTGCCAGAGGGCACGGTTATCTTCCCAGGTGAGCCTATTATGACTGTCCGTGCAAACGCAATGGAGGCTCAATTTATAGAAACCTTTATTTTGCTAATATTCAACCATCAATGCCTAGTTGCAACTAAGGCGTCAAGAATTGTTCGTGCCTCACAGGGTAGAGCCGTTTCTGAATTTGGCTCCCGTCGTGCTCACGGACCGGATGCTGCAATTTATGGCGCACGTGCTGCCTATATCGGTGGCTGTAATTCTACCGCTTGCACTCTTTCCGACATTATGTTTGGCGTGCCTGCCGGTGGTACTATGGCGCACTCCTGGGTACAAATGTTTGGTGACGAGTACGAGGCCTTTAAGACCTACTGTCAGCTTTATCCAAAGAATCCAACTCTTTTGGTTGATACCTATAACGTTTTAAAATCCGGTGTGCCTAACGCAATTAAGGCGTTTAAGGAGGTTTTGAGTGAGGAGGAAAGAAAGCACTGTGCTATTCGTCTAGACTCAGGCGATATTACCTACCTAACTAAGAAGGTTAGAAAAATGCTTGATAGTGCAGGCTTGCCCGATTGTAGAATTACCGTTTCTAACTCACTTGACGAGTACATTATTCGTGATATTATTACTCAAGGGGCTTGCGTTGATGCATTCGGCGTTGGCGAAAGAATGATCACCTCAAAATCCGAGCCTGTGTTCGGCTGTGTTTACAAGCTATGTGCAGTTGAGGACAATGGCGTAATTGAGCCAAGAATTAAGATTAGCGAGAATATTGTAAAGATTACAAATCCTGATTTCAAAAAGCTTTATAGATTTTACTCTAAGGAAACGGGCAAGGCAGAGGCTGACCTTATCACAATTTATGACGAGGTTATAAACGAAAATGAGCCCTACGAGCTTTTCGACCCTCAACACGTATGGAAAAAGAAAACTATGGTTGACTATACCTTGCGCCAAATGCTAGTGCCTATTTTCCAAAAGGGCGAGTGCGTTTACAAGTCCCCATCAGTTAAGGAAATTCGTGATAACTGTCAAAGGGAGCTTGCAACCATGTGGGACGAGGTGCTAAGATTTGAAAATCCACACAACTACTACGTGGACCTATCCCAAAGACTATGGGACGAAAAGCAGGAGCTTTTGAAGAAGAGATAAAAGCCTTCTACACAAGGCACGCTTGGGCGGTGGATTAAGTGACACTCGAAAACTTGTTTTCGTTAGTGGAACTTATGCATGGGAACGAAGTGAGTCGTAGAGGTGTAGCCTTGTAAGAGGCGTTAAATGTTATGATAGGCTCCCCCCTTGTTAGGGTGTGGCTGAATATATAAGTCGGTAATCGACGTAGAAAAGAGAAGAAAAATTGAAAACATTTAAAATTTTAGCCATAGGTGATATAGCAGGACCCTGCGCCCTTGAGTATCTTTCCAAGATTTTGTGGAGGACAAGGGAAAAGTATGGTGCTGATTTAGTTATTGCAAATGGTGAAAACTGTGCCGAGCCAAACGGCATTGACAGAATTAGTGGTGAGGCACTTTTCGACTGTGGCGTTGACGTTATTACAACGGGCAATCACGTTTTTAGAAAAAGCTCTGCCCACAAGTTTTTAGACGACGAGGACTACGTGCTTCGCCCCTTAAACTTCCCAAGCCAAAATCCAGGTCACGGGGACTGTATTATTAAAATCAACGGCTATAACGTTTTAGTTATGAACGTTATGGGTCAGGTTTATATGGATTGCGTTTCCTGTCCCTTTGAGGCTATTGAAAAATGCCTTGAAAGGAATAAGGGCAAATACGATTTTGCAGTTTTAGACGTGCACGCAGAGGCAACGGGGGAAAAGAAAACTATTGCTTATAGCTTTGCCGAGGAGTTATCTGTTTGCTTTGGCACTCACACTCATGTGCAAACTAACGATCCACAAATTTTAGGTGGAAAATGTGGCTTTATTTCCGACCTAGGTATGTGTGGGGCAGAGGAAAGCATTCTAGGTGTAAAAAAGGAAGCTATTATTTCCAAGATTAGATATAAGCTACCTTCAAAATTCGATTTTGCCCAGGGCAAGATTATTTGCGATATGGTGCTTTTCGAGATAAATACCGACACAGGATCTTGTGTTTCTGTGAAAAACTTTAGAATAGGAGAATAAAAATGAAATCAACTAAGCTTTTAAGCTACGTAAAAGAGGGTGGACTTAACGATACCCTTGCAAAAATATACGGTGAGGAAAACGTAACCGAGCAAATTGAAAGATATAGCGAGGCTATCGAGGAATTTATTTCTCTTTATGGCGACGTTGAAGCATCTATTTTCTCTGTGCCCGGCAGAAGTGAGTTGTCCGGTAACCATACCGACCACAACCACGGTAAGGTAATGGCAGGGTCAATCAATCTTGATATAATTGCAGTTGCAACTAAGACCGACAATGGAGTTATTACAATTAAATCAAAGGGCTTCCCTGAGGACGTGGTAGATACAAAATCATACACTTCCCCCGTGGAAAAGGACTTTTTCAAGTCAAATGCTCTAATTGCAGGTATGGCTAAGGCGTTTTGTGACCGTGACCTTTGTGTAGGTGGCTATACAGCTTACACAACCTCAAACGTGTTTAAGGGCTCAGGACTTTCATCCTCTGCTGCCTTTGAGGTAATGGTTGGTAATATTCTTAACTACTTCTATAACGAGGGCAAGGTTGAGAATACTGAAATTGCTAAAATGGCTCAATTTGCAGAAAACGTATTCTTCGGCAAGCCCTGTGGACTTATGGACCAAATGGCTTGTGCCGTTGGTGGCTTCGTTTACATAGATTTTGAGGATACCTCAAAGCCAATTATTGAAAAAATTCCATTCGACCTAAGCGCCAAGGGCTACGCACTTTGTATCGTAAACACAGGTGGAAACCACGCAGACCTAAACGACGACTACGCATCTGTGCCTAAGGAAATGAAAGCTGTTGCCGGCTACTTCGGCAAGGAATATCTTCGTTTGCTTGATAAGTCAACTGTCCTTTCTGCCTGTGAGCAATTAAGACAGGTTGTTGGTGACCGTGCAATTCTTCGTGCAATTCACTTCTTTAATGAAAACGAAAGAGTTGAGGCGCAAAGAGAGGCACTAAGAAATGACGATATTAGCCTATTCTTTGACTACGTTAAGAAATCAGGTCGTTCAAGCTTTATGTACCTACAAAACGTATTTACAACTAAAAACGTCGAGGAGCAGGGCCTTTCCTTAGCCCTTGCGTTAACTGATTCCTACCTAGAGGGCACGGATAGTGCATTCCGTGTACACGGTGGTGGCTTTGCAGGTACAATTCAAGCCTTTGTGCCATTTAGCCTAGTTAGTCAGTATAGAGAAATTATTGACTCTGCCTTTGGAAAGGGCGCTTGTCACGTTTTAAGAATACGTCCACAGGGTGCAATTAAGGTAATCTAATGCTTGAGGCTTACACACTTTATTCAGGCTCAAGTGGTAATTGCATTTTTGTAAGAAATGGAAGCACCTGTATTTTAATTGATGCAGGCAGAAGCCAAAGGGCGATTCAAACCGCCCTTTCTTCTTTAGGCGCAGACCTTGATTCTGTATCGGCTATATTTCTAACTCATGAGCACGGCGACCACACAAAGGGACTTGACGTTATTTCAAAGACCTATAAAATCCCTGTTCATATTACTTATCCCTCTTATGCAGATTTGGTAAAGGCAGACACACCACTTTGTGAGTGCGCACAGGTCCACGACGTAATTTATCAGGTGGAGTGTGGGGATTTGACTATAAAATCCTTTCCAATCCCTCACGATAGTGCCCAAAACGTAGGCTATATCATCTCAAACGGAGAGTTTACTCTTGGAATCGCAACGGATATGGGCTACGTAACTACTAAAATTGCAGAGGAATTATCAAAATGCAACAAGGTTATAATTGAGTCTAACCACGATATTGAAATGGTAAAAAAGGGACCATACCCTAAGTTTTTAAAGGATAGAATCCTTTCAAATCACGGACATTTGTCAAATGAAATTTGCGCAAAGCTTTGCGTTTACTTAGCTGAGTGTGGCATTGACCAAATAACCCTTGCTCACCTAAGCCGTGAGAACAACACCCCGGATTTAGCATACACTACCTCAAAAAACGCACTAGACCAGGCAGGGTACAATATAATTTTAAGGGTAGCAGGACCGGAAACGATAGTAAAAGCCATTGGCTAATGGCTTTTACAGCTATGAAATGATACGCATTGTTATGAATCAAATACTTTAGCGAAAAAAATAATGAAATTGAAGGCACAAGTGTTAGAAACAAGTGTGGTAAGTTACCGCTTTTTGTTCTACCCACTATAAAACAATATATACGCACAAACTATATTGGAGAGCACCAAGCAGATAGTGAGGTAGAAGGCACGATTGCGTAGTCGTCGCCTTACTAGTGTACGGCAGAGTAGCAAGCGTGACTAAAAAAGCGAAAAAATGAAGAAAGTGTGAAACACTTTCAACCTTAAAAAAGAAATACTTTAGCGAAAAAATAATGAAATTGAAGAGCACAAGTGCTAGAAAAAGGCAGGGCTATTTCCCCGCTTTTGTTCTACCCACTATATGCACACGAGGGAAAATGACGGATTTTCAAAAGAAATTAATAGAAGTTGCCCAAATGAATGAGGCAACCAAAAATTTAATAACCGAGGAAAAGGCAATTGTCCTAGAAAAGCTAAGGGACAGACTTGTTGAAACAAACAAGACCCTTAACCTAACTGCCATTGTTGACGACGAGGGAATTATACTAAAGCATTTAGTTGATTCCTCGGCTTGCGTGCCCTTTATAAAGGAGGGGGCAAAAGTCTGTGATATTGGCTGTGGGGGTGGCTTTCCGTCCCTTGTAATTTCAATTTTAAGGGACGACGTGTCTGTTTTAGGGGTAGATAGCGTTACTAAAAAGGTAAGCTATGTTAATGAAACGGGCAAGCTTTTCGGCTTGAGGGTTGACACCTCTAATCGTCGTGCCGAGGACCTAGGCAAGGACCAAGAATACAGAGAAAAATTTGATATTGTAACGGCACGTGCCGTTGGCAAGCTTAATTTAATTTGCGAGCTTTGCTTACCCTTAGTTAAGATAGGGGGTGCCTTTATTTCAATGAAGGCGCAAACCACCACCGAGGAATTAAAGGAAGCAGAAAACGCAATTTCCCTTTTAGGTGGCAAGGTGGAAAGGGTGTATAATTACACCTTGACAAACGGAAGCGAAAAGCTAGACCGTGCCATTGTAGTAATAAGAAAGGTAAGCCAAACACCAAAAGCTTACCCAAGAAATAACTCGCAGATTTCGAAAAAACCCTTATAAAGATTGAAAAGAAAGGAAAAAAGGCTATGAAAAAGGTCAAAGTATTATCAATAGCGATTGTCTGCTTGCTTGTATGCTTGCTTAGTGGTTGTAGCCTTTTACAGCTTTTTGGCGACCAGGTCGTTACCTCGGGCTATTTTGAATTTTCCTCTATTGAAAAAAGCGAAACAGGGGACTTAACGATTTTAACGGTGACTAGTAGCTGTCCCTTACCTATATATAAATACGAGGCTAGTCTTATTTTCGTAGACGAAAACGAGGACGAAATTTACGAAACTGACAGCGTTGTAAAGAAAATTGAAATTTCTGCAAACGAGGACTTCCAAATAGAATTCCTTGCGGAAAGTGACCTTGTTGCAAGTGCATCTCGCTTTAAATTAAAGATACAGGGCTTGTCAAGGGAGCGAATTTCTAGCCTTGAGGATAAGGTATACACAATTACCTTTAAGCATGGGTCAAGGGTAGTTGATACTCAAAAAATTAAATTCGGCCAAAGTCCTACCTTGCCTCAAATGGACGATGTGGGAAATGAATATTTTAAAGTTTGGTGCAAGGATAAGACCTTGCAAACAGAGGTGTCCCCCAACACTCTTAAAACGTATAGGGACACCACCTATTATGCAAAATACGCACCGAACCTAGAAAAGGTTGAAAAGCAGATAAAGGAAGAGGGGCTTGCCTCGGTTGTAACTATCTATACGGACCAAATAGGTAGGATTAATAACGTCTATACCACAACAAGCACACAAGGGTCAGGTGTTATTGTAAAAATTGAGGGTAGCAAGGCATATGTCCTTACTAACGCACACGTTGTATATACTAAGGACTTAACCTTAACAAGTCTTAAAATAACCGATAGCTTTGGCAGAAGATACAATGCAGAGGTGTCGAAAAGACTAGGTGTAGATGCTATAAGAGAGGACTACGACTTAGCCCTTTTGGAATTTACTATAATAGACGAAAAATTACGTGCCACAGAAATGGCAAAGATAAACCCCGTAATTGACGATTTGGTTGTAGCAGTAGGGTCGCCTGAGGGGATTAGAAACTCGGTTACCTATGGTAAATGCGTAACATACCAGCTGGCAACAGGGGAAATTAGCCTTGACTTCCAGGTGCTATGGCACGATGCAGATATAACTCACGGGTCAAGCGGTGGTGCATTGTTTAATTCAAACTGTCAGCTAGTCGGCATAAACTACGCCGGCACCGGCAAGGATAACGGAAGCTACGGAATAGCAATCCCGATTGATAAGGTGAAAGAGTTTATCAATCTGTATACAAGATTAACTCTTGAATAATTATTCAATTTTTAATGCATAAAATGAATATCACCCTAACAAGTGTAAAAAATTATTAAATAAAAATTAGTTTTCTTACGTTTGTTAACATTTTGTTAACATTTATATGCTACAATGGGGTATATTTTATTTTAGCGCGCTAAAATAAAGCGAAAAATGAAGAAATTGAAGAGCACAGGTGTTAGAAACAAGTGTGGCAAGTTATCGCTTTTTGTTCTACCCACTATGTGCGCACGAACGAAACAATATACACTCGCTAACTAAATTGGAGAGCACCAAGCAGATAGTGAGGTAGAAGGCGTGAACTTGTTTTCGTCGGCAGGGGTTCCCCGAAGCGAAGAATGAGTTTTGGGGGTTCCCGTAGGCGTACTTCGTACGGCAGAGAACAAGGTCGCGACTAAAAAAGCGAAAAATGAAGAAAGTGTGAAACACTTTCAACCTTAAAAAAGAAAAACAGTAGCAAAAATAAAATAAAATTGGAAAGCACAGGTGTTAGAAACAAGTGTGGCAAGTTACCGCTTTTTGTTCTACCCACTATGTGCGCACGAGGGAAACAATATGGCAACTGCAAAAAAAGAACTAACAAAAATAACCCCACAGATAATGTCTTATGTGGAAATGTGCTCCAGCACAACCAAAATCGAGCCCGAAATGTACATTAAGTACGACGTAAAGCGCGGACTTCGTGACCTAAACGGTAAGGGTGTTGTGGCAGGTCTTACTGAAATTTCTGAGATTAACTCATTTATCGACAATCCGGACGGCACAAGGACTCCTTGTGATGGTGAGCTTTATTATCGTGGTATCAATATAAACGACCTTGTAAACGGATTTTTGACTGACAATCGTCAAGGCTTTGAGGAAACTGTTTATTTGCTATTATTCGGTAGCTTGCCAGATAAGAAGGGACTTAAGGAGTTTTGCGACCTACTCAACAAGTACAGGTCCTTGCCTCGTAACTTTGTCCGTGACGTGCTTATGAAGGCAGGCGGTAAGGATATGATGAACGTTTTGGCAAGAAGTGTCTTGACCCTTTATGCCTATGACGACAAGGCAGATGATACAAGCATTCCAAACGTGCTTCGTCAATGCTTACAGTTGATTTCCGAAATGCCACTTTTGGCAGTTTACGCATATCGTAGCTACCTATATTACGAAAAGAAAAAGTCACTAATTATTAGACGTCCAAAGTCTGAGTATTCAACGGCTGAAAATATTCTTTATATGCTAAGAAAGGACGGTACCTTTACACCACTTGAGGCGCAGATTTTGGACCTTGCACTAGTGCTTCACGCAGAGCACGGTGGTGGTAACAACTCTAGCTTTACAACTCACGTTGTAACCTCATCTGGTACAGATACCTATTCTGCAATTGCAGCATCTCTAGGCTCTCTTAAGGGTCCTCGTCACGGTGGCGCAAATGCTAAGGTTGTTGAAATGGTAAAGAATATTAAGGAAAATGTAGAGGACTACACAAACGAGGAAGAAATTAAGAACTACCTTACAAAAATCCTTAACAAAGAGGTATTTGATGGTAAGGGCTTGATTTACGGAATGGGACACGCAGTTTACGCACTTAGCGACCCTCGTGCTAAGGTTTTCAAGACCTTTGTTGAAAAGCTTGCTAAGGAAAAGGGCGTTGAAAAGGACTACAAGCTTTGCGCACTTATCGAGCGACTCGCCCCTGAGGTTATAGCTAAGGAAAGAAAGATTTATAAGGGCGTTAGCGCAAACGTGGACTTCTATTCCGGCTTTGTCTACAATATGCTAGGACTTCCAACGGAGCTATTTACCCCAATCTTTGCAATCGCAAGAATTGCCGGTTGGAGTGCTCACCGTCTTGAGGAGCTACTACTCAACGGAAAGATTATTCGTCCCGGTTATCAGCACGTTTGCCCTCGTCATGAGTATATTCCTATGGACAAGAGAAAGTAGTCGGGCTGCTGCAACAAGCACAGAACAAAAGCAGACGGGAATATCTTAATAGATTATTGTCTTGCTAAGCAATAAAGTAAATATTAAAGGTTGAGATTTTGCATTTTGCAAAATCTCTTCTTTTTTTGTCTTCTGCACTCGTTTCGCTAGCCCTCGGAAAATAAAAAGGCTTGACTAGGTGTCAAGCCTTTTTAAATATTTGTTGGGATAAAAAAGTCCGTCTAGGTGACGGACTTTTTTTGTTATTTAACTGAGTTATAGGTAATTGCGCCGGTTAATGTTGTTCCACTTTGACCATTTGATAGGTAGTAGATGGTGTCGCCAACGTAAACGTATGCGTTGATATAAAGCTCAATGTCGGCATAGGACGTGCCGTCGTCTAGTGTTTGGCTTGGGTCGAAGCCTGTGATTCTAGCCTCGATTAGGTCGTAGCCACGGTTTGACATTTCAATGCTTGTAACACCTGTCTTGTTGTTGCCCTCGCTATCAAAGGCGGTGTTTTCGGAGTCAACTCTTGATTTTGCTACTGCAACAAGACCATACTCGGAAACCTGTGATTCTGGGAACTTTTCGTTATACAATTCAAGTGAAGCTTTGCAGATTACAAAGCCTTGTGTAATGCTATGATTGATATCAAAGGTAGCAAAGCCTAGGTTTGTAAATACAGCTGGGTAGGTTGTAACGTCGCCTGCACCACAGTTTGTGCAAAGGGCTTGGTCCTTCATAACCTCTGCAAGTGAGGTAAATACGAACTCTCTTTCGCCTACAAGACCGTTACATGCTTGGCAGGTATCTGCACCGTAGAAAATAGTATTTTTTGCATAGGTTGTGCCTGGTACGTAATTTTCAAATGGTTGAATGTCGTATTGTGAGAAGTTGTTGATTGAGCTCTTTAAGAATTCTGGGTTGTTGCCTGCGTAAATAACTACGTTTGGCTTTAGGTTGTGAAGCATTGTCTTAGAGATGGAGCACTGACCCTCTGTCAAAGCAGGGAATACCATTAGCTTTGTTTGTGAGCATCCACCAAAAACCTCTCCAGTTGTTTTTGTAAGAGTGTGAGGGAAAACTACTGACTGTGCAATGGTATTTTGAAGGGAGTTGCTTTGAATTTCTTCAAGAGTATTGGAGAATTTGATTGTTGAAAGGTTTTTGTTTCCACCAAACGCCCAACCGTATATTGTTGTAACGCTTGTTTTGGAAAGGTCAAGAGTTTTTATATCACAATCTCTGAAAGCGCTACCGCCAATATTGGTTATGCTTGGCGAAAGGAAATCTACGGTTGTTAGCGAGTTACAATAAGCAAAGCAGTTGCTACCAATTTGAGAAACCTTGCATCTTTCTGTAAAGGTAACGGTTGTTAAAAGGTCGTTATACATAAATTCAGCATTTCCCATAGAAATTGCAGACGCAGCTGAATAGTTATCAAACACTACTTCCTCAAGGTATGGAAGACATCTGAATGCGTGATTTCCAACGGATTTAACGTTTGGACCAATTACTATGGACTTAATAAATTGGTTGGTCTTTGTGTTATCTGCATAGCTAGAATAGTTATTACCCCAAGCAGAGGAGGCAATTTCAGTAACCTTGTAGGTAACGTCACCAACTGTAATTGTTGCAGGAATTACAACGTCAGCAAGAGTACAGGAGGTTCTGTTTTCTGAGGTAACTATGGCATAAGCGTTTTCGCCACTTCCGTTAAGTGAGTAGTAAATACCATCAACCTCAACGGCAAGTGCAGTAACTGCTAACATGCAAGCAAGCATTGAAAGCATTACTACAAATAAAAGTAATTTCTTTTTCATAATTTATCTCCTTTAAAAAATGGATATTATATCAATATAATAATAACATATCAGAGAGTCAATGTCAATAGTGCAAATTGTCAAAAAATCGCAAGATATAATCATAAATTAAGATTTTTTGGTTGTTTATTCTCATTAAGGTTAAAAATTTGCAGTTGAAATGAATTATAAAGTATGTTAAAATAAAGAAAAAACGAAAGGTCGCAGTATGAGAATTTTATTTCAAGGAGATTCCATCACAGATGGAAACAGATACAAGGAAATAGAGTCCCGATGGGACAAAAATCATCAAATAGGACATGCGTACCCTTACATAGTAACAGGACTTTTAGGGCTTGAATATAACGACCGTGGACTTGAGTTTATTAACCGAGGTGTTAGCGGAAATCGCACTGAGGAATTGCTTGAAAGATGGGAAAATGACACTCTTTTAGAAAAGCCCGACGTTTTAATTATGCTAATTGGCACAAACGACTCAAGGTGTGGCTACGCAGGGTGCGAATACGACGGGGAAGCAATCGGCTACCGTGGAAGATACGAAAAATTGCTCCAAATGGCAAGAGAACAAAATCCAAAGCTAAAGATAATAATTTTAGAGCCATTTGCCTATATTGACGACCAAGCACCACAGGAAAATATAAGTCAAGATTTTGTTGGAAGAAAGCTAAAAAATATACAAATTGCTTGTGGAGAAATTGCAGAAAAACAGGGTGCAATCTTTGTACCGCTTCAGCATTTATTTGACGAAAGGCGACACTCTCCCAACCCAAAATATTGGATTTGGGACGGAGTGCATCCAACCGAGGCAGGACATGCAGTTATCGCAAATGAGGTTATCAAGGTGCTTGAAAACCTCATTTGCGAATGAAATCCAACGGCGCTTTGTGAAATCACTTCGTGATGAAATCGTGCTAACGCACGGTTAAATCCTTGCTTTGCAAGGGTGAAACAGTCTAAAGGAGTAAATATGAAAAAAGTAGTTAGCGTAGATAACATGAGAAAAAGCGATGCTTACACTATCAAGAGTGGTGTGCCATCAAGGGAATTGATGTATCGGGCATCAAAGGGGATTTTTGACTCGGTTAAGTGGTGGGGCAGGATTGCTATCATTTGTGGCAAGGGCAACAATGGTGGTGACGGGTATGCTTTAGCTACCATTTTGAAGGAAAAGTCCTTTGAGGTTGACGTTTATATGGTTGAACCCCCTGTGACTCCTGACGGAATTTATTACAGGGATTTGTGCATAAAAATGGGAATTTCCGTTGCCTTGCTTAAGGCAGATACACCACTTAGGCAATACAATGTGTTAGTTGATTGCATTTTTGGTACAGGCTTTAGTGGGACTGTACTTGACCCTTACAAAACTGCTATTGAAAAGATAAACAACTCACGTGCTTACGTTGTGTCGACAGACATAAACAGTGGGTTAAACGGGGATAGTGGACTTGGCGAGCTGGCAGTTGTTAGTAATTTAACCGTTGCTATTGGTGAATACAAGAGTGGACACTTCCTAGGTCGAGCTAAGGACTATATAGGTCAGCTTGTATGCTGTGATATAGGCATTGAAATTCAAGACACACCCTACTACTTAATTGAAAAAAGCGACACAGGGTCCCTTCTTTTTAAAAGAATGCATTATTCACACAAGGGAAGCTATGGCTATTTAGCCTTGATTGGTGGGTCAATAGAGTACAGTGGGGCAATTAAGCTTGCTAACCTTGCTTCTTCGGCTGTTAGCTGTGGTGCAGGGGTGGTTATGCTAGCCGTGGCAGAGAGCCTTGCAAGGGCAGTTGCGCCCTATCTTTTAGAAAGCACACTATATCCTCTTGAGGACAATGGAAATGGGCATATACAATTTGACCAAGAGGAAATTGAAATTCTTTGTCGTCGTACAAAAGCAATTGGTGTTGGTATGGGCATTGGCTGTACTAAGGACACACAGCTTTTAGTTGAGTACCTTTTGAAAAATTACGAGGGCAAGCTTTTAATAGATGCAGACGGATTAAACGCACTTTCCTTTATGGACCTAGACCTACTTAAAATCTCAAGGGCAGATATAGTCATAACACCTCACCTAAAGGAAATGGAAAGGCTTTGTGGTAAGCCAAGCTATGAAATTGAAAAAAACCCTGTCTTAGTTGCAAAGGAATTTGCGAAGGAATATGGCGTAGTCCTTGTCTTGAAGGGTCCTACAACCATTATTACGGACGGTGAAAATGTGTATTTTTCAGACACAGGGTCCCCTGCAATGGCTAAGGGTGGTAGTGGCGACGTGCTAAGTGGAATTATTACTGCCTTTTTAGCAAGTGCCGAGGGTCGCTCCGCCTTGGAAAGTGCCTATCTTGGCACTTACGTAAACGGACTAGCCGGAGAGCTGGCAGAGCTTGCTCACTCGCAAATTACCGCAACTCCTCGTGATACTGTAAAATACGTGCCTCTGGCTATTGAGGACATAATTCGCTCTAATATGAAGTAAAGCGACCCCCTTTGTCGGGGGTTGCTTTTAGTTACATTGAAGAAAAATTCGCTTTGTGCGGAACAAACAAAAACCGCTTGTGCGTTTTTTTGTTGACTTTTACACGCTCCTGTGATAAACTTATTTATATTGAAAGTAAATGGAGATGTTTTATGAAAAAGAGAATTTTATTTACGTTGTTACTTGCGTTTTCTCTTGTTTTACTACTTACCCTTGTTGTGAGCGCAGAGGAAAACGTACCAGAGGTAACTGACAGGTACTATCTAGTACAATCCTTAGAAAGCAAGGTTGCTCTTGACTTAATTGCAAAGGGCGAAAGCGTTGTTGCAATTGGTGACCTCTATGGCACTACAAGTGCTGAAAGTGCCTTTATTGCAGGCTATGCAGATGGGTCCCACGTTGAGCTTACCCTTGCTGAAAATATAGTTACAACTTATGGGGATAACGTGTGCATACTTCTTAAGCACAACATAACAGTGACTATGATTTACAACGGCTTTATTCATGCAATTCCAAACAATGGAAGAATCAATGGCTTTTATCTTAATAATCCAAGCGCCAAGCTTCGTATGATTGGCTCAAATGGTGCGTATAACGACCAAGGCGTTCTTGATACAACATTTACAAATCCAACCATTTCAAATGGTGTTGTTGCTGAAAGAGGTAATCTTGACGTTTACCACTCAGGCAAGGTTTACGCTTGGGTGCTTGACGGAAGTGTTTATGCAGAAAACCTAAGAGGCTTTGCAGGGGAAGAGATTGTTTATTCTGAAACTGGTTCTAATGGCACGGTTACAGACAACTTTGAATTTGTAAACGTTGCTGCAAAGAGTAATAGTGTTGCTATCGGCTTGCAAGGCCAGGCAAATGGTAAAAAAATTGTAAAAGTGACAGACTGTTATTTTGCTACCAAATGTCAGTTTTACACCATAGCAACGGGCACTGTGTTTACTAATACAATTTTTAATGGAGACTTTGAGCTTGACTGCTGGAGTCTTGAAAACAATCTTGCTTTAGTAGAAAATTGCACAATTAGTTCAATGACAAACAAATCCGGTAGAACTCATTTCTTATTCAAGGATTGCACATTTAAAGGCTCAAAGCCTAACCCTGGTAGTGACGGTGCTGGAGCGCAGCATTTGTGCTTCTATACATCAGAAAATTGCGAAAATTCGTCTAGTATGACATTTTCGGTTAACGGTGCAGGCACCTTTGATTCTTACGAAGCTTATTCAGCCTATGGCTCAAACAAGCTTGCAAATGTATTTACAGACGTTTCAATTGTTCCTGCAAAGGGACACGACAGTGGCGAGGGTGAGTCAATTGGTATTTTCTACACAGGCGCTAATGGATTTTTCGACAATGGTAGCGCAAGATACGTTTGCGTTGCTTGTGAAAAGGAATTTGACAAGGAAAATGCACTTGCACCAATCTTTGTTGCCCTTGGTATTACACATACAGAGGACCAAAGCAATTATGCAGTAATGCAAAGCTTCCGTGTAAATCAAGATGCACTTAAGGAATACAATTTGCTTGGTAACAATGTAATTACAGGCTATGGTCTTGTTGCCGGCACTCAGCTTGCACTTGGCGAGGGTGCAGAGATTTTTGAAAATGGCACTCTTAAGGAGGGCACAAAGGCAGGAATTATTGATTTCTCTAGCCTAGATACAAAATACGACGTAATTTCAATGAAGGTTGCCGGTCTTGAGGGCACCTCAGAGAAGCATGGCGCTTTTGCAGACCTTGCACTTTACTGTGGCGCATTTATTCTTGTAAATGGTCAAGAGGGAGTTGAATCAAGCTATGCTAGCTTGAATGCAAGCAAGGCACTTGTAGTAACTGACACACTTCAAACAACCTTTACCTACAACTTGGTAAAATAAAACAAAAAGGCTTGAGTATATCAAGCCTTTTTTATGTTAAAATCCACACTCTCTTTGGAATTCTCTTAAAGAGCTTATGTACAATTCCTTATCAACAGGATAAGCAACGCCGTGGCCGGCACCGCTTACCTTAACTAGCCTTTTGTGCTTTGATGAGCAAGCGTTATAACATTTTTCGCTCATATAGTAGGGAACAAAATCGTCGGTGTCGCCGTGAATAAAGATAATTGGCACTCTTGCGCGAGAAACTGATTTTTCGGGGGAGTCGCAGTCAAGAGAAAATCTACCATAGACTCTTGCGCCTAGCTTTAAAAGTGGGTAGGCAAGACGTGGAGGCAATTTCATTTCCTTTATGATTTTGCAAATAATTTCCTTGTTTGATGAGTAGCCACAGTCGGAAAGAATGCAAAGCACGTTTTCGGGCAAGCTCATACCACTTGCAAGCATAACGGTAGCGCCACCCATTGAAATTCCTGTTAAAATTATTTTTGTGTCCTTGCCAAATTCCTCTATAACCTTGTCAATCCACTTAAGGCAATCAAGCCTTTCTAAAATGCCAAAGGTGATAGTGGACCCGTCACTTGTACCACTTGCACGTTGGTCAACGATTAAAGCATTTCGGTTAAGGGCAAAGCACCTTTCAACACCGGCAGACAGGTCCCTTTCGCCACTTCCACGATAGCCGTGGAAAAGTATTTCTATAATTCCACCGGGATTGCACTCGTAGTATTTGCCACGCAGGGTTAGTCCGTCGTGGGACTTGATTGTATATTCACGAGGATTTAAAGCACGTGCCTCTTGGATCCATCTTTTTATGTCCTCGGAGTATTTGTCGTAAAGCTCCCCTAAGGGTAGCTCGATTTCGTCCTTGTCAAGAATTTTTCTCGGTTTTGAAAAGAAGCAAAGACGATAGCACACGTAGGAAAGAACGAATATAGCAACAACTAAAAGCCCAAGCACACCTAGGGTAATATATAACCATTCCATAAAATCACCTCATTGCAATTATACAACTAAGCGTTTTTTTAGTCAACAATTTTTGAAAAGATATTCCATTTTACTATATTAAATGGTATAATGTAAAAGGATAAAAGATATGCACTAACTAAATTGGAGAGCACCAAGCAGATAGTGAGGTAGAATTTGTGAGTGCGTACTCGTCGCCAGGGGTTCCCCGAAGCGAAGAATGAGCTTTGGGGGTTTCCGTAGCCGTACTTTGTACGGTAGAGTGCGAGGTCGCAAATAAAAAAGCAAAATAATGAAGAAAGTGGGTACCACTTTCAACCTTACAGAAAATGAAAAACACAAAATAAATAAAGGAGAGTGTGCCATATAATGGGTACAGGCAAGACTATATCTTGCTTTTTGTTCTACCCACTATGTGCGCACGAAAAATAATAGCATGAATAGCTTTATTTATACGTTAGCAAAACTTGTAAAAATTCCCGAACCTGAAATGAACTCACTCAATATGCTTGAATGGTGCAGTCTTGCACAGCAGATGGAAAAATGCCCTCATTGTGAAAATGAGCTTGATAGTGAGCTTGATTTAATAAGAGAAAAAAAGGTTGCCCTTTGCTTCCATTTAATGATGGAAATTAAGGACTTTTCAAATAGCCTAGGCTATCCTATGTACGTAAGTGGTGGGGTAGGCAGAAGTTATATGGCTTACCTTATGGAATTGTCCCCCTTTAATCCTGCTAAGCACTTTGCCTATTGCCCTGAGTGTGAGGACCTAGTGGAAAATGCAGAGTGGGGAAGAGATTATCAATGCCCTTGGTGCCATAAGAAAATGATAATCGACGGCTTTGGTCTTGATAGCTTTTGTGACTTTGACGAGGAAAATTCCCCTGCATACGAAATTACAGTTGCTAAGGAAGTAAAGGAAAAAATAATTGATTATTTAAACGAAACCTTTTATTATTTCCAAATTGATAAAAAACAGGCAAGTGCGCTTCTTGACCTTTTGCCAACTGACGAGCGACTTTCCAAAACTACCAAAAAAGTCGATGACGTGTCTGTTTTTCAACTTGGTGCTTGCGAAAATGGTCTTGATTACAACGAGCTTATGAATATGTATATTGATAAAATGTAAATTAGTCTTGACAGGTGAAAAAAACTGTGGTATACTAACTGTGTGGATAGGCAAAGGATCCACAGTGCCTTGTGTTGGGTAACCTTGTTGCAGATTGCCCCTGCTACAATGGTCACAAGGCTAAAAACTCATGAGGCAGAGTATTAGAGATTGCTCTGCGTATAGAACGTACCTCCTTTTAAACACATAGACAAAAGCCTTCCGTAATTGGAAGGCTTTTTCTCGTCTATTTTGTTTAATGAAATGTGCTACGCACGTGATTTGTTGCTTGCCTTCCTCGTCATAGGGAGGCAAGGTGGGGGCTTTACATAATCGCTTGGTCGTTTATAGTCAATTTGAAATGCGTGCCAAGGGTATTTGCAGCCTTTTTGCACATTAGCATTCGTTCCATAAAGATTTCAAAGTAGCTCATTACGTCGCTTATGGTTGTGTCGATTTTTAGACACAGGGTGATTGTTTTTGCCTCTTTGTCGATTTCTAGGTGAGTTTCGTAAACAGAGTAGTTGACTCTGTCGTGAATGTCGAAGGAGTCGTCGCTTGGCTTGACACGGACACGAGTGCGTCTAACGTCGGTTTTATCGGCTATGATAAGTGAGGCTGAAATTGGGTTGACTGCCTCGCCTGTGCCCTCGTCGTGATTGCCGATTGCGGTTACTATATCGGCTATGTCGTTTGGGTCAAGGTCTAGGTTGTCTAGTATTCTAAATGCCATAACTGCCCCACTTTGGGAATGCTCACGTCTGTTTACTATATTGCCGATATCGTGCATAAATGAGGCGATTTTAGCAAGCTCAATAGTCTTTTCGTCGTAGCCTAGCGCTTGAAGGATTTTTCCCGCCCTTTCGGCAACTAGTGTAACGTGGGCAAAGCCATGCTCAGTAAAGCCTAGGGCAGACAAGGACTCGTCTGCCTTTTTTATGTAGGCTCTTATTTTTTCGTTGTGCTTTATATCGTTATAGGTAATCATAAAAAACTCCTTTTTTGTTCTTCTTTTATTTTACCACAAAAGTGAAAAAGTTACAATATTTATTTTATAGACAAAAGGAAAGGGTTGAAATTGTATAATTTGCACAAAATTGTATTTTTTTAGAAAAAATATTACACAAAATGCACAAAAAATATTGCAAGGTGGGAAATTATGTGATAAAATCATTATATAAATATTTGCAAGGTGCATAGAATGATTAACGTGTGTGTCTTGACTACATAAGAAAAGAGGAAATTTAACAATGGCGAAGTATGTTACAAATGACATTAGAAACGTGGCTATTCTAGGTCACAGTGGAAGTGGTAAAACCGAAACGGTTGAGGCTATGCTATGGCGAGCTAAGGCTACTGACAGACTAGGTCGTGTTTGCGACGGAAACACAGTTTCTGACTATGATAGCGAGGAAATTAAAAGAGGTATTTCAATTGGCACATCTGTGCTAAATCTTGAGTGGCAGGGTACAAAGATTAACCTATTTGACTGTCCTGGCTTTTTGGGCTTTGCCGGTGAGGTTAAGAGTGCTTTAAGAGTTGCCGATGCAGTCCTTATCAACGTTGATGCAAAGTCCGGTATGGAGGTTGGTACTGAAATTGGCTGGTACAACGCACTTCAGGCAGGACTACCAAGAGCATTCTTTATCAACAAATGTGACGACCCCGATGCAGATTACGACAAGGTATTCAATCAACTAAGAGACGAGTTTGGTAAGAATCTTTGCCCTGTATTTATTCCTATTAAGGAAGCAACAGGCACAATGATGGTTGATTTAATGACTATGACCTGCTTCCGTTACCTACCTAACGGCGAAAGACAAGAGGAGGAAATGACAGCCTCTCGTCTAGAGATTGCTCAAAAGTACGAGGAAATCTTTATGGAGGCAGTTGCGCAGACAAGCGAGGAATTGCTCGAAAAGTTCTTCGAGGGTGAAAAGTTTTCTCAAGAGGAATGCGAAAACGCTCTCCACGAGGGTATGATTACAGGCTCAATCGTTCCGGTTTGGGCAGGTAGTGCTTCAAATATGAGAGGTATTTATTCAATTCTTACCTCAATTGCAAAATCCTTCCCAAGACACACAGCGAAAAAGGTTGAAATGGACGTAAATGGCGACGACGTTGCTATCGAGCGCGAGGGCGAGTGTAAGCTATTCGTATTCAAGACAATTGCAGACCCATTCGTTGGTAGAGTTTCCTTCTATAAGGTTATGAACGGCGAGCTTACGAAGGATATGACTCTTAAAAACGTTACCACAGGACAGGTTGAAAAGTTTGCAAAGATTTACACGATTTGTGGTAAAAAGCAAACAGAGGTTGACTCCCTAGCTTGTGGTGATATCGGTGTAATTTCTAAGCTTCAAAATACTAATACAAACGATACTCTTTGCGAAAAATCCGACACAGAGTACGCAAAAATTGTATTCCCAGAGGCAAATATGACAATGGCAATTAAGGTTGACTCAAAGGACGAGGATAAGGTTGCTAACGCAATTTCCAAGATGCTTGACGAGGATAAGACTCTTAAGTATGAAAACTTTGCAGAAACAGGCGAGCTACTACTTAAGGGCGTTGGTGACGTACACCTTGATGTTATAGTTGCAAGACTAAAATCTCGCTATGGTGTAAACGTTTCCCTAGTACAGCCTAAGATTGCATACAGAGAAACAATTAGAAAGACTATTTCCGTTGAAGGAAAGCACAAAAAGCAGTCTGGTGGTGCTGGTCAATACGGTCACGTTAAGATTACATTCTCACGTGGCGACGAGGAGGGACTTACCTTTACAACCTCAGTTGTAGGTGGTGAGGTACCTAAGGGCTACTTCCCAGCAGTTGAAAAGGGATTACAGGAGGCTATGCTTCAAGGCGTTCTTCTTGGCTACCCAATGGTTAACCTAAAGGCAGATTTAACAGGTGGCTCATATCACGACGTTGATTCTAACGAGCTTTCCTTTAAGCTAGCTGCAAGACTTGCATATAAGGAGCTTGTAAACGCAAATCCTGTATTGCTTGAGCCAATCGGCACACTTAAGGTTAGCGTTCCTGAATCAATGGTTGGTGACGTTATGGGTGACCTTAACAAGCGCCGTGGCAGAGTTTTAGGTATGGAGCCAGACGTGACTCATCCAAAATATACAGTAGTTGAGGCAGAGGTGCCAAAGGCTGAAATGACCGACTACGTTATTGCCCTTCGTGCAATGACTCAAGGTCGTGGTAGCTTCACGTTCCACTTTGTTCGCTACGAGGAGGTACCTCAGCAAATTGCACAAAAGGTATCCCCAAGAGAGTAAAGTCGTGGGCTTTGCAATGAAATCCAACTTCGTTGGGTGAAACCTTGCTATGCAAGGGTTAAATGAACAAACAATTAAGGCGGGAGGGTTGGACTTTTCGCCTTATTTTGCACAAATTGCACAAAAGGTATCCCCAAGAGAGCAAAGCTGTTGGCTTTGCAATGAAATCCAACTTCGTTGGATGAAATCGCTATGCGATGAAGTCACTTCGTGATGAAGTCCTTGCTACGCAAGGGTTAAAGGGAGGATTGGACTTTTCGCCTTAATTTGCACAAATATGACACAGAAAGGACTAAAAATATGAAAAAGAAGATTTTATCACTAGTATTGGTTTTATGCCTTTGCCTACCACTAATTCTTGCATCCTGTGCAGGCAGTGACGTTATGAATTATAGCGACCTGATAAACAAGGACGCAGAGGCTACAATGTTTGATAGCGAGATAAACAAGCTAGGCACACCACTTAGCAAGGTTTACGAGGGCACAATTGTATCACACAATGAAAGCTTTATAATTGAAGAGCTTGCAAGGACAGAGGAAATTGACGGGGTTACAAAATTGTACCTTGACAAAAATATTTACAACACAACAACTCAAGAGCTACTAAGAACAATTACAAGGCGAGTTGACGTATTGGGCGACGTAGCAGACGACGAGCTAATTGCTGCAAATACGGGCTTTATTTCGTTTATTGACAATGAATACGTTTTAGTATCATCCATTACAAAGGGTAACATTTATAAAGAAGAGCTAATAGACGACAAGGGCGACGTGATTATTTCCTATGAGGGTAAGAGCTCAGCAAGCTTTATAAGATATGCTGGCACCGAGAATACGGCCTTTGCACACTGTGTGCTTGACAACAAGCTTTACAGACTTGAAAAGGATAAGTCCCCTATTTTAGTAAAGGACCTTGACCTAAGCGCAGTTGACGAGAAAATTCAAAACAACAGACCCGAAAAATCCTATTACAAAAATGGCAAGTACGTTTTTGTTTACGAGAGCTACGCACTAATTTACAACGAATCACTTGATAAGCCGACTTACGTTGAAATGCCAATTAAGGTGCTTGAAACAAATGGCGTACATAACGAAACTGAGCTAGAAATGAATCTAAACGTCTTAGAAAACGGAAACCTTTACATTATGTATGAGGTTGAAAAGAGAATCACTTGTGACGAGTGCGAAAATTCCTGTGAGGCCTTTTCGGCTGATATAGAAAATGCTATTTGGGTTGATGGTGAGTACGCATATAGCTACAAGTCCTACGTTTTAAATATAGAAAACGGCACGATAGCACAGGCTCAAGCGCCTAGCTTTAAGGCTGAGGCAATAATTGCCTATGACAGAGATAAAATGGGCAAAGAAGAGGCTAATTTGATAAACGAAAGCGTTAAAAACATGGTTGAGGGCTATGAGATAATAGACCAAACAATCACTGACAAAATGGTACTCTACCTACTTGACAATAATGGCAATCTAGGTAAAAAAGTAGAGTCCCCTCACGACGCATTGTTGCTTTTCCCATACAAGGATAATTATATTGCATTCATTGATGGCATAGTTTACTTGCTTGACAAGGATTACAACATCCTAAACGAGTGTCCAAATGGTTATTCTGTTGGCACAACCTTCTACGTTGACGGTTGCCTTTACGATATGAACTATAATTTAGTTAAGGAGTTTGACGAAAATTATGAATATATCGACAGAAACAACGGTGTGTTTGTGTTCCTAGAAACAACCAAGTCAGTGGACGAAGAGGGCAATGAGCAAGAGATTAAGACATACGTCCTAATTAACGAAAAGGGCGAGGAAGTGTCTAGAATTCAAACAGTAGACATCCTAGAAATCTACGATATAGAGGACAATTTTGTAGCATTTGCAAATTCAATCTATGACGAGCTTGGCATTTTGATAGGCAAGCAGGTGCTACTCTACGATAACACAGGTAGACAAGTAACCACCTATAACGTAAGCGCTACACAAAATAGCGTCGTTTTCGACACCTGCGACAACGGAATTAACATTATCTACATGTCACAGCCAACCGAGGGTACAGATGCTAAGTACGTTAGCATGCTTGTGCCATTCTTAGTTGAATCTGGTGCCGAATAAGCCATCTGCACAAGGCACGCCCTAAAGGGGGTCCGGCAATGGTAATATACAAAAGCCTCGAGAAATCGAGGCTTTTTGTTGACTTTGTAGTATTGTTGTGATAATATTTAATATTACAGAGGTTTAGCTTAAGGAGGACTAAAATGAATGACTCGTTGAGAAACAATCGAAAAAAGGCTGACACATCGTCACAAAACATTTCAGCACAGGAGCTTGATCAATTAATATTAACTCTTTCTCAATCTCCAGCTAGTCGATATTGGTGCGATGCAGTTAAGTGCACTTCAAAAATGGTGAATGAAACTCCCCTTCAAACAAGATTATCTCTCAAAAATATTGTCTTACTTGAAAAAATGCAAGGAAATCTTAAATATGTAGAGGCAGGATTTGAGATAGAGGATGAAATTAATGAACTGAGGAATATCAACAAGAAGGATGAGAAATGGTCTAATTATGTGCTTCAGGTGTATGATAAAGTGACCGACAATAATAGGCAATATGTCGAGAAAATCTCGCTTTTGGACGACTATCGTGAGCAGGCACTGAAAATTATTCGCACTCCTGAAATTGAAGAGTACAGAAGTTGTCTTGAAAAAATCGAAGGCTATTCTTGTTCTAATGGTATAAGAAGCACCAAGGGTGATAGTGACTATGCGTTCAATATTCCTGATGAGGTTATCTCGAAATATAGGGAGCTAGACGAAAATAGAGAGCTTTTGACCTATGATATGAATGAGTATATTGAGAATTTTGACTCTCGCTTTGCTTGTGCAAATGAATCTATTATTCTGTATGAGCAGAGAATTGCAATGGAAAGGTCAAAGAAAGAGGAATACGAAAAGAACAAGCCTATCATTGACAAGTACAAAAAAATTATTGAGCAATTTGAAGCCAACAATACAAGTGACAGGTCATTCCTTGATTTAATTATTGAGTCCGAGGACGAGCTACGCTCCTTGGATTTTGAATTGAGTGAGCATATTCATAATTTTCATAGTAAGTGGAAAGAAATAATCTGCCTTGCGGAAAAAGAAATAGAAGCGCTTGACAAGGAAGAGGAAATAGAAGCTATTGTCGAAAAGTATGAGGATCCCCTTTATGAAATCGAAATGGGTCACAAGGATATAAGTATAATTGAAAATATACTTAATTTGAACAAATCTGTTTCTAGCGAGCACTTTAAACTAAGTGACTATATTAGTGATTTTGAAAGCCGTTGGAGTAAGGCGTGTGCTATCGCTAAGGAAGAAAAGGATAGAATAGAAAAGGAAAGACAGAGAAACGAAAGGCTTCTTGATGATATACGTTATCAAAATAAAGTAGATAAATCAAAGAAGTATGTCAACTTCTTTAGTAAGCTGGATAGTGGAGCACTTATAAAGGATTGTATTGAGGAATTTAATACACTTGACAAGGAGCTAAAATCATGTGAATTTGATATGGAAATCTTTATTCCTGGTTTTAAATCTCGTTGGTACGGCTTGAAATCAGAAGTAGATAGAGAGATAACAAAGCAACAGGCGAAACAAGAACGCAAGGAAAAAATCAAGAAAGCTCTTCCGTTTGTGGCTATTGCTATCGGTATATTGATTATCATAGGTGGCTTAATTACACTTTTTGTTCTCGTTGAGGGAAGTATACATTGGGCTTTGGCTATATTGATTTGTGTTGCCAATGCATTACTATGGATAACTCTAGAAAAAAAGGCATCGTACCCTCTTTATTGCTTGGAATGGGATGACTTCCCTACCTATAGACCCTTCTATGTTGTTATGCTTCTGCTTCAAGCTGGTGGAGCAATACCACTATTTATAATACCAGGCACTACCAGAGTCTATGCTATTGGATTAAGCTTAGCCGTACTTGTTTCGGCAACAATAAACTTTATATTCCGTGAAGTGATGCGTAGAGATAATGGAGTAAACCTGCTTTTTATGACTATAGGTGGAATTATACTTTCACTGAGCATTGGCTTTATGATTGGTGGGATGGCAGGAAGAATAACACTAGCATCTGGTATAGCGCTATTTTTAATATTGGGTGCCCTTTTAACCTTTGGCACTCACGTATACAATGGCGTGGCGATTTTTCTGCCATTAAACATAGCCGGAGCTGTGGCTGTTGTTGCTTTTTCATCTATTTCGTATTTGGTTGGTTGGGATTTTGGCTTGTGTGCTATAATTCTAGGTGTAGGCGTAACAGCATCGAGTATTATATGCTGGATAGCGAATGTCGACGAAGCGGAGTGGTACTTCATACTTGCCATACTTCCTGCCATTCTTTTCGGACTATGTGCGGGAACAGCCTCAGTAGCCACACTTCTTAGCGAGGATACAAACAATATGGATACCGAGACTGTGAGCTTTTATGACGAGTCCGCACAGGAGATTATATCTTTTGACGAGAAATTTACGGTAGTGGAAAAGGATTATTTTGAAAGCAATCTTAAGAGAGACTTTGATAAAACATATAGCAATATAGTGAGTCTTGACGAAGAAATGACTATTTCGGCAACCAAAGAAATCGCTTTATCGTCCCCCAAGGACTCTGTAAATTTAGATATGTCTTAAAGGTGCATAGCAAAACGAGACAAAGACGTGATTTTGCAAAAGGTTAAACTACAAAAGCCTCGAGAAATCGAGGCTTTTTTCTATTGAAATATAGGAAAGAGTATGGTAAAATAAAATTAAGGCAAAAAAATAAAAAAGGAGAAAGACTATGAAAAGAATAATTTGTTTGATAGCACTTACAGTTGTCTTAGCATTAACTCTTACAGGCTGTGAAATACTAGGACTCTTAGGCGACCTTGCCTCAGGTGGGTCCGGTGGCTTAGGCGGTCTTGGTGGGTTGTATGATGACTCAATTGAGACAATTGACAATTCTAAGGACCTAACCGAGTATCACCCAGACCTAGGGGACGACACCTACGTGCCAAACGAGGATTATTACACCTCAAAGGCAATTAGCCTAGTTACCGAAATTCGTGGCAACTATTCACATGACAGACCCTTTATCTTAGATAAAACGGACGACACTCTACGCATTTACAAGAATATTTACCTTTATGAGGAGGACTACCTTCAGATACTTTATACTAAGGACGGCAGTCCCATTAGCTACGTTTATGCTATGCTAAGCGACGAGGGAGATAGCGAGTACGCAGAGGTTGAATATACCGAGGGTGGAAAGCCCCTACAAATCAACGTTATAAAATCAGGCATTTACGACCTTGTTTTAGATACAAAAACTCTTGGAATTGATATGGTAAGAGTGTCAAATATCGACACTCCTGTCTATGAAACCATAAAAACCTGTGAGTTTTACATTCACAATTCGCTAAACGACTACACCTACACGGAAATGGCATTTAATAGTGAAACAAACGAGTATTACCTAGAAACACAAATCCCACGGGGCGCATCTCTTGGCTTTTTCAGTGCATCTCACAATAGCCGTTATAAGGTAATAGTTGACTCAGAGATTGTAAACAAAACTATTTATTATCACGATATTAACCCTGAATTAATGTATGCAAACGTAGGTGGTACCTACAAGGTTTATATCAACGCAAAAACATATCAGGTACGCTTCGAATTGCAAAATCCCGACACTGCCTCCTACTTTTGTCAGGCTGGCTTTGACAAGGACGTGATTCTTAGCCCTGTTGCCGATGACACCCCATATCTGTTTAGATACGAATTTTTACCAGAGGTAGAAAACAAACACGCAATAATACCAAGCTTCTATCCCGAGCTAGGCTTTAGCTACGTCCTTGAAATTATCGACGAGGAAGGACTCGTCGAGGGTGGCGACTCACTCTTTGGAAACGGCACAACCTACATTTTGGAAATCAATCTAAAGGACTTTACCTTGACGGTATCAAAGCAAAACTAACAAAAAAGGCGAGCAGAAATGCTCGCTTTTTTGCTTAAAATTTTATATAAAGGAATTATTCTTCGGTATTTTGTGAGGTGCAACCGTGACAGGACTTACAGTCACCGCAACAGGAGCATCCAGAGGACTTTTTTTGAATTTTCTTTCTTATTTCGTTTGCAACTGCAAGGACAAATAATAGTCCTACTACACATAAAATTACGATTGATGCGGGATTCATAAAAATCCTCCTTTCATTTGTTATTTTTTAATTTTCGCCAAAGCCTTCCCCTTGAGGGGCAAGGTGTCTGCGTAGCAGACGGATGAGGTGTAGCCTCTTACAAGAGGCGTTTGCCTTTTAAGTTATTTTTTAATTTTCGCCTTGATTTTGTCTACTAGTGAGAATTTTTCAGGCTTTACAAGTAGGTATATTACAACTGCCACAACAAGTAGTGCAACTACTGTAAAGAAGCCGAAGTGACCGAAGCGGAAAAGGATTCCAATTTGATAAATGCAAAGTGTTACAAGGTATGCAAAGACACTCATATAGCCGATTGCAAAGGCGGTCCACTTAGGGCTATTCATTTCTCTTTTGATAGCACCCATTGCGCCAAAGCAAGGTGCACAGAGTAGATTGAATACTAGGAAGCAGAATGCGCAAAGCTGAGAGCCTGCAAAGATTTCAAGACCTACGTCTTGACCTAAAACTCCAAAGAAGCCTACAACCTCCTCCTTAGCTACAAGACCTAGGAAGGTTGCAACCGTTGCTTGCCAGCTACCAAAGCCAAGTGGCACGAACAGGAAGGAAATTGCGCTACCTATATTTTCAAGAATTGAGGCACCGCCTGTCTCTTGGGATATGTAGTGGAAGCCACCCTCAAAGGATAGAGAGTTAAGCACCCAAATAATTACGCTTGCAATAAAGATTACTGTGCCTGCACGCTTAATAAAGGACCAAGCCCTCTCAAGCGTTGTTCTAAACACGTTTGAGGCAACAGGCAAGTGGTATGAAGGTAATTCCATTACAAATGGGGCAGGCTTACCGGAGAATAGCTTAGTTTTCTTAAGAATAATACCGGATACAACAACAGCGCCAATACCGATAAAGTATGAGGCAGTAGCAATTAAAGCATTACCGCCGAATAGCGCGCCTGCTACAAGTCCAACGATAGGCATTTTTGCCGAGCAAGGAATAAAGCCTGTTGTCATAATCGTTAGTCGTCTGTCCCTTTCTTGCTCAATTGTACGGCTAGCCATAATTCCGGGCACACCACAGCCAACTGCAACAAGCATAGGAATAAAGGATTTACCACTTAAGCCAAAGCGCCTAAATAGTCTATCAAGAATAAAGGCTACACGGGACATATAGCCACAGTCCTCTAGCAAGGACAAAAGTATAAACAAAATAATTAACTGTGGTACAAAGCCAAGGACAGCCCCTACACCACCAACAACGCCATCAAGCAAAAGTGAGGATAACCACTCTGGCGCTTGTGCGCTTTCAAGCCCCCAACCAATAACTGTTGGTACGCCTACTATGTATGGACCGTAGTTACCAACGTTTGGCTCCTCTTGGTCCTTCTTTGCAAATGCATTTTCATACATTTGTTTAGTTACTATAACCGTATAGGTGCCCTCGTCGTTTTCTAGCTCAATTTCAAAATCCTCGCCATTATAGCCATCGGGCACGTTTTCAAGGATTGCTTGGTTAAGGGTATATTCCTCGCTTGCTTCCTCGTATTTTTCTTGACCTATTCCAAATAGGAAGTAGCCCTCTCCAAATACGCCATCGTTTGCCCAGTCGGTCAGAGCCGTGCCAATGAAGTTTGGTGCCATTGCGATAAAGTAAACGAGAAACATAATTATAGCAAAGATAGGCAAGGCAAAAATTCTATGAGTTAAAACCTTGTCAATCTTGTCAGAGGTTGAGGTCTTGCTCTCGCCCTTTATCTTAACGCCCTTTACTACCTTATCTGTAATAAAATCGTATCGCTCGTTGATTATTGCACTTTCACTATCAGTGCCGATTTCACTCTCAACTCTTGAAATAATGCTCTCAATTGCACCAAGCTCGATTTGAGAAAATTGCTTTTTTGTTTCCTCGTCTCGGTCAAAAAGCTTTACCTGTTGAAAGCGAAGTGAGGTGCTAGCAAGCGCACCGATTTCATCAAGCGCCTTTTCAATTGGATTGCTGTATCTTACGCATCTACAAAGAGTTTTATTTTCGTAAGCACGAATTGCGCCCTCTAAAATCTCGGTAGTACCTTGACCCTTAACCGCTGAGATTTCCACAACCTCAACGCCTAAGGTCTTTTGAAGATTGTCCTTGTCAATGTCAAGACCACTCTTGCGTACAACGTCCATCATATTTATGGCAATTACCATAGGAATACCAAGCTCCGCTAGCTGAGTTGTAAGGTACAAATTCCTTTCTAGGTTAGTGCCGTCAAGAATGTTCAAAATAACGTCAGGGGACTCATTTACAAGAAAGCTTCTTGCAACTAATTCCTCTGGTGAATAGGGTGAAAGAGAATAGATGCCAGGTAGGTCCGTGATTACTACCTCTTTATTTAGCTTTGCCTTACCCTCTTTCTTTTCAACTGTTACGCCTGGCCAGTTGCCAACATATTGGTTGGAACCTGTCAATGCGTTAAAAAGGGTGGTTTTGCCACAGTTGGGATTTCCCACTAATGCTATGTTCATTTAACTCTCCGTTTCTATTGGTTAGTTTAGCCTAACTTGTGTTTAAAAAATAAATTTTGTTGTCTATTCCACATTTTTAGGGGGTGGCTTTGTAAAATTCTTTTTCATTATTCTACAACACCTCATCCACCGCTGATGTTAGTTTTATTTTTTATCTTGTTCGGTGGTTGCGGTCCCCCTTGCCCCTCAAGGGGAAGGCTTAATTACTCGACAACTATCATTTTTGCATCGTGCTTTCTTAAGAAAAGCTCGAAGCCACGAACGGTTAGCTCGATAGGGTCACCCAAGGGAGCCACCTTTCTTACGTAAATCTCAACTCCCCTCGTAATGCCCATATCCATTATTCTGCGACGGATTGCACCCTCGCCCTCAATAGATAGAACACGCACGGTTTTGCCGATTTTTACCTCGTTTAGTGTCATATTGTTTCTCTCCTTCTATGCAAGTTAGTCTTAACTAACTGCCACACATATTGTATCACTATGCGCTTGCTTTGTCAATACATTTTTGAAAAAAATTCCAAAAAAATTTAAGCCCTCTTGACAAGAATCCCAAGAAGGCTTAAAAGCTAAATAGACTCTGTTAGCTAAATTGTGCTTTCGCACAGCTAAGATAGACTAAATTAAAAAAATATTCTTCCAATTTAGAATTAAAAATAATTCTAATCGATTATTCCTTAAACCTTTTTTTAGTATTAGTAAATGTATCGTATTAGTCTTTGTATTTGTATTAGTATTTGTATTAGTATTAGTATTAGTATTTGTATAGGGTTCAAGCAAAATGCAACCAGTGGTTAAAGCGGTGGTTAAAGCAATGGTTAAAGCAGTGGTTAAAGCAGACTAGTCCTTTCTTTGAGAGGCAAGTCCGCCAAGGCGACCTGCATCAGCCTTTTGCTTAGCTCTTTCTAGCTGAGGAAAAACAAATTGAGCCACAAGTCCCGTAGTCCCTTTAAATACAGGGGGCTTAGTGCCATAGGCG
>JAFQEG010000044.1 GCA_017399145.1 Clostridia bacterium | reverse complement strand
TCCTTCAATTCCTTTGTATAATTCCTGAATTTTTGTCCTTTTTTAGCCATAATTAAAAACCTCCTATGGCTTTATTATACCATAAGAGGTTTTATTCTGCTTTTTATTTTTTTGTGAACTATTTGGGGTTCACTTCAAAATGGTGTCCTTTTTTTATTAGAATAGACTTACAATCAAATCCCAGAGGCACTTGAAGCCATCTGTGCTAAGGATTGGCACGATTACAAGGGAGATTACTGACATAAGCTTGATAAGAATATCCATAGCTGGGCCGGCTGTATCCTTGAATGGGTCGCCGACTGTGTCGCCTGTGATGGCAGCCTTGTGGGCATCGCTACCCTTACCACCAAACTTGCCTGATTCGATATATTTCTTTGCGTTGTCCCAAGCACCGCCTGCGTTTGCCATAAATACGGCAAGCATAATTGCAGAAACTAGACCACCGATTAAAAGGCCACCAAGACCAGATGCACCGAGGACAAAGCCTGCAACGATAGGTGAAACAAGAACGATAATGCCAGGTACAATCATTTCACGAAGGGAAGCCTTAGTTGAAATGTCAATACACTTGTTATAGTCAGGTGCCATTTTGCCCTCAAGAATTTCAGGGTGTGCCTCGTACTGTGAACGGACCTCGTCAACCATCTTGTTTGCTGCACGACCAACTGAGCCAATTGTCAAGGCACTGAATAGGTAAGGTAGCATAGCTCCAACAAGCATACCGATAAGCACCTTAGGGTCATCAAGTGAAATTGTAACACCTGCTGCCTTAACGAATGAAATAATAAACGAAAGTGATGTAAGAGTTGCCGAGCCAATGCAGAAGCCCTTACCGATTGCTGCTGTTGTGTTTCCAACTGAGTCTAGCTTGTCGGTAATGCCACGGACCTCGTGAGGTAGCTCTGCCATTTCAGCAATACCACCTGCGTTATCTGCGATAGGACCATAGGCGTCAACGGAAACTGTAACACCAACCGTTGAAAGCATACCAACGGCTGCAAGTGCAATACCGTACTCGCCACCGAAGAAATAAGAAATTGCAATAACAGCGCCTAAGCAAGCAATTGTTAGCCAGGTTGACTTCATACCTACACCGATACCGGAAATAATGTTCGTTCCGTGACCTGTTGTAGATTCCTTAGCTATTCGCTTAACCGATGAGAAGGCATCAGAGGTATATAGCTCGGCAATAAAGCCAATGCCAACACCTGCTAAAAGACCTGCGATAACGCAAATCATAAGCTTCCAGTTGCCAACGTAAGCAAGGGATAGTGTAATTGATGCTGCAATTACTATGCCAGTTGCAATATATGTAGCAATATTGAGTGCCTTATGAGGGTCAGCCCATTTCTTTGCACGAACGATAATTACGGAAATAATTGATGCAATAGCGCCTATACCACAGAGTAAAACTGGGAAGAGTAGGTACTTAAAGAATAGACTTGGATTTGTTGAATTGAGTGCCAAAAGGTCAGGGCTTAAAAGCACCATTGTAAGCGCAGAAAGAATTGAGCCTACATAGGATTCAGTAAGGTCAGAGCCCATACCTGCAACGTCACCAACGTTGTCACCAACGTTATCTGCAATTGTAGCAGGGTTACGTGGGTCGTCCTCAGGAATACCAGCCTCAAGCTTACCAACAAGGTCAGCGCCAACGTCGGCAGCCTTTGTATAAATACCACCACCAACACGGGCAAACAATGCAATCATTGAGCAACCAAGGCTATAGCCTGTCAAAATTTGAATAGGTGCCTTAATGTCGCCTGTAATAAGGTAAGCAACAAGAGTAATTCCTGCAAGACCTAAAAGACCAAAGCCTACAACGGATAGACCGAGGACAGCACCACCACTAAAGGCAGTGTTGAGTGCGCCAGACATACCATCGTCACGGGCCTTTAATGCTGTACGAGCATTTGCCTTTGTGGCAATAGACATACCAATCCAACCAGCGGCTGCAGAGAATAAAGAGCCAATAACAAAGCAGATAGCTGACTTCCAGCCAATACCCTCAGCACCCTCAAGTGCAGGTATAAAGCCAAGTACGGTTAGGACAATTCCTATACCGAGTACAAAGGGAATAATAAGCTTATACTCACGAATAAGGAAGGTCATTGCGCCATCGTGAATGTGCTTACTAATGTCTCCTACTCTTTTGTCGTTTACTGCAATTCTTGAAACTCTTCTAAATAGTACAAAAACGTACCCAAGAGTTATTATCGCTGCAAAGACAACGAGAATAAGAGGAAGATAAATTTGCATTTCCATAAAACATTCTCCGTTTCTTATATTTATACGTTTATTCTACCATATACTACAAAATATTACAATATTTTACGTAAGTAAATTGGAAATTATTTTTCAAACACAACATCGTTTACAATTTGACAAATTTTTTCAATTATATCTATATCAAGATCCATAAAGGGAATAGGTGCAACCGGTGTATTTGTCAAGGTAGCAAGCCAGGTAAGTGCAACTGCGTATCTGCCATAGGTGTGAGACATATGAAAACCGTCAAGACAAAGGGACTCGCCACCATTAGCATAATCAAAATAGGGTAGGTCTGTGCGTAATTTTTGAATTACGTTGCCTGATGGAATCGGAATAAGCCCTGTTTCCTTACAAACAATGTCGGATACCTTTATTATCGATTCGTACATTTTTTGTTGATTGCAATCGTAGAGAGGAAATTCACTATGAGTTGAATCAATTTCATAAGCCCAGGTTCGATGAAAATATAGCTTAGCATTTGGCTGATGCTTACCCACGTATGCGATTAAATTGTTTAAATAGGGCTGATAGGTTTCGTATTTTCCAGAAAAATGGCTTACCTGTTGAAGAGTTACAACGTCGAAGCTGTCACTTTTTATAATTTCTTCAAGGGTTACGTCCACAGGCGCCCAGTCCTCGCCGTTTATTATGTGTCCGTAATTTGAATTGTTTTGGACTATGTTTTCCCAATGCCTTTGAAGACTACAACCGCCGATTGCTAGATTGACTAACTCTAAATCAAAGCCCCTTTGCTTAGCTAGCATGTGCAAATATGCGTGGGCATCAACTGAAAAGCTATTGCCGATAGATAAAATTTTCATATGTAACTCCTTGTTGCTTTTTTCTTTAGTGTAGCACGATTTTTTCAGTTTTTCAACAGAATATAAACTTTTTTCGTGAGTATTGCAAACTATTTTACAGTGTGGTATAATTGTAAAAAATAGTCACTTTATAGGAAGGTATTAATATGGAAAAGTATGCATGGAAGGGTAAAATAGTTGAGGGTGCAATTGAGGAATACGTAAGACGGCACAATGAGATTTGGGACGAAATGAAAAAGGTCCTTGAGGATGCAGGAATTGTCAACTACACAATTTGGAATGTAGGAAATGAGCTTTTTGGCTATTATGAGTGTGAAAAGGGAATAGAGTATGCAACTAAGGTACAAAGAGAAAGCCCTGTTGTTGACAAGTGGAATGAATATATGAAGGATATTTTGATAATGGAAATGGACCCGAAAACTGGGGCACAGCCACAGCTTACTAAGGTGTTTTCATTTAGATAAACAAAAAAGACCTGTAAAAGGTCTTTTTTTATTGCTTTTTGTTGAGGGAGTCTCTAATTTCGGTAAGTAATGCGCTTTGCTCCTGGAAGAATTTAACCTGTGCCTCTTCCTTTTCTCTTTGGAGCCTTTCAAGCTCAAGCCTTCTTTCCTCCTCAGCCTTTTTTTCAGCCTCAAGTCTTTGCTTTTCAGCCTCTTCCTTTTTCTTTCTTTCCTCTTCCTCTTTACGCTTTTTCTCAACCTCTTCAGGGTTGAATTCCTCGTAAATTCGCTTGCCTTCCTCTTCTAGGTGACTTTTTAATCTTGTGTAAAGCCTTACAATAATAAACACAGTCAAGGCGATAATTAAAAAGTCAATAACCGTTTGAAGAAACATACCATAGGTAAAGGCAACCTCAGCCTCGGTAACAACACCGTCGGTTATAACCTCTTCCTTGATTACGTACTTCCAATCCTCAAGGTTAAAGCCACCGATAAGAATACTTATTAGTGGGTTTATAAAGCTATCAACAAGCTGTGATACGATTTTGTTAAAGGCAGCACCAACAACTAATGCAACTGCCAAATCAACAACGTTGCCACGGGAAACAAACTTTTTAAAGTCGTCCCAAAACTTTTTCTTTTGCATATTAATTCTCCTTTATTTTAGACACTCTGTCGGTTTTTTTGCCATAAAAATGGATACGTAGATTATACAAGCGCCGGTTAGGACTACGGCAATTAGAGAAGTAACCTGTGGTGCGTGTACGCTTATGCCAAATAGCATATTTCCGCTTTTTTCTATGTAGGAAACAAGAGGACTAACGGCAGTAGTTGCTAAAAAGCCAACCACACCAGAAATAGCCTGAGAAACTGCTAGGGCATCTCGTCTTCGACTTGTATCTACGTAGTCAAAGCAAAGATTGATAAGGGCACTATTTATTCCTGCCATAGCAATAGCAGTTAAAACGTAATAAATTGTATATACAACCCAACCATTTTCGGGGGTACAGAATACGTTTGCCAAAAATCCTACACCGGCTATGGCAAAGCAAATTCTTATCATATTAGCAAAGGAATATTTGTCCGCATAGCTACCCCAAACGTAGGAAAATACAGACCTTACAATAGCATAAACGGCACTTAAAATTGAAATAAACCACATAGGAAAGGCAAGGCCGTCATCGGCACGTTGATAAGCACCATAGAAGGGTGTTGTCACATATGAGGCTAAATACCAAAGAGAAAATACCACAGTTACCTTTATTACGTTTTTGTCCTTAAGCACAGAAAATACGTTTTTAAGGGACCTTTTTTCCTCGGTGGGTGTCTCTTTTTCAACTGTGAAAATCATAGTAAGGGTATGGAAAACAGTCAATGCTACCATACCGATTGCAATTACAATAAAGGCAGATTTTAAATCGTTTTTCGCTTCATAGTAGTCAATTACAAAGCCCATACCAAAGGTAAAGAGTGTGCCTGAAATAAGAGAAACAACCTCTTTAATTGCAGTAAAGCGACCACGTCTTTTGTCCTCAACAAGAGACATAAGCCAGCTTATTTTGGCAGGGTGGGCTACGTTGTAAATTAGGTAGGCAAGCAAGATTAGTGCAATAAATACACCTTGCTTAACTCCGTCGTCGCCCTCAAAAAGTGGCACAACGTACAAAAGAGTAAACAAAAGCTGATTTACAATGCTAAATACAATAACTGTTTTTTTAACTCTACCTCTAAATACCACCATTGCAAGTAGCTGAAACACACAGCCAAGAGAAATAAAGGAGGAAATAATTCCTGTTGTGGCAGTATCAAAGTGTAGATAATTAGTAAGAGTTGCTAAAAAGGTACTAGCAACAAGTATAGATATAAAATATTCAACCCCAGCCTCGATTACATAAAGCACTCGGCTACGGCTAAGCTGTTTTTCATTCATTTTCATCACCCGAAAGTATATTATCATAAGGGACTTAAAGATTCAAGCCTAAAAGTAAAAAAATCGGCATTTTGCCGATTTTTTTATTCCTTCATTAATTCTATAAGCTGAGGGATACAGGATTCAAACATTGTGCCATAAGGGTGTGAATCCTTAAAGGGGAGAGTTTCCTTTATAGTTGCAACTGTAAAATCAACAGCAACCTTTAGTGATTTTTTAATATCGTATCCGTTTGTCAAGGCGCCTGCAAAAACACTAGCAAAGGTATCGCCTGTGCCGTGGAAGGACGCATCAATATTAGATTGCTTGTAGAAGTAGTAATCTCCACTCTCGCTATCGTAAAAATAGGCACCCTGTGTTGATTTTTCAAAGGAAATGCCAGTTAAAACTGCCATTTTTGGACCTAGGGCACAAAGCTTTTTAAGCATATCCTTTATGTAAGCATCGTCATAGTCCTCTGTGTAGGGCACGTCAAGTAGGAAGGATGCCTCTGTAATGTTAGGCACGATTATGTCGGCAACCTGACAAAGCCTTTTCATTTGTGAAGGAAAATCCTTGTCAAAGCCTGCGTATAGCTTGCCCTTGTCTGCCATTGCAGGGTCAACAAATACTAGGGTAGAGTCCTTTTTGAATGCCTTTATAAAGTCAATGGTGTAATTGATTTGCTTTTCGTTTCCTAGGTAACCTGTGTATATAGTGTCAAAGCCGATGTCATAGCTTTTCCAATGGTCCTTAATTTTTGGAATGTCGTCGCTTAAATCTGTAAAGGTGTAGTTGGTAAAGCCACCTGTGTGAGTGGATAGAATTGACGTTGGCAAAATTGCACATTCTATTCCCATAGCAGAAATTAGTGGCAACGCAACCGTTATTGAGCATTTTCCAAAGCAGGAAATGTCTTGTATTGTAACTATTCTTTTCATAATATCACCTCGATATGTAGATTATACATTCAAGGACTTTCCTTGTCAATATATTTTACTCAAAAAAATCGAAAAAAATGTCCTTTTATATGTAATAATCTTGACACGCACAAATTTTGCTGTTATAATGTTGTATATCACTTTAGCTGACTAAAATTTTTATATAAATCGAGGTACAAATTATGAAAAAAACATTATTTGAGGGTGTTGCAACCGCTCTTATCACTCCAATGAATCCTGACGGAAGCGTTGACTATGCTTCCTTAGATAAGCTTGTTGATTGGCAAATTGCAGAGGGAGTTAGCGCACTTGTTGCTTGTGGCACTACGGGTGAAGCATCAACTCTTACTGACGAGGAGCACAGACAGGTAATTTCCCACGTGGTTAAAAGGGCTAACAAGCGTGTACCAGTTATTGCAGGTACAGGTAGTAACGACCTTGACTACGCGCTTTCCTTGACTAAGTACGCTTGCGAGGCTGGTGCTGATGCTGTTTTGACGGTAACACCATACTACAATAAGGCAACTCAAGCAGGTCTTATTCAAATGTTTACAAAGCTTGCAGATGCAAGCACAGTACCTGTTATTCTTTATAATGTTCCTTCAAGAACGGGTGTTAATATCGAGCCTGCAACCTATAAGGCACTTGCAGACCACAAGAATATTATTGCGATTAAGGAAGCTAACGGCAATATCAGTAAGATAGTTGAAACAATGTCCTATGTCACAGACAAGCTAGATATGTACAGTGGTAACGACGACCAAATTGTTCCTATTATGTCCCTTGGTGGTAAGGGTGTTATCTCTGTTGTTTCTAACATTCTACCAAGAAAGACCTCAGAGCTTTGCGCTAAGTTTTTAGCAGGTGACGTTGAGGGTGCAGCTAGACTTCAATTTGACCTACACGCAGTTATTGATAGCCTATTTTCAGAGGTTAACCCAATTCCTGTAAAGGCAGCTATGGCAAAGATGGGCTACGGCACAAACACACTTCGTCTACCACTTACACCTATGAGCGAGGCTAAGTATGAGGTTATGCTTAAGCTTATGAGAGAGCAGGGACTAAACGTATGATTAAGGTCCTAGTACACGGCTCAAATGGAAAGATGGGTGGCCACGTAATCGCTCAGCTTGAAAAGACAGAGGATATGTGCTTGCTTTGTGGTGTTGACCACGTTTCAACAGGCAAGGAAAATTACCCCTACTTTGATAGCTTTGATAAGGTTACTGAGGTGCCTGACGTTATAATTGATTTTTCATTCCATACTCTTGTAAAAAGTGTTTTGGAATACGCAATGAGGGTCGAAAGACCTGTTGTAATTGCTACAACTGCCCTTGACGATGAGGACAAGCTACTAGTAGCAAAGGCTACTAAGAAAATTCCTGTTTTCCTAGCTGCCAATATGTCCTTTGGTATTGCTTTGCTATGTGATTTTGCAAAAAAGGCTGCACAAGCCTTTCCTGATGCAGATATTGAAATCGTCGAGGCACACCACAACAGAAAGGTTGACGCACCAAGTGGTACGGCAATTATGCTTGCTAACTCCATCAAGGAGGTAAGACCAGAGGCTGAATATGTTTATGGCCGTGGTGGCGAGGCTAAAAGAACTAAAAACGAAATTGGTATTCACGCATTGAGAATGGCTAATATAGTAGGTGAGCACGAGGTTTATATTACAACCGATTCACAACAGCTTGTGCTACGTCATAATGCCTATGACCGTTCACTTTTTGCAGATGGTGCAATAAAGGCAGGTCGCTTCTTAGCTAGTCAGCCTAAGGGACTTTATTCAATGCACGATATGTTTAAAAGCTAATTTTAAAATTTAAGAAAGGAAAGAATTATGTATTGTAAGGAAGTAAATTTGCTTCACGACAATTTAAGCATAGAGGGCAACAACCTTTGCTTTGCAGGCTATGACACAGTCGAGCTTGCTAAGATATACGGCACCCCCCTTATGCTTTTAGATGAGCAAAGAATTAGAAGCACCATGCGTACCTACAAAAACGCAATGGAAAAATACTTCGGTAACGGTGCAAGACCACTTTACGCAAGTAAGGCACTTTCCTTCGTTGGCATTTATCAAATTGCTAAAGAGGAGGGAATTTGCACTGATATAGTTTCATTAGGAGAGCTATATACTGCTAAAAAAGCAGGCTTCCCCCTTGAAAATGCATTTTTCCACGGAAATTGCAAGACCGATTTTGATATTGAGTACGCAATCGAAAATGGTATTGGCTATTTTATAGTAGATACCTATGATGAGCTTTATGCTATTGATAGAATAGCAAGAGAAAAGGGAGTTTCTCAAAAAATTCTTCTAAGAATTACCCCTGGCATTGACCCTCATACTCACGTTGCTATCTCAACCGGTAAGGTTGATAGCAAGTTTGGTACAGCTATTGAAACGGGACAAGCCCTTGAAATTACGGAAAAGGCTATTTCCCTTCACAATATTTCTCTTGAGGGCTTCCATTGTCATATTGGCTCACAAATTTTTGAAATCGAGCCATTTTGCGATGCAGCCGATATTATGCTTAGCTTTATTGATAACGTTAAGTCAACTCTTGGCTACACGCCTAAGCTTTTAAATCTTGGTGGTGGCTTTGGTGTCCGCTACGTTGAGAGTGACCCTGTTATTAGCTACGAGGAAAATATTAAGAAAATAGCTGAGCATATAAATAGCTATTGTGAAAAAAATCAGCTTCACAAGCCTGTTATTTTAATGGAGCCTGGCAGAAGCATTGTGGCCGATAGTGGTATGACAATTTACACAGTAGGGTCAGTTAAGGAAATTCCTGGCTATAAGAATTATGTAGCAATTGACGGTGGTATGTCGGATAACCCAAGATACGCATTATATAATTCCTCATATACAGTTTTGTGCGCTAACAAAATGAATGAGGACCCAACCTATAATTGTACAATTGCAGGTAGGCTTTGTGAAAGTGGGGACCTAATTCAAGAGAATGTAAGTATTCCACCTGTTGTACGTGGTGATAATATTGCAGTCCTTGTAACAGGTGCGTATAACTACTCAATGTCCTCTAACTACAACAGAATCAATCGTCCTCTAGTTTTGATGCTTGGCGACAAGATAAGAGTTGCTATAAACAGAGAAAAATTCGAGGACGTGTCTAGATTAGACGAATTTTTAGATTAAAAAAGAAGAGCGAAGGCTCTTCTTTTTTATTTCCTTTGAATATAAAGCTTGTTTATTTCGCTACCTATTAAGACAATTGTAACTAGGAAGTAAATCCATAGCATAAAGAAAACAAGAGTGCCCATACCTAAGTAAACCGAGGGCTTACTTAACACATATGAAATATAAATGGAATAAATAGCTGTAAACACAGTCCAACCAACCGAGGTAAAGACGGCACCGGGCAGATGATTTAAAAGTCCCTTTACACCAGAGAGTTGTCTATAAATAATGTCAAACACTAAAACCATAAATGCAAGATAAGCTACAAATCTTAGCTTTAAAAGAATTTGGAAAAGAATATGCATAGCATAATTTTCAGGCTGAATGTTGGCTATCAAAACCTTGCCAACGGAGAAAACAACTACTAAAAGAATTGCTAAAATTGTAAAAATAAGTGTCCTATATATATTTTGTACAACCCTTACTAAATAGACCTTTTCTTCCTCTCTTTTATAAATATGCTCAATTCCTCTTGTAAGGCCTCCTGTACCCTTACATGCTGCCCATAATGCAGTTATAATGCTTATTGGTAGAAGAATTTTTGCATTAGCTATCTTAATTTGCTCAATAATAGCACTAAAGCCATTTAGCAAGCCCTGTGGCACAATTGTTGATATAAGATTCTCAAAGGAATCAACAAGACTAGGGGAAAGCTTGCCTAAAACATAAAATATAAGACCTATAAAGGGGACAGATGAAATAGTGATAAAAAATGAGGCATAGCCTGAAAGAATATTTATCCTATCCTCTTTATATACTTTAATTAAATCCTTAATAAATTTGCTCATACAAATATTTTGTGGATTTTTATCGAAAATATTCTTACAATTATTTACAAATGAAGAAATGTGTGCTACAATACTATAAGAATAAAATAATAAGGAGATACATAAAAAATGAACAACAAGGTTTTAGTAGAAACAAGTGCACGTCACGTACACTTAACAAGAGAGCACGTTGAAATTCTTTTCGGTGCTGGTCATCAGCTAACACACAAAAAGGACCTTTCTCAGCCTGGTCAATTTGCTTGTGAGGAAAGAGTTACAGTTGTTGGTCCTAAGAATGCAATTAAGAATGTTATCGTTCTTGGTCCCGAAAGAAAGGCATCACAGGTTGAGGTTTCCCTCACAGATGCTCGTACACTTGGCGTTAGCGCTCCTGTAAGAGAGAGTGGAGACGTTGCAAATTCAGGTCCTTGCAAGCTTGTAGGTCCTTGTGGTGAGGTTGAAATTAGCGAGGGTGTTATCGTTGCTAAGAGACACATTCACTTCACACCAGAGGAAGCAAAGGAAGCAGGCGTTAGCGATAAGGAAATCGTTATGGTTAAGATTGAAAGTCAAGATAGAACAACAATCTTTGGTGACGTTGTAGTAAGAGTTAGTCCAACCTTTAGCGCAGCTATGCATATCGACACCGACGAGTCAAATGCAGCACAAGCATTCGGCACAGTTTATGGTGAAATCGTAAAGTAATTACAAAAGGGCTTTCGTAAATCGAGAGCCCTTTTTAACATAAAAAAGGTGCAATTTTAAATTGCACCTTTTGTTTTTATTCCTCGGTAGGCTTATTGCGTTCGGCTAACTTTTCAGCACGTGCTTGAGCCTTTTCAGCATTGATTTGCTTGTGAATAGCATCAACTGCGAAGTAAACCTTAGTTACGCAATCCTTTTTGGAGGTAAAGCAAGCAAAGGTGTCGTTTGTAGTTGAAACGTGAATACAGGGCTCATGCTTAATGTAGCAATAGTTATACTCTGTATGTATGCTATAAAGACCTCTGCTTGGACGTCTAATCTTGTAGTCCTCGCCGTTGTAGTGTCCTTCAACGGTAACACCATTTTCACGGCTATGCTTAAGGATTGCCTTGCCAAGATGAATAAACTTTCTCATATGAGGAAGTGAATATACGTCAACCTCGTCCTCAAAGGAATATCTATCCTCTGCTACCTCGCGACGCACGTTTTCCTTTTCCCAGTTGTACCAATCGGGAATGTGAGAAAATTCAGTTTCGCCCTCGGTTGCCGTAAGAACACCATATTCGTCCATTTCCCAAATCTTGCCACAGTGAGTGCACCATAGCTTAGTGCCCTCGGATTCCATTTCGAACTCGGTATTGCAATGTGGACATTGGTAAAGCGCTTTGTTAAGACCTTGAGCACGGAATGGCTCGTCGATAACGATTTTGTTTTCTCTTTGGTATTCGTATTCGTCGTGCTGAAGCTCACGTCTTATAATCTCAACAATTTCCTCAGGGGACTTTTCCAAAACGTCTTCCTTTGAAAGTACGTATTTCATTATTGAGTGAGTCTTTACCTTACGCTTATGCTTCCAATCCCAGAATGGAGCACGTAGATAGTTACCTCTGTGCACGATTGTAACAACAGGTACGCCCAATTTTTTGATAAGAGAGCCGTACTCGTCTGTGATAAACGAGGTAGTGCCGATATCGGTATATCTTGCTTCAGGGTAAATTATCATAATGTTTTTGTATTCGTGAAGCACGGTTTTGCAGTCGTTGATTAGGTTAGGGTCTGTTGTAAACTTTCTCTTAGGAATACAACCTACCTTTTCCATAAGCCAAGCACGAATAGGCTTAGGCTGACCATGGTGACCCTCAAAGGTTGCGATTGCAGCAAACTTCTTTGGGTAGGTGGCAACTGAGTTTACAGCAAAGTCGGTAAAGGTTTGGTGATTGGAGAGAAGAAGGTAAGGACCCTCAACCTTGTCCATATCAATTTTTTTGATTTCTGCAAGCTTTCCTGCAGTGAGAAACGTACTTAAAAAGCGAGCAAGCCATGTAAAAAATCTCCATTGATTAACAGGCTTTTTTTGCTTGTAGACCTTTACGCCCTTTTTATAATTAATTTTATTTAATTCCATAATAGCTCCTTATGCCTTGATTGTGCCATCACTATTGAATAGTGGAAGCTCTTCAAGATAGATAATGTCGTTGCGAAGTGTAGCCTCGCCCTCGGCTAAAATAGCCATTCTGCCGGCAACAATTCCACCTGCATCCTCTATAAGCTTTTCAAGTGCGTGAAGAGATTCGCCTGTTGAAATAACATCATCTACTAAAAGAATTTTCTTACCCCTCATAAGCTTAGCATCGTTTCCGTCTAGGTAAAGGGTTTGAGTCTTTTCAGTAGTGATAGATTTTACAGTTGAGGAAAGGATATCTTGCATATAGAGCTTTGGACCCTTTCTTGCAAGCATATACCTTTGGTTGTTGTTTAGACGAGCCATTTCGTGAATGAGGGGAATACCCTTAGCCTCGGCAGTAATCATATAATCAAATTCAGGTGCACGAGCAAGAAGCTCCTTAGCACAAGCTGTTGTAAGCTCAGGATCGCCGAAAATTACGAAAGCGCCAATGTAAAGATCATCTGTAACTCTGCAAAGTGGAAGTCCACGCTCGAGTCCAGCAATAGTCATTCTATGTTCCATAAAATCCTCTTATTTTGTAATTTTAGTTTTACCACCCATATATGGCTGAAGTGCTACTGGAATATTGATGCTACCATCTTGGTTGAGATTATTCTCAAGGAATGCAATAAGCATACGAGGTGGTGCAACAACTGTATTGTTAAGGGTATGAGCAAAGTATTTGCCGTCCTTACCATTAACTCTAATTCTAAGTCTACGTGCCTGTGCATCGCCAAGGTTGGAGCAAGAGCCAACCTCAAAGTATTTCTTCTGTCTTGGAGACCAAGCCTCAACGTCGATTGACTTAACCTTAAGGTCTGCTAGGTCACCAGAGCAACATTCAAGAGTTCTTACAGGAATATCAAGAGTTCTAAATAGGTCAACGGTATTCTGCCATAGCTTGTCAAACCAAACAGGGCTATCCTCAGGCTTACAAACTACAATCATTTCCTGCTTTTCGAATTGGTGAATTCTGTATACGCCACGTTCCTCAATACCATGAGCGCCCTTTTCCTTACGGAAGCAAGGTGAATAAGAGGTAAGAGTGTGTGGAAGTGTATCCTCTTGCACGATTGTGTCGATATACTTACCAATCATTGAGTGTTCACTAGTACCGATTAGGTAAAGGTCCTCGCCCTCAATCTTGTACATCATTGCGTCCATTTCTGCAAAGGACATTACACCTGTAACAACCTCACTTCTAATCATAAATGGTGGAATACAGTAGGTAAAGCCTCTGTCAATCATAAAATCACGTGCATAGGAAATAATAGCAGAGTGAAGTCTTGCAATATCACCCATTAGGTAATAGAAGCCGTTACCTGCAACACGTCTAGCGCCCTCAAGGTCAATACCAGAGAGGGATTCCATAATCTCTGCATGGTATGGAATATCAAAATCAGGCACAAGTGGCTCACCGTATCTTTGTACCTCAACATTCTCAGAGTCATCCTTACCGATTGGCACAGATGGGTCGATGATATTAGGAATAACCATCATTATATTTTTGATTTTTTCTGAGTATTCAGCCTCTAGCACCTCTAATTCAGCAAGACGATTTGCATTGTCCGTAACCTGCTTTTTAACAGCCTCAGCCTCCTCACGCTTGCCCTGTGCCATAAGCATACCAATTTGCTTAGATAGCTTATTTCTGCCACCTCTTAGATTGTCAGCCTCTTGCTTGTAAGCACGATACTGTGCATCAAGTGCGATAACCTCGTCAACTAGTGGTAGCTTAGAGTCCTGAAACTTGTTTCTAATATTTTGCTTTACAACCTCAGGATTTTCTCTTAAAAACTTTAAATCAATCATAATTGCCTCCAAAATAACAAGCATAATTGCGTCAAAATATGACACGAATTATAAAGAAATTATAACATTAAAAATATATTATGTCAAGTAATATTTAAAGGAAAGTGAGCATAGTCTTTAATAACAGAAACTAAAAAAGGAGAAAGCCAATGCAGGAAAATAATGCAAATCTATTATCAATAGCACAGGAAAGCCCAAGCATAACAGAAATAAGCGAGGAATTTTCCTTACCCGACTATGTGCCAGAGATAAGAAGGGTGCTAACCGTTTTAGCACAGGTCCTACCAGAAAGCAAGTATTTACAGGAAAGTCAGGGTGGGGCAACCCTTGACCTTGGTGGTAGTGTTACATATTCACTAATTTATACCGACGACGAGGGAAAGCTAAACGCAATTCCATTAAATAGCAATTATGAAACAAAAATAGCACTTCAAGCAAATCCTCAATATACCCTAGTTGATACAAGCGTGGATAATGTGTCCTATCGTGTAAGTGCACCAAGAAAGCTAACAATTAAGTCAAGAGTCAAGAATAAGGTAACACAGGGTATTCAAAATCAAGTAAAGGAGAATATAACACCTAGGTCAAGCGCCGACGAGTTGTACCTTGAAAAAAGGGAAAAGCCGGTCAAGAGTGTGGAAATGTCAACAGCTACACTTTCAAACGTAAGAATAAGCGACAAGCTAACCTCTGATAACGAAAAGAATGTAAAGCCGATTTGGTGCGACGCAAGATTAGTTATTAAGGACTCAAGGGTGCAAAACGGATACGTAAGTGCAAGAGGTGAGGCAGTAGTAAAATGTCTGGTCGAGGAAAACGGAGAAATTAAGGTTATAGAAAAATCAATGCCCATTGCAGAGGAAATCGAAATGAAGGACGCAAAGGAAAACGACCAGGTACGTGTAGACGGAAGATGCGTTTCCTTGTCAATTTCCAACGAAGAATTAAATGAGTCAACACAGCTTTTCTTTGACCTAGTGTGTGACCTTGAGGCAGAGGCTTATTCAAATAGCGAAAGGGTTTTAACTGAGGATATATATTCAACCTTAAATGAAATGGAAGTAACTTATAAGCAAATGCCTGTTTATAGTGTGGTTAAGGCAGGAAATTCCTCCTTTACCTTCAATGAAGCAGTAAAGAGAAAAAGCAAGGATATAAGCGAGATAATAGACGTTTTATTGGACCCTGTGTGCGAAAAAACAGAAATTAAGGGTGAAAAAATGATAGCTACGGGAAAGCTAAATCTATGCTTAATAGGTACTAAGGAAAACGAGGCAGAAAGAGAGTATCTTTGCGAGACCTACGAGTTGCCAATTAAATACGAGCTTGATATGAAGAAAAAGCTAGAAAACGGGGTGTCAAGATGTTTGTTTTCTTGTCTCAACGGAAATGCAAGACTTGATAAGGATAGTGTAATCGTAAGGTGTGAAATATATCCATCTTATTCGATTTTTGAAAGAACGAACGAGAGAATTATAGACACAGGGTTAATCAAAAAGGATACAGAGTTTAAAAAGGACGGCTCAACCATAAGAGTATATTTTCCAACTGAGGGGGACACTCTTTGGGAAATTGCAAAGAGATATCACACAACAGTAAACAAGCTTGCAGAGGTAAATGGCCTTGACCCAGGTGCAAGCACACTTGCAAAAAATTTAATAGTTTAAAAAAATGGCAGAGAGTGTGTCACTCTCTGCCATTTTCCTATTTGTTGACAAAATCATATTTATGCAGTATAATAAAGTAAGAGGATTATAGAATTGAGGTGACACTATGGATAAGGTAGATTTGATAAGCATTCTAGAAAAAGAAAATTTAAAGGATCTAGAAGAATTTACAAAATCCTTAACGCAAGAGGATTTGCACCTTATTATGTATCATTCCTCTGACCCACGATATGCAGATAATTGCGCAAAAATATTTACATCTCTTGACTATTCTAGGTGCGAAAAATATTTTGACGATTTGTTCTCTTGGATAGAGGATTTAAATCGAATTGGTGCTTATGAAATATTTGAGTATTTAGCTAAGGCACCCGGAAGTCTTATTCTTCCACACTTTAAAAGGGCTACCGATGCTGGCATAAAAAGAGACAATAAAAATATGCTGTGCTTTTTAAAAATGCTAGTTAAGGAAAATTTGGAGTTATATAGTCTTATCAAAAATGATGATATATTAAAGCGATTGAAAGAAAAAACAGAGGATAGGTGAAAGCCTATCCTCTGTTTTTTCTTAAGCCCTTGTTAAGACTAATGCTTTTGCGTAATGAGGCTTAAAATCCTTAAATGATATTTCATTTTCAAGGATTCCTAATACCTCGTTTTCAAAGAGGTCAAGGACCTTCATTTTTCCATTTATCGACACTCTTACGTCCTTTTTGAAGTCGTCAAAGTTGAAAACACAGATTATTTCCTTGTCATCGCTTATTTTTGCCCTGCCTATTGTAAAGGAGGTATCATCAAACTGACAAGCTACGTTTGTCGGTGGCAGAAGCTTTTTTAAAAGCTCTGCATTTTCCTTTGTTAAGACAGAAATATCATCACCCGAAAGCACCATTCCACCAGATGCTAAGGTATAAACTGCGTTGAACAGAAACTCTTCCCTTAAAACGTCACCACCCTTTGTAATTGTTGTGCCATCGGGCCCTACTATTTCATAGGCTTGATTTTGTAAAAGGACGGTGTCGGGGTCGTTTATCCATAGGTTATTATGTTGCCAATTTCGATGGAAGCATTCCTTTGCTATTTGCTGAAATTGGTCAAAATATCTTTGGTTATCGTTTGTAACACGCATACCATTAACTAAGCCAATAGATGGCCACATAGGTGAGTTTCCACCTAAAATAAAGCTTTCGTCGCCTACTGCCTCAATAATTGCATTCATACCCATTTTAAAGGCTTCAATACAGGTCTTTGTGTTATCGTATCTTACACCGAAGGGGAAGGCTTCCCACACTATTGCATCTAGCTTGAAGTAGTTGATTTTCCATTCCTTGTGCATTGTGGAAAAAACTGTTTTTATGTAATTTAAGGCATCGGGGTGAGTGGTATCAAGAATATACCAAGGGCCACAGCGCCAGCCACCAAAGCTAACGTCGCCTGAGGAAAGAGGGTAGCCACCCTCGTCCTTTACAAACCAGTCGGGGTGCTGACGAAATAGCTGTGAGTCCTTTTCTGCAACAAAGGGGGCAACCCATATTGCAGGCTCAAAGCCCTTTTCCTTAATGTCAAGGCAAACATTTTTAACACCACCCTCGAATTTATCCGTAAAGTCAAACCAGTCCCCCCAATATGCTTGGTAGCCGTCATCAATTTGAATATACTTTAAATCTAGGTTGCTTTCCTTGATTGCTTCAAGATTATCATAGATATTTTTAGATGTTATGTTAGGCCCATAAACTAGCCATGAGCACCAGCCTGTTGGAATTTCCTTGAACTCTCTTTTTGGGTGATTTTTTGCTATTGCACTGGCAAAATTATTCAAAATAGTGTTGCGCTCACCCTGACTTATGTAAATTTGCTCAAGGCTTATTGTTTCCCCTGATTTAAGCAAAATGCCCTCCCCGTCTATGGCAAGCTGAATTTCATTTTCGTTAAAGCGAATCCAACCATTGAAGCGATTACAGGAGGAATAGCCTATCAAAAGTGGGCTTTGGTCCTTTGGATAAAGAATGAGCATATTATAAACTTGATTTAATCCCTTTGGTTTTTTGAATTTATAGTGGTCGTAATCACTATATGAGCCTAAAAGATTAAAGTCCTTAATAGTGCCACCATATTGGGAAAGCATATTGTAGCCCTCGCCATAAAACTCTGTATCCGGAGAAAAAATCATTTTAGCCTTAAAAAACGTAACGTCACCTAATTTTTGATCCTGTAAAGAGGTATTTGTAAGTGTTATATCGCATACGTTTTCGTTCCATTTGCAATTTAATATTAAGCCATTTTCTAGTTGATTTAAGGTGAATATATTTTTCATAATGATACCTTTCATTGATTATTTATCTTCTTGCAATAAAGTTATTTTTTCGATATGCTCGTGGTGACATTCCCATATACCCCTTGAATTTTCTACTGAAATATAAAGGGTCCTCAATGCCACAAAGCTTGGCAATTTCAATAACACTATAATTAGTATTTAGTAGTAGGTTAGTGCCCTTGTCCATTACTAGCTTTGTGTAGTATTCCTGTGGGGTAGTGCCCATACATTTTTTGAAAAGCTTAATAAAATAGAATCGGCTTAAGCCACAAATTTCTGCAAGGCTATCATTTGAGCGACGCAAATGACATTCTGATTTCATAATTTCAATAGCAGGTCGTAGCTTTGCTAGCTCAGTATTATTTTTTTCATCTTGGCTAACAAATTGAGATATACGTCCAATAATGGTTAGTAGCATTCCGTTTAAAATAAGCTCAGCGCTTTCATACTCAGCCTGTGACCCACTCCATAGGCTATGGCAAAAATGCTCAAATTCAGGAAAAGTGCCTATATGATATGAGCGCTCCTTGAAAAAGCTAAGGATTTTTTCTATCTCACTGCCTGTAAAAAGAATCCAATAGTGGGTTGTGTTTTCACCATCTATGGTATATATCTGTGGCTCATTTGGTCTAAATAGGCAAATGTCACCACCTGTAAGCTTGACAATTTCGTCCTTGTCGTGAATAGTAAGGGTGCCATATTTAACGTAAATAAGCTGATAGTCGGGTCTGCCATTTTCACGATAGGTAAACATTTTCGAGTAATCCTGACAGTAGCCAAAATCGTTGATATATACAAATCTATCGGTTTCGGTGTGCTTTCCATAGCTTAATTTTCCAGAGTAAAAATACATATTCTACATCTCCTTTCAAAGACATTATATCACTAAAAAACATTTTTGTCCATATTTTGCCAAAAAAATCCTATTGAAAAGTCTTGTTTTAGATGTTATAATAAAATTGGAAAAAATTCTCTTGCGTTTATTATGCAAGGACTATGTTTCAAATAAGAAAAGGAGAAGCTTATGAAAAAGTATCTTTTAACCTTAATCACGGCAATTATGTGTATGTTTTTGCTAGCTATATTTGTAAGTGCAGACACATATACAGTTTCAAGCAACGATGAATATGAAACAGCGTATGCAAGTGCAATAGGTGGCGACACAATCATAGTAAATTCAAAGCTCACCTGCGATATTTACGCAAACAAAAGCATAACATACGTATTAAAGGCAGACTGGGAAAGCCCAAAGCTTGTAGTCAATGAGTCAAACGTAGAGGTGTCCTTTATTGCAGATGGTGGTAACTACAAAATTATGCCAACAGGCTATTCTACAACTGATGGTTGGATGAATATTGCTGAGGTATATGAAAATGTAGTAATTAATTTAGGTGGTGCCAACGGTGGTACTTTAACAATTGACGGCTCAAATGCAACTCACGACAGAGTCAGCTATACACCGACAATGCCTGAGGCGGTTAAATATGATACGGCTGTATTCCCCGATATTTGCTTGAACCTACTAAGTGGCTCTGCAATTGCTAATTTTAATACCACAACAAAGGATGATAATGTAAACGCGTGCATTCTTTATGCAAAAACCGTCAATATGTATGACGGAGCTGAAATTTATGCAAACAAAATAATTAGCGCACCACTTATTAAGTCTTGTTATTTTAATCTCTATGGTGGTGAGATTTTTGGTAACGTGCTTGAAAGTATAAGAATGGGTGTCTCAGGTATGGCATTTATATACGCAGATAGACACTTTGTAATGTATGACGGAAGAATTTCCGAAAATATTTTCAATGCAAAAAGTGGTAACTATCAATTCAACGTATCGGGCTTTATTACAACAAACCAATACTACTACGGTAGTAGAGGAGTAGCCGTTTTAGGTGGCGAGGTTGGTGACCGTTACGTATCAGGCACAGGCAATAATGAAATTAGTGCAGTATTTGGAGTATACGTTAAGGATAACGGACAAACTAATTTTTGCTATAACACAGGAATAGAGGTTGGTAACAGATATACATTTACTGACACACCACAGCTAACACTTGACCCGACAACAGGCAAAACAATATGGACTGTAAGCACCTTTACTGATGCTGTAAGCGAAAATAACTATGGCTATTGCTGGAACACCACTAGGAAAACGGGCGATAAGGTGGCTATTTTCATTGATGCAGAAAAAAAGACTATTGCAGGAAACAAATTTGATACATACACTGTAATCAACGCATACATTGATGGTGCTTATGCTAATAGTGGCTCAACTACAATTGCAATCCCAAGTGGATATAGCAAATGGTCAACCTCCGGCACACAATATTGCCATACAGGAAAAGCATACACACTTGACGAGGTTAAATCTGCAGGTGTAATCACACTTTATACAGCTTATGATGCAGAAAAGGTAACCGAAAACGCTATAACCTCTTGCTCCGGCTGTGGATTAGTTTTTAAGTGTGAAAATCCTGACCACAATCATATAATTCTATCCGTTGAATATGAAAGCTATTTAGAAGATGGCATAAAAACTACTAAATGTGTAGATTGCGATTCGCTAGCTATGGAAAGTGTAGTACCTGCTTTGCTTGAATGCCTTGGCTACTCAGCTACCGAAACTGGCAAGGCTGGAATTACAATTGGCTTTGTTGTTGATAACGTGGCTATTGATGAATACAAGAGTGCAATTGGTAAAGAGGTAAATTACGGTATTTTTGCAGTAGTAAAGGATAGACTCGGCGATAACGATGTATTTGCAAACGACGGCACACTAGTAAGTGGTGCTATTAGCGCTGATTTCACAAGTCATAGATTTGATTTGTTTGAATTGAGAATAGTAGATTTCAAGGAAGAGCACAAGGACATTGAAATTGCCATGGGCGCATACGTAGCAGTTACAGAAAACGGCATAGCTGAATATAACTATTTGCAACCTGGTACACCAGAGGAAAATGAAAGCTATTGTTTCGTTTCATACAATAGTGTTATGGAAAATTCCCAACCAGTTGAATAAAAAATATTATTCTATAAAAGCCCACTGCACAATACGTGCAGTGGGCTTTTTGTTGACAGGGTAGAGTGACTATGGTATAATGAAGAAAAGGGGGGTGCGTATCTTGAGCGAGGAACAGCTATTTTATTTGTATATGTGGCTTAAGTTTTTAGCATGGGCTGTTGGCTTTGTCGCAATTATTATCCTTTCAATTTCTGCCTTTAGATATTTAAGAGCCATATACAAAAGGTCAAAATTTTTAGCAAGGCTTATGCCTCTAGACGCAAGAGAGGGAGTAGTGGTAAAAAGGATTACTCTACAATACGGCTCTATTTTTCGTAACACAAAAAAGGTTGATTTGGTAATAGATACCAAGGAAAAACGATACGTTGTCAAATATTTTACCCCCTCTGTTACTAAAAATATAAATCTGTTTTTCTTAACACCCACAAGATACTTTATTACCACCGTAATGGGTTATACACTTCTTACTAGAAGTAGTGGATTTATTATTCTTGCAAGACTTTTTAAGCCTAAGGATATAGACGAGCTTTTTTTGAAAATGACCTACACCGAAATGATTGAAACGGTTAAGGGTGAAAAATCCCTACCCAGTGTTAATTTTGAAAGCTATGCTTCAAAGGATAAACCAACTGAAAATATTTTGATTATAAACCCAATCCCCCTAAACGTAAAATGCTTGAATAAAAACCGACTTGAGCCACTTCTAAGTGGGGATAAATACGGAGATTTTAAAATCTTTTCGAGCAATGACTTTTTAAAGCTACTTGACAGAGAAACGGATTAAGCTTACAAAAAGCAACAGAGAAGACAGAGAACCGCCCCCTGTCTATATAAATTTAATTAGGAGAAAATGCCATGAAAAAAGTAGTAATATCCGAAGACAGGGGACGGTGGCGTGTCTTGACAAAGTAAAATTACCGTGATAAACTACGAAGACAGCGAAGACAGGGGACGGTGGCGTGTCTTGACAAAGTAAAATTACCGTGATAAACTATAATAAGGGAAAACGGAGGATTATAAAATGTCAAGACAAGCCAGAACGTTGAGTAAAACAGGAACATATCATATTATGTTGAGAGGAATAAATCAACAGCAGATATTTCAAGAAGCAGAG
>JAFQEG010000043.1 GCA_017399145.1 Clostridia bacterium | reverse complement strand
GCACTATTTTCAGTGATTTGCTTTTGCAATGCAACTATTTGCTCAAAAATTTCTCTTTCGGTTAATTTATTTTCCATTTTATTATCCTCCAAATATTCCTTTGGCGGACACGCAAGGCATATTGTATTTTCATTTATGAAGCGTGCCCTGCCATTTTTCACAAGACCTTTTGCCCTTTTTAAATAGGTAGCCTCATATTCATGTCCTTGCTCGTCAACAACAATAATGTTTTTTTCTATGGGTGTCGCCCCCTTGTCTTGATTTGCATTCTATGAATTCTTCGTTTTTTGTTATGGGTTTCTTCCCCTAATTCATAATTTGATTATATCACACTCATGTATTTATGTCAATGAATAAAAAAAGAAAACGCAAACCGAGGTTCGGTTTACGTTTCGTTTGTGGTGCAAAAAAAGGCTAGAAGAAAATAGCTCCCTTCGGGAGTCTTCCCTTATGTTGTGAGTGCCTTTAATTAGGCTTATATTCTACCCCTCAATCCATTTTGGCTTATGCGAAATCTTAATATTATCCGTTTTGCAGGTTTTAAATGCTGATTTGTGAATAGTTGTAATTGTGCTTGGTACCTCTAAAACGAGAGAGGTACAATTGTTAAAGGCATTTTCGCATAGTTTTGTTATATTTTTTGGTAATTCAATGCTTTTTAGAGAGTAACATTCTTGAAACATACCATTTTCTATTTCAGTTAAATTACTTGGTATTCTTATTGATTCCAAGGAAATACACGCACAAAAGGCGTACTTGCCTATGCGAGTTATATTGTCTGGTAGTTCAATTCCTTCAAGACCTTTACAGCCACATAAGGAATAATTATCAATTTCTGTAACTGTATTTGGTAATGTTATCCTTTTTAAGCTTTCGCAAAAGTAAAAAGCGTATCTTGGTATTTTTGTAATTCCCTTTGGTATTTCAATTTCTTCAATTGCACTACATGTATCGAATGAATTTATACCTAATTCTTCAATACTACTTGGGAGATTAAGCTTTTTTAGACTTTTGCACCTAAAAAAGCACCAGTCTCCTATTGATTTTAAGGTGGAAGGAAGTACAATTTCAATCAAATTGCTACATTGATAGAATACACCCTCACCGAGTGTTATTAAACCATTTTGCAAAGTAATAGAATTAAGTGATGTACAATCCTTAAACAAATATTTTTCTAATGTAGATACCTTGTTTGGAATAGTAATTTCTTTAAGTGAGGTGCAATTTGAAAATGCTGATTCTTTAATTTGCGTTAAGCTATTTGGCAAATCAATTTTTTCAAGTGAGGTGCATTTGTAAAATGCGGACTTGCCAATTGATTCGATTTTATTTGATAATGTTATACTAGATAAATTTATACAACCGAAAAATGCGTTATCGCCAATTGATACTAATTCGCCCGTAAATTTTATTTCAACCAAGGACTCACAATAGGTAAATGCCCAGTCGTCAATACACTTTAATGTGCTTGGAAAATTTATGTATTTTAGCTTTCCGCATTCTGTAAAGGCACGCTTGCCTATTTTTTCTAATCCTTCTGGGATTTCTAAGCTTTCTAAATTTGTACAATGAAAGAAAGCACCGTCGCCTATCTCGGTAATTCCTTCGGGAATTTTTATATGTGTATCCTTACTTGTACAGATACATAGGGAAAGCTTTCCATTTTCAATTATAAATTCAGCCATATATACTCCTGTTAAGTAATGCTTTTAAATATTATAACATAGCAACGAGGGAAAATCAACACGAATATAGCTCTAAATATAATCATTATATGTTAATATGTATATTTGTTCATATATAAAGATAAACTATTTCCTAGGAAATATTGCTTATTTTCGCTGATTTTGGGGATTATATATGATATGAAATACGATATCAATGAATTTAATGAGTTAATTAATGACGTTATTAATACAGACGAATTTAAAACGATGAAAAAATATAGGCATCACGTAAAAAGCAATTTATACGACCACTCTATCAAGGTAGCCTACTTATGCTTTAAGCATCATAAAAGATTCAAGTCAAAATTCGAGTTAAGGTACTTTGTAAGAGGTGCCCTGCTTCACGATTTTTATTTATATGATTGGCATGACAAATTACCAGAAAATAGATTGCACGGCTTTAGGCACTCAAAGAAAGCCTTAAAAAATGCAAGGGAAAGATTTTTAGATTTAACTCCTATGGAAGAGGATATGATTAAAAATCATATGTTTCCTTTAACTCCCGTACCACCTAAAACACGTGCCGGTTGGCTTGTCTGCTTTTATGACAAGGTTGTAGCTATAAAAGAATATTTTAGCCGTAAAAAAAGGCACTGGCATTGACAACAAAAGAAACAAAGTGTATAATTTATTTGTAATACTTTTTTTGGAGGTAAATTATGAAAAAGGTTGTTTTGCTAGGGGACTCAATACGTTTATGGGGCTATGGCACAAAGGTGCCTGAATTGCTAGGCGATGATTATGAGGTTTGGCAACCCGAGGACAATTGCCGATTTGTTAAATATACACTAAGAGGTCTTTTTGATTGGCAAGATGGAATAAAGGGTGCTGATGTTATACACTGGAATAATGGTCTTTGGGACTGTACCGAAATTTTTGATGACGGCTTATTCACCTCTGAGGCTGAATATATTGAAAATATGACAAGGGTTGCGAAATTACTTTTGAAAATTACGCCTAACGTGATTTTTGCCACAACTACTCCCGTATGGGACGAATTTGAATGGACTCATAATGACAAAATTCAAAGATTTAATGAAATTATCGTTCCAGAATTAAAAAAGCTAGGTGTAAAAATCAACGACCTACATTCTCTTGTAGCAAGCGACATTCATAAGTACATTAAAGAATGTGATAAAATCCACCTAAGCGACGAGGGTATTATGCTTTGCGCTAAGCAGGTTTGCAAAGCTATTAAGGAATGTGAATGATAAAAAAACTACAAGTTCGAACGAACTTGTAGTTTTTTTAATTCCATTTAATTGAATCTAAGCTTTCTCCATTTTCCTCAAGATGAATTTCACCATTTTCAACCGAAACCTTAATACAATGCAATTCAGTGCTATCATTTTGATCTACGGACTTTATGTACAAATCATTTTCGTCGTCAAGAAAAGAAAGATTGCTATGGTCAAAGCTATATACACCTGAGGCTTCGATCTCGTTATTTTCACTCCATACAGACACAACAAAGGTAAAAAGTCCACTTGTTGGACCAAAGCCTAACTTGACCGTTTCAATATCTCCGTCCTTGTCAACGTCGTATTCTATTGAGTCAATTGAATCAGTATAGGGCCACGTGCTTACATCAAAATCGAATGCTCTAGAAATGTATTTAGTTTGTGTGATTTGTGCCGGATAGCTTTCCGCAATACCACCTGTATAGCAAACAACGACATCTATATTTTCTGTAAGAGAAGGTAGTTCAAAGCTTTCTTCACTTATTTTAGTGCTAACAGAAATTCTGTCGCTTGTTTTTCTCTGTACTGTATCCTCATAAGGCTCAACGATAATACTATTTTCACCAACCTCAATCACAGTTGCAAAAAACCATTCACCATAGACATTTTCTCCACTATATTGATACGTTTGTTCTTGATTGTCACAGGACAATAAAACAGAAAAAATTAAAAGTACCAAAAAAATACCAACAATACGCTTCATAAAATCATCCCCCCTATATCTTGAGTATATCATTACAATTTTAAGATAATATGAATTTTTAATTGATAAATAGTAAATAAAAAAGGAAGCTTTTCAAGCTTCCTTTTTTGGTGCGGGTGACAGGGGTCGAACCTGCATGCTTTTGGCACTAGATCCTAAGTCTAGCGCGTCTGCCAATTCCGCCACACCCGCGTACTTCGAATATTATACATTAACAACTATAATTTGTCAATAGTAAATTTCAAAGTTTTTTAAAAATTTTTTAATTGAATTTTACAATGTTTTGCTCTTTGCCACTAAGAAAAGCCTCTATGTTAGAAACAACGGTTGAAAAGCATCTTGTTCTTGATTCAAAGGACCCCCAGGCCATGTGAGGTGTTAACAAAACGTTGTTATAATCTAGAATTTTTGAAAATGGGTGATTTTCGTCGATCGGCTCCCTTGAAAAAACATCACAGCCAATTCCACCTATTTTGTTTTCAATAATTGCATTCGCTATTGCTTCCTCATTCCATACTGCCCCTCGTGCAACGTTAATGACAATAGCATTATTTTTCATTAAAGCTATTTTGTCCTTGTCTATTAGATTTCTTGTTTTGTCAGTTAATGGACAATGTATAGAAATTATATCAGATTCCTTTAGGAGTGTCTGTAAATCAACACAATTATAGCCATCAATTTTATTTTGCTTATTAACAAGAAGTCTGCAACCAAACGCTTCTGCTACCTTGCCAACTGCTTTTCCTATATTACCAAAGCCAATTATTCCCCATGTCATGCCAGAAAGCTCATGGTAAACTGGCACTAGGCAATTGGCATTTTTACTGTATTGATAGGATTTATCGTGGACAAAGTGTCTGTATTCCTGTAAATGGGTAACTAAGGCACAAGCCATAGACACAGTAACCTGTGCAACACATGGCGCAGAGTACGCAGGTGTATTTGCAATCTTAATTCCACGGCTATTGCAGTATGCTACATCTATATTGTCATATCCTGTTGCAGTTTCGCAAATTAGCTTCAAATTTTTAGCATTTTTAACCACGTCCTCGGTCATTTTTACTTTATTAACGATTACTATGTCTGCATCCTTTACTCTCTTTGGTGCTTCCTCTTGAGTGGTGGTTGGATATTTTATTACGTTTCCGTACTTATAAACAGGTGATAAATCAAGGTCATCACCTAAGGTTTTATAATCTAAGATTACTATATTCATAAAAGCCTCATTTCAGTAATTTTTTGCGTTCCTTGTAATCGGGTAGTTGTTCTTCAACAATTGCCCAAAATCTTTTTGAGTGATTCATTTCCTTCAAGTGTGCTAGCTCGTGTACGCATACGTATTCAATAGCCTCGTAAGGATACAGAGCTAGACGGCAAGAAAAGTTTATTCTTTTCTTTGAGGAACAGCTTCCAAATCGTGTTTTTGCTGTATTTATCGACACGTGGTCAGGAAAAAGTCCCATTTTGCTTGAATAATTTTCTATAATTGGCATTACAATTTCAAGTAGCTTTTTCTTTAATTCATCTACTTCAGCTTGGGACAAATTATCAATAGTTGGTCTTTTCTCTATTGCCTTTTTTCGTGTTTCTATCCACTTAACATTGTCCGCTACAAATTTATCAATACGAGCCCTTGGAGTATGGTATGGTGCACGTACAACTACTCTTTCATCTCGCATAACACAAAGAGAAAGTGTCTTTCTTTTTGAGTATATTATTTCGAAGTCCATTAAATCACCTCTTATGTATTTTAACATAAGTTAATTATTTTGTCAATTACGACAAATAATGCTATTGCAAATCTGGTAAAAATATGTTATACTAAATTGCTAAACTAAAGAAAGGAAGGAATATTATGGCTGATAATATTAAAATCATTGCTCAAAACAAAAAAGCATTTCACGACTATTTTGTTATAGAAAAATATGAGGCTGGTATCGAATTATTTGGCACAGAGGTTAAATCTGTACGCTTAGGACAAGTTAATCTAAAGGATTCCTTCTGTAAGGTTTATGCAGGGGAAATGCTTGCCTTGGGTATTCATATAAGTCCTTATGAAAAGGGCAATTTATTCAACAAGGACCCACTAAGGCACAAGCGACTTTTGCTTCACAAAAAGGAAATTATGAAGCTTAATGGTATGCTAACACGTGATGGTTACTCAATCATTCCCTTGTCTATGTATTTTAAGGGGTCTAGGGTTAAGGTTGAAATCGGTGTTTGCAAGGGCAAAAAGCTTTATGATAAGCGAGAAAGCGAGGCTAAGCGCGAGGCAAATCGTGATATAGAAAGAGCGACAAAAGGGGGAAATTTCTAAAATGAGAGATTATTTGATAGAATTCTTAAAGGATTATGAAGAGGCAGATGCTAAGATTTTACTTAATGCCTACGATACAGTTGTAGCTAACGAGGAGGCTAATGTCCTACTTAACGAGTGCTTAGATATGTACGAAAAAAGCGTTGAGATAGATTATTATGATGAAGTTTTAAATATAAGAGCTAAAAAAATGGCAGAGGCAACGGGGCTACACTTCTATACAACAAGTCTTTTAGTTTTTATGTGCTTTTCAAAGCATTTGAAGGAGCTTTATATTGAAAAAGGCATTGATTTAAGTATTTTCTATAATTCAATGCGTGATTTAAAGTACAAGCTTGACGAATGTAAGGCTGTTAAGGGTGTTGTTGGTTCATTTGTTGCTTGGTGGTTCCCTGGCTTTTTCAATATGACTAGATTTTCCCTTGGCAGACTTCAATTTGAACTTACAGAGATTATTCAAGATTATGAAATGGACGGCAAAAAGCTCAAAAAGGGTGACCGTGTAATCAATGTACACATTCCAAGAGCACTTACACCTATCGACAAGGAAAGTTGTGACAACGCATACAAAATGGCAGCTGAATTCTTTAAGAAGGATATAACAAATAATCCAATTGCATTTGTTTGCCATAGCTGGCTTTTGTATCCTGGAACTCTTGAGGTTTTTCCTAAGAAAACAAATACATACCGTTTTGCACACGAATACGATGTAATTTGGGCAACTCACGACAAGGAGGGTGAATACCTTGATGCGTGGAGACTTTTTGATATGGACTACACAGGAAATATTGAGGACTATCCTGAAAATACTAGCATGCGTCGTGCATACAAGGATTATTTAAGAAATGGTGGGAAAACTGGCGAAGGCTATGGTGTTTTCTTTGCATAATTAGATTAACTAAAAGCAGATTAGCAATTTCGCTTCTCTGCTTTTGTCTTTTTATGTCAATCGCTTTTGTGGAAAAAAGCTTGCGATATCTATTTACCCTCTTGACAAATTTGTCCTAATATTATAAAATGTTAACACAGATATCTCATGGGTACGTAAAGGCTTCGACGGGGATTGTGAGGTATGATAAGCGTAGAGGGCTGGCTAATCCCTTATAATGGCCAACTTAAAATTAAACGACAACAATAAAGTTGCACTAGCTGCCTAAGGGCAGAAGCTCACCTTGAGAGTATCTCGGCTCAAGACTGGGTGTAATCGTTAGAGATGAACTTGAATTGGGAGTTTTGCCTGTACCAATCAAGCATTAAGGCAATACCTAAAGAAAAGCCTGTTACTCGGCGTTTCGTAGGGGAATTTCTAATAGATTAACTAACTACGTAGAAGGTCATATTAAGTGGTTTTCGGACGCGAGTTCGATTCTCGCCGTATCCACCAAAAAAACGACAGGTTGCGACCTGTCGTTTTTTTATCCATTGCGAAAGCAATGGTATATCATCACGCGTTAGCGTGTATCTCATCACCGAAGGTGCATATCATCAGCCGTAGGCTGTATCTTCTTTCACAATGATGATATACAAGGCTTTCGCCTTGGTGATATACAAAACTTCGTTTTGATGATATACACGCCTTTGGCGCGATTGGGACGCGTCAGTTCAAACCCAAACAAAAATTGACGAAAATATCTTTTTTATCGCCACTTCACAAACAAGAACGCAGAAAAGGATACAAGAAATTGTTACGATTCTGCGTTTTTTTATTGCTTCTTAGAGGTATTTTTGTCCTTTCATGGCATATTGAAAAAATCGCACAAGTATGTATTATTAACAAAAAATCTGCAGAAGGTGAAGCAAATGAAACGAACAATGTCTCTTTTATTAATCTTGATTTCGTTAGTCGGATTATCGAGTTGCATTTTCGACAGAGAAAACCCTTATCCATATCGTGGTGCATATAAAGAATTGTATACTACCGCAATTTACAGCATCCCTGACGCTAAGGGTTATATGCATCATGGAGAAGGAGCGTACAATTCAGACATTTATATTTGGGAAATACAAACGACGAATTTACGTGGTACAATATAACTCTTTGGGGTTTGCTCCAAAGATGGTCAATTTTGGTGTAGCAGATGATAAGAAACAGCGCTAAATGATAACAAAAAGCATTAAAAAGGATTAGAAAAAATATTTTAGCATTTGTTGTGCATATGCATATGAGATTTCTATTCTTAATGATATACTAATCGACTAAATAAAACAAATATCCACCCGATTATCGAGTGGATATTTGTTTTGTAAAATACAGTTATTGAATATTTTCCAACTTTTGCTCTATTATTTTTGCAAGTCTTTCAAGCTCAAAGGCTTTCTTTTCGAGCTTTAACAATTCATCTTCATCCAAATTATTTATATCCTCTGTTCTGTGGCCGATAAGCTCATTACAAAATTAAAAAACAGGAAAAGGTAATTTCCTCTTCCTGTTCTTTGTCATGTTTTTATTTTTTGTACACTAAATGGGTTTAACTTCAAATGATGTATTTTTTGTTTTATGCTTGTAATTTGTTCAGCTTTTCCTCTATTAATTTAGAGAGCTTTTCAAGCTTATAAGCCTTAGACAAATAATCATCAAGCTCCTTGTCCTCAAGTGATTCTATGCTCTTTTTGTTGTGACCAATTAAATCATTACAAAGGTTTTTAAAGGATTTTTTATCGTCATCATCTTTTAGGTCTTTGCATCTTTCTCTTAAGCCCTTTGTTGTTACATCTCCGATTATTTTTCTTATTACATTGCGCTTGCTTTCCTCGTTTTCCTGATGCTCTATTACTATAGCAAGGTGCTTAGGAGTGAGAATAGATTTATTAATTTTTAACAGATCCTTTAGTTCAAAGTCAATATCACTGTTGCACAAATATATTGATTCAATATCCTCTGATGACCTTGCTTGCTTCAAAAACATTTTTAAGACAGATGGCAGCCAATTTTCTCTAAATCCATTCCTTGCAAGCTTTATTCCTTGTATTGCATATTCCATAGAATACTTATTTGAAAGAACATAATTAATTACCTTTTGCTTTTGATTTAGCTCACAGTATTCAAGTATGTTGATTATGTTATTGGGCTTGAAATTTAAAATCTTATTATTATCTAACAAAAAATCAATTACTTGCTTACAAAGAGCAAAGCTCCCTTTATACGAAAGAGAAAGCTTTTTAAAAAGATACAAGCCCGCAAATTCTGCAACAATCGTTTCCTTTACCTCGTTTTGCAGAACCTCGTAATGCTTTCCTTCATCATAGTAATGTAACGATTTATCAAGAACACTTAATGCAGAGTCAGTTAGGATTTTCCAGCCATCCCCTTCTGGATGCTTTATGATGCTTCCCTTATAAATATCAATATTGTTTACCCCTTCGGCTAATGACAGTTCAAGGTCACGACTCTCTATTTTGATGGGCTCTGTGCCATCGCTGAGCTTTACACTTATATTATCATCATCAAAGGTGACCTCATATGCCTCTGGCCTTACAATTTGCCTTTCAAGTATATGAGATAGCTCTAAAATCTCCTTGTCTAAATGAATAATTTTTTTAATTTCCTCTTTTGTGTAATCTCCCATATATCCCTTGTAAATTTTCTTATTGTATATTGATATATTAAAGGTCTCATAATATTCATAATAATTTCTATTATCCTTCTTTAATACTGGATATAGTGAGCTTGACATAATCTCCTTAAGCTGTTCATCTGTTAGCTTTCTAGCATCATCATATAAGGACTTAAAATGTGCATTTAAGCTTCCGCTTCCTGTTATGTCGTCTATGTATTCATAAGCGTGATCCTTGCTTTGCGACCTTAAGGCGATGCTTGCGCACAAATATTGATCATAGGTTGCCTTTTCAAAGGTATTATAGGTAGCCTCAATTCTTATTCTTTGCCTTGGTAACTGCAATTTTAGTTTTGCTTTCAGTTGCATAATTTACTCCTCTATCGTATTCAATCATTTTGCCCTTTTTCTTTATGTTCTTTATTATGTCTGCAAAATATTTTCTCTTTTCTCCACCTGTAATCTTCATTTCTATTTTAGAAAGAGTTGTTGGATTTCCAAATATGAATAGCTTGTCCCTTGCCCTTGACATTGAAACATTAATTCTACGAAAATCATTTAAGAAGTTTCCTTGTGTTTGATCGGTAACAACGGTGTTTACAAGAACTATATCTGCCTCCTTGCCCTGAAATGCGTCAACCGTGTCAATTTCAAAGCTTTCAAATTCTTGCTTTGCTTGATTTATCAAATCCTTGTTTTGCTTTTGGAAAAGAGAAATTTGTGCTGCATATAGAAATATTGCTGCAACGCTCATCTGCTTTTTATTTTTAGCGTGCTTCATTAAATCCTTTATGATTGACACAGTTGCTTCAATTTCCTCGACATTTTTTCTTGAATGACCTTCCTTTGTTTCTTGTGCATTTTTTACATCCACAAAGAATACATCTGTTTCATTAAAGGCGGGAATAGCATCATCAAATTCCACCTTGCTTGGCTTAACCTTTTCTCTTAAATTGTTAAGCGTACCATCATAAAATACATTGTATGTTTCCAATACATTTTTTACAGAACGATAGTTTTCTGATAAAACAACGAGTCTTTCAGCTTCCTCTGCCTTTTTCATAGTTTTTGCAAATACGGATTCCTCGTATATCTTCTTTAGCATTTGAAACTTGTCCTCATCGTAAGCATCAAGATGTCTTACCTCTTCCTCTTTTATTTCTAGTAGAGGTGCAAGCTGATAGTCGTCTCCTACCATTATGATATGGTTCACATATGGCAAATAGCGTAGTACCTCGGTAATTGGACACTTTGAAACCTCGTCTATAATCAACCAATCGTAACCCTCAAGCAATTCGAGTCCACGCTTGCCACCTATTGCACTTGTTGTGGTGGTTGCACCAATAACCGAATATTCACTGTCTAGGGTATTCTCTGAAAAGATAAATCTCTCCTGGCCCTCAAAACTCGCCATATCATTAAGAACTTCCTTTGCTATTGTTTTTCTTCTACTTCGCTTATTGTGATTTTCAAACTTAGTTGCCCATGTTTTAAAAAGTGTTCTGTCTATTTCCCCGGTTGAATATTTGTTTCTTCTATTTGTTATTCTATTTGGAATAATCAAGTCGTAATTTTCCATTAACTTATCAAGAACATTATCAATCGCTACATGAGTTTGTGAGGAAATAACAACCTTTTCTCCAAGCTCTTTAGTTATATATTGCACTACCGCATTTATAACATGAGTTTTTCCTGTGCCTGGAGGTCCCTTTATAAGACTTATTTGTGCGTCCTGATCAGTTGCCATTAGAAATGCCTTTTTTTGTGATTCATCAAGTCCTTGCATATATTTTCTTTTTGCGCCAACCTCTTTTTTACTTGACTTTGGAATTTTCTTGTCGCCAATCAAGTATTGTAAAAGCACTGATGATCCCGATGAGCCTGCTTGATTTATTAACCTTAGTGAGTCCTCTATTGACCTAATTTTAATTTTTTGACCCATATCATAAAGATGTAAATATTCACCCTTCTTATCGTATGTATCCGCAGTAATGATGATACTATCATTTTCAAGTGTAATATTTACTATTTCAATCGGTCTTAAATTTCTTGAATTGTTTTCGTCAATCTTTTCTTCCTCAGTTAAATATACATTATCAAAAAAGCGTCTTATTTTGTTGATATCATTTTTGTTCCCCTTAATTTCAATATCAAATGTTGCTATAATTTGCTCTCTTGTGCTTTCTTGAAGCATTTCATAATCATATTCACTAATGAAATATCCTGTTAAAATGCCATTTTCATTATATACTGGGTTGCTTTGATCTATGGCTTCATCAGCTTTTATATCTACTGGAGCAAAATAGCCTTCATTCTCTATACTTAATACATTGTATGTTGTATTGTTATTGATTTCATTAGAAAGGCTTTTATAGAATTCAAAAACCTCCATAAATTCATCAAACTGACTAAAATTATATTCAAAGTCTGGATCACTTGATATACTCTCTAAATATGAAAACATTGTATTTGGCTCAGTTGGACGATTGTCATTAAACCGTATCTCTACCTCAACGCCTGTTGTTCCCTCATATTTTGAGCTTTCATCAATTAATGCAGAGGTAACATAAAAACCTCCGCCATATGGACGGCTACTAAAGTCAACCTTTAAATTCCCTCTCAAAATGATACATCCACCCTCTTCAAGTCCGAATATCATTTTTATATTTTTAAGAGCCTTTATATTTCTTTCGTCTTTTCTATCTAGCTCTATGTTCTTTTTATTGGTTGTTATTTTAGCATCACACCATTCGCCATCATCTATGATTTCTAATATTTCCTGTTCTCTTTGTAATGTTTTTTCATCCTTTGGGCATCTATTGCCATTCTTAAAAGTGTCTTCAGAATATTCTAGCTTTAGTTGTAATTTCAATTTAAACTCCCCTTTATCCTTTTCAAAAATTCATTTATTGTTCGGCTTACGCTTGCTTCATTTTTGCCAAATTTAGTTGCTATTTCTCTTTGGGTTGGTGTTTTTCCAGTTTTAATGTATTCCACAATCATTTGTTCATTTATGAAGCTATACTTGCTTATGTTTATTTCGTACTGAACTATAATTTCACAAATAAGCCTTGTTATAGACTCGGAAATGATAAGCTTTTGCCTTTCCTGGCATTCTAAGAAGCATTCCTCTATTTTTGAAAGGATTTCCTCACAGTTCTCCTTATCATAAAGCTCGCCATCTGCCGACTCGCTTGAGGGAATCATATCAAATATACTAATACCTTCTCCGTTTTCATTATAAGCTCTTGGAGAGATTGTAACTGCTTCCCTGTTTGCTCTTATTAATTTCTCAACATATTCTTCATCTAACTCATATGCCTCTGCCATAAGTCTTATATGCTCTTTCGTTGGCTCATCTATTCCATGTGAATTTATATACTTCACTATTTTTCGGATATTTCTTTCATCATCCCCTGCAATATGTATGCCACCGCGCATTTCCTCGATTTGTTTTTTTGCGCTTGACCTACGGTATTCCTTTGCCATAGAAGTATTGAAGTAGTTAAGAAAGCTTCCGTTTTCCTTTTTGAAGCTCAAAATACATTTGTTTGCAGTTTCGGTTATTTCAAGACCATATTCAATGTATTTGCTCTCATTTATTGACAGCATATATAGATACAGGTATTCAACCATTTTGAGCGCTTCCTTTTTGTATGCACTCGTTTCTCTTTCAAGAGAAAACAACGGCGAAGCGAGTATCAGCTGTTCGTATTTCTCTTTGTTTGTCATATTTCACCTCTTAATTAAAGTGAAAGAAGTGACTTTAACATTTTTCTTGCCTTATCTGGATCCTCGCATCTAATTGTGCTTGTTACAGAATTTAAATAGTACAAAGGAACCATATCGCAAATTTTGGTGTTTACGGGCTTTCCGTTTGCAAAGCTTGCCTGTCCATATATGATATTATCTATCTCGCATCCAAGGAATTTTTCGGCAAAATTAAGTGCCGAAAATAGTACAATTGGTAAATCCTTTGGCCCATAGGTAATATCGGCTATAATATGAGAACTATTATTAAGCTCGTCAACAATTCTGCCCATAAGCTGCTCGTGAACGCTTTGCTCCTCAGAAAAGTCGGTTTCAATATATTTGTGTTCGATTTTAGCACCGATTTCCTTGTTTATACAAAGAATCTCCTCAATAAAATCCGCAGAGTTCTTTTGATAGTGTCCTGCTTCGTCCTTCTTAATTAAAAGTAATAGTTTAACCTCGTCAGAGTTTTCAAGATTCTTCTCTAAAAAGGCAGTTATAGGGTAGATAACCTCTCTTCCTGAAATGTTCAGGGAGAGGTCATCTGTTGTATATGAGCATTTGTCTGTTTTTTCCTTCATAGGGATGTTGCAAATAATAATCTTTTTCATTTTGTCTCCTTAAGCATGCATTCTGCTTTTACTATATTTTTTATTTTTCTTCATCGTTTGCCTTAAAACCTCTATGCCATATTCCTTTTCAATGTACTTTATGTACATAAAGATTTTAGACATTGTTCTTATTATGGCACTATCAAACTTGCTTTTTGTAAAGTCTGCCGCTCTATCTAAGCTAACTCCTGACTTGTAGTAGTCGTTAACTCCCTTTCGATAATCCTGAGAGAAAAGAAAATATTCATTTCCCTCATTCTTAAGATAGAAGCTGTGCGTTCCCTTTGCTGTTGGTCTACAATAGATTGTGTTTCTCATTTTAATTTCTCCTTCGTTTTTGTTTTACACCTATATATACGAAGAAGATTTTTGAGGCTTAACACTTTTTTTGAATTTTTTGAAAAATTATTTTTTCGATTTATTTACGCTTTTCTCTCTTTTTCTTTATGGTATCAAAGGCGAAATAAATAGTTTTTAGATTAGAGGGTAAAAATTCTATCGCCTCATCCTCTAATTCATATGGGATTCCGAAATATGCCTCAGCCATAGAGCCGGCTATTGCCGCTTGTGTGTCCGCATCTCCACCAAGTGAGATTGCATTTCTTATTGCGTCCTCAAAACTCGTTGCTTCAAGAAAGCATACAATAGCCTGTGGCACACTAACCTGACATGATATAAATTGGCCCTGTGTATCGATGCCACATTTAGGTCGAATATTGTCAACAGTCATTTTTGAAATTTCCGGATAGTATTCTTCCATTCTTTTTCTTATTTCATCGATAGCATGTCCAGTTCTGCCAAGGTATATCGCCATAGCAACAGCCTCTGCACCCTTGATGCCCTCTAGATGATTGTGAGACACTTCGGTTACAAGTCTTGAAAAATACTTTACCTCTTCCTCGTTTTCGGCGATCCAGCCAACCGAGCTAACTCTCATCGCCGAGCCATTTCCAAAGCTATTGTAAGGTTCTTGGTCTCCCATAAACCACTTGTAAAATCTTTCGCCCCACCAGCGTCTATCCTTGTATTCTTTTGCAACGTCCACCATTCTTGAAACGACAAATTTTTGAAAATCTGCCTCGTGCCAAGCACCTTTTCTTAATGTAAAGGCACTTGCTATTGCCAAGGTCATCAGGCTATCATCTGTAAAATGACAATCTTGAGTAAACAGCACAAAATCCTTACTCTTCCATTCTTGCCATTCAAATCTGCTTCCTGCTATATCTCCTATAAGTGCTCCTAACATATCTTTCTCCTTAAAATAAATCGTTCATAATATAATATTATCATAAAATATTAACTTTTTCTACACTAACAGTCTTTTTTCGTATTTTTCATCTAACAAATAATCGATATTTAGTGGTTCAAGACTCTCAAGCTCCTCAAGCGATGTGCCAAGAATGTTAAGAAGCTCGTACATTGTTATAATTGTTATCTCATCCTTTCTTTCTGACTCCATAACATATTCAAGCCTTGTACATTTTCTTGCTTCGCCATTTTCAATGCATTCAAAGGTTGCAAAAATATCTGACTCGCTAGCCTTTAAAACATATTTCCCACCCAAATTTACAATTCTTTGAACGATATGTATCATTTCCTTAAAGTGCGTTTGCTCATAATTTAATGATAAACACACTTTTTTACCATTTAGCACCTTTTCAAGGTCGCCCTGTGGCTCTGCGTAATCCATCATTCTAAGAAACAAAATATGGTTTCTTCTGCCCTTTAGAATTATATTCTCGCACCCTTTCTTTTCTCTTCTTCTAAGCTCCCTTTTTTGTTTCTTTCCCTCAAGAGTTTCTCCGTTATAAAGAACCTCTCCGTTTTTATTTTCTCCTGTACAGTTGATGTTCGTTTCTACTAGCTGTATAAGCGACATGTCCTGTCTTTTACATATTTCCTTTACTAGCTTCATTGTTGCAAGAGCATCAATGTCGCTTCTATGTAGTAAGCTTGGCTTTTCTATCTCGTAAACCTCTAATGCTCTTTCCAATGACACCTGTTTTTTATCATTATTCAATTTTGAGTAAAGCTTTTGTGTATCAAAAAACTTAAAGTCTAAAAATGGCTTTTTGTATCGATTACAGGATTTATTTAAAAATGCAGCATCATTTGCTGCTGAGTGACCCACAACAATTTGGTTTTCGCCCGTCAAAATCGCTTCTATTTCATCATAGTAATGATAGAATTTTGGTGAGCTTCTAAATACCCATTCTGGATATGCAAGGACTATATCAGGTCTTCCCTCTCGTCCCGTAAGATTAAATTTGCCAGGCGGATTCATAACTATATCTCTTTGAATAATTACATTAAAGCTTTCATCTGTAATCACATAACCGAAGGAGCAAATTGATCCAATTCCTCCGTTTGCACATTCAATGTCAGAAAATACATATTTCATTTGTTAGTTTTCCTTTCTTTTATATCTTTCCTCAAATTTGTTTTCGTACAATGGTACACTGTCGTAAATTTTTGTAAGTGGAATTTCAAGACAGCTTCCATATAGCTTCTCTATTCCATTATCATTCATATAAACCTGTCCCTGAGGATTTATCATGAAATACGAGTTCGTCATATATCCAGAATTTTCAATCACTACTTGACAATTATTATCGTATGTGTTCATTTCAACAAATTTATCAAACTCTTCCTTACTTGGCACTATGCTTTGCATTTGTGAGTTTTTGTTCTCTATGATATGTACACATAGATATTTAACCTTATCTGGCTTTAACTGTTTATATATTGATAATAAATCCTCTTTAAGATTTACCTTTGAGATAACTGTATTTATTTTCAGTTTTATTCCTAATTTATGAATTTTGTCGCACACGCCCTTCAATCTTGTAAGGTCGAGTGGCCCGTTCTTTGTGCATCTGCCGATCTTTTCGTTTGTTTCTTTGCTTTTCGCATCAATGCTAATGCCTATCGTTTCAACCTTGCCCTTCCATTTTTCAAATCTTTCTTCTGTCAAAAGAGAGCCGTTTGTTATCATAGACACCTTAATACCCTTGCTTGAAATATAGTCGATTATTTCATCTATGTAAGGGTAAATCAATGGTTCTCCGCCCGCAAGGTTTATTCTTGAATTTGTCACCTGCGCTTCTTTAAAATACTCCTCAATCGAATCAATTACTCGCTTTGCCTCGTCAAGCGACAGCTCCCTTTGGTTAAATCTTGCAAAGCAATGCTTACATTGATAATTGCATCTGTTTGTGATGTGAAAATTAATTACATGTGGCTTCATTTTTAAATCCTCCGTTTTGTTTTCATTTACATATACGAAGGATTTTTTACAAGCTTAACATTTTTGTAAAAATCAATACATGTAAATCTCAAAGATTTGTTTAAACCATTTTTATTAACACACATCAAGATTTGATGTATAATACTCCATTTTGGGGCTTTTGGGCAAATTTGACCACCTTTTCTTTATTTAGAACACTTGTATTTCCAACAAACTTATGTTATAATATTTGAAAATAACTGCCACCGGGTAGGAAATGCTTAGCATTCGTGCGTATCGTTAGGTCTTTGAAGATACGTAGCGAGTGCTTTTTTTGAGGTTTTATGAGAAGATTTTTAAAATATTTTTCAAAGGGTGAATGGATTTTATGGATTTCGTCCCTTGTGCTTATTGTTGCTTTCTTTTGTATTTTTGACAGGTCGAATTACTTATCGCTTATTGCTTCCTTAATTGGTGCTACTTCCCTAATTTTTAATGCTAAGGGCAATCCCTTAGGGCAGGTCTTAATCATTATTTTTGCTATCCTTTATGGTATTATTTCTTGGACCTGTGCTTATTATGGTGAGATGATTACATATCTTGGTATGTCCTTGCCTATGGCTGTTATTGCCCTTATTTCTTGGTTAAGAAATCCTCACAACGGAAACAAGGCTGAGGTTTCGGTAAACAGGCTTAATTTCAAGGAAGTGCTTTTTATGCTTGGGCTTAGCGCTATTGTAACAGTTGGGTTTTACTTTATTTTAAAGCATTTTAACACTGCTAATTTAATCCCTAGTACTCTTTCTATTACAACAAGCTTTATTGCTGCCTATCTAACCTTTAGACGTAGCCCCTTTTATGCGTTTGCTTATGCACTCAACGACCTTGTTTTAATTGTCCTTTGGGTTATGGCGACAATTGACAATATTTCTTACATAAGTGTTATTGCTTGCTTTGTTATATTTTTAGTAAACGACCTTTATGGCTTTTTCAACTGGCTTAAGATGGAAAAGCGACAAAAGAATTCATAACAAAAAAACCATTGGCATCGCCAATGGTTTTTTAAATTAGTGAAATCATAATTCCTGCAATAATTGTTATTGCACAGAAAATTCTGTAAGCTATGTGCTTTTCCTTAAATACTAGCTTACCCATACAAATAGTTACAAGCACGCTTGACTGCTTAATTAAGGTCATAACTACTACTGTGCTATTTGGATTAGCATTTGCTAGGAATAGGCATCTGTCACCTATTACAAATATTAGACTCATTATCCATATCCAAGGGTTACTTACGCATTTTCTTACGTTGACCTTTTCATTTTTAAAGAAAATGTATGCACCATATAATAGCACAAGGTATAGCATATACCAAAATTGAAGCTGTGCAGATGAAATTATAGAGTCACCTAGTAGCCATCTGTTTGTATCGGTCGACATTATCCACTTATCCATTGTGGAAGAAACGGCATTCAAAATGCCTGAAATTAGCACTAGAATAATAACCTTTTTTGTAGGCTTTTCATCCACTCCCCTCTTTGTTTTTACATTTACAAGGGTAATTCCAACGATTACAAGCAAAATACCGATAATTTGGAATGGACCTAGCTTTTCGCCTAAAAGTAAAACTCCTAAGAGTACGGCAAAGATTACTCTACCCATATCTATAACACTATAAATGCTTAGAGGTAAAAGCTTTATAGAGTTTAGCGCACAAATCCAAGCAATAAAAATGATTGTGGACTTGAAAATGATGACTAAATGAAATAGGGCTGATACTTGAAGTATGTCACTTGAGAAGGGAATTGTCATTAAAAAGCCACAAAGCGTGTAAAAGAATAGTACCTCGATAACACTATTCTTTTCCATCGCTTTTTTCTTTAATCCTTCTCGTAAGCCCTTAACTATTCCATATATGAGAATAAAAAGAACCCAGATGTATTGCATTATAAGAGATGTACTCCTTTTTTCGCACACTCCTCAACGGTTTTTTCGTCCCAGTGAGATGATTGTACCTCGCCGATATGTGCTTTTCTTAAGAAATACATACACATTCTTGACTGACCGATACCACCACCGATTGTGTAAGGAAGCTCACCATTTATGAGTGATTTGTGATAGTCAAGCGCCATTCTGTCAAGACAGTTTTTTTCCTCAAGCTGTTTTTTAAGTGCCTTTTCATCAACACGGATGCCCATTGAGGAAAGCTCTAGTGCAATGTCTAATACTGGATAGTAAACAATGATATCACCATTTAATTCCCAGTCGTCGTAGTCGGGTGCCCTTCCGTCGTGAATTTCTCCGGAGTTTAGCTTGCCACCGATTTTCATTATAAATACTGCACCATGCTCCTTAGCAATTGCCTTTTCTCTTTCCTTTGTAGTAAGAGTTGGATATTTATCCTCAAGCTCCTGTGAGGTTACAAAGGTAATGCTTTCTGGAAGCTGATTTCCTATAAAATCATACTCATAGGCAATAAAGTTTTCTGTATGCTTTAGGGTGTTGTATATGATTTTTACTGTTTTTTTGAGGTATTCCTCGGTTCTTTGCTCTTTTGTAATAATGCGTTCCCAGTCCCATTGGTCAACGTACATAGAGTGAATATTGTCGGTTTCCTCATCGCGACGGATAGCTATCATATCTGTGTACAAGCCCTCGCCTACCTTAAAGCCGTAATTTTTAAGTGCTACTCTTTTCCATTTTGCCAAGGAATGAACAATTTCAAGCTCATTTCCATCAAAAATATCAAAGGAAACAGGTCTTTCTACACCGTTTAGGTTGTCGTTAAGACCACTTTTAGGGGAAACAAACAATGGTGCTGAAACTCTAGTAAGGTTTAAGCCTATTGCCAAATCTCTTTCAAAAAAGTCCTTTACCTTTTTGATAGCAACCTCAGTTTGCCTAATATCTAGTAGTGATTTGTAATCCTTAGGAATATATAGTGACATTTTACCACCTCTTTAGTTTGCTAAAGTAAAATTTTATTTTAGTATAGCACAGCTTAATGCTTTTTGCAATAGCTTAATATTTATATTTTTTAATTATTATAAATATTGACATATATGAGTTTGTGTGTTACAATAAATATGTGCAAATCTACCCAAAAGGAGTATTTTATGAGAAAACATATAGGCAAAATTACCATAAGTATTGCAATTTGCGTTTTGGTGATTGCTTCAATTCTTTGTATTACTATATTTTCTAATGATTCTGATGGTGCCCCAATTATAAGCTGGGCTTATTCGGTGGACACTACAAATAAAACTGCCACCATTACTGGCTTTAGCTACACAGGAAGCTATACACGTCAGTTTAACGTGCCTGCAACAGTAACTAAAGATGGTGTAGAATACAAGGTTACCGCCATTAAGGCAAGTGCCTTTGAAAACAAGACGAACGCATTTGGTAATATTACTTTACCAGAGGGTCTTGTGACAATCGGCGATAAAGCCTTTAAGGGTACTCAAATTTACGGTGAATTAAAAATCCCATCTACTGTAACATCCATTGGTTCTTCTGCGTTTGAGAACTGTAAGGGAATCACTAGTGTTGTTTTACACGAGGGTATAACAACATTAAACGAATATGTATTCAAGGGTTGCTCTGCTCTTAGAACGATTAATACTGAAAACGTTGTAAACTTCAAAAAGGAATGCTTTAATAACTGCCATGCCCTTTACTATATGACCATTAGTGACAAGGCAAGAGTTATTGAGGACAGTGCCTTTGCAGAGTGCCGTTCACTAGATCAAAATTTTGATATTTCAAGTGTTACCACGCTTGGCAATAAGGTTTTCTTTAATTGCTCTAGAATCAAAGGCTTTGTAATGCCTGACGTAGATTTTGATTTAGGATTTTTCTCTGGTTGTACAGGTATTAAATCCTATGCTGTAAAAGACTCCAACACAAAATACATCACTAAGGATGGTGTAATCTTCGATAAAGCCACAAACGGCTCGGTTTTACTTCTCTATCCCGCTAACAAGGATGACAAGGTTTACACAATTCCTTCCACTGTTAAAGAGATAGCTAAGGGTGCATTTGCTTATACAACCGTGCTTGAGCAGGTTGTTATTTCTGAAAACGTTACTAAGGTTTCTGCAGAGGCATTTAAGTCTTCTTCAATTAAAAATGCTTACATTCCTGACAACGTAAACTCCATTAGCGTGGATATCTTCAAGGGTTGTTCAAATCTTGAATGGGTTATCTTCGGCGCAAGCGTTTCAACAATCGGTGTTGACTCCTTTAAGGACACTAATCCCTCAGTAACCGTAATTGCTAAAAACCCATTATTCCCTAAGCCTGACTACGTAAACAACTTTATTTCTTTAAGCAATTATCAGTGTATAGACCACTATTACGGATTTTCCGACAAGCCTGCTACATGTACAGAATTCGGCTACAAGCAATGTATTGTTTGTGACAGAATTACATACGTCAAAGAGCTTGGTCATGCTGGTGCTATAATAGAAAAATCAAAGCTTTCTTGTACAACCGATGAATATGAGGTTATTGACTGTTCAAGATGTGGTGAAAAGGTTAAAAACATTTCACAGCATGCACCTGGACACACTACAATGAAGCAAACAATTGCACCTACCGAAACTCGCCCAGGTTATACAATCAATAAATGTATCGTTTGCTATGAAACATACGTTGACAATTACTCCGCTTACACAGATGTTATTCCATGTACAAGACATAGTAACTTCGGTAAAATTGAAATTTCACAGGCAAGCTGTTCCACAAACGGATTAACAATTCACTATTGTGGTAACTGTGGTACGTATATTCGTTCAACAACTGCGCCAAAGACAGCATGTAACTTTGAGGTTACATTTGAAGCAATTTCAAGCTGTAAGGTAAATGGTCAAATCATTGAAGAATGTACTGTTTGTGGTAATCAAAAAACAACAACTCTTCCATTAAAGGATCACTCACACGAATGGTACACCATTTCAGAAAAGCAAGGCTATGAATATAGCACATGCTCAGTATGTGGACTTTTCGAAAGCCGTGAGGTTGACTATTCTGTGCTCAATTCTTTAATTGGATTAGTATCAAAATTCTACGAAACCTATTATGCTCCAGATACAGTTGCTTTAATTAGACCTATTCTTGAAACCCAAGGTCTTAACCTTACTCAAGAAGCGGTTGATTACAATGCAAACCTTTTGAGCACTGCTCTTGCTAATATTTCTTACAACGTAACTGATGTACCTGTTGTATTTATTGAGTATGGTGACTTGAATCCTTCTCATGCTCCATCTAAAGATTACGAGGATGCTAAGATTTACATTGCTTCAATTGATGAAAATGGAAATCCAGTAGTTGATGCTATTGAGTACAATGCTACAATGAAAATGAGAGGTAACTCTACTGCTGACGAGGTTAAAAATCCATACAATATTAAATTCTCATCAAAGGTTGACTTATTCGGTATGGGCGCTGGTAAAAAATATTGCTTGCTTGCCAACCTATTTGACCAAACATTGTTGAGAAACGCAATGGCAATTGAATTTTCACAGGCTATTGAAATTCAATTCGCACCAAGCTATCAATTTGTTGAGGTTTACTACAACGGCAGATATGACGGACTGTATATGCTCACTACCCCAATGGACATTGGTGAAAACCGTATCGACATTGACGAGGATAATGACTACTTATTTGAGCTTGAAAACAAGAATGATGTTGGCGAGTTCTATATGAAGTCCCCTGTTCTTGGACTAAATGCGCTTATCGAAGACACTGAGAAACTTTCTGGTGAGGCTTATTCAAGAATGTTTACCACGTTTAATATGATTGACTATGCTATTAAGAGTGGTGACTGGGATTTAATTCAAGAATATGTTGATATTGAATCCGTTGCTAGATTCTATGTAATTCACGAATACCTAAAAGAGGTTGATATTTGCTACGACTCTACTCGTTTCTATATCAAGGATGGTAAGCTTCACGGCGGTCCTGTTTGGGACTTTGACCTTGGTATGGGTAACATTGACTCAAACGGTGGTGATAGCAACTCACACACAGCTTACTGGAATAAAGGCTCATTTGCTGATACAAATATGGGTATTGACGGCAACAGTGCAACTGGCTATTGGGCTGACATTCGTTGGTCAGGCAACAAAAACATTTGGTTTGCTCATCTTATGAAGTATTCTCCAGAATTCCAAGAAAAGGTAAAGGATATTATCATTGAATACACTGACGAAATGCGTCTAATGTACGAGGATAAGATAATTAGTAAACGTGAGGTTATTGAAAACAAGATTGATGTACACCATCAAAATGAGCAATTCATTAACGCACGTATAAGAAACTTCCAAAGATTCAACATAGCTACTGTTTACAGTAGCATGACACACTTGCTTCCAAGCTATTCCTCTGCTATTGATTATATGAGAGATTGGTTTGCGACAAGACACGCATGGATGTATGAGGCTTACGTAGGAAAAGAGCTTCCACCTGCCGACAATGGTAAATAAAATTGAAAGGGGCAAGAAATCGTCTTGTCCCTTTTATATTATTATATAAAGCTCATATGGGCTATTTTTCGGGGTTTTATGAATTCTACGATTAAATTACCATCTTTCATTTTACTCTCTTTTTTGCATTCATAGACAAACAAAAAAGGAATACTCGTTTCCGAGTATTCCTTTTATTTTAGTTTGAATCAGTTGCTTTCTTAATTCCAACCTTGTTATACACATCAAGTCCTGTACCAGCAGGTATAAGCTTACCGATAATAACATTTTCCTTAAGACCAAGCAAATGGTCAACCTTACCACGAATTGCAGCCTCTGTAAGAGCCTTAGTTGTTTCCTGGAAGGATGCAGCAGAAAGGAATGATTCAGTTGAAGAAGCAGCCTTTGTAATACCAAGAAGAATTGGTGAGCAAGTAGCAAGACGAAGGTCAATTTCACCAGCGTCAATTCTTGCTTGAATTCTTTCATTTTCCTCTTGGAATTCAGCAATATCCATAGATACACCCTCAATAAGGTCTGTATCACCAGAATCCTCAACCTTAACACGTCTTGTCATTTGACGTGTAATTACTTCAACGTGCTTGTCGTCAACCTCAACGTTTTGTGAACGGTATACCTTTTGTACCTCGCGTACAACGTAGTCATAAACCGCTTCAATTCCGTTGATTTTTAAGATATCAGCAGGAGCCATATAGCCCTCTGTTAATGGTTGACCCTTAGTTACATAGTCACCATCTTGGATAACCATATTGGTACCAAATGGAACGTCGTAATTATAGGTTGCACCTGTTTCCTCGTCAGTTACGCTGATTTTGTTAATTCTACCTTCAAGTGTGATAGTTGCAATACCAGTTCCCTCACAAGCAATTGCAGGCTTCTTTGGACGTCTTGCCTCGAATAGCTCTTCTACTCTTGGAAGACCTTGTGTAATGTTAGCAGAAGCAACACCACCAGTATGGAATGTTCTCATTGTAAGCTGTGTACCAGGCTCACCGATTGACTGAGCTGCAATAACACCAACAGCCTCACCGATGTTAACCTGCTTTGAGCTTGCAAGGTCCATACCATAACAATGTGCACATACGCCACGCTTTGTCTTACAACGAAGCACTGAACGTACCTTAACTGACTTAATACCAGCACCAATGATTTTCTTAACGTCCTTAAGAAGAATCATTTCATTTTCCTTAACGATAACCTCGCCAGTTTCAGGATGAACAACATCCTCAACTGTGTATCTGCCAAGGATTCTATCCTCAAGCTTTTCTACAACCTCATTACCATCCTTAATATCACTCATAACCATGTAGTCACGAGTGCCACAGTCATGCTCACGAATGATAACCTCATGTGATACGTCAACAAGTCTTCTTGTTAGGTATCCTGAGTCAGCAGTCTTAAGCGCTGTATCGGAAAGTGACTTACGTGCTGAACGTGCAGCGATAAAGTATTCAAGTATTGTCAAGCCCTCACGGAAGTTAGACTTAATTGGAATTTCCATTGTTTTACCTGTAGCGGTAAACATAAGTCCACGCATACCAGCAAGCTGACGCATCTGAGTCATACTACCACGGGCACCTGAGTCAGACATCATCTTAATTGGGTTATATGTGTTAAAGCTCTTTTGAATTTCATCGACAACATCCTTAGTTGCCTTATTCCAAATGCTAATTACGCAATTGTATCTTTCTTCCTCAGAAAGCTCACCCTCATTAAAGTGTG
>JAFQEG010000042.1 GCA_017399145.1 Clostridia bacterium | reverse complement strand
TCAAGAATTTCTATCCCTTGTTGAAGATTGGCTGATTTTTTACAATACAACTCGATTAAAAAACAGGAAAAGGTGATTTCCTCTTCCTGTTCTTTGTCATGCTTTTTATTTTTTTGTGAACTATTTGGGGTTCACTTCAAAGCTTTTCTGCCTCTTTTTTTTCATCAAAATGACGACTTGAAATTTGTTTTAATACTAAAAAGATTAAAAAAATATGCAAATAGTTAGATAATGAATGAATATATTCACCAATAATCTTGAAAAGGGTGAATAAGTTGAAAAATTATTCATTTTCGGCTTTTGCCTTTATTCATCGAAAAAATGAATTGTTAATTTTTTGAGAATTTTAAAAGTTTTTATTTTGTTAGTTCGCTAACATATTTTGTTATTCTTGCACAAACATATTAGGCAACCGCCAAATATAAAGCATTCCACTAAAATTTGTTGAAAATTTGTTTAGGGTGTGGAAAACTTAGTGGAAAACGTTGAAAAGTCAAGTGTTTATTGAGTCGGTTTTCAACTTTTCCACACCTTGACCCGTTGAAAAGTTGAAAAATAGGGTTGATTTTCTACAAGTGAATAAAATCAAAGGTGTAGAAAAATAAAAATTTCAACTTTTCCACTTGACATGAATATATTCAAAAAATCGTATTTGGAAAAAGTGAATATTTTGTCGATTATTAAATTTGCACAAAAAATTACCCTAAAAACCACATAATATTCATTCCAACATACATTGAGTAGGACACAACCAAATCGCTTAAATATTTGCTTGTCCTCGGTAATATGTAAAGTCTTTCATAAAGACTATTTTCACCTATCAATAATTCGATTAGAATAAAACAGCCAAGAATTATGAATATCGATAAAAGCCTAAGGGTTGAAATTAGATATTTGTTAACTTGCTTATTCATAGCTTGCCTCCCACTTAAAATTGTAGCAAAGCCTTATAGAATAATCAACGAGTAATATTTTCCAGTATTAATTTTTCTAAAGCGAAAAAAGTCACTATTTTAAAAAATTATGTAAAGTGCCTATAAGTAATCGAAATTTGTAAGCGCTTGATTGTAAAAATATGTACAATAGTAAAAAACAAAAATAAGAGGCAAGACATGGCAATTTATAAATTTAATCGCAAATGCAAGAAAAACAATCTTAAAATAACATTATTTTGGAAAAGAGAGGCTTACAATATTCTAGTTGAGGAATCAACAAGCAAAGGAATACTAAGGTCAAGAGTAAAGGGTATTGCAGTAAATCTCAATCGTTCAATAGCAATTTTAGAAATACTAAAAAAAGAATGCACGAGTGTAGAGGAATTAAGGGACCTAATCACAGAGATTGAGGACAGACTAAATATGTTGATTTTGTGAAGAACCGCTGAAATATGCGGTTTTTATTTTTTTACTATTGCAATTTAAATAAAAGTATAGTATTATAATAAAGAAAAATTTAAAAAGGAAGACTAAACAATGCACTTAGACACTAAAATTGGCAAGGCAATAGAGGTGTATAAAATGGAAGAGCTTTACCAAGGGGCAATCATTGGCTTTTCTGGTGGGGCTGATTCTTCGGCACTGTTACATTATCTAAAGGACAAAACAAAAAATCTTTTGTGCGTTCATATCAATCATTTAATTCGTGGAGAGGAAGCATTAAGGGACGAATATTTTTGCAAAAGCGTTTGTGAAAAATATGGTGTTAAATTTGCATCATTTAGGGTTGACATTCCCTCACTAGCTAAGGAAAGACGCAAGGGGATTGAGGAAACTGCACGAGAGGAAAGATACAGAATTTTCAATGGACTTTTAAAGCAACATCCTGAATATAAATGTATCGTAACGGCACACACCGCTTGTGATAATGCAGAAACCATTCTGTTTAATCTAACAAGAGGTAGTGGCGCAAATGGAATTTCAGGAATACGTCCTGTAATGGGTAGCATAAGACGACCTCTAATTTACGCAACCAGAGAGGACATTCTTGAGTATTGTGAGAAAAATGGAATAGATTTTGTAAACGACTCTACAAACAAGGACACCGACTATACAAGAAACTACATTCGACACACAATTATTCCAGGACTTGAAAAAATAAATCCCAATCTCGTTGATGCTTGTACAAGATTGTCCGAAACTCTAAGAGAGGACAGGGAATATTTTGATAAAATTGTAAATGAGCTTTTTGAAAAGGAAGCAATTGAGGATAAGCTAGGTCTAGACCTTGCAAAGGGGCTCGATACACCTATTCTGTCAAGAGTGTTAATTAGGCTATGTGGCGATAAGCTTGATTATAAATCAATCCAAGGCTGTGTCAAGCTTATAAAGCAGGGTAGCACAGGCAAGCTTATAAATCTTGCACACGGCATTACCTTCAAAATCGAAAGAGACTACGCACAGTTTATTAGCACAAGCGACCTAGAAAGCATTGAATACAAGTATTCACTTTCCAAGGGACTAAATTATATTGCAGAAATTGACACTTATTTAGCACTTGACACAAGCGAAGCACCAGCTGGATATGTTGAGTCAAGCCGTAACATCTTTACAAAAGAAGGACTTACAGGTGACCTTTATGTAAGAAACAAAGAGGACGGCGACACAATAATTCAAGGAAAAATGACAAAAAAGCTAAAAAGAATTATGACTGATAAGCATATTCCATCACATCTAAGGGCAAAAATGCCAATAGTGTGTGACGAAAATGGTATTGTTGTAGTCCCTGGAGTTGCAATTCGTGACGGTGTTAAGGGAGCAGATATTACCTTAAAGGTGTATATTAAGCAACAGGACGTGGAAAAATAAATTGATTTTGAAATACTAAATGGTACGGAGGAATAAATGAAAAAGAAAAATGGTCTTTTTTCTGTTATTTTCTATTTAGGCTTAACTACTATTGCAATAATTATAGCAATAACTATTGCAACAATGATGAGCTCAAATAATGGCAACAAGTACGTTTATAGTGACCTACTTGCTGAATTTGAAAATAACAAGGTATACGAATACGTATACGACGGAAATAAAAATTCAATTACCATGCTTCTAAAGGAGGATAAAAACGGCGATGGCGTAATCGACGAGGAATCCACCGATAAAAAGGAAGAGGAAAAAGAGGTATGGACAGTTACTTACGAATTTAAGGATAGAGAATATTATCTATTCTTCGGCTTCAATCTTGGTAGAGAGGGCGACCTTGACCGAATCCAAAGTGAGCTTGCCGAAAATAATGTTGTAAGTAATCTTACTAAAACTGAGCATATAACTGCAAACCCAACTCCATGGATTTTAGAGTACCTACCAATTATAATTATCGTTGGTGTGCTAATTTTCATTTTCTTCTTCTCAATGCGTTCAGCAAATGGTAAAATGACAGGCTTTGGAAAGTCCAAGGCTAAGAATGTGGCTGACAATAAGGTAAAGGTTACCTTTGCCGATGTTGCAGGTGCAGACGAGGAAAAGGAAGAGCTTTGCGAGGTAGTAGAATATTTAAAGAATCCTGGCAAATTCACACACCTAGGTGCAAGAATCCCTCACGGTGTATTGCTAGTAGGCCCTCCAGGTACAGGTAAAACCTTGCTTGCAAAGGCAGTTGCTGGCGAGGCAGGGGTGCCATTCTTCTCAATGTCAGGCTCTGACTTTGTAGAAATGTACGTTGGTGTTGGTGCATCAAGAGTAAGAGATTTATTTGACCAAGCTAGAAAGAATCCAGCTGCAATTATCTTTATTGACGAAATTGATGCAGTAGGTCGTCAAAGAGGCGCAGGTCTCGGTGGTGGCCACGACGAAAGAGAGCAAACACTTAACCAATTGCTTGTAGAAATGGACGGCTTCGACGGACATTCAGGCATTATTGTAATGGCAGCGACTAACCGTCCTGACATTCTTGACTCAGCACTTTTAAGACCGGGTCGTTTTGATAGACAGGTAACAATTGGTTACCCAGATATTGCTGGTCGAGAGGCAATTTTAAAGGTACACTCAAAGGGCAAGCCCTTTGAAAATAATGTAGATATGCATCAGGTTGCTCAAACAACAGTAGGCTTCACAGGTGCAGACCTTGCTAACCTTCTTAACGAGGCAGCACTTCTTGCTGCAAGACGTGGCAAGTCCTTAATCGGTATGGAAGAAATTGAGGATGCTATGATTAAGGTAACCGTAGGCACTCAAAAGAAGGCTAAGAAGATGAGCGAAAAGGAAAGAAGAAACACAGCTATTCACGAGGCTGGACACGCAATCCTTTCACACCTTCTTCCAACTCAAGAAAGAGTTACTCAAATTTCAATTATTCCAAGTGGAAGAGCACTTGGCTATACTCTAACTCCACCTGCTGAGGACAAATACAGTGAGCGCAAGCAGGAAATGAAGGAAAGAATAGCTATGATGCTTGGTGGCCGTGTGGCTGAGGAATTAATCTTTGAGGATTACACAGGTGGTGCATCAAACGATATTCTAAGAGCGACACAGGTTGCAAGAAAGATGGTTACTGTATATGGTATGAGCGAGCTAGGTACAATTCACTTTGGCTCTGAGCATAGTAGCGATGCAGTATTCCTTGGCAGAGATTTTTCATCAACACCAGATTATTCTGAAACAACCGCATACAAGATTGACCAAGAGATTAAGAAGATTATTGACGAGGCATACGCCCTTGCTACTAAGATTCTTACAGAAAATAAAGAAAAGCTTGACTTTATCGCAGACTTCCTACTTAAAAACGAAACTATGGATAGTGAGCAATTTGAGCTTGCTATGAAAGAGGGCGTTACTATGGAAGAGGTTGAGGGCTTACTCACAGCTAAGAAGAGAAGAAGCCTTGAGGAAAACCAAAAGAGAAAGGAAGCGCTTGAGGAAGAAAATCGCAAGCGTGAGGAGGCTCGTCGCAAGATGGAGGAGGCGCTTGGTATTCAATCTGATGAAGAGACCCCAATAGTAATTACACCTATCCCAGAAAAGCCATCAGACGAAGGTGAGGGTGACGAGGGTCAAGGTCAAGACGACTCTGGCAATAAGCCACAGGACAACTAAAAGTCTTCCTATTTAATTGTATTTAAATATTGTTATATATTTATAAGTTAACTAAATAAAGAACGGATAGAGCAAGCTTGCCCTATCCGTTTTTGATTTGTTCAACAATATTGAATTATATGAAAAGTGGGGGTCACCTCGGCTTTTTCAGTATATTCAACAAAAAAGTGGACATTATGCACAAAAAAATCACGCTCATATTGTTTAATTGTCCAAAAACGTACAAAACCCATTGACATATTGAATCAAATATTATATAATAAGAACGTGAAAAAATATTGATTTCAAGGAGTAAATCATGAAAAAGAAAATACTAATCGCATTAGCAATTCTTGCATTGGTAGTATGTGTATTTGCATCATGTGGTGGCGGTTGTGAGCACAACTTTGAAGCTAAGGCTGACACTAATACAGCAACATGTACAGAGCCAGGTCAAGAAACTTACGTTTGCTCACTATGTGGAGCAGAAGAGGTAAGAGATTCACTAGCAAAGGGTCACGACCTTGACACAGAAAACGCAGTTGTAGTTAAACCAACCTGTGAAAAAGGCGGTTACACAACAGTTGAGTGTAAGAACTGTGACTACTCAGAAAAGCAACGTGAAACAAACCCAGACACAACAAATGGTCATAAGTACATTCCAGATGCAGCACCTGCTACATGTCTTACAGCTGGTTGGGAAACCTCCATTTGTGAGCTTTGTGGACAAGAGGGCTACGACGGAAAGGTTCTTCCAGCACTTGGACATACTTATGAAAGACTAAACCCAACTGGTATAGAAATAGTTCTTCCAAAGTGTCATGTTGATGGTTATGTAGTATATACATGCCAAGACCCAACATGTAACGAAACAGTTAAGGGCTACACAGTAACAAAGACTCTTGAGGACCTTGAAGCAGGTACTGAGGAGGACAAGGCGCTTGCAGCTACACTTATTGCACTTGAGCACGACTTTTCATTAAAGGTTGATGCTGAGTCTGTTGCACCAACATGTACAACAGTTGGTTACATTATGTACGCATGTGCAAACGGATGCGGTGCTGAGCACGTTAAGAGTGCTGATATTCCAGCACTTGGTCACACATACGACAGAGAAGGTGGCACACAGGTTTACGTAACAACTCTTGAGCCAACCTGCTGTGATGAAGGTCTAGAAAAGGCTAAATGCCAAGAATGTGACACATATTCTGAAACATACCAAAACGTTCTTGATAGAGTTGCTCACTTTACAGGTAAGGGTGGCGACGCTTACAGAGAGGTTACATATCACGAGGCTACATGTACAACCGATAGCTACTGGGATGTTCAATGTACACTTGATGAGGATTGTATCTATACAGGCACACGTGCTGGCTCTAACTTTGTAGAAGCACTAAAGCACGACTGGGTACTTGATGAGTCAGTACTTGGTTCTGACGGACTACCAAATTGTTATACAGAGGGTCACTGGCAGTATAAGTGCTCACGTAACTGTGGCGTTGACACAGCTTACGAAACTGAGCTTCAAGCTGACCCTGACTACGCAACAGTAACTGATAAGACACCTGTTGAGGCTAAGCACGAGTATACACTTGGTACATACAAGAAGGGTCCAACCTGCGTATCACGTGGTATTTACACATGTACAAACCCACTTTGCGGTAAGGACTTTGAAAGCTATGAGGACGACGTAGTTTACGATTACCATCAAAACAACGATATCGTTCATTCAAGCGAATATATTGCTGAAAATGGTGTAATTGCACCTACATGTCATAGCGAGGGCTATACAATTTACGTATGTAACAACGACCCAGATTGTCCATATACAGAAAAGGGCTCATATGTTGCTAAGATAAACCACAACTTTGCAGCTGTAACTGATGATGGCGTACTTACTTGTACAGACGTTAACTGCAAGCTTTCATACATCAATATCACAACTGTAAAGGATAAGACTGAGTCTGACTTCTGTCTCTGTGGTAAGTGTGAGGGTACAGTTACATGTGGAGGTACAATCACAGCTATCGGCACAACTAAGCCAACTGCTCCAGAAGCACTTGCATCTGGTGTAGCTTACACTAAAGAGCTTGATGCAGAGAGCAATCTTGGTTATGGTTTAATCGAGCTAAAGGGTGATGCTGGTACAACTTATACTGTTAAGGTGTACAACACAGCAGGCGAGGAAATTACAGACATTCTTACATCACTCAACGTAAGCAATGAAAACGGTGCTACCGCTTACATTTGCCTATACGAGGTAGAGGATGTAGCAAAGGTTGAAATTACAGCTTCTGCAAACGCAACAGTTGCACTTTACAAGATAGTAAAGGACTAATTAATTAACTAAGAACCAACGGATTTTCCGTTGGTTCTTTTTTATTCACTAAATTAATAATAAAAGTGAATATATGCAAAAAATATTAATAAAAATTCACACAAGCCTTGCTTGAATAAAAATTTATTCAATATATTATTGACAATTCAGTAATAGTATTCTATAATAATATATTATTAGTTTATATATACAATTATTTTATAATACGAGGAAAAAATGAACGAGCTTGAAATTGCAAGAAAGACTATAAGCGAGCTTGATGCCCAAATGGCAGAGCTTTTTGAAAAGAGAATGGAAGCCTCTGCACTTGTTGCTAAATACAAAAAGGAGCACGGGCTTAATATTCTTGATACCTCAAGAGAAAATGAGGTTATCCAAAAAAATACAAAATATATAAATGACCCTGTAATCAAGGAATATTACGTGGAAATGCTAAAGGAAACTATGGCACTTTCCCGTGCATATCAGTCAAGACTTAATCAGGGTATGCGTATTGCTTATAGTGGTGTTGAGGGTGCTTATGCCCATATTGCATCTAAGAAAATGTTTCCAAATGCAACATACGTAGCCTATAAAAGCTTTGAGGAAGCATATTTCGCAACTCAAAATGGCGAGTGTGACGTGTCTGTTTTGCCTATTGAGAATAGCTATGCAGGTGACGTTGAAACTGTAATGGACTTGCTTTTTACAGGCAATTTGTATGCAAATCAAATTTGCAATTTAGAAATCGACCATTGCTTAGTAGCTAACAAGGGGGCAACCTTAAGTAGCATTAAAGCAGTTGCCAGCCATCCACAGGCATTAGCACAATGTAAGGAATATATTGATGCAAACGGATACGAGGCACAAAGCTTTGCTAACACAGCACTTGCTGCAAAGATGGTAAAGGAATCTGCAAGAATTGACATTTGCGCTATTGCATCTGAGGAAACTGCAAAGATACTTGATCTTGAAATTTTACAAAGAAGAATAAACACAAGCAGAACAAATACAACAAAGTTTATTGCACTTTCCCGTGCATATAACAGGCTTGATTCCTCGAAAAGAAAGATGAATGAGCATTTTATGCTTGTATTTACAGTAAAAAACGAGGCAGGGTCTCTTGCTAAAACGATTGATATTATCGGCTCACACGGCTTTAATATGATAAACCTTCATTCTCGTCCTATGAAGGAATTACTATGGAATTACTACTTCTTTGTAGAGGCAGACGGAAACCTACAAACAGAAGAGGGCGAAAAAATGCTTAAAGAGCTAGAGCAAAATTGCGACAGACTAAAGGTCGTAGGCTCATATTTAACAGACTAAAAAGGAGAGATTGCTATGGTTTTGCACGTAAACACAATTGAATCAGGCTACGACATAATTCTTAGTCGTGGGGCACTTGATAAGGCTAGCTGTTATTTTAATCTAGACAGAAAAGTAATTATCATAACTGATAGTGGTGTACCAAAAGAGTATGCAAGGACCATTAAGGACCAAAGCAAGGAAGCATATATATATACTCTTCCACAGGGTGAGCAAAGCAAAAGCATAGACAATTATATAAAGGCACTACAATTCTTAGTTGAACAGGGAATGACAAGGACTGACTGTGTAGTTGCAGTTGGTGGTGGTGTTGTCGGTGACTTTTCAGGCTTCGTTGCCTCAACTTATATGCGTGGTATTGACTTTTATAATATACCAACAACATTTTTGTCACAGGTTGATAGCTCAATAGGTGGCAAGGTTGCAATAGATTTTATGGGTGTTAAAAACATAGTAGGCTCATTTTATCAGCCTAAAGGTGTTTTAATTGACTCTAATACACTAAAAACTCTTGACAAAAGACAGCTTCATGCAGGTCTTTGCGAGTCCATAAAAATGGCAGCAACAAGCGACAAGGAACTATTTGAGTTAATCGAAAATAGCAAGGACCTTGACTTAGACCTTGATACAATTATTGAAAAATCTCTTATTATAAAAAGAGACGTGGTTGAAAAGGACCCAAAGGAAAAGGGACTTAGACGTGTGTTAAACTTCGGTCACACAATCGGCCACGGAATTGAGTCTAAGTATGGCTTAAAGGGCTATTTACATGGCGAATGCGTTGGTATGGGAATGCTTCCTATGTGTAGCGAAAGTGCAAAGCAAAGAATAAAAGCACTTCTAAATAAGTACCAAATTCCTTGCGATATAGACCTTTCCAAGGTAGAAATAATGGACTATATTAAAAAGGATAAAAAGGCAAGTGGTAGCCAAATTACAATAGTATATGTTGAGGAATTAGGCACCTTTGAGCTTAAAAAAATTGACATAGACGAAATACAAGAATACATTAAAAGAGGCTTGTAATTATGAAAAATACCTTTGGAAATAATATTAGCCTAACCTTGTTTGGCGAAAGCCACGGCGAGGCAATAGGGGCTGTGATTGACGGACTCTGTGCAGGTATTGAGGTAGATGAGGAATACATAAAAAATCAGCTATCTAAGAGGAGACCAAGTGGAAATACCGATACTCCCCGAGTAGAAATGGACGAATATAAGATTGTAAGTGGTGTTTTTAATGGTAAAACAACAGGCACCCCAATTGCAATTATAATTCCTAACACAAATACAAACAGTAAAGCATATAATTATGGAATTGCCCGTCCCTCACACGCAGATTATACTGCATACGTAAAGTATGATGGCTGTGAGGACTATCGTGGTGGTGGACACTTCTCAGGAAGAATTACTGCTGCCCTTGTATGCGCAGGTGCAATCCTATTACAAGCATTAAAGGGAATAGGTGTTAAAATTGGCACTCACATTCTTTCCTGTGGTAAGGAAAGTGATGTGTCCTTTAGTGTAGCTAGCTGTGACGTTGAAAGGGAAATAGACAAGCTAAACGCAAGGGTGTGTGATGCAATTCCGTTTCTTAGCGATTGTAGCGACAAGATTAGAGAGGCTATCAATAACGCTTCTAAAAATAAGGATAGCATAGGTGGAGTTTTACAAACGGCAATAGTTGGTATGCCAGCTGGAGTTGGCGACCCTTGGTTTGACTCAGTTGAGAGTATGCTTTCTCACGTGCTTTTCTCACTAGGTGGGGTAAAGGGCGTTGAGTTTGGTAGTGGCTTTGAGATGTCAAAAATGTATGGTAGCCAAGCAAACGACGTATTTCGATACGACGAAAAGGGTCAGGTTTATACAGAAACTAACAATAATGGTGGAATAAATGGTGGTATTACAAATGGTATGCCAATTGTATTTAATTCAGCTATTAAGCCAACACCATCAATTGGAAAAATGCAAGAAACAATAGACTTTATAAACAAAACGAATACACAGCTTGAGGTAAAGGGAAGACACGACCCTGCCATTGTAAGACGTGCTTGCGTTGTTGTAGATAGCGCCTCTGCCCTTGTAATGTGCGATTTACTAGCATCAGCCTATGGCACTGGTGTATTTAAAAGAGGAATAAAATAACAAATGAAATACGGACTAATAGGAGAGCATCTAAAGCATAGCTTCTCCAAGGCGATACACGAGCAAATTGGCGACTACGTGTATGAAATTCTTGAAATTGAGCCACAAAACGTGGAGTCCTTTATGAAAAAAAGAGACTTCTGTGGAATAAATGTCACTATACCATATAAGGAAACTGTTATACCTTACCTTGATTATATAGACGACAGTGCAAAAAAGATAGGTGCGGTAAATACAGTAGTAAACAGAGACGGCAAGCTATACGGCTACAATACCGATTACTCTGGTATGCGTGCCTTAGTTATGCGTATAGGGCTTGAAATTAAAAATAAAAAGGTGCTTATAATCGGCACAGGAGGCACGTCAAAAACTGCAACCGCAGTGGTTTCCGACCTAGGTGCTAAGGAAATAATTTACGTTTCTAATATAAGCGTTGTGGGTGCCTTGACATATGAGGAGGTTTACAAAAGCCACAGGGATGTTGAAATTATTTTCAATACCTCACCTGTGGGTATGTATCCTAAAAACGAACACTCCCCAATAGATTTGGAGAAATTTCCACTACTTGAGGGTGTTTTAGACGTTGTTTATAATCCAATTAGGACTAAGCTAGTAAGACAAGCTAAAGCCCTTGGCTTAAAGAGTGAGGGTGGACTTTATATGCTTGGTGCACAGGCAGTTTATGCATATCAGCACTTTACAGGTAATGAAATTAGCACAGACCTTTGTAACAAGGTATTTAATAAGGTTTTAGCCGAAAAGGAAAATATTGTGCTTGTAGGTATGCCATCAAGTGGCAAGACCTCAATAGGTACAATTCTAGCCGAGAAAACAGGCAAGACACTAGTTGATACAGACAAGGTTATAGTTGAAAAAGCAGGGTGCGATATTCCTACTATTTTCAAAAATCACGGTGAGGAATATTTTCGTATGCTTGAAGCTGAGGCAATAAACGAGGTATCAAGGCTAAACGGAATTGTTACTGCAACAGGTGGTGGTGCAATTCTTAAAAAGGAAAACGTTGATAACCTAAAGCAAAACGGCACACTCTATTTCCTTGACAGGGACCTATCACTTCTTTTGCCAACAGAGGACAGACCTCTTTCAAGCAATAGGGAGGCAATTGAAAAAAGATATAAGGAAAGATATCCAATATATTGTCAGGTTGCAGACGTAAGAGTAAACGGCAATCTAACAGTTGACGGGGTAGCAGAATTAATTCTTAAGGAGATTAAGAAATGAAATTCTTAATTTTAAACGGACCAAACCTAAATATGCTAGGCATAAGAGAGCCTGGAATTTATGGTAATGGCACCTACGAGGAGCTTAAAATGCGTATAACCGACCACTCAATAACAGTGGGAGTCGAGGTTGAAATTTTTCAATCCAACCACGAGGGAGTGCTAGTTGATAAGCTTCAAGAATCGTACTTTAATAAAATTGATGGGATCGTTATAAACCCAGCTGCTTACACTCACACAAGCGTCGCATTATTAGATGCACTGAAATCTATTGCTATTCCAACCGTTGAGGTGCATATCTCTAAGGTTGAGGAAAGAGAGAATTTTAGACAAGTAAGCTACGTAAGACAAGCAGTTATTAAGACAATAACAGGCAAGGGCTTTGACGGATACCTAGAGGCAATTGATTACTTAAAGGAATATCTAGAAAAAAATGAACGTAAGTCTACAAAGGGCTAAGGCAAGGGGTACAATTACAGCCCCACCGTCAAAAAGCTATGCACATAGACTTTTAATAGCATCTGCGCTTGCAAGGGGCAAGGGCACAGTTGACGGAATTGCATCTAGCCAAGATATGAAGGCGACTCTTAATTGCCTTAGCGCACTAGGAGTTGAGTATGAAAAAAAGGAAAAAACTGTCTTTATAAATAGTGGAATAAGCGTATCAAAAAATCCTACTCTTGATTGCTTAGAAAGTGGAAGCACTCTTAGGTTTTTTATTCCAATCGCACTTGTTTTTGCCACAGAGTGTCGATTTTTAGGCACCGAAAGACTAATGTCAAGAGGACTTGAGGTTTATTTTGACATCTTTAAGTCACAGGGAATTGAGTACGCACAAGGAAAAAACTATCTTGAAATAAAGGGCAAGCTAAAGCCCTCAGCCTTTAAGGTAAGAGGCGATATTAGTAGTCAGTTTATCACAGGCTTGCTATTTGCACTTCCATTATTAAATGGTGACAGCATAATTGAAATCACAACCCCACTTGAAAGCGGTGCCTACGTTGATATCACCCTTGAGGTTTTGAAGGACTATGGCATTGAAATTCAAAGACAGGATAACTTGTTTTTGATAAAAGGAAATCAAGAATATAAATCCCTTTGCGTAAAAGCCGAGGGAGATGCATCGAATAGTGCATTTCTTGATGCCTTTAACGTAATTGGCGGAGACGTGTCTGTTTTAGGGCTTAATGAAAGCACTATACAGGGCGACTACGTATATAAAAAGCTCTTTGAGGAGTTAAAAAACACTACCCCAACCATAGATTTATCAAATTGTCCCGACCTAGGACCTATTACCTTTGCACTAGCGTCAGCTTGCAATGGTGCTACAATTACGGGTATTAGAAGGCTAAGAATAAAGGAAAGTGACAGAGTTGAGGCTATGGCAACCGAGCTAAGAAAGCTAGGCTGTAAGATAGACGTTTTCGAAAACTCAGTTGTAATAAAGGGCGGTATAAATCCACCAAAGGAAACTTTATGTGGGCACAATGACCACAGAATAGTAATGGCACTATCGGTTTTGTGCACCCTAGTTGGTGGTGAAATTGAAGGGTGCGAGGCAGTAAACAAAAGCTACCCACACTTTTTTGAGGATCTAGAAAGACTAGGAATTCCTCTTGAAAGGAAGTAATGGCAAAATGAAAATCATAAATGATGTAAAATTTTTAATAGTTGGTCTTGGCTTAATCGGTGGTAGCTATGCACAGGCATTAACTGACCTAGGCTACGAGGTAGGCGCAATTACAAGAAGCCAATCCTCAATAGACTACGCAAAGGAAAAGGGGCTAATTGCCCATGGCACAACAGAGGTTAGCGAGGAATACGTAAAGCAATTTGATATTGTAGTATTCGCACTTTATCCAAGGGTGCTAATTAAGTGGCTTGACCAATATCAATCCTACTTTAAAAGTGGTGCATTGATAACCGACGTTACCGGTGTTAAGGGACCTGTTGTTTATAAAATACAGGATATGTTAAGGGACGACGTTGAATTTGTTGGTGCCCACCCTATGGCAGGTAAAGAGGTTTATGGCGTACAAAACGCAGATAAATCGATTTTTAAAAATGCAAACTATATTGTAACCCCAACAGAGAAAAATACAAAGGCGGGAATTGAAACCTGTGCACAGCTAGGTAAGGTTTTAGGCTTTAAAACTATTGCAGAGTTAAGTCCGGAAAAGCACGACGAAATGATTGGCTTTCTTTCTCAGCTTACCCACTGTATCGCTGTTTCTCTAATGACCTGTAAGGAATCTGAGGACCTTGTAAATTATACAGGTGACTCCTTCCGTGACCTTACACGTATTGCAAAAATCAATGAGGATATGTGGTGTGAGTTGTTTTTACTCAACAAGGATGAATTGCTTTCTCAAATGGATTTATTTATTGAGAAGTTTAAGGAATTAAGAGATGGTATCGAAAGCGAGGATACCGAAAAAATCAAGTCTATCATGAGAACATCGACTAAGCGCCGAATGTACTTTGATAAAAAATAAATTACAATGGCAAATGGCAGAAAGGACAAAGAAAAATGAACATGAATTTTAAACGCAAGCTACCTATCCCTATGGATGTTAAGAAAATGTACCCACTCTCAGAAAAGAGTGCACAAATAAAGGCAGCAAATGATGCAGAAATTGCAAAGGTATTTAAGGGCGAGAGCGACAAGCTAGTGCTTGTTATCGGTCCTTGCTCAGCAGACAGAGAGGATGCAGTTTTAGATTACATCTCAAGACTAAGAAAGGTACAAGAGGTAGTTAAGGACAAAATTATTATCATTCCAAGAATTTACACAAACAAGCCAAGAACAACAGGCGACGGATACAAGGGTATGCTTCACCAGCCAGACCCCAATAAGGACCCAGATATGCTAGAGGGACTTATAGCAATTAGAAAGCTACATATGAAGGCTATCGAAGAAACTGGCTTTACATGTGCTGACGAAATGCTTTATCCATACAATTACAGATACATTGACGACCTTTTGTCCTACGTTGCAATCGGTGCAAGATCAGTAGAAAACCAAGAGCACAGACTAACAGCCTCTGGTCTTGACATTCCAGTTGGTATGAAAAACCCAACAAGTGGTGATATCTCCGTTATGATGAACTCAATCACAGCAGGTCAACACTCACACACGTTTATTTATCGTGGTTGGGAGGTACAATCCCAAGGTAACCCACTTACCCACGCAATCCTTCGTGGTTATGTAAATAGTCATGGACAATCTTTACCAAACTACCACTACGAGGATTTGATAAGGCTTTGCGAAACCTATGCAAAGACAAATCTACAAAACCCAGGTGTTATCATTGATACTAACCACGCAAACTCCGGTAAGAAGTGGGCTGAGCAGGTAAGAATTGCAAAAGAGGTGCTTCATAGCACACGTCACAACGAGGACGTATTCAAGCTAGTTAAAGGCTTTATGATTGAATCCTACATTGTAGATGGCAACCAAAAGCCTGACGGATGTGTTTACGGTCAATCAATTACAGACCCATGCCTAGGATGGGAAAAGACCGAAAGACTTATCCTTGATATTGCAGATTTAAGAAAATAATAAGGAAATGGAAGTGATAAAATGAGAAATAGTAGAAGGCTTAGGCTTATAGCAATAGCTATGCTTGTAGTAATTCTTGCTATGTCATTTTTATCGCTTCCTTTTATTTCTTGTCATCATTGTACCGCCGAGGGAAAGAGTCTGTGTAATGCTTGTCAAGCATATAAGGATAGCACAAGCAGTGACTACATTTTATTTGTAAGCCTTGTTACTATGATGCTTACAATTCTGTTGTTTGAAATATTGCTACTTTATAAATGCCCAAGACAAATTCACTTGTCATTATTTAAATTGAGAGTTAAGCTATCCGATTAAGCCTTATTGATTTTTCAAAAAAGCTTAAAAGGAGAAAAAATAATGATAGAAATAAAAGGTGTAACAAAAAGATTTTTAAATGAAACGGAAATAGAATATAAGGATATAACCTTTGAAACAGGTAAGTCCTATATGCTTTTAGGAGCAAGTGGCTGTGGAAAATCAACGCTTCTAAATATAATTGCGGGAATTATTTCCCCAACAAAAGGCTCGGTTATAATTGACGGGGTCAATATGCAAGAAAAAAGCCAAAAGCAACGTGATAAATTTAGAATAGAAAAAATTGGCTACATATTTCAGGATTTCAAGCTAATCAATGAAATGACGGTCCTTGATAATATTAATATTCTTAACCTTGAGGGCGTAAATACACAAAATGCGCCAAAAATACTTGAGGAATTAAGCTTAGCCGAAAAGAAAAATAGCAAAATCAAGCACTTGTCAGGCGGACAAAAGCAAAGGGTTGCAATAGCAAGAGCCCTTGTGAAAATGCCTGATATCGTCTTAGCAGACGAGCCAACAGGCAATCTTAACTTTGCCATAGGTGAGCTTGTTATAAACGAGCTTATAAAGGTAGCTAAGGGTAAAACCTTGATTGCTGTAACTCACGACGAAAGACTAGCTAAATATTTTGACGTAGTCATTGATATGAATGAAATGACAGACGGAAAAAGAGACGTTATTTCAGGGGGTGATGAGCAATGCTAAAATTCGCCCTTAAAAATATGGCAATTAAGAAAATGCAAATTATCCTAGTTGTTTTATCAATAGTAATCTCAGCAGGAATTGGAGTCCTTGCATTTAACGTTTCAAGTCAGGTTAGCGATGGAATTACAAGTAATGCAGGGTATTATTCCTTGATTATTGGCCCTAGTGGAAGTAAAACACAGCTTGCTATGAATACAATGTATTTTACAGACGAGCCACTTGGCACAATCCCATACTCAGTTGTATCAGACCTATCCAAGGACGGAATGAGGGTAAATTCAGTTATCCCCTTTGCAATGGCAGACAATTACAATGGCTACGGAGTAGTTGGTACCTCACCTGAGTTTTTAATGGATAAGGAATTAAAAGACGGTACTCTTTTTGAAAGCAATAAGTCCCTAGAGGCGGTAGTAGGCTACAATGTTGCAAAATATAATGGCTTAAAAATTGGTGACGTGCTACACACCTCTCATTCATCAACAGGCTTAGATGTTCATGAACATGGAATAAAGGTAGTTGGTATTTTAAAGGAAAGTCATTCATCCTTTGACAACGTTGTATTCACCCAAATTCAAACATTGTGGCACGTACATCAGCATGAGGGCGAGGAATCACATAAAACCGTATGTGCAATTCTTGTAAATGCTAAAAATCCGGGCTATGCACTTCAGCTTTTAAACGAGTATGATGGAAAAATAGTTACTCACGAGGAGGAAACGTTTACTCTGCAGGCAATTGAGCCTATGGATGCGGTAAGAGACGTTTTAAATGATGCAGATGACACAAAGTATATCGTATTTGTGCTTTGTGCCGTAATACTTATTATGAATATAATGATTATTTCAATAATCACACTTCTTAATATGTATCATTCCTCAAAGGAAATTTCCCTTATGAGATTAATCGGCATAAGCATGAAGAAAATAAATTTGTTATACATAATTCAAAACGGCATAATAGGACTTGTATCAATTCTTTTAGCCTTTGGAGTGTCAAGACTGTGTCTTCTTATGATGAACGATTACGTTTCAAGCATGGGTGTCGTTTTAAATCTTGGACTAGTTTATCCACTTGAAATAGTTATATTACTAAGCGTATTTCTAATTAGCATTTTGCCAACTGCAATATGGACTCTTGTGATGTCTAAAAAAGACAGCATTTCCGATTGAGGTGGTAGGCTATGAAGAAAATTTTATGCTTAATATTGTGTGTTATTTTATTGATACCAGTAATTAGTAGCTGTCAAGGGGCTGACGATGGCGAGGCAACTAAGCTAAGCTTTAAGTCTGCATCAACCTATAACTATTTAAAAACACTAGACGGGCAAAGGGTAACTATAAATGGTTATATGGCAACCTCATCACCTGTTGACGGGTCCTTTATGTTTTTAATGAATCTGCCATATCAATCCTGCCCATTCTGTGTGCCTAATACCTCACAGCTTTCCAATACTATGGAGGTTTATCCTAAGAAGAATCAAAGCTTTCCATATACCACACAGGCAATAAAGGTAACAGGCATTCTCCAAGTCGCACCAAGCGAAAACGAGTTTTTTACAGATAGATATGGCTATGAATTTAACTTTAAAATTGTAGATGCAACCTATCAAATTTTAAAGGCAGAGGAGTTAGGTGAAAATATCGCTATGTGGCAAAAAATTGCCTCAAGTGATGTAATAAATGACATTTATAAAATGTACGATTACGTAAATTTCCTTTGTGCTTGGAATACATACTTTATAAACAACTACACAGATGAAAATGGAGTTGAGCATAAGGGCTTTTTCCTTTATGCATCTGATGCTGAAAGACTTATAAAGCAAGATGGTCAGCAATGGAATTATGGCTATCAAGAGGGGTATTTTGATAGCATTATTGCAAAAATAAAGGAAATAGATGAAAACGCATTTTCCTCTCTTGTAGCAAACGTGGAAAAGGCGGAATTATTGGCAACTAAGGCAATAAAGGAATTAGACGGCAAAAGCTATACCTCTGAATATAAGTATGTTGAAAAATTCGATACCTATGATTACATTTACACACTAACAAGGGGCGAGGAATTAATTGAGGAATTAGATAGCATCTATCAAGAATTTTCAAACTGGTTAGGTAGCTGGGAAATGTAAATAAAAAAAGAACCAAACATTGTTTGGTTCTTTTTCTTTATATTTTGTTTGTATGAGAGCCTCTTTGGTGATGTCTAATTCTGTTACTAACCTTGCCCTGTGGATCGATTTCGCCTGCCTTAGAAAGTGCAATCTTTGTAAGGAATGGACCAAAGAGTTCATAAACCAATACAGAGAATAGAGTAATATTAGCAATTATAATGCCTACCTCACCTAGGGTCATTGCTTGAATTGCCATACCAAGGGCGACACCTGCCTGTGGGAATAGTGTTATGCCTAAATATTTTTTAACGTTTGCATCACACTTAGAAACAGCTGCGCTAATTCTTGCACCGAAGTATTTACCAAAGCAACGGAATGCAATATATACAACACCGATAGCAACAATAATAATGTTAGAAAGAACGGACAAGTCAAGCTCAGCACCACTTAAAACGAAAAACAGAATTGTAATAGGCGCCGTCCAACGGTCAAGCCTGTCCATTAGCTCAGCTGAGAAGTCACAGATATTGCAGAATACAGTACCAAGCATCATACAGCTAAGAAGTGATGAAAAGGCAATATGCACACCAAAGAAATCAAAGTCAATCATTGAAATGCCAACGGTTATAAACACAAAGGCAACGGTCATCGCAAGCCTTTTTGACCTTGAATGGAAGAATTGCTCGGAAAAGGTAAAGAGAATACCCATAACAGCACCCAAGGCAAGAGATAAAACAACCTCAACAATTGGCTCAACAATAATAGAAATTAAGTTAACCTGATTTGTTAAAATAGCCTTTGCGATACCAAAGGAAACAGCAAAAAGCACAAGACCAACTGCGTCGTCAAGGGCAACTACTGGAAGAAGAGTGCTTGTAACAGGACCCTTTGCCTTGTATTGCTTAACAACCATAAGAGTTGCAGCAGGGGCGGTAGCAGAGGCAACTGCACCAAGAATAATAGCAGCTGGAAGTGAGAATTGGTCAGGTACTATAAAGTGTACGCAAATAAGGGCAGCATCTACTATAAGAGTAGTAAATACGGCTTGGAAAATACCGATTATTGTAGCCTGCTTACCGATTTGCTTTAGCTGTACAAGTCTAAACTCATTACCAATGGTAAATGCGATAAAGCCAAGGGCAACGTCGGAAATGATAGAGAGGGACTCTAGCTTTTCCATACTAGTAAAGCCAATTCCTTGAAAGCCTAGGGAGCCTAGAAAATAAGGTCCAATTAACACACCTGCAATCAAGTACGCAGTAACTGCAGGAAGCTTTAATGCTTTTGCAACTCTTGAAAGCATAAGACCTGCAAACAAGGCGATTGAAAGACTTAATAAAATATCCAAAAATAACACCTACGATTCTTAAATTTAATGACTTAACCATTTTAATACCTAAGTATAAAATTGTCAATAGTAAAATCAAATTTATTTTAAATAAAAATGGGACACTTAAAAGTCCCATTTGATTATATTCTTGCTACTCCTGTTTTTTTAGCCGCCTCAATAACTGCAGAGGCAACAACAGATGCAACTCGCTTGTCAAGGGCAGAGGGGATAATATTTTCCTCATTGAGCTCGTTTTCAGGAATAAGTGAGGCTAATGCCAAAGAGGTTGCAAGCTTCATTTCCTCGTTGATACAGCTAGCACGACAATCAAGGGCACCTCTGAAAATTCCAGGGAAGGCAAGCACATTATTAATTTGATTAGGAAAGTCACTTCTTCCTGTGCCTACAATTCTAGCACCTGCTTTTTTAGCCACATCGGGCATAATTTCAGGTGTAGGATTAGCCATAGGGAAAACAATAGAATCAGGTGCCATTGACTTAATCATTTCCTCGCTAACCACGTTTGGCGCACTAACGCCAATAAATACGTCAGCACCAGCCATAGCATCGGAAAGAGTACCATTTTTCATTTCTCTGTTGGTCAAAAGAGAAATCTCATAATGGGCTTGAGTAAGGGTCTTGTCACCTTGACAAATAATTCCAAAACGGTCAACCATAGTAATATTTTTAACACCTAAATTCAAAAGATGCTTACAAATAGCAATGCCAGCAGACCCTGCACCATTGATAACAAGCTTTATTTTATCAATGTCCTTTTTTACTACCTTGAGTGCGTTTATAAGTCCTGCACCAACCACAATAGCAGTACCATGCTGGTCATCGTGAAAAACAGGAATATCGCACACTTCCTTGAGTCTTTTTTCAATTTCAAAGCATCTAGGTGCAGAAATATCCTCGAGATTTATCCCACCAAAGGAACCTGAAATTAAGTAAATAGTATTTACAATTTCGTCAACACTTTTACTGTTGACGCATATAGGAAATGCGTCAACGTCAGCAAATTCCTTGAACAGACAGCATTTACCCTCCATAACAGGCATACCTGCAAGAGGTCCTATATCACCGAGACCTAAAACGGCAGTGCCGTCGGTTATTACAGCTACTAAATTTGAACGACGTGTTAAGTCGTAGCTTTTTTGTGGATTATCCTTAATTACGACACAGGGCTCGGCAACACCGGGCGTGTAGGCTAGAGAAAGGTCCTTTCTTTCCTCAATTTTCACACGGGAAACAACCTCAATTTTGCCACCCCATTCGTAATGCTTTTGTAATGATTCCTCTCTTATATCCATTATACCATGTCCTCGGGTCTAAAATATTTGTCAAATTCATTCTCGGTTAAATAACCAAGTGAAAGACAAGCCTCCTTAAGAGTAATGCCTTCCTTTTGTGCAAGCTTTGCAATTTCTGCACCTCTTTGATAGCCAATGTATGGTGTAAGGGCGGTTACAAGCATTAAGGACTTGTCAAGATTTTCCTTCATTTTTTTCTCGTTTGCTAAAATACCCTTAACACAGTTTTCGCTAAAGGAATAAATTCCACTAGACAAAAGAGAAACCGATTGCATAAGGTTGTAAATCATAACAGGCATAAATACGTTTAGCTCGAAATTGCCCTGTGAGGCGCAAATTCCAATAGTTGCATCGTTGCCCATTACCTGTGTAGCTATCATAGTAATAGCCTCACATTGAGTTGGATTTACCTTGCCAGGCATAATAGATGACCCAGGCTCGTTTGCAGGAATGGTAATCTCACCAAGACCGAGACGAGGACCGGAGGCAAGCCATCTAATATCGTTTGCAATTTTCATAAGGTCACAGGCAAGTGCCTTTAAGGCACCATGAGCAAATACTAGCTCACTCTTTGAGGAAAGTGAGTGGAATTTGTTTTCGCTAGGTACAAACTCTGTACCACATAGCCTTGATAGGTGCTCACAGGCGATTTCGTCAAAATACTTAGGTGCGTTAAGTCCTGTGCCAACAGCCGTGCCACCTAGGGCAATTTTTTGAAGAGGCTTTAATGATTCCTCAATTTGCGCAAGGTCGCATTCAAGGGACGCACGCCAACCGGAAACCTCTTGACCGAAGGTAATAGGCGTTGCATCTTGAAGGTGTGTTCTTCCACTTTTTGTTGTATTTTTATATCTTTCCTCAAGAATTAAAAATTCATTTATTAACCTCTTGATTTCGGGTATCAGGCTCGATTTTATATCCAAAACCGTGCATACGTGCATAGCTGAAGGAAATACATCGTTTGAGGATTGTGACATATTTATGTCATCATTAGGGTGAAGTAGTCTTTTGCCGGCTAACTCATTACCATAATTTGCAAAAACCTCATTTACATTCATATTTGTTTGAGTGCCACTTCCTGTTTGCCATACAGAAAGAGGGAAGTTGCCATCTAGCTTGCCCTTTAAAATTTGCTCGTAGGCTAGGGTAATATATTTTAGCTTTTCGTCAGTTAGCCTTTCAGGACATAATTGATTGTTAGCCAAAGCACAGCTAAGCTTTATTAAGCTTAGACATTCAATAAAAAAGCTATCAAATTTTTCCTTGCCTATATCAAAGCATTCAAGACTTCTTTGAGTTTGTGCGCCCCAATATTTGTCGCTAGGTACTTGAATTTCACCAAAGGAATCCTTTTCTATTCTATATTTCATAGTAAACCTCGTAACGTTTCAAAAAGTTATTAAAATTATAACACGATAAGGCTACAAAATCAATCTTTAAAATATAGATACTGACACAATTAGTTAAAATTTGTTAAAAAAATTCGTTAAAGTCGAAGAAATGTGAACAAATTGTTAATAATATTGAATATACTTGAATTATTTATTATAATATGATAGAATTACTATGAAATTTTATGGGTATCGATTTTTACCCTCAAAAAACTTAAAAAAAGGAACTAATTATGGATTGGATTAAAGGACAGTGGGAGGCGTTTATTAGCGACTGGCAAAGAATGCTATCTGAACCAACTCCTACAGATATAGTCAATATCGTAGCAACGATATTGACGACAATATTTACTTTATTAGCATTACATTTTGTTGTTTTCGCAGTTGTTGGCTTGTTCAAGAAAAAGACCTATCCACACACTGATGAAAAGCTTAAATATGGTATTATTATCCCAGCGAGAAACGAGGAGACGGTAGTTGCCAATTTGATAGAAAGCATAAGGCTAAATAATTACCCACAGGACAAGCTAGATATCTTCGTAATTGCACACAACTGTAAGGACAGAACTGCTGAGGTTGCTAGAAAAGCAGGTGCTATAGTATATGAGTACAATAACGAAGCAGAAAATACAATGGGCTTTGCATTTAGATACCTTTTTGATAGAATTAAAGAGGATTACGGAATAAAGTCTTATGATGGCTATTTCCTATTTAATGCAGATAATATTGTTGACGTAAATTATTTTGACAAGATGAATGATGCCTTTGTTGCAATGGGCAAAAATCATACGATTACATCCTTCAGAAACTCAAAGAACTTTGGCTCAAACGTTATCTCAGCTCTATATGGCTTACATTTTATGTACGGTTGTAGACTTGAGTGTCGTGGTAGAACTGTTCTTGGTTGCTCAACTAGAGTTCAAGGCACAGGCTATGTTATAAGCCCTGAGCTTGTTGAAAACGGCTGGAAGTATGTTACACTAACAGAGGACTGGGAGTTCTCAACTGACCAAGTAATTGCTGGTAGAAAGATTTACTATTGCGACGATGCAGTTTTCTATGACGAACAGCCTACAAGCTTTAGAATTATGTGGCGTCAAAAGGTAAGATGGGCAAGAGGACACTTCCTTGTATTCTTCACAAGATATAAGGATATTATCAAGGCTCAATTTAAGTCAAAGAAAAAAGGTGGCTGTCCAAACAAGGGCTCGCTTCACGACATTTCCATAAATATTTTGCCAATTATGCTTTTGACAGCGGTTGTAAATGTATCACAGGTTATTGCACTTATTATTTGCAGACTAGTAAGTGGTATAAATGGCGGAACAATAACCACCTTTATGGAGGGCTTAGGACAAACGGGACTTGTATTAGGTGATTATTTTAGAAACGGTACACTTGGCTTTATTGCATCATATTTAGTGCTTGTTCTTGCTACAGTTATCGTTTACATAGTAGAAAGAAAGAGAATTAAAAACGTAAGCCTCGGCTTAAAGATTTGGTCAACACTTTTATGGCCACTATTTATTGCAATTTACCTATTCCAAGAGCTTCAAGCGGTATTTAGTCCAAATCTTGGATGGAAGGAAATACCACACATTGATACAACAAACTTTGAAGACCTAAACGGAGACGAAGATCCAACTGGAAACGATCAATCGGATACTAATTGACCAATTTTGATAACAAATAATAAATGAATAGTACTTTTCAACGTAGTTGTGTGAAAGGTACTTTCATTTTTGTATAGCATTGAGAGGATATTTTATGGAATGGATTAAGGAACAAATAGTCAAGTGGTTCAATGAAAGTGTTTTAGAAATGTTCAGACCCGACACATACACTGACTACGTTTATCTAATTTCAACTATTTTAACTACACTACTAGGCTTACTTGCAGCACACTTTGTAATATTTGCAATTGTTGGTGTGTTCAAGAAAAAGGTTTTTCCGGTATCAAGCGAGAAGCTTACCTATGGAATTATAGTTGCGGCACGTAACGAGGAGGCAGTTATTACCAACATCGTTGAAAGTGCAAAGAATATGAATTACCCACAGGATAAGCTAAAGGTATTCGTAATTGCTCACAACTGTACAGATAATACAGCTAAGCTTGCAAGAGAAGCTGGCGCAATAGTTTACGAATATAATAATGATAAGGAAAGAACAAAGGGCTATGCTCTTAATCATATTTTCAATTGCATTATTAGAGATTATGGCATTGACTGCTGTGACGGCTATTTAGTACACGACGCAGATAATATTTTTGATACAAACTATCTTAGCAAGATGAATGATGCCTTTGTTGCCATGGGCAAAAATCATACGATTACATCCTTCAGAAACTCAAAGAACTTTGGGTCAAACATTATCTCAGCCCTTTACGGCTTGTTCTGGCTTAATTACTGTAGATTTGAAAATAGAGGTAGAACAGTTTTGAACTGCTCAACCCGTGTTGCGGGCACTGGCTTCCTTTTTAGTAAGGAGGTTGTAAGAAATGGTTGGAATTATCTAACTCTTACAGAGGACTGGGAATTTTCAGCTGACCAAATTATCGGTGGTAGTAAGGTTTACTACTGTGATGAGGCTACCTTCTTTGACGAACAGCCTACAAGTGTTAAAATAATGTGGAGACAAAGAGTAAGATGGGCAAGAGGACACCTTTTAGTATGTGTTACTCGTCTAGGCAAGCTTATTAAGTCATTGTTTTTACCAAAATCAAAGGGTGGAAGTAAGCACAAAATGTCAACCTACGACATTATGTCAAATGTAATTCCATCAAACCTTTTGACAACTATAATTTCAGTTGTTCAGGTTATCCTTTTTGCCTTAACTCCTTTGTTTGAGGACAGGACCTTTTCACAGGTTGCCTTTGATTGGGTAATGGCATTTTTATCAGGCTTACTATCAGCTTATCTGACAAGCTTCCTATTGGCAATTGCTCTTTACATAATCGAGCATAAGAGAGTAGGAAAAATTAGCTTCGGCACACGTGTGCTTTCTGTTTTACTTTACCCATTGTTTGGAATGATAAACAACATAATTGTAGTAGTTGCACTCTTTAGCAAGAATCTACAATGGAAAACAATTCCTCATAATGATAAGACGAAGGCGGTTAAGCTAAAGGCAAATGAATAAAAAAATCGGCTAAAAAGCCGATTTTTTTTATTAAAATGGGTTTAAAAGTTCATAAAGTTATGCTATAATAAAGAGGAAAAGGAGTGACTGCTATGAAGATAACGTTAAATCCTGACAAAGAGGTTGTAAAAACAGTTAAGGATGGCCTTTTGAAAAAGGGTGGCTATTGCCCTTGCAAAATGGGTAAGAGCGAGGATATTAAGTGTATGTGCAAGGAGTTTAGAGAACAAATTGCCGACCCCGAGTTTGAAGGCTTTTGCCATTGTATGCTATACTACAAATCAAAATAGGAGAATAAAATGAAAACAGTATTAACAAAGGACAATTTTGATAGCTTTGTAAAAAGCGACAAGACAGTAATTGTAGATTTTTATGCCGATTGGTGCGGACCCTGTAAAATGCTAGCCCCTATTCTTGAGGAAATTTCTCAGGAATATAGTGACAAGGCTTTAGTTGGTGTAATAAACGTAGATGAGCAAATGGAGCTTGCTATGAGATTCGGTATTCAAAGCATTCCAACTCTTCTAATTTACAAAAATGGCGAGCTTGACACTAAGCAGGTTGGCTATTGCACAAAGGATAAATTAATAAGCTTATTATAATTAAAGGAGATAAATTATGAAAAAGTACAGATGCACAGTATGTAAGTATGAGTTTGAGGTTGAGGACGGTGTGCTTGAGCCAATTTGCCCAAAGTGTAAGGTAGGCAAGGATAAGCTTGAGTTAATCGACGAAACACCAAAGAATCCATACGCAGGCACACAAACAGAAAAGAATCTTGAGGCTGCCTTTGCAGGTGAAAGCCAAGCAAGAAACAAGTACACCTATTTCGCTTCCGTTGCAAAGAAGGAAGGATACGAGCAAATTTCTGCCCTCTTTTTAAAGACAGCTGAAAACGAAAAGGAGCACGCTAAATTGTGGCTCAAGGAGCTTAAGGGTATCGGCAATACTGCAGAAAACCTTCTTCACGCAGCAGAGGGCGAAAACTACGAGTGGACCGATATGTACGAGGGCTTTGCACAAACAGCGGATGAGGAAGGCTTCCACGAACTTGCAAGAAAGTTCCGTCTTGTTGCAGCTGTTGAAAAGCATCACGAGGAAAGATATCGCGCACTTCTTAACAATGTAGAAACAAAGCAAGTATTCGAAAAGAGTGAGGTTAAGGTTTGGGAATGCCGTAACTGTGGCCACATCGTTGTTGGCACAAAGGCACCTGAGGTTTGCCCAACCTGTGCACACCCACAAAGCTACTTCGAAATCCACGCAGAAAACTATTAATAACAAAAAAGAGCCGAAATTCGGCTCTCTTTTTATGTCAGCTTTTTATTCATAGGATTATATTTGCCTGTTAGATAATAAATTAAGAACATAACAAATAGCATTAGGTTGTGCAAAATCATACACGCCCAAGCGCCAATTAGTCCAAGACTAAGAATTTGTGTGCAAATAAAGGTGCCCACAATTCTAATTGCCCACATACCAACAATGTTAGTAACAAAGGGCATTACAGTTTTGCCCATTCCGTGCATCATACCCTCAATTATGATTGAAACACCATAAAATGGCTCGGAAAGTGCAACCATTCTCAAAACCGTAGTGCCAAGAGAAATAACCTCGCTATCATTTGAGAAGATTCCCATCATAAAGGGGGCAAGAATAAACAAAAGTCCACCGGAGATAATCATTAAGAAAATCTCAATAGGTATAATCATTCGAGAAAGGTCCTTGATTTTCTTTTTATCTCTTGCACCATAGGCGTTTCCTGCAAGGGTAGAGGCAGCGCTTTGCATACCATATCCAGGAATATAAAAGGCAGACTCAACTGTGTTTGCAATTGTGTGGGTAGCCGTTGAAATTTCTCCTAAGGAATTTACAAAGGATGCAAAAACCACGTAGCCAAAGGATGTGCCAAAGCGCTGAAGTGCGTTAGGCAAGGCAACCTTAAGACAGGGCTTCAAAATCTCAGGGTTTGGCTTAAGACTCTCACCCTTGGGGGATGCTAAGGGATGCTTCCAAAGTGCAATAAAAATACATACACCACCAACAGCAAAGGAAATTGCGCTTGCAATTCCTGCACCAATAACACCAAGGTTAAGACCAGGAGTTATTAAGAAAAATCCACCTATATAGAAAACTCTTGTAGGGTAAATCATAAGGAAGTTTAAAACAACGTTTACTATGTTTACCAAAAGACCAACTAGCATAGGGGTTTTAGTGTCACCAACAGACCTTAAAACAGTGCCAAATATAATAGATGCGGTCCTAAACAAAAATGGCATATAAATAATAAAGAAATATAAGGAGGCAGTATCTTGTATGCTTTCGTCAACTTGCATCCAAATAGGGACAAAGGGACTTAGGGTAAGGGCTAAAATAGTAAAAATCGCACCAACCACCAAAACTGCTAAGCAGGATTGTGCAGATGCCTTTTTTACGTCGTTTAAACGACCGGCACCCTTAGCCTGTGAAATGTAGGCAAGAAAGCCCACACCTATTGCAGAAATAGTACTACCAAAAAGCCAGTTTATAGTAGTTGTAGCGCCAACCGAGGCAGTAGCCTCTGTGCCTAAGGACCCAACCATTGCAGTGTCAATATATTGCACGGCTGTATGTAATAATTGCTCAAGCATAGTGGGCCAGGCAAGGGCAATAATTACAGGTAGCATTTCAAAAGGTAGCTTTTTTCTTGCTTTTATCATAAAACACCGCACCCTGTGTCAATTTTACAGTCAAATTCGGGGTAGTCTTGAATAATTTCACCAACTGACAAGGCCTTAATAAAGCCTCTCTTAGGATTTTTAATGCTATCAATGGAAGAATTAACGGTTGCTTCAACCTCGCTTCTTTCAAAGGAAAGGTCACAGTCCACCATCTTACAATTTATTAGCTTAAGTCCCTTGCAATAGCAAAGAGGCTGAGTGCCAATAATAGTGCAATTTTCAAGGGTAACGTTTTCACAATACCAGCCAAGATATTCACCCTTGATTATAGAATTTTTAACAGTTACATTTTTTGCGTGCCAAAAGGCGTCTTTTGTATCAAAATTGCAGTTGTCAAAGACTGAATCCTCTATGTATTGAAAGGAGTATTTGCCACTCATTTTAATATTATCAAAGCTTAGATTTTTGCTTCTTGCCATAAAGTATTCACAAGAAAAGGAGGAGTTAGTTGCTTTGATATTTTTACAGTCCCAACCAAATTCACTTGAATTAACGACTGTGCCTTTAATACTAATATTCTCACACTCTCTTAATGCTTTAACACTATCAACTTTACAGGATTCAATTTCAATATCCTTAGTGTACCAAATAGGTGCACGGCAAAGGCTTGTCATTTCGCACTCTGTAATTTTGACACCCTCGTCGTGCCAAAAGGGGTAACGGAGGTTAAAATAGCAATCTTTTGCCTCAATATTTTTGCTTTCCTTTAACGCACTTTCACCATCTGCCTCACCCTCAAAGCGACAGTTAAGGACTAATAAATCCTTGCTTTCGTATAGTGCACGTTCATTATCAAAGGATTGATTTTTAATCGTTTTCATTTGCCAAGTATTAAAGGAAGCTAAATTCCTTTATATCAATTTCTCCGTTTCCACAGTATTCAAAATATAGAGGATAAACACCATTTGCCTCAAAGCTACAATCGATAGTGGTCCACTCACTAGCACCATTTATCTCGTAGCTAGCAACAGGCTTTTCCTTGTCGCCTAATTTAACAAAAAGCGTACCCTGTGGCTGATTTTTGCCACTTCTATATACAACTCTAAGCTTAGTCTTGCCCTTAAAATCAAAGTATTTATAGCCGACAAGAGTATTGTTGATAATCTCGGTTATAAATCTTTCCTCGCCAACGTTTGTTATGTGAGGTAGGGTATGACTAAAGCGTCCGTGAGTTACCTCGCCATTTGTCAACCAACAACAAATAGGTGATGGATAAGTGCCACTTGTGATAAGGGGACCACCATTCAAGCCACAGGAGGTAACCTCAACCTGTGGAAAATGTCCGTTTTCCAAAAGCTGAATTTTTTCTGCACAGGCTTGTCTTGAATATTCATTGTTGTGGGTGTGTCTATGATAGAAAACGTACCACTCACCATTGATTTTCTCAATGCTACCGTGGTTATTACCTGTCATACGGACTCTGTCCTTAGGTAATCTACCATTTAGTCCAATGTCACCATTTGATATAATAACACCACCAAAAACAAAATCTCTGTCAGGATAGTCACTTGTAGCATAGGCAAGCTCGTGCTGATTATAGGTTGAATATACAAAATAGTATTTGTCACCTATTTTTCTCATTGAGCTAGCCTCAAAAAACTCGTGTCCCTCAAAGGATGTGCCCTTATAAATAATAGGGAAGATATGTACGGGTCTGTGCTTAATTGTCATCATATCGTCCTCAAGGGCAACACAAACAGGACCCTGCACACCACCAGGAGTAGATTCAATCTCCTCTCTTGTCTTGTGGTACATTTCCATTTGCTTCAATATACTTTGCTCCTTGGTGTAATTAGGATTTTCGTCAAAATCGTACCAAACACCATAATAAAGATATATATTTCCGTTATCATTTATAAGACCTGGGTCGAAAATAATATAGTCCTGTAATGGGGTACCATCGGGATGCTTAACATAGCCTAAAAACTTGTATTCGCCGGCAGGAGTGTCGCAAACTGCCACACTCATAAGGTAGCTACACTCGTGCCTGTCGGCAAGAGAATAGTATAAGTAATACTTACCATCGTTACCCCTTACTACATCTGGTGCATACATAAAGTGGTGATTTACATAATCGGGGTCATTCTTAGCCTTGTATATAACTCCCTCGTATTTCCAATCTGTCAAATCATTGACAGGGGCAGAATAACACACGTAGTCAAGCATACAGAAAAAGTCGCCACCCTCCTTGTCGTGAGAGCCGTAAACGTACACTCTGTCCCCAAAAACGTGAGGCTCACCATCTGGTACGTATTCGCAAAGAGGCATATATGGATTAAATACTTGTTTTTTCATTTTTATCTCCTTTTAGGTGTCTTACAAAGGGTTAGGCAAATAACACCACCATTTGTTAATTCCTTGTATGTAATATAGTTTCTATCAAGATTTGTATCGTTTAAGTAAACGCTTTCAATGTAGGGATATTCAAGTGGGTCCTTATCGCAAATGATTTTTAAGGTCTTGCTATTTTCACAGCTATGAAACATCTTATCAAGTGAAAGCTCAATTTCCTTAAATAAGGGTGTGTTAAAATAAAACTCATCCTTAGCAGGGCAAATCTGTGCTAAGCCAATTGCAGAAAGAGTGTACCAAGCAGAAAGCTGTCCTACGTCCTCGTTACCACAAAAGCCGTAAGGACCAAGCCTGTATGCTTCCTTTTGCACACGTCTTGTCCAATATTGAGTCCTTTCATCAAGACCTAGTACACTAAAATAGTGAGTAAGATTATGACAAGGCTCGTTTGAGTGATTATAATATTCATTCCATAGCTTAGAAAAATCTGCGCCTTCAAAAAGCTCCTCTAATAATGCGACAAATCTTTCCCTTCCAAAAAGCTTAGCTAAGCCCTCAATATCGTAGGGCACAAAGAAGGATTGCTGAAAAATATTACTCTCAACACAGCCGGTTGTATCAAGCCTGTCGGTTATATTTAAAAAACTACCATTTTCATCTCTAGGGCACATAAAGCCAAGGGACTCGTTGTAATTCTTATGGTAATCCATTGCACGATTGTAGAAATATTCCGCCTCTCTTTCGTTATCTATGGCTTCTGCAAGCTTAGACATACAAAAGTCGGCAAGTAAGAATTCAAGAGTTGAGCTTATGCAATTTGGCTCGTAATTCTGCTCCTTAAATACAGGACTCTTTGGTCTGTTATGGAAAAACTTGTATCCATCAACCTGTTCTTCACATAAAGAGGCGTTTAAGCAGTATTTGTAGCCCTTGTATAGTCTGTAATTATCAAATAAACCCTTTTTACAGGCATCAGCAAAAACAATTAAGCCAGGGTCACCCACCATACAGCCTGAGTCAGCGCCTGTAAGCTCCCAACGAGGAAGGGCAGTACCACACTCATCTGCTATATCAATAAGAGTTGACACCATATCAACCACAACGTCGGGGCGTACAAGAGTAAGCCAAGGAAACTGACTTCTATAAACGTCCCAACCAGAGAAAACAGTTCTTCTTGTGTATTCGCCTTCCTTTATAATTCCGTCAGACCCTGTATAGCTACCATCTATATCACAAAAGCTTCTTGGGTCTAAAAGAGTATGATACATACAGGTATAGAAAAGTGTAAGGTCGGTTTTGTTGCTACCTGTTACCTTGACACGCGAAAGCTCCTTTTCCCAAAGCTTTTGTGCCTTTCTTTTTGCCTTGTTAAAATCAAAGTCCTTAATTTCGCTAAGTGCTTTCTTAGCCCCTTTTAATCTTGCATAGGAAATTCCACATTTAATTAGCACCTTGTCGCTATCAAAGGATAAAACCAAATGTACGTCCTTGCCACAGTAGGTACTAGCTTTTTCTTGAAGAGCTTCGTTTTCGTATATTTCATACTCAAAGGGAGTAGATACTTCAATTGCAAACTTTAAAATATACGTAATTCCACCCTTGCCACGACCAAAGCCACCATTTTCTGAGGTAAAGGTTAATTCTCCCTCGATTGCTTGTCCGTCAATTTTAATTTTTTGATATGAGCCTCGCCCTGCAATTCTGCGTGAAAGGTTAATAATAGCACCCCTTTTGCCTGGCTTTTTGTAGGTGAAACGCAAAATACCTGCATGTTCGGTAGCAGTTGCCTCGGCAAGAATATTGTATCTATCCAAAAGTACAGAGTAGTACCCTGCCTGTGCTACCTCATTTTCATGCTTAAAGGGAGATTTCCAACCGACAGTGCCCTTTTCAAAGGGGACCTCCTCGTTGCTACCGCTTCTAAGGTCAGTTTTATCAAGAATAGGCATAATTTGAATGTTGCCAAGGTCGCCATACCAGCCAATACCACTAAGGTGATTGAAGCTAAAGCCCTCAATTGTATTATGTACGTAGTTGTAGCCTGTGCCATTGTCACCACCGGTTACAGTATCAGGTCCTAACTGCACCATACCAAAGGGCACACAAGCACAGGGGTGAGTTTTACCACCACCGTGTATGCTTTCAGTCTGCACATCACCTACTGTGCCAATCATCGGGTCAACGTATTCAAAATACAAGAGTTGTCACCCCCTTCTAAAATCTAAAGATATTTTATCATATAATATTAGTATTTTCAAGGTGAAATGAAGCTATAAATTTACTAAAATGGTTGTATTTTTAAAAAATTAGTGATAAAATTACAATATACCAAAAAAGGAGAAAACAAATGCTTCAATCTATCAAAAATGTAGAGAACCAATTACCCTTTTATTATTTTGAGCAAATATCAAAAATTCCAAGATCATCAGGCAACGAAAAGGGAATTGTAGAGTATATAAAAAATATTGCAATTGAAAACGGACTTGAATATTATATGGATCAGGGCGACAATATTCTAGTTAAGAAAAAGGGCAGTGTAGGAAGAGAAAATGAGGACACCATTATGCTACAAGCCCATACAGATATGGTAGCCGAAAAGAATAATAATACAGTCCATAGCTTTGAAACCGACCCAATTACACTTATTCAAGAGGGCAATATATTAAGGGCAAGGGGCACAACTCTAGGTGCTGACGACGGCTTCGGTGTTGCAATAATGCTTGCCATGTTAACAAGCAAGGACCTATCAACCCCACCTCTTGAGTGCTTGTTTACTGCAAGTGAGGAAATCGGTCTTGTAGGTGCAGGCAAGTTTGACTATTCCAAGATAAGTGCAAAGCGAATGATAAACCTTGACTCTGCCGAGGAAAATACAGTAATAATCGGTTGCTGTGGTGGTGTAAGGACTGAAATGACAATTCCTGCTGATTATGTAAGTACACAAAAAAATGGCATTAAGCTAACAATAGGTGGACTATGTGGTGGACACTCAGGCGAGGATATTGACAAGGGCAGAAAAAACGCAAACATAGTTATGGGTGCTATTTTAAGCGAGGTAAACAAGGAAATCCCAATTCAGCTTTCCTATATTTCAGGTGGAGATAAGGATAATGCAATTCCAAGAGAAAATACTGCATTCTTTGTTGTTGAGGACCAAAACAAGGCAATATCAATAATTGAAAAAGCTGCAAAAAGCATTAAGACCGACCTAGTCGCAGAGGATAAGGGATTTTTCCTAGAGGTAGAAAAATGTACCTTAAATGGTCACTACACTAAGGAATCAACAGAGAAAATCCTAAAGGTGCTAAGCTTACCAAACGCAGTTTTAGAGTACCGTAAGACAAAGCCAATTTTACCACAAACCTCACGAAATCTTGCCAAGGTAAGATGTAGCGAAAAGGGTGAAATTAGAATAGGCTTTTCCTCAAGGTCCTATCTTGAAGAAAAGCTTGACTGGTCCTGTGCTGAGCTTGACAAAATAGCAAAGGAAATTGGTGCTACCACCTACCACCACGAAAGATATCCGGGCTGGCAGGGTGAGAGTGATTCTCAATTTGTTATTGATTGGCAAAATGCCTACGAGAGGGCAACAGGCAGAAAAACCGAGCCCACCCTTATTCATGCAGGACTTGAGTGCGGTCTTATTACCTCAAGAGTAAAGGGTCTTGAGGCTATCTCAATAGGTGCAAACGTACACGATTTACATACTCCTCAGGAAACTATGGAAATTGATTCCTTTGATAGAATTTACGACACTGTTGTGGAGTTTTTAAAGAAATAACAAAAAATGCTATTGCAAATCGCAATAGCATTTTTCATTTTAGAATAAATCCTTGTAGGTAATTGTTTTCGTGGCAGGTCTTTCGTTTGGCGTTTCGTTTGGAGTGTGATAAACAAAATTGAGCTTACCACAAAGGTCAGTAAATATCATACCGTGACCACCGTTTTTCTCATAGAGTAGCTTGTCGTCAATAGTCCAATTACCAAGAATACTACCATTGTCACTTCTTGAAATTGCCTCAACGTATTCACCATTTGAAAAGCTTGACCAAATGCAAATTAAAGCTTTACCATTTCTTACAAAAAAAGGTCCGTCTGTTACGTAATCACCATTGCCTCGAATATCATATTTCCAGTTAACCTGTGAAGCCTTCCACAAAAGAATAGGGTCGCCAACCGGACTTTTTAGGTCGGGGTTTAATTGTAGTGCACAAACCTCGCCATCGTGTACCTGTGTCCATTCGTGACAGAAAACAATGTAGGGAGTGTCGTTTTCTATGTAAAGTGTACCGTCTAAGCATTCCCAATCAGAGGGAGTTACAGCACCATTTGAGTGCACCTTAAACTGTCCATCTGGAGTATCGCACACAAGAATAGCTGTGCCTCTGTGATATCCGTCACCCTTAAATGAGGCAAACATATAAAACTTGCCCTTGTAGTAGTGTACCTCGGGTGCCCAATAATCATATTGACCCCAAAAGCCCTCGTGCTTTTCAAAAATAGAGAAAGGACCCTGCCAATTTTCCATATCCTCACTAACGTATACGTCAAAGCCATAGCCATCAAGGCATTGGTCCCATGTTAGCTTAGCCCTTGTGCCGTACATGTAATATTTACCCTCGTAAGTAAGGATAAATGGGTCTCTAATATTTATATCCTGAAACGTCATTTTGTTAATTCCTTGTGTATTTGTTTTCTTAATTCGATAAGTGGCTTGTTGCCAAGTGGATAATTTACAAAGCCCTTTTCAAAGCCGTTATCTAGTAGGATTTTTTCAACACTCTCCCTGCCGATTTTGTTTTCTAGGGCATAGAGTAGACGCATATCTTGAAATGCATCATAGAAGCATTCGTGTCTAATAGAATCCCAAGGACCATCATCACCAGGGTACACAACGTAGCCGTCCCCACTTTGCAAGCCACCACCAGCATCGGTTGTATAGAATGGGTCTATTACAACGTCAGACAACTCTGCATTGTAGAAGTTGTAGCCCCAATGCAAAAAGCCCTTAATGTTGTTTAAATAAAGCTGAATACCAAGGACCCTAGTCCTTGCAGATGGGAAGGCCAAAAATCTATTAGATAGATTCTTTCCAGCCTGTGCACAGCAGTAATAAGCCCACAAATTTGGCACCTTATTTTCAAGAAAAACATCAATTGCATCGGTGCCACAAATAGCGCTATCAACAAGCCCGTCCTTATAAAAATCATAGTGGCTAAGTGCATCTGTTATTATTGCATCAGGCATGTATTTTCTAAATATTTCTTTCGCATGCTTATAGTTGTCAATACAACGGTCGTTAGGCTCGTCGGAAATATGGAAGCGACACCTTTCATAAAGTCCCTCGTCAATTAATCTTTGCCTTAATTTGGGTAAGAATGCACCTAGGAAGTGTGCATATTTTTCACCACAGGCCTTGTCATTCCAGCCAAAAAGCTTTTTAGTCCTACCATTTACCTTGCCAACAATCTTAGGGCAAGAGGAAGCACCCCATTGAGTAAATAAGTGACTCATTTCAAAGTACTTAATGCCAAGGTCGGAAACCTTATTCATAAAAGCGATAAGTCTGTCAAAATCAAACACGTACTCGCCATTTTCTAAGGAAACGTCAACTAATTGCACAGTCAATCTTTCACTGCCAACTCTTGTATCAAGTGGTGGTGTAAACATAGGTATTAAAAGCATATTCATACCATGGTCAATGGCACGATTTATGAATTTATACATAAGCTCGTTGTATTTTTTTGAGAAAACAGGAAGCTTATAATAGTTAGCAATTGAATCGTAATGGAACCAGTTTGTATATGTAAAATCAACACAGGGTAGCTGGAAATCCAAAACCTCAAGGGTATATTCACAGGAAATAGGCTCTCGCCACTCGTGGGAAATAGTAAATTTAATTTTGTGCTTGCCAACAGGCAAGTCACCCTTTACGGTTACCCAAAGTGCATTCCAATAGCCGTAACGAGCAGTTACGCCTCGCTTGTCAAGAGGTCTTAAAACGTCAGGACACAAAAAAGGCTCCTTTGAAATCATATAGTCATCACCTGCCCAAGTGTTAGGAGTGGTACAGGGCACGTAATCAACCTGTCTTACAGTTATAAAGTCCTTTATAGGGCTATCAATCGTTAGCTTAGCACACTTTAGACTGCAATCATAAATGTAGGCTAGCTGAAAGGAATAAACCTCGTTTTTAGCCATCTTACCACTCTTTTCCACAGGTGGTGTCTTGGTGCTTGGCAAAATCTTTTCAAGAGAAGAAACAGGAATAATCTTAATCATAATATGCTCCTTTTGTCGTACTAATAAAATCATACCATAAAACCAATAGTAATTCAATAAATAACTAAAAAAATCCGTGATTTAGTCACGGATTTTTTTGTCTATTTAAGAGCTATTTCAATAGCTACAACACCATATTTTTTTATTTCGTCGCTATTGTAGTATTGAGCCATATCCTGTGGGCTTGCCACTTGGTCCTTAGTGTAGCCAAGGACACATTTGTCGTAATTCTTATATAACTGAGAAAAATCGCAAAATCGCTTTATTCCCTCAACCACACAGAAAATAGTGTCGGTGCCATCAAAAAGAGTAAACTCTATTTCGTCGCCTATCTTGACAAGCTGTCTTTTCTCGTCGTAAAGACGCATTTCAACTCTTTTTAGCCCACTCTTGATTGACTCAAAGGGACCCTTTTGTAGCTTCATTTTATGTATCATTTTTTATTCTTCTTTTTAAATATTTTGGACCTAAATAGTATTAAATTCATAACGGCAAAGAATGCCACTAAAATTATAAGAGTAATATATGGATGATAGGGCGCTAGGTCTGCTAAAAGCATCATAGGGAAGCCAAAGACAATTGCAGGCAGGGATTGATATACTAGGTTATCCGAGGCAGGAGTTTTAAAATCTCCATCAACCTCACGGAGAAGAATAACACCTGTACTAGCAGTGCCTGTTAGCATACCATACATAGCAAGGAATTGCTCCTCAACATATTCGCCGAATAGAGTTTTTGCTACAATTCTGTTGTAAATGTATGTTGAAACCAAGCCAACAACACCAAGAATTGCAAGCACACCCCAGTATTTTTCAATCATATCAAGTCTAATTACAGCAATACCTGCAACAACCATAATGTCAAAGAAGAAGTTGCTTGCACGAGTAAGTAGGAAGTTGTTTGTGTATTCCTTCTTTACAACGTTACCCTTTTTGAGTAGCTTCAAGATACTCTTAACTAAAACTGCTGCCAAAACACCAAGCAAGAAGTTAAAGCCAAAAATTGTGCTTGACATATTTGGAAGTAGGGCACTAAGACCTGCCATAACACCATAAGCAATTGCGTAGCAAACGGCAATAATAGCAATTTGAATTGTAAACTTATCAATGCTTTCTTGCATTGGAATTTCGTTTGGATTTTCAATTTCCTCGGTGTTTAGCTTATTCTTTTCCTCGGGGGATAAAACCTTAATTTTACCCTTTTTCTTCATAATATTTAGGTGAATAACACCGCCGATTGATGCACATAAGAAGCCGAGTGCTGCAATAGTAAGACCGAAGTCCTTACCACCTATAAAGCCAAGAGCTTCATATTTAATGCCATAATTCATAGCCTGTCCTGTGCCTTGACCGAAGCCAAAGGGTAAAAGTACACCGCCTGCAAAGAAGAAGTCTGACAAAATCAATCCTGCAATAATGGTGACCACAAGTCCAAGAATTGCTTGGAGCAAATATGTGCTAACAGTTGTAACACCTGAATCGAAGATTTCTCTCGTCCTCTTTTTTGACATCTTGTTTTTAGATGTTTTAAGTGAGGATGCAATAAATCCAAGGGCAAGTGTGTGATATGTAATTATTTCAAGGGTAGCACTACCGTTTCCATTAAAGAAGGCGGTATCATACATAACATTACCAGTTATGCCCTTATAAATTGATGCTATGGCTAACAGAATCAAGCCACCAAGCACCGATGAAGGAATTAGAGAGTCTCTTAAAAATGGAATACATTTTTTTAGCACGTTAGCAACTAAAAGGCTACCGAGAAGTATAACAAGAATGGAGAAGCTTCCCCATACACTAAAGTCCCAAAAATTTTGCATATTTGTCTCCTTTTTTCATATTCCTATACTTCGTATAGAAATTTACGTACTTTATACCATTAAAGCTTCTGTCGCCCTTAAGCTGAAAAACACGATTATCGATATAAATATCCACCTTGCTTCTGCCAAGGACTGTAACGGAGGTAGCCTCATCAAAGCTATAAGTAATAGCCTCACCCTTAGTAGGTGTTACTACAATCTTATTTGTATAAAGCTGAATTTTTGCATTCTTATGTAGCTTTTTCTTATTCTTGTAAAGAATAACCTCGGAAAGCGTTGCTGTGTCCTCGTAAATAGGACTATTCGCCATTTCTTCAATATCAAGCTTGCTTATAAACTCATTTTGATAATCGTACCATTCAGTAGTAAATCTAAATGGAAAATCAAAGCCAACGCCCTTTAATTCCTTAGATGGAAGATATTTTATTTCCATACCACATTTTGCACATTTTATAGCGTCGTTTTTTGAGGTAAACTTAACGAGCCCACAATCAGGACATACGTAAAACACTCTTTCCATATTTTCAGCAAGGCGCTTGTGGTGATACTCGTAATCAACACAGCCCTCGTTAACGTAAAGCTCCTTAGAAATAAATTCAAAAAGCTCATCATCAGTCATGTTTTTGTATTCCTCAGGCTCAATTACACGAGAAACGTAAGCCTCAAGATGTCCCTTGCGTATGTAGTTACTCCACCTAGGCTGTACACCATATCCACCCTCAATTCTAAATAGGGCAAGAGGCAAGCCAAGCTTTTTAACAAGTGGCACAATTGTAGGATTCATATATTCGGTTTTACCACTATAGGTGCGATTTCCCTCAGGCGAGAGAGAAATTGTGCCACCCTCTTTAGCTATTTTAATGCAGTTTATGATTGCACGAGGGTCACCGGTTTGCTTTTTAATTGGAATTGGCGCAGTTGTGTGAACGATAGCCTTAGAAAGCCAACCATTAGAAAACAAATCCTCAGAGGCAATAAAGTAAATAGGATTTTTAAAAACCTTAGTTATTATAAACTGGTCAAGTGGTGTTTGGTGATTAAAGAGAATAACAAATTGTCGCTTGTTATCCTTAAATTTTCTAACCTTTAAATGATATAAAAGCTTGAAATAAGGTGTTAAAAGGGTGTTAATAAACCATCTAAAAAACTTGTGTCTTGGCTTACACCATTTTTTTACCTTTTTCCTTTTATTTGATTTATCCATAATAAAACCTCATAATATTGATAAAATCAACAAAAAATAAACGGGAGTTGAACGTAAAGGTTCGACTCCCGTTGTAAGACAATGCGAAGTGATGCCGAACATAATGCCAGTATATATAAGCCTCGCAAAGACTCGTCAATGGTCAATTACAATTCGTAACGTCAATATTATAACATATTATAAGGAAAAATTCAAGTGTTAATTATACAACCTTAAAAAACCTGTCGTATCTCTTTTGCACACGCTCACTTAAGTTGACGAAAGAAAGGGCTCTTTCCTCCTTAGCCATGGCACGATTAAGAGATGCTAGTCTTTCAAGGGCAGTTTCATCAATTCTTTCAACTAAGGAAAAATCAATGATAATTTCCTTGTCCTTTATTTCGCCACAGGACTTAAGAATTTTATTTACGTTAACAAAATTAACCGAGCCGTTTATTTTAATTTGATTATCCTCGACCTTGATAACAAGTCCACGCTTAAAGCTACCAATATTTGCAAGAAGAGTAATAACAACACCACCAATTACACCATAGGTAAGGTCGAATATTATTGTCAATGCACAGGTAACTATAAGTATAATTGAATCACGAATGCCAAAGGTTGTAAGCTTGCCGAATAGCTTAAATCTACTCATATTGATAGCCACAGAAATCAAAATAGCAGAGAAAACCGCAAGAGGAATATAACCAACAACGCCCATAAGTGCAAAGTACATAATCAAAAGAAAGATTGCGTGGAAAACACCGGTAAGAGGACTCTTAGCGCCGTTTTCAATTCCTGCAGCAGTACGGGCAATAGCACCGGTTGCAGGCAAGCCACCAACTAGTGATGAGCAAATATTAGCAACACCTTGACCTATCAATTCTTGATTTGCATCGAATGAGGTGCCAGTCATACCAGAGGCAACGGTAGCAGATAGTAAGCTTTCAATAGCGCAAAGAAAGGCAATTACAATAGCTGGTACAATTAGGGCAGGGAATTTAACGTTGCTAATCAAAGAAAAGTCTATAAGATTAAAGCCAGCTGAAATTTCCCCATAGCTTGTACCAATTGTTTTAATGCTTGTCCCTGCAAAATTGTTTAATAGCTGAGTTACAGCAGTACACAAAATCAATGCAACAAAGGCAGATGGAATCTTTTTGTTAATTTTAGGAATAACAATAACACACAAAAGTCCAAGGGCACCAACTAAAAAGGTTGCAAGGTTAAAGGTGTGGATATTTTCAAAATAAGAGACAAGCTTTTCAATAGCCTCAGTGCCTGATGCTTCAAAGCCACATAAGTCCTTAATTTGTCCTATCAAAAGGGTAATACCAATACCGGTTGTAAAGCCTATTGTAATAGGATAAGGGAAGAATTTCATTACGTTACCGACACGCAAAAATCCCATTAAGATAAGAAGCACGCCTGCCATAATTCCTGCAAGTGCAAGACCTAAAAGACCAATATCGGGATTTGATAAATATCCAAAAAGAATAACAACAAAGGCAGCAGTAGGACCACCTATTTGAAATTTGCTACCACCCAAGAAGGAAATAAAAAAGCCTGCAACAATAGCAGTAATTATTCCTGCCTGTATTCCGTTACCAATACCCTCGGGCACAGATTGAATACCTAAGGCGATTGAGAGGGGTAGTGCAATAATAGCAACCATAAGACCTGCCAAAAGGTCGTTTAAAATGTTTTTCTTCTTATAATTTTTAAGCGAATTAAAAAGCTCCGGCTTCATAAAAATGTCCTTTCAAAATTAATGTAATATATATTTTAGCACAACAAAATAAAAAGTAAATAGAAATAATAAAAAAACTTGGAAAAATCCAAGCTTTTTCTCTAATTACGAAGACAGAAAATAGCTCCTCGTCTCCAAATCTTGACAGCGAACAAAAAGCTGTTGTATAATATAATAAAGAGATAAAAACGACAGAGACAGAGAACCGTCCCCTGCCTTCATGGTTGAGGATATATATTTAGTCTTAATTTCAAACAATAGCAGGAGTAGTTTATGAAACATAAAAAAACAACATTAGAATGGAGTGAATATACCCACAAGCGAGCCCATAAATGTCCTAATTGTGGAAGACTTATGCTGCTTAAAAGAGTTAAGCGAGTAGTTAACAAAAATTCCCCGGAGGCAAAATATTGCGACTTTAGTCAAGCGGCAAGAACAGGTTATGTTCCTCGTGGCAGTGATGTAGAGTTCGAGCTACAACAGTTTTACTGTGCCAAATGTGGAAAATATATGTTCATAGACGAAATGCGTGAATATGAAAAGAAAATGGGCATATACAAAGAAGGCGGAAAATATGATTTTTTAGGCTTCCTTTTTTTGGTAATTTGCTTTATCTTGACTGGCGTGTATTGGATATATTGCATATTACGATAATTTTATAGGAGGTGTACAGTGAAAATAAAAAATAATGTAAAAGCGGTGGTGCTTGCACTAAGTATATTGTGTTTTTTTAGTTTAATATCTTGCAACCTTGTAAGGTTTAACTATTATATATTTGACGATATAAGCGAGTGTGAAAAACTTACAAAAACAGAATACACAAACGCAAAATTATCGAGATATGATACACCAACAAATGATAATAATTTAGGAAATCTTGAGTATTTAGAATTTTTTGGTGGTTGTTTTTCTTCTGATGAAATAGAGTTTGAAATTTTTGCGTATGAGTTTAAAAACACTGAAACAACAAAACAATATTTTAAAAATGTTACAGGAAAATCAACCAAATTAGATTCTACATATTTGCATTCTTCTGGGTTTGGAACAAGATTAATTGTGACAAGATTTGAAAGCGCATATGTTGTCACAATGTCGAATTTAGATGAAAAAGAGGTTTTAAAAGCATTAGAAAAAGTTTTTTCGATACAAGTGGAAACAGGCAACACTTCCTCGTCTCCAAAGGGTTGACGATTTAATTAACTCAAAATGACAAGGGTGCCTTTTGGCACCCAAGGTCTTTCACAATAAAGAAAAAGCCGACACTTCGTCGGCTTTTTTATGTAATTATGAAGACGGAAAACAGTTCCTTGTCTCCAAATCTTGACAGCGAATAGAAAACTGTTGTATAATAAAATAAAGAGATAAAAACGACAGAGACAGAGAATCGTCCCCTGTCTCCCGTTGGTATATTAGGATGGTGATATAATGTTAAAAATAGCAAAAAAGAAAAATACTATAATTACTCTTTTTATACTAATGATAGCTTTGGCTTTTTGTTTGACATCTTGCTATGTAGATATCAATCATTCATCTTTGGACGAATATATTGAAAGAATCGAAGACCCAAGAAACGATTCTGGATTTTCTGAGTACGAAATAGATGATCCAGAATATTTTTTGCCAACGAAGAGCTTTTTGAAAGATTTTGAATATTTGGAGGGCAAATATAATTTTTGTGAAGAAGATCCAGCTAGATTAAATGGAACTCCTACAATTAGCTTACTATTTCTAAGGTACAATGAAGAAACATATACTTTAGCAAAAGAATGTATGTTGGAAAAAATACCGATGGAAAATGAAGAAATATACACCTATGGTGACTACAATTTTTACAGAAATGTTAACTTCTTGAAGCTACACCGTTATGCAGAAGTGCCGACATTTTTCACAATGGCATGCTATAACGATGAAAATTGTTCCTTATGTTTCGTTGGATTTTATGACGGAGATCAAATGATTGACAACAAATATGTTAATAACACAAAAGAAAACTGGACTTCATTCATTGATACATATTTTGGCAAATATCATGATTTTTCCAAATAGTGTAGAGACTGGAGACAGGGGACGGTTTCTTGTCTCCTATATTTGAGACGATTGATTGGATAAATTGGAAAATAGGAGAGTGGTAAAATGTTAAAGAAGACATTCGTTTTATGTATAGTTTTAACTGCACTTTTTTCCATTACTGTGTATGCAAATTCTGACATTAATACCGAAGCTGAAACAGAAATAATGGCAGATGATGAAGCAAGGGAATTTTTGAACAGGGTGTCGATACGAAAATTTGTAACTGCCCCAACTCCATTCGCATTTGAGTATTTTTGTGTTAATGAAAATGGAAAAATCGCAATTGGTGTAAATAATTCAAACGATAAAACGATATGCGTCTATAACGACAGAGGCAATTTCTTGTATGGTTACAAATTCAAATGCGATGGAACATTTCGAATAAAATGGGACGAAGATAATATTGTAATTTGTTTTGTAAGAAGTGATGTGTTAGTTTCTGTGAAGACAGGGGACGGTGGCTTGTCTTGACAAATTATGAAGACAGGGGACGGTGGCTTGTCTTGACAAATTAAAATTACCGTGATAAACTATAATAAGGGAAAACGGAGGATTATAAAATGTCAAGACAAGCCAGAACGTTGAGTAAAACAGGAACATATCATATTATGTTGAGAGGAATAAATCAACAGCAGATATTTCAAGAAGCAGAG
>JAFQEG010000002.1 GCA_017399145.1 Clostridia bacterium | reverse complement strand
TCAAATTCTTCCATATCAACGATGGCGTATCTGCCGCGACCGTTCTTGGTGAGGAATACGGGTTCGCCAACGGCGATATCGCGCAGTACCTCGTTATAGTTGCGCAGATCTGATACGGGCTTAATGTTTGGCATCATAAATTCCTCCTTCTTTGTTTCTGCTGTATTTATTATACACTAATTCTTCGTAAAATTCAACAGCAAAATCAAAACTTTCATAAAAAATTTATAAAAGCAAGGGATGAACCGCTTGGGTACACCCCTTGCTTTCGGTTTATGCGAGTATCAGTTCACGCATTACGGTTTCTTCGGCAGAGCAACGAACGTTGTTCATCATCTGCACCCACCGCATTTGATCGGTCGCCTTTAGGTGTTCATCGATACCTTGAGCCTTAGCAAACTCTACTGTCAGAGAGGTCAGCATTTCGTTTGCCTGTTCGTCCACATCGGCAAGGTAGGCATTGAGCCGTCCTTCACCGAGCAAAGCGGAATACCTTCCGCGACGGTGTTTTTTGAGATAGTCGAGGTGCATCCGTCCGTATTTGCCGATGTGCTTCTGTTCGGGAAGCTCCACGTCTGGAACGAGGTTTCCGTTTTCCTCGCGGTATGTACCTCCGAGCTGTTCGTAAATGGTCTTAGTGTCCTTCATTTCTTTGTTCCTCCGTACGTTTTATTTCATCAAAACCTTACACCGTAAGGGAAAACGCGTACTTGACGGTTATCTTGTGTCCTTGCGATATGCGGTTATGACGTTCAAATCTCATAGTTCGTACGGGGTTCATATTGTTAACCATTTGACCACCGATAGAACCAGCCTGCTTTGAGGTAAGGTTACCGTTATAGCCGTTTTGGTTAAGAGTTACACCAACCTCGCTAGCTGCCTGCATCTTGAACTTGTCAAGTGCTGCCTTAGCTTCTGGTACAGTGATGTTGTTCTTAGACATAACAGAACTCCTATTCATTTAATATCTATATTATCGAGCATAGGCGATTTGCTTAAAATCGCCTAGTCAACAAGACAGATTTAAAGCTAATCACGAACGCTCTGATATTATTATGAAACATAAATTCAAAATTATAATTGGCAATTTCAGTAAGATAAAAAATGCCTCCTTTAAAGGAAGCATTTCTCATAATAATAAATGAAGAGTTTTTATTTTTTTGTGTATTGAGTAATTGCCTTAATTGTTTTCATATCGAATTTTGGCTTGCGCTCATAGGTATAAAGTCCGTTAACCTCTTGCTCAACATCGTAAAGCTGAGTATAGCAGAAGCCACAAATGTATGGTGAATCAACGAGAGTCTTAGTTAGATACTCATATCTTTCGATAAATTCCTCTTCTGTTTTAGGTCCGTTGCCGTAGCCCCAACCACCTACACCGTCAGTATCCCATTGAATTCCACCGTATTCACTAAGATATAGTGCCATATCCTTATAATTCTTTGATTTTTGATATTTGGAAACTGATTCGTGACTATTATCATAGTTTTCTGCAAATTCCTCATATGTAGGTGCAAGATAGATTTTTTCCCATTCATCCTTTGTTTGAATGTAATCGTGAAGGTCGTAAATATCAGAAACAACCTGATAGTTACCACTAGTGCCTACGCAAGGACGAGTTGCATCCATTGTCTTTGTTGCGTAGTACATTGCTCTTACAAAATCATCCTCTTGGTGTCTATAGTTGCAGTCCCAGGTTTCATTAAGTGGGCACCAACCAATAATTGACGGGTGATTAAAATCTCTCTCAATTTCCCTTTGCCATTCAAGCATAAATGGTGTTAACTGCTTCATATCGGACAAATCAAGTCCCCAGTTACCAGTTTCACCAAATACTAAATAGCCTAGCTTATCACAGTGATACAAGAATCTTGGCTCGAAAACCTTTTGGTGAAGTCTTGCACCATTAAAGCCTGCATCAAGGGATAAATAGATATCCTTTGCAAGCTCTTCATCTGTTTCAGCAGTATAAATTCCCTTTTTATAGAAGCCTTGGTCAAGCACTGTCCTTAGATAAAGTGGCTTACCGTTTAAAAGATATGCATTTTTGCTAAAGGCTGTGCTTCGAATACCGAAGTAGCTCTTTACTGCATCCTTGCCGTATGTTAGTGAAAGGTCATAAAGTCTTCCCTTTCCAGCCTCCCACAAGTGAAGCTCACTTAGCTTTAGAGTTAATCTAGAAATTCCCTCTCTTAGCTTTGATTCAACAGTACCAACTACCTTGCCCTTATAGCTTGCCTCTGCCATAAAATTACCACTACCAACAGTGTTTATTTCAAGCTGTACACTCGAATCCTCAATTGATGGATAATATCTAATAGATTTAATGTAGGATTTTTCAACATATTCAAGCCAAACCGTTTGCCAAATACCAGTTGTACGGGTGTAATCACAACCACAAGAATAATAAACTCTTGATTGCTTACCTGCCGCCTTATTCTTTGTACCAATATCAATTGCACAAACCGTAATTATGTTTTCCTGACCCTTGTTTACATATTCGGTAATATCAATCTCAAAGCCAACGTAACCACCAATATTGTGATATGCCTGCTTACCATTAATATATATGTAGCTTTCGTAATCAACAGCTCCAAAATGAAGAATTACATTTTTGCTTGTCTTTTTAATTTTTACCTTTTTGAGATACCAAACGCAATTCATAAAATCCTTGTTGTTTATGCCTGAAAGCTCACTTTCTGGGCAAAATGGTACTAGGATTTTTGAATCAAGCGAGGTTCTTTCGTAAAATCCTCTATCTATTCCGCTAACTCCGTGGTCAATTTCAAACTCCCACTGGCCATTTAAATTTATCCAGTCCTCTCTTTCAAATTGTGGATTGGGGTGCTCTGGTCTTGGAATGTTCATTATAGTTCTCCTTTATAACTTTTTTAGTAGTTTGTTTACGTATGTAGCCATAAGCTTTTTAGTACCAACGTTATCGAAGGCAATTTCATACATATAGTCATTACTCATAGGTGTAATGCTAAGTAACGTACCCTCTCCAAAGGTAAAGTGTCTTACTCTGTCACCAATTGAGTATAGGACAACATCCTTCTTTTCGGTCTTCTTTGGTGCTGTGAAGGTATTGCTTGCACTTGTACCGAAGTCTGTGCTTGGTCTTTGAATTGTAGAGGTAAATCCACCGTATGACCTATTTCTTTCCTTTTGAATATCAAGATATTTTTCATCTATCTCTCTAACAAATCGAGAAAGTGGATTGTGCTGTGTCATATTGTATAGCATTCTTTCTCTTGCGTGAGTGATAATTAATATCTTCTTTGCTCTTGTTATTGCAACATATGCAAGTCGTCTTTCCTCTTCAATTTCTTCTGGTGTGAAAATAGCCTGTTGACCTGGGAAAACTCCCTCCTCCATACCTGGTAAGAATACAACAGGAAATTCAAGTCCCTTTGCACTGTGAATTGTCATAAGAGTTACGGCGTCTGCGTTTTCGTCGTAACGGTCAATATCAGAAATAAGCGCAACCTCTTCTAAAAATTCTGAAAGTGATGGGTCGTCTGCATTATCCTCATACTCTCTTACGGCAGTACAAAGCTGTTCTAGGTTTTCTAGTCTTTCTGCCTCGCTTTGTCCCTTAGAAATCAAGTCTGCCTCGTAGCCTGAACGCTTAATTACCTCACGGACAAAGGCTGTAAGGGTCATCGAATCCATATCAGCCTTTAGTGAATTGATGATATTTGCAAAGGAAACCATACCCTTAGCAGCAATTGTTGGAATTGCCTTGTAAAAGGTTGCGTTTTCTAGAATTTCCATGGTTGGAAGCCCTAATTCCTCGGCAATTTTTGCAGCAGCCTCAAAGGATGGGTCGCCTATTTTCCTTGATGGTACGTTTATAATACGTCTTAGCCTTACTGTGTCGTTGGGGTTATTTAGTATAGATAAATATGCTATTATGTCCTTTACTTCTTTTCTGTCATAGAAACGAAGTGAGCCTAGCATTCTATATGGAATACCACTCTTTGCAAATCTTGTTTCAAGATTCATTGATTGGGCGTTTACACGATAAAGAATTGCAAAATCCTTATATTCTAAGCCCTTTTCCTTACGCAAGGAAACTATTTTATCAATGATATAGTTTGATTCGTCATTTTGAGTAAAGTTTTCCTTTACTATTATCTTGTCACCTTCCTCGTTTTTACACCATAAAGTTTTCTCGTGTTGGTGTTGATTGTTTTTGATTACTGAGTTTGCGGCATTAAGAATATTAGAGGTTGAGCGATAGTTTTGCTCTAGCTTAACTACCTTTGCATCCTTATATTTACGGTCAAAGCTAAGTATATTTTCAATGGTTGCACCACGGAATTTATAAATACTTTGGTCGTCATCTCCTACAACCATTATGTTTTTGTAAAAATCGGCAAGTAGTGAAACTAGAATAAACTGTGCCTTATTTGTATCCTGATACTCATCTACTAGTACATATCTAAAGAGATTTTGATATTTTGCTAAAACATCTGGATTCTCTCTTAGTATTTGTACTGTTTTCATTATGATATCATCAAAATCCAAAAGATTAGAATTTACTAACCTTTTTTGGTAAAGCTCATAAATTTTTGCAACGTTACCATACTTTTCGTCGTTTCCTGCCTGAGACATAAATTCCTCGGGGGTAATTAGCTTGTCCTTTGCACTACTAATAAGATTGATAACTGTCTTTATTGGTAGAAACTTCTCATCTATTTTCAAATCCTTCATACAGATTGAAATAGTTTTCTTAGAGTCGTCTGCGTCGCAAATGCCAAAGCCAGGACGATAGCCGACTAACTCGCCGTGCTTTCTTAGAATTCGCATACAAATATTGTGGAAGGTGCCTGCCCAAATATCCTGTGCTTCTTCCTCGCCAAGGACTTTTGTAAGTCTTTCCTTTATTTCGTTTGCTGCCTTATTAGTAAAGGTGATAGCAAGCACGCCCCAAGCCTTACAATTATCCTTTGCGAAAAGCTCTAAATACTTCTCTATCATATCGTTTGGCAAGGAAATTGCGTTTTCAAGGTCGCAAATAGAATCCTCGTTTATAAATTCGGGAATAGTATCTGTGTAATAAGCATCACCAAATTTGATTATATGTGAGATTCTGTTTACTAAAACTGTTGTTTTTCCACTTCCTGCACCTGCAAGAATCAAAACAGGACCCTTCACTGTATATATAGCCTCCCTTTGCTTTTCGTTAAGGAAGGAGTAATATTTATCAAAAAGCGCTCTTTTGGCTTTTAAAAACCTTTGATTTAAGCTATTATATTCTGTAGTCATTATTTTTCATCCATTTTCTTTCAATATCATTTTTAGTATAGCATACTAATTCTTAAAAGTAAACTAAAAAATATAAAAAAGGACGATGTTTTTCATCGTCCTTTTGGTGCCGGTGATCGGGGTCGAACCGATACGGTATCGCTACCACCGGATTTTGAGTCCGGCACGTCTGCCAATTCCATCACACCGGCTAAGTGCTATGATATTGTAGCACAGTTTTTTTCACTTTTCAAGTGTTTTTTTAATTTTTTTCAATATTATTTTTCTATGGTTTTTGTAGCTACCAAATTTATCTTTTTCCCAAGTATATTTTGGTTTACAATATCACCTATATGAATAGGCGCTTCCATTTCAAAGCTAGCTATTGCATTCATTATTTCCTTAGCGTCCTCAAGAGATACAGGCTTGTCGGTTTTTACAGGCAACAAACGACTGATTTTACTTTTGATTTTGATGGTAGTTGTCAAAACTATTTTCATTCGCCGTCTCCCCCTTGACTCTTATGCTTTTTCAAATATTCTGCTACGCTTTTGCCAACCCTTTTGCCATCAGTCATAACAGATATTACGTCCTTGTGTATAAATCTTGAGTTTCCACAAGAAAATACACCTTCAATGCTAGTTTCTAGTTTTTTTGATACAACTGGACCGTGAGTTGCTTTTCTAATTTCAACACCAGCTAAGGAGGCTATTTCGTTTTCTGGAATAAAGCCACAAGAATACACTAAGGAATCGCATTTTAAAATTCTCTTTGTGCTTCTTATAATCTTGCCCTGCTTGTCTAGGTCAGCAAGCTCGACTGCCTCTAGTCTTTCCTTACCGAATAGCTTAGTTACAACTGTACGCAATTTTAGTGGTATATTAAAAAACTCAAGACATTCCTCGATTTCCTTTTTATCAACCTGTAGCTTGCTTCTTGCGTCACAAACGCAAAGGACCTTACCTCCCTCAAGGGAAAGTCGTCTTGCTATTACAAGGGCTAGGTTTGTTGTGCCTACTATTATTGTTTTTTTGCCAGGTAGATAGCCCTCTATGTTTATAAAGCGCTGGGCTGTGCCTGCAGAAATTACTCCGGATGGACGAGTGCCACCGATTGATAGTCCACCTCTTGACCTTTCACGACAACCGGTTGCCAAAACTATCGCTTCTGCCTTTACCTTTTCGTAGCCAATATCTGGGGAAACTATTGTAATTTCCTTGTCCTTGTTAAAGGAAATTACAGTAGTGCCTACTAGGTATTCAATTCCATAATTTTTAATTTGATTTGCCAGGTCTGTTGCAAGCTCAGTGCCTGTCCTGTTACCTTTTCCAAAGCCTGTATGTATGCAAAGATTGAGTGTGCCACCTAGCTCCTCTTCTCTTTCTATAATGAGAATATCCTCCTTTGCAACTCCAGACTTTAAGGCATTTATTGCACATACCATACCAGCAGGTCCTGAGCCGATTATTACTAATTTTTTGTCCATTGATTTATTTTGTCCTTCCACATAGTATATGGGAATTTGACGAGAATTTTTTAACCTCATCAACGCTTATATTAAGCTCTCTTGCTATAATTTCAGCAACACGAGCCCTACAATAGCCACCCTGACATCTTCCCATACCTGCACGGGTGCGCCTCTTTACCATATCAACCGTATGGGCTGAGATTGGTCTATGTATTGCGTTGATTATATCTCCCTCGGTAACCATTTCACATCTGCAAACAATTTTTGCATTTGCAGGATTTTTCTCTATTGCCCTTTTTCTTTCTTCCTCTGTCATATCACAGAAAAGCTTACAATTTCCGTTTTTGGTGCGTGTTGTTATGTAGTCGCTTCTTTCCTTAAGCTTTAAGCCTGCTTTTTCTAGTAGCTTTAGAATATACAAGGCAATTGCCGGTGATGAGGCAAGTCCTGGGGATTCTATTCCAGCGGAATGAATAAATTTAGGATGCTTTGTTGATGGTTTAATATAAAAATCTCCACTTGTTGGTGTTGACCTTACTCCTGCAAAGGTAGTAATTACAGACTCTAAATTGATATTAGGCACCATTGTCACGGCACTTTGAGAAATTTCCTGTAATCCCTCGGCTGTAACACCTGTATCTGCTTTAGATTCTACTATGTTTGCATTAGGTCCTACTATTATGTTTCCGTCAACGGTTGGGGAAACTAATATTCCCTTTCCCTTTTCACTCGGGGTAACGAAAATAGTATGAGATACTGTATCCTTTTCACACTTATCAAGAAGCATATATTCGCCTCTTCTTGGAATAATTTCAAAGGGAAGCTTCTCGGAAATCAAGCCTGCAATTTCATCCGCATAAAGTCCTGCGCAGTTGATAACATATTTTGCTCTTACGCATTTTTCCTTTGCGTAAAGTGAAAAGCTAAGACCTACCTTTTCAATTTTATCTACCTTATACTCAAAGAAGAAATCTGCACCGTTAGTGCAAGCATTTTCACAGGTAGCATATGCTAAGTCGTATGGACAAACTATACCTGCGGTTGGTGCGTAAAGTGCGTATTTTGCTTCCTTTGACACGTTTGGCTCCATTTGATGAAGCCTTTTTTCGTCTATTATCTCTAAGCCTAAAACTCCGTTTTTCTTGCCTCTTACTAGCAAGCGATTTAGGTGGTCTAGGTCCTGTTCATTAAAGCCGATAACCAACGAGCCACATCTTTTATAGTGTACGCCTAATTGCTTTGCAATTGGCTCAACCATTAAGGAGCCCTTTACGTTTAGCTTTGCCTTTAAGCTACCCTCGTTTGCATCGTAGCCTGCGTGTATAATTGCAGAATTTGCACGAGTTGTGCCTGAGGCAACATCAATGCCTGCCTCTAGGACGGCAATATTAAGCTTATATTTACTTAAATGGAATGCGCACATAGACCCGACAATGCCGGCGCCTATAATCGCCACATCATATATTTTATCTTTCATATTTATCTCCATAGGAAGTATCAATTTTGAGCAAACCGAAATAAAGACAGTACTAAATAATTTTGCTCAACTCGTTTATTTTACCATATTTTGATATATTTTTCAAGTCATTACTTGAATAAGGCTATTTGTTGTGTTAAAATGTAAAAAAACAAGGAGTATTTTTTATGATTGATATAGATAGACTTAGCACCCCTGCCCTTGCCTACTTAGGTGATTCTGTTCTAGAGCTACTTGTGCGCGAGGCTTTGATTTTAAAGGGCTTTGAAAAATCCTCAACTCTTAATAAGGAAGCGCTAAAATACGTAACTGCCGTAAATCAATGTAAGGCCTTTTCTAACATTGAGAGTATGCTTACAGAGGCTGAAGCAGGTGTTTTTAGACGTGGAAAAAATTCCTCTCATTTGAACATACCTAAAAGTGCCTCTCCTAGTGAATACAAAATTGCAACAGGCTTTGAGGCTATTTTAGGATTTTTAAAGCTAAAGGGTGAGAATAATAGAATAAATGAGCTTTTTTCCTCGGCATATCCCGATCTACAAGCTTAAAAGCAGAGTTAAGCTCTGCTTTTTTTACAATTTCACAAAAAATTCACTTTGTTTTTTTCCTATATTTATTGACATAAAATTTCTATGGGTTTATAATTGTCTTGTATTTTTTTAAGGATGGTGATTATTTGCTTTCGAATATAAAAACATTGGCTAAAAGCATTGGGCAGTATAAGAAAAATGCCATTCTGTCCCCTGTTTTAGTATTTTTTGAGGTAATTATGGAATGCTTAATTCCTGCTATTGCGGGTGAGCTTATTACCTTTATTCAAAACGGAAATGAAAAGCTTGGTGAGTTATTTATAACTCGTTGGCTTATTGAGCTAGTTCAAGGTAAATTCGGCACAGAAAACATAACCCCTGTTATTGTTTCTATTTGCCTAATTCTTGTAGTCCTTGCTATGCTTTCTCTTACCTTTGGTGCACTTGCAGGCATGCATTGCTCACGTGCCTCCTGTGGCTTTGCTAAGAATTTACGTGAAAGGCTTTTCTATAAATCTCAGGACTTTTCCTTTGAAAATATTGATAAATTTTCAACCTCTAGCCTAGTTACTCGTCTTACAACCGACGTTACAAATGTACAGCAATCCTTTATGATGATTATAAGAACTGCTATTCGTTCACCATTTATGTTCATTTTCTCAATAGTAATGGCATTTTCCGTTGGTGGAAAGATGGCTTGGATTTTCGTTATTGTTTTACCTATTTTGCTATTCACTCTTATTATGGTAGCAAGAAACGCAATGCCTATTTTCAAAAAGGTATTTAAGAAGTACGATACACTTAATAGCTCAATTCAAGAAAATGTAGCTGGTATGCGTGTTGTTAAGTCCTTTGTACGTGAAGATTATGAAAAGGACAAGTTTTCTCGTGCATCCGACGACGTGCGTGCTGACTTTACAAGAGCCGAAAAAATCCTTGCGCTAAATAGCCCTGTAATGCAGTTATGTATGTATTCATTAATGGTAGGTATTTTATTCTTTGGCTCGAGAATACTAATCTCGTCCGGTGGTGTTGCCTTTGAAATTGGTAACTTCTCTACCCTTTTAACCTATGGTATGCAAACCCTTATGAGCCTTATGATGATTTCAATGATTTTTGTTATGGTTACAATGTCCGCAGAGAGTGCAAGACGTATTTGCGAGGTGCTTGATGAGGAAACCACTATTAAAAATCCAGAAAATCCTGTAACTAAGGTTGAAAACGGTGATATTGAGTTTAAAAACGTTTACTTTAAGTATGCACAAAGAGCTGAAAAGTTTGCTCTTTCAAATGTAAATCTAACTATAAAATCAGGTCAAACTGTTGGTATTATTGGTGGCACAGGTAGTGCTAAATCTACACTAATTCAGCTTATTCCTAGACTTTACGACGTAACAGAGGGTCAGGTGCTAGTTGGTGGTGTTGACGTAAGAAATTACGACGTTGTTACACTTCGTGACTCTGTTAGCGTTGTGCTACAAAAGAATGTATTATTCTCTGGCACAATCAAGGAAAATCTTCGTTGGGGTGACGAAAATGCAACTGACGAGGATATGATTCGTGTTTGTAAGCTTGCTTGTGCTGACGAATTTATTCAAGGCTTCCCTGACAAATATGATACTTATATTGAGCAGGGTGGTACAAACGTATCAGGTGGTCAAAAGCAAAGACTTTGTATTGCCCGTGCACTTTTGAAAAAGCCTAAGATTCTTATTCTTGACGACTCTACAAGTGCAGTAGATACAAGGACTGATGCCCATATTAGAAAAGCATTTATGGAAGAAATTCCTAACACTACAAAGCTTATTATTGCTCAAAGAATTTCAAGCATTCAGGACGCCGATGTTATTATCATACTTGATGATGGTAAGATTAATGCTATTGGCAATCACGAAAGCCTACTTGAAAGCAATGATATTTACAAGGAAATATACACCTCTCAAACTAAAGGTGCAGGTAGCACTGAGGAAGGAGGTAACAAGTAATGAATAAAACTGTAAAAAATCCACGTGGACCTGTTATGGGTCGACCTATGAAAAAGGTTAAAAAGGGTACCTTTACAAGATTTATGAAGCTTCTCTTTTCCTTCTATAAGGCACCTTTAATTTTAGTATTTGTTTGCATTGGCTTAAGTGCTGTTGCAACCGCTTGTCCCTCTATTTTCCAAAGAAACGTATTAGATACAGTTGCTTTAGCTATTACGGAAATGTCTAAGGGTGCAACTGCTGACGCAATGATGGAAAAATACTTTCCACAGATTGCAACCTATATTATAATTCTTGCTAGCATTTATTTAGTCGGTCTTCTCTGTGCCTTTATTCAAACTCGCACAATGGCTACTATTACACAAGGGTCGCTTCACAAGTTTAGGACTCTTATGTTTGGCAAGATGCAAAAGCTTCCTATCAAATACTTTGACACAAATGCACGTGGCGAAATTATGTCACGCTATACAAACGACATTGACGCATTAAGACAGTTAATTTCTCAGTCAATTCCACAGGTTATTACTACCTCTATTATCCTTTTGACAGTAACCACCATGATGCTTATAATGAGCTTTTGGATGGCTATGGTAGTTATTTTAGGCGTTGTTGCTATGACGATAACCTCAAGAGTTATTGGTGGTAGTGGCGCTAAGCACTTTAGACGTCAACAGGAATCTCTCGGTGATGCTGAGGGCTACATTGAGGAAATGATTAACGGTCAAAAGGTTGTTAAGGTGTTCAATTTTGAGCCTAAGAGTAAGCAAAAATTCAACCAACTTAATACAACTCTTTGCAAGCATGCTACAATGGCTAACACAAGGGCTAATACCCTTATGCCTATTATGAATAATATAGGTCATATTCTCTATGCGGTTTTAGTTTTTGTTGGTACACTTTTAATTGGTCAAAATAACCTTTCACTTGAAACAATTTTTAATGGTACAACTGGTACAGCTGTATTTACAATAGGTACGGCAGTTGCCTTCCTTGGCCTTTCTAAGCAGTTTACTAACAACGTTTCTCAGCTTTCACAGCAAGCTAACGCTATTATTATGGGTCTTGCAGGTGCTGAGCGTGTGTTTGAGCTACTAGACGAGGAGCCTGAGGTTGATGATGGCTACGTTACTCTTGTTGATGCAAGAGAGGACGAAAATGGCACCATTGTTGAAGCAGACAAGCACACTGGTATGTGGGCATGGAAGCATCCTCATAGTGATGGTACAGTTACCTATACTAAGCTAACCGGTGACGTAAGACTAAAGGAGGTTGACTTTGGATACGTTGAGGATAAAATCGTTCTTCACGACATTTCCCTCTATGCCGAGCCCGGACAAAAAATCGCCTTTGTTGGTGCAACTGGTGCAGGTAAAACAACTATTACTAACCTACTCAATCGCTTCTACGATATAGCAGATGGTAAGATTAGATACGACGGAATTAACATTAATAAAATCAAAAAGGACGACCTTCGTCGCTCCCTTGGTATAGTTCTTCAAGACGTAAACCTATTTACCGGTACTGTAATGGACAATATCCGTTATGGAAAGCTAGATGCAACTGACGAGGAATGCATTGAGGCTGCAAAGCTCGCTAATGCTCATTCCTTTATTGAAATGCTTCCTGATGGCTATAACACTATGCTTTCAGGTAGTGGTAGCGGCCTTTCACAGGGTCAAAGACAGCTTATTTCAATAGCTCGTGCAGCGGTTGCCGACCCTCCTGTTATGATTCTTGACGAGGCTACCTCTTCAATTGATACAAGAACAGAATCGATTGTATCAGCTGGTATGGACTCACTTATGAAGGGTCGTACAGTATTTGTAATTGCCCACAGACTTTCTACAATTAAAAACTCTGACGTAATTATGGTGCTTGACAAGGGTAGAATTATTGAGCGTGGCTCCCACGATGACCTAATTGCGCAAAAAGGCAAATATTATCAGCTATATACAGGTGTATTTGAGCTTGACTAAAAATAAAAAACCGAGGAAACTCGGTTTTTTGTTTACTAATTTTGGGAATATAAGGAAATTTCTCCGTCCTCGCCTACTCTTGCAAGGACTTCTCTTTCTAAGCTATTGCCATAGGAAAAATAATCAAAAATTTCATTTTCAAAAATTGCAACAACTAATTTATTTTGATAATTACCAAGAGTTGCAAGGGTTGCGTTGCTTTTGTATGCAAAAAGCAACTGGTCAAGGTCTAGCTCGATTACCTTTTTTGAAAAAACAATAAAAAATTTATTTAGTCCACCCTTAATCAAATGTAAAAGGTCCTTTGTCTCTTCCCTGTTTTTCTTTAGTGTAATTACTGTTATTTGATTGTTTCGATAATATGCAAGCCTACCCTTGTCAAAAATTCCTTGTGGGTTATTTGCAAAAATTATGAATTCATCATAGCCATAGCTTATAAAATAATCGACTACCTCTATTAAGTCCTCTTTTATCTCATTCTTTAAATTTATTACTATCTTCATTTATCAAACTCCCTTCAATACGTATTATTTGCAGAAAATTTGAAAATTATTCCTATTTTTTATATTATTTATTATTCACTTGCACAAGTGTTCATATTTTAATATAAACAAAAAGCACCTTAATTCAAGGCTAAGTGCCTAAAATCAAGGTGTTTTTTATATTAATCTCTTTTCTTTACTATAACAATTACAACACAGGTGGCAATTACAGCAATTGATGCAACAATTACAATAGTAATTATCATCCAAGTGTTATCAATTGTTGGTTGTGCCGGTGGTGGTGCATCTGGTGATGGTGGGTCGTTTAGCACTCTTACTCTTTTAGTTACTTGACAACCCCATTCATCAGCAAGCCAATTTGCACGTGATTCAATGTGATTGCAAAGATATCCAATTACAGTTTGGTTTGTGTTGTTTACACCATCTGTATATTTTTCTACAAAATTAAATACAGGTGCACTTTGCCATCTGTCGTAGTGGGTGCCATCATAGTAGGTTGGCCATTTGCTATAATCGTAGCTGGACCAACGAAGTCTTTCCATTTGATACGAGCCGTTTAATTCGTTTAGCTGGTCATCAATAAAGCCACCCATATCAAGCATATTGAAGATATCATCATAAAGTGTGGTAAATACTTCAGTTACTCTTTTGTTGAAATCTTGCTTTGCGGTTAAGCCTGACCAAATGCTTCTACCCTTCGCCCAAAATCCCTCAGGATTAGACGCATCATTTTTATGAATATTTCCAAGTGTGTTATCGCAGTCCCAAAGTGGACCCTTAACTATTTTAGAAAATTCGCCGTTTTTGTCGCTATCCTTGTAGAAATACATACTAGAGGACCCTGCGTCATAGTTTCTTGAAAACTCGGCAATTATGTAAGCATATACAAAGGAATCAACGTCTGCATATTCGCTATAATGCTTACCTAAACGATTCTTTCCGTCCTGTGACATTATTGCCTCTTCCATTTCGGCAAAGAGTGTTGCTATGTACTCAACCTGTGCCTTTGATGCGTACTCAGGGGATTTGATTACATAGTGATTGTTGTTATCTGTAACAAAATAACAAAGCTCGTCTTTATAATAGTTATTATCAAGCTCGATTAAATAGCCACCTGTAATATCGGCTGGGTCAATTACACCGTCAATATATCTGTATTCTGTAAGAATTGTGTTGTTAATCAAATCTCCATCAGTTACTGAGATTGCATTTTCGTTAAATGAAGGGTTTAACAATTCTGTTTCTTCCTCAAGGTCTCTTATATTTACACGGCCATTATCTATTTCAACCTTTTCACAAAGCAAATAAACACCATAATAGTCGCCATCGAGATATAGGTCAACACTCTTGAAGTCGCACATATCCATTCCAAGGATTTCTGCGATTTTGTACATTATGCTATTACGAATAAGTGATTGGTCTAGATAGTTTGCAAGTAAAATCCACTGTCTATCGTTTGACATTTCAAACAAAGGCGCCTTATGTCCTAGCTTGATTGCAAAGGGCTTTTTAGCATAAGAGTTTGTTGTATTTCCTCTTACCTTGATTTCACTTAATTCACCTTGATTTTCCGTATATTCTAAGGTGCCGTCACTATTTACAATTGTAATTGTGGTTGACGTATCCTTACTATTATAAGCAACAATATTTTCTGCACCCTTAACGGTTGATACGTGAATGCTTGGTAGGGTGCTAGCAAAATAAAAGGTAAAAGTATATGGATTATCTTTTAAATACACTGTTTTTTGGTAGCATTTGTTTCCGTTTTCGTCAACTATTGCGTAGCTTGTAAGATCAAGTGGTGAATTTTTATTGATTTCCTTGATTTCGCCATTGTCAATGTAAGTAATTTCGTCTGTACCATACAAATCAAGGACTACTGAATCTGGCTTTACTGCAGATGGCACGTAAAATACATTATTTATATCATCAACTGTTACTGAATCGTTTACTCTTACAAATATGTCACTAGCTAATGTAACGGTTGCAAGGGTAAGCAAAGCTAGTGTTAAAAACAAAACAAAATAAAGTGCTCTTTTTTTCATCATTCCTCCTCTTTACCCAAACCTAACTGAAAAATAGTCTCTATCTACTGTCAGAACAAGGTTATAAAGTGGGTTTATGTCCTTTAATCTTCTTGTTAATTCGTCACAAAGTGCCTGGTCTGTAATTTTCAACTCATTTGACACACTAACGTCAAACAAAACATTTGTATGTGTAACGCCCTTTACAAGTCTAAAATCGTGCATTGAAATTGGGCTTGAATATTCACTAGCTAAGGCTGAAACTATTTCAAGGACCTTGCCTCTTAATTCAACAGTTTCAGGGTCGGATACGGATATAGGGTCCATATGAATAACTAGGTTGATGCCATCCTTTAAGAAGTCTGACTCAATATTATCCATTAAGTCGTGAGTGTGCATTACCTCTGCGTTTGCATCTACCTCGACGTGTACCGAGGCAAAGCATTTATTTTCACCATAAGAGTGTACAACAAGGTCGTGAATGCCAAGCACACCCTCGTAATCCTTAATCTTTTTTATTACCGAGGAAATAAAATCAGCATCAGGTGCTTGACCTATTAGCTTATTTGAGGTTTCAACAACAAGCTTAATGCCCATTACAATAATGTAAATTGCAATTCCTATACCTACAATTGAATCTGTATACACAAAGCCTGTATACTTTGTAACTATCATTCCTACAACAACGGCACCAGTTGCAAAAACGTCACCGATGCTATCAAGGGCACTTGCCTTTAGGGTGTCGGAATTGATATGCTTGCCTAAGCGAGTATAAAAAATAGCAACTAAAAGCTTAACAAGGATTGTACAGCCCATAACTATAATAGGTAGAAAGGTATAGTCCTGTACAGGTTGAGGTGTAATTATATTCTCAACCGATGAAATAAGAGTTTCTAAGCCGAAAAATGCAATAAAGATTGCGATTATTAACGAGCTTATATATTCCATTCTTGCGTGACCGAAGGGATGGTCCTTGTCGGCAGGCTTGCCAGATACTGTGTAGCCTACAACGGTAATTACGTTTGTGCCTGCGTCAGAAAGATTATTAAGTGAGTCGGCAATAATAGAAATACTTCTAAATAAAATACCGAAAACAATCTTTATAGCGAAAAGCAAGGCATTTGCTACAATGCCCACTATACCTGCAAAGCGCCCGACTTGCACACGCACTTCGGGCCTTTGTGGTTGATTATAATTTTTAATAATTTTCTCTAACATAAATTTCCTTTATTGTGGATTTTCGTCCTTTACAGCAATTAAATCCTTTGCGTAAGGAAGTGACATAATCCAGTCACATAAAACGTGCCATTCATCAAGCTTGTGATGTCTTCTTGCATAATATATGTTTATGAGTGTTTCATAATTCATAGTACAGGTCCTCATTTGGTTATAGCTTGATGGTAAAAGCTGAATCATATCAAACCAAAGTGCCTTATCCTTAGTTTCAATATACTCTAAACGTGCTTTTTCAAGATATTCAATGATTCCATCAAGAACGGAAAGTGCACCCTTGCTCATTTTATCGCAACTAAAGTCATCTCTTTCAAAGGGCTTTGCGTGAATTTTGTGCATAGTTGAGGTTGAGTTTGCAACTGTTGCAACCTTATAGGTGTCGTATTCCTTCCACCAGTAAAGTGGTGCTGTAATATCAACTGATACAAAAATTTGACGAAGATATTTTCTATGGTCGGACCCTGCCTTAGCAAGCTTTTTAGCAAGTGATAAGTCGTTAGGACCTAGTACATAGTTACCCTTTTCGTCATAGTAGCTATCCATTTTAGCCCAAGAATTCATTGGATTTCTTGCGCCACGTATAGCATTTTCCATATTCATTACTGAAAATCTTTCAACCTTAATCATAATTTCCTCCAAAGAATTAAGATATATCACTAATATAATAACACATATATTTTTATATGTCAATGCAGGTTTTTACTTAACCTACAAAATTTATGCATAATTCGTAGAATGTAGGTAAATAATACTTTTGCAATAAATTATTGAAAGGACAAATAAAAAATGGAAGAAAACGAAAACAAGAAAAACGCAAGGGCCTTTTATCTTACCCTTGCGGTTATTATGGCAGTTGTAGTTTTGCTTATTATTTCAACTACAATTGCTAGAAGAAATCTACCTGGGACTGACACAGGGATTGATACTAATTCAGGCTTGACAGACGACACTCAAACAGGTATAAATGGTGATAATACCGACACTCTACCCCAATTTTCTATGCCAGTCAATGGTGAAATAGGAATTGATTTTAGTGATAGCATACCTGTATTTTCTCAAACAATGAATGATTACAGGACTCATGAGGGCATTGACATTATGGCTAACCTTGGTACAGAGGTTGTAGCTGTTGCCGATGGTGTGGTTACTAATGTATGGAATGACCCATTTATGGGCACCTGTGTATCAATTGAGCACACAGGCAACGCAATTAGCGTATATAAAAATCTTGACCCAGAGGTTAAGGACGGAATCATTATAGGCGCTAGCGTTAAGAGTGGTGATGTAATTGGCGCAGTTGGTGAAAGTGCAATGAATGAGCTTGCCGAGGAGCCACATTTACACTATGAATTAAAAATCAATGGTAAGTGCGTTGACCCTAAGGAGCATTTAAAGGCACCTAGCGACCAAGCACCTGAGAACAACACAGAAAACAACCAATAAAACAAAAAATAGCCGACACAGTGTCGGCTATTTTAGCTTTTTATGCCCAACGCATACCGGTTGGCTTTGGTTCCTTAATCATTACTCTGTCAAGGAATTCAACAGCCTTCTTAAGACCCTCATCAATTGTCATTAAGCTATCCTCATGCTCAATTGAAAGAACCTTATCATAGCCACAAAGACGAAGATTGGAAACAAAATCCCTCCAAAATTCCTCGTTGTTGCCGTAGCCTACTGTACGGAAAATCCATGAACGATGGATTTCGTCACCATAGTGCTTAGTGTCAAGCACACCATTTACAGATGTGTTAGCTTGGTCAACCTTTGTATCCTTTGCGTGTACGTGGTAAATAGCGCCCTCAAGTGCTCTTATAGCCATTACTGGGTCAATACCCTGCCAAATCAAGTGAGATGGGTCAAGGTTAGCACCGATAACGTCACCTACTGCATTTCTAAGCTTAAGAAGTGTTTCTGGGTTATACACACAGAAGCCTGGGTGCATTTCAAGAGCAATCTTTGTAACACCGTGAGCCTTTGCAAATGCAGTTGCTTCCTTCCAATAAGGAATCATAACGTCATTCCATTGGTAGTTAAGTGTTTCAAGGAAATCGTCTGGCCATGGGCATGTTACCCAGCTTGGAAGCTTTGCGTCAGGGTCTGAGCCTGGACAACCTGAGAAGGTGATGATTGTGTCAATACCAAGCTTCTCTGCTAGAAGAATAGTATTTCTCATATCCTTATCAAATTGCTCTGCAATAGCCTTATTTGGGTGCACAGGGTTGCCGTGTGTAGCAAGTGCACAGATTTCGACATCATACTTTTTGAAGGTTGCCTTAAATTCCTCAAGTGCCTTTTCATCCTTAAGTAGCTTTTCTGGGTCGCAGTGGTCCTTTCCTGGGTATCCACCAGCACCGATTTCAACAGAATGTACGCCTAGTGATGAGATAATTTTCAAAGCCTCGTCAAGAGATTTGCTACCATAAAGGTTAGCTAAAACTGATAGTTTCATAATTTTCTCCTATTAATCTTATTATAGCGATAGGAAACACAAAAAGTGTTCCCTATCAAAATTTATTAGTTAAAGTAATATGGCTTGCCTGTCTTTGCAGACTCGTAAATACCCTCAAGAATTTGAGTTACGCAGTAAGCTTGCTCTGGAAGTACAGTTGGCTTAGTACCATTGATAACTGCCTCAATCCATTGCTTAGCCTCTTGTGCACCTGGGTTGTAGCTAGCTGCATCGTAGAATGCAACACCCTTACCATCAAGGTTAGGTCTTGTTTCGTACATATTGTTATGCTTAACACCATTGATTTCAAGAACGCCTTGGTCAATCATCTTAGCGCCAGCCTTTGTACCACAAATAGTTGTGCAAGCTTCCTTTGTTTCGGTCATATTGATAGCCCAAGATGACTCAAGCACGATTGTAGCACCATTTTCCATAACGATAAAGCCGAATGCACTATCTTCAACTGTGAATTCCTCTGGCTTCCATTGACCAAATACGTTTGCAGATTCCTTTTGGTCATTGAGCTTATGATATGTAGTGCCTACACAATACTTTGGCTTATAGTTATCCATTGTCCAAAGTGTTAAGTCAAGTGCGTGAGTACCGATATCGATAAGTGGTCCACCACCCTGCTCGTACTCGTTGATAAATACGCCCCATGTTGGTACTGCACGACGACGAAGTGCTGTTGCCTTTGCGTAGTAGATATCTCCAAATACGCCATCCTCAGCCTCTTTCTTTAGATAGATAGCGTCCTTTCTTTGTCTGTTTTGATAACCAATTGTAAGCATTTTGCCTGTACGCTTAGCTGCGTCAACCATCTTCTTTGCTTCCTCTGCATTGATTGCCATTGGCTTTTCACACATAACGTGCTTGCCTGACTCAAGTGCATCAACGGTAATAAAGCTGTGGCTTCTGTTTGGTGTGCAAACGTGTACTACGTCAATTGTTTCGTCCTTTAAAAGGTCCTTGTAGTCCTTATAAACCTTTGCGCCCTCACAACCATATTTCTTTGCTGCTTCCTCTGCTCTTTCTACGATAATGTCGCAGAATGCAACCATTTCAGCTTGTGGAACCTTTTTAAGTGAAGGCATATGCTTTCCGTTTGCAATTCCTCCACAACCGATGATACCAATTCTTACTTTCTTTTCCATTATTCATTCCTCCGAATAAATTTTTGATGTTATGTGTACATAGCCGTACAAAGAAATTTTACCATATAATATTAGTATTTTCAAGGGTTTTTGGTAAATATTTAAAGTATTTTTGTATGACTTGTAACTAGGACATTACCACTTGTGTTTAAGATACCATAATGCCCCTCGTAGCCCACACTTCCGGGATTGAAAATCTTTATTGACTTATCATTCATCTCAATAATATCGTCAGTTGGCAAATGTGTATGACCAAAAAATACTGCACTAGCACCCCTTTCGTATGCCCTTTCTGCAAGCTTTTCATATCTGTTTGCTGAGCCATACAAATGACTATGAGTGATTAGTATTTTTATTCCGTCAATTGTGATAATTTGCTCAATTAATACAGAGCCACATAGCATATCACAATTGCCCTTTACATAGTAAAATGCAAGTGTCGGATAGTATTCCTTTAGATATTCGATATCGTGGACTCCGTCACCTAGGAAAATTACACCGTCGGTATTGTTTTTATGCATTTCGATGGCATCTACCATTCTGTTGACCTTTCCATGTGAGTCAGCAAAAACTAAAAATTTCATATTTCTTCTCCTTGTGTCCTTTTTTCTATTTAATCATACCATATTATTAGTAAGAATTGGAGGTTTTTATGAAAATTGATAAAAAAACTATTGATTTGCTTCTAAAGTTAAATGACGACCAGCTATGGAGTGCGATTATGCACGTAGCCAAAAAAAGTGGAAAAACAAGCATTAGTCAAATGGAAAAGCCTAAGGATATGACAAAAATCAGGTCACTTCTTTCCTCGCTAACAGAAGAGCAAATAAATCAAGCATTAAAAATGTTTAAGGGGGATAACAAGAATGAGTGAAAAAAGCTTCGAGGAAATGTTATCCTCTGTCACTAGCAATCCAGACCTTATGAAAAAGATTAGTCAGTTAGTTGAAAATAACAAAAATGGCGAAATAAGCGACACTCTGCCCGATGTTTTGTCTCTTTTATCCTCTCATATGAAAAATGAAGGAGATAAGGAAAAGCCTACTTCTTACGAGGAAAAATCTGAAAACGAAGAAAATCCACAAGACCTTAACGTTGTTAAAATGGTAGGGTCATTAAGCAATGAAATTTCAAAAAGCACCAAGCTTTTACTTGCCATAAAGCCCTATTTAAGTCAAGGAAGACAGGATATGATTGGCAACATTTTAAAGCTTTCTTCCCTATCAAGCGTATTAAATTTATTGGGGTAAAAATATGTTTACTAGATATAATGGCATAAGAGTGCCTAGTAACTATGGTGGCACTCGATTTATTGATAACGATATAGATTCAAATGTTAAAATTCACAAGGGTAAGCAGGGGCCTGAGAAGATTTCCGTTTCTCAAAGCTTTCAGCAAAGCCAAAATGTTATTGAAAACGAAGAAATTATCGACACACCCCCTAACATTTCTGTACAAGACGAAGAAATTTCACCCGTATCTGAGGAAAACTACATAGACGAAAAAGCCCCCTTGCAAGACAAGGAGGCGGATAAGAATATAAGTGCTTTTAAAGAAATTAAATCAAGCTTTGATAGACTATTTAATAATTTAGCTAAGGATGATTTGCTTCTAATTGGACTAATTTTATTGCTAAGTGACAATGGTGGCAAGGATAACTTTTCTGTTATCCTTATGCTTTCTCTTCTCTTGCTTAGCAAATAGGATTAGTATGTAAACATATCCAAGTAATATAGGATGCTTTCCTTTGATTCCTGTGAGAATGGGTCGTTTTTGAGTGTAGATTTATTATATACGTCAACGGGCAAAAGATATTTTATTTCTAATTGCTTATTCTTTATCGTAAGTGCACTTTCTAGACAATGCTCTGCACAAACAGAATTAATATAATTCCATCGTGTTGAGATACATGGGTATAGGCTTATTATTTCATCACTGTTTAAGTTATCCATAATTTCTACATATGCTTTGTATGATAAATCTATTTGGTCCTCTTTCAACTGTATCTCAAAGGAAATAGGATTGACAAATTCAATTTCATTTATTATTCCTAAGGCAACTGCATTTATTATATGCATTATCTTTTCTGACAAAACTGCACTTGCGTCTATTTCCTTTGTTAGAGTAAATTTACGATATGCGTAGTTAGTTGTGTCAAGTAGCATATTAATAAGCTGAATATAATAATCTTTTAAGTCGATTATATGCTTTTCTTTTATTGCTAACACTTCTTCTAGCGTGGACATTACTTGCTTGTCCTTTTCAAGGTTAATTCTTTGATTGTTAATCGTTTCTTTTGAAGATACTAGTATTTTGCTTATGTCGTCATCTAGTGGATTTAGATAGTCTGCGTCATTGATTTCGTTTTCTGCGAAGCTAGAGGCTACGTCGTTGATTTTTCCAGCTTGAAACACTTCGTCCTTGCTTTTTACCTTCTTTTTCATACTATTTTCCTTTTATTTATTGCTTTTTTATAGTTATTGTGTTAAAATTAATTATCAAAACCACGGAGGTTTAATATGGAAGCTAAAACTAACGGTTATGTAATGCTTACAAAGCTTATTGACGAATTTAAGCTTGAAAGCATTTACGCGCCCGAAAATCTTAATGAGATTAAAATAACACGTACTGAAATACATCGTCCTGGCTTACCATTGACAGGATTCTTTGATTACTTCGACCCTGAAAGAATTCAAATTTTGGGTCGTGTTGAGTCTATTTACTTAGAAAAGCTATCTCCCGAGGAAAGATATAGCAAAATTCGTGCTTTTATGGAAAAGAAGCCTGTTTGCATTATCATCGCTAGAGATTTGACACCATTTCCTGAAATGACTGAAATGGCAAAGGAATTTGGTATTCCCTTCTTTACAACAAGCATTTCGACAAATAGCTTTGTTTCTTCTATTATCGCATCACTTAACGTGCATTTAGCACCAACAATTACCCGTCATGGTGTGCTTGTTGAGGTTTATGGCCTCGGTATTTTGATGCTTGGTGATAGCGGTATTGGTAAAAGCGAAACCGCTATTGAGCTTATTAAAAGAGGTCACCGTCTAATTGCTGACGATGCCGTAGAAATAAGCAAGGTATCCGAAAAGACCCTTGTTGGTAAAGCTCCCGAAATTATTAGATATTATATGGAGCTTCGTGGTATTGGCATTGTTGATATCCGTAGAATTTTCGGTATAGGTTCAGTTAAGGAGTCGGAAAAAATTCAATTAATCGTTAAGCTTGAGCCTTGGGTTGAGGGTAAGCTTTACGACAGAATGGGACTAGAAAACGAAAACTATAATATTCTAGGACTTGATATTCCTGCTATTACAATTCCTGTGCGTCCTGGTAGAAACCTTGCTGTTATTCTCGAAATTGCTGCAATGAATGCTAGATTAAAGCTTCAAGGCTACAACACAGCTGAGGAATTTAATAAAAAGCTTGAACAAATTTACAAGGGCTAATCAAAAGTAAAGAGTCTGTCATTTAGTTGACAGACTTCTTTTTTTATTCTCTTCCTCTGCGGGCACGTACTCAATCAAGTCACCAACTGTGCAATCAAGTGCAAAGCAAAGTCTTGCTAATACATCTGTGTCTAGTCTTGTGATTTTGTTTTTGCAGTAATTGTTTACTTGCTTGTGCTCCATTTCAGCAATATGGCATAGTCTATTCTTGCTAATGCCCTTTTTAGCAATCATTTCCTCTAATTTAATTACTACCTTACCAAATTTATATATAATTTCACCTCAATAACTTTATAAATTTAGTATAACCAAATTATCTATAAAAAGTAAGATATCACTAGTTATCTATCACTTCTTATAGGTGACTAGGTATCTATCACTAGTGATAGAGGTAAGAGGGGCAAAACCAGTTATGCGTTGGAGTTATAAATGACATCGCTTTGTGTAAAGGTTTCATATAGGACTGTATTTTGAAGTATAGTAAAAAGGCTTGGAAAATTCCAAGCCTTTTAGTTTTATGCTTCTGTTATATGGAAAAGTCTTGATGGGTATGTAAAGAAGTCATATGGCACCTTAAAGCCTATATTCATAAGGGACGCGCCGAGGTACTTTTCTTCTCCGCCGTTTATTCTATACCATTTATTCTTAACAAGTCCCTTTACCTTTACAAATTCTGGGGCTGTTGCAGCGTCGCTTTCATATCTTACTGTACAAACAAGAGCCTCGCTACCGTCTGGCTTTACGGTTTCCCATGCGCAGAAGAGGCTTTCCTCCGGTGTAAATGGTGAAAGCAAGCGATAGTAGTCGCCTCTTTGAATTAGCTCGTAATACTTCTTAAACTCTTCGATTTGACGAGTGATTTCTGCTTTTTCCTCATCGGTCATTTTAGTTACGTCAAGCTCTAGTCCATATGTGCCAAAATATGCAACGTTTCCTCTAGTTTTAAGAGGTGTTACTCTTGCATTTTGGTGGTTAGGACAGGTTGAAACGTGAGCACCCATAGCAGATACAGGATATGCAAAGGATGTACCGTATTGAATTTTCAATCTATCAATTGCGTCAGAGTTGTCGCTAGTCCATACCTGTGGCATATAGTATAGCATACCACAATCAAAGCGACCACCACCACCTGAGCAGCTTTCGAATAAGATGTCAGGATACTTAGTTGTAATTCTTTCTAATAGGTCGTACAAGCCAAGCATATAACGGTGGTAAACCTCGCCTTGCTTTTCACTTGGTAACGATACGCTATAAAGGTCTGTTATGTGTCTGTTAAAGTCCCATTTTACATAGGAAATATTTGCACTATCAAGAACCTTTACAAGCTGATTATAAATGTTATCTACAACTTCCTTGCGAGAAAAATCAAGCACTAATTGTTGTCTTGAAATCTGTGGTGCACGATTTGGCATTTGGAATGCAAAGTCAGGGTGTGCTCGATATAGGTCGCTATCCTCTGAAATACATTCAGGCTCAAACCAAATACCAAACTTCATTCCTTCATTATTTATTCTTTGAGAAAGCTCCATTAATGTACCTTGAAGCTTTGTTTCATTTGGTGTCCAATCTCCTAGGGCACAACAGTCGTTATCTCTTTTGCCAAACCAACCGTCATCCATAACGAAAAGCTCAACACCCATTTTCTTTGCCTCGTGTGCCATTGCCACTAGCTTATCGGCATTAAAATTAAAGTATGTACCTTCCCAGTTATTGATAAGAATTGGTCTTCTTGCGTTTTTAAACTTGCCACGGCAAAGGTTATTTCTTATTGCTTTATGGAAGCAATTCGACATTTTTGCAAAGCCCTCATTACTATAAACCATAGCAACCTCAGGACAAGTAAATGTGCCTTGTGACTCAACTTCAAAATTAAAGTTTTCGCTATTAATTCCTGCAACTACCCTTGTCTTTTCCCATTGGTCCTTCTCGGCACTAATTTTAAAGTTTCCACTATAAACAAGTGCAATTCCGTATGCATTACCAAAGTCCTCGTTTGCATTCTTATCAGCGATTATAACAAATGGATTTTCGTGGTGAGAGGATGCACCACGTACGCTTTCAATGCTTGTTTGTGCGTGATTTATTCTTGCTCTTTCGAACATTCTTTCTCTCATATGTCTGCCACGGAAATATATCATATCATAGCTACCAGAGGGCAATTCAAGGTTAAGAGTCATTGCCTTTTCTAGCTTGATTGAATTCTTTTCCTTGTTTTCTACAACTACACTACGTGTAATTAAATCATACTCCTCAAATACACCATAATATAAATGGAAGTAAATATCGTAAATTGTATCCTTTAATGTAATTACTAGGGTGTCTGCCTCGTCACCATAAAATGCAGGCAAGCCCTTCAAGGAATATTTGCCCTTTTCTGTCCTTGCAGATACAAATTTGGGCTCACAACCAAGTGTACCGTCTGCATTTCTTATGGACATTGCTGTAAGACGGAATTCACCATTTCCAGAAAAGGAAATTTCCTCACCTATATGGTTGTAGGAGTAGTTAGGATATTTTGTTTTTTTGCATGCGATTGGATTGGGGGAAAACGGTGGAATTTCGGTACACTCTACATAATAATGTAGGTCGGAATATTCCATTTTTTCGCCGTAATAGTTGTGTATCAAGGTGCCTAGGTCGTCAACCTTCATTTGATACATTGAGTTTTTGGTGTACAGAGTATAGGTTTTATCTGTGTTATTGATTACAATTGCCATAGCTAGTAGCTCCTTATTTTATTCTATTTAAAGTATATCATATTGTATATTCTTTTTCAACTTTAATTTGTTAAAATATGTAAAAAAAAGCACTTATCGCAGAGCGATAAGCGCTTTATTTTTAAATCAGAAGGTATTAGCCTCTCCAGTTAGTGTTCCATTCCTCTACAATAGCAAGTGCGGTTTCGTAAGCGCCCTCGTATGCAGTTTGGAATTTATTTTCATCACCAGAATAAGAGTCACCTTGTACGCTTGAAAGCAAGCCGTCCCAGCTATGCATATATCCAACGTCGTAGCAAAGGCCTGCGAAGATGTAGTCTGTAATCATTTCCATAGTGTCACCAGGTTCTTTGTAATCCTTAACTTTTGCTCTAAGGTATGAATAATAACCGTAGCCTGGGTCTTTTACATTGCCGTTTTCATCTTCAGTGTATGTAAATACCTTTTCACCATTTTCATCGTATGAGTAACCCATTAAGTACTCTTGACCTGTCCATGAAATAACGTCAAAGAAGTATGTGGACATTCTCTTTGATGGAGTTGTCTTAGGAATACACATAAGTGTTGATTGATATGAGCAAGGTGTGTAGTAGGACTCTTGGTCCTCGTTTAGCTTTGGTGAAGGAAGTGTACCGATTTGAAGGTCAGCATACTTTTCGCTTTGTGGGCCAAAGATATCAAACTTTTGTACAACCTCATTGTAGAATAGAAGTCTATCGTCACCGAAAGCCTCACCCAATGCGCCGTAGCCACCGTCCCAGTTTGTACGAGCATAAGATGCCTTGCTGATGTCGATAAGCTTGTCAACGAGAGTACCTACTTTACCATCGTTCAAGCTGATTTGATACAAGCCTGTTGTCTCGTCAACAGAAACCTGTTGAATACCAGAGGACTGGAAGAAACGAGAAAGGTTTGTTGTACCAAAGCCGTATTTATCTGTGTCTTGGTAACCAGTTGTTTTGTCAATGTCACCAAAGAATGCAGGGTTACGAGCAATTGAAAGCATTTCGTCAATTGTCCATTTACCATCTCTTACCTTTTGGTAAAGGTTTGGAATTGTGCTTGATTTAACAAGACCAAGATTCAAGAAAATTAGGTATGAGGTCTGCTCATCAAGGAATGAGAAGTCACCTGCAACAAAATATGTATTACCTGCTACTGAATAAGATTCAAGAGCAACTTGGTTGAAGTAGGATTTGCTCAAGTCGAGGTTTGGGCTGTTTGCAAGGTTAAATAGAACCTTGTTTCCTACAAGTGTTTGTGCCTCAAGAGCACGAACCATTGCAATATGATACCTTTCTCCAGCAGGGTTAGCCAAGTTTTCAGTAATGATGTTAGAAACCATAGTACCCTTAGAGTTTGTCCAGAGTACATCTACTCCGTAAACATCTTTGATAAGCTTTTGTCTCTTAATCATAGCAGTGTTAATTTCTCTACCGAAGCCTGTGTCAAGAGCTGCTTCAGCATCAAGCTGTTCTTTAGTATATGACATATACTTCTTGTAATTTTCAGCTGTGATTGTCAACTCTGCTGTGGACCATGGTGCACCAGGTTCAGTTGTGGTCCAAGTGGTCGCAAGAATGTTAAGTGTTTTTCCGTCCCACTCTTTTGTTCTTTCAGCATCTTCCTTTTCAAATTCATCTCTTGAATTGATTGAGCCAACTGGAAGGGTGTAATCTTCGTCATCATTATTGATAACTGTTCCACCACCACCGCCACTACAAGAAACGATGCAAGGAAGAAGCATTAGTGCGACGAGCAATAATGCGAAAATCTTTTTCATTATATACCTCCTATTTTTTGTTTTTCGCTGTATCTATTATACTATAAGGTTCTTCAAAAATCAATATAAATTATATATTTTTCTGTAATATTAGCAAAATTTTAACAATTTTTTATTGATTTTAGCCAAATTGCTTGATTGAGATAAAAAAGAGGACGATTTTCTCGTCCTCTTTCTCTTTCTTTTTCGACTTGTATTAAACAACACCTTGTGCAAGCATTGCGTCTGCAACCTTAATAAAGCCTGCAATATTAGCACCTGCAACTAGGTCGTCACCAAGACCATATTGGTTAGCTGCCTTGATTGAGTTTTGGAAGATGTTTCTCATAATGCCCTTAAGCTTTTCGTCAACCTCTTCTGCACTCCAGCTATAACGCATTGAGTTTTGTGACATTTCAAGACCTGAAACTGCAACACCACCTGCGTTTACTGCCTTTGAAGGTGCAACGATAACGCCGTTAGCCTTAAGATATGCAACTGCCTCGTTTGTTGTAGGCATATTGGAAACCTCAACGTAATACTTAACACCATTCTTAACGATTTGCTCAGCTTCCTTCATACCAACCTCGTTTTGAGTAGCGCATGGCATCAAGATATCAGCCTTAACACCCCATGGCTTCTCTTTGGGGAAGAATGGAACGCCAAACTTATCAGCATAATCCTGTACTCTGTTACGGCAGGAAGCACGCATTTCAAGCATAAAGTTAATCTTTTCCTCTGTGCAAATGCCGTCCTTGTCGTAAATGTAGCCGTCAGGACCAGAAATTGTAACAACCTTACCACCAAGCTCGTTAACCTTCTTTACTGTACCCCAAGCAACGTTACCGAAGCCAGAGATTGCAAAGGTCTTGCCCTTGATAGAATCCTTGAAGTATTCAAGCATATTTACAGTGTAGTAAACTGCACCGTAGCCTGTTGCCTCTGGACGAATGAGTGAGCCACCGTAAGAGATACCCTTACCAGTTAAAACTCCTGTAAACTCATTACGAAGTCTCTTGTATTGGCCGAACATATAGCCAACCTCTCTTGCACCAACACCGATATCGCCAGCTGGTACGTCAGGGTCTGCACCGATATGTCTTGAAAGCTCTGTCATAAAGCTTTGGCAGAAGCGCATAACCTCTGCGTCACTCTTGCCCTGTGGGTCGAAGTCAGAGCCACCCTTACCACCACCCATTGGGAGTGAGGTCAAGCTGTTCTTAAATGTTTGCTCAAAGCCAAGGAACTTAATAATTCCTTCATATACTGTTGGATGGAAGCGAAGTCCTCCCTTGTATGGACCGATAGCGCTATTGAACTGAATTCTAAAGCCTCTGTTTACTTGAACGTTGCCCTTATCGTCAACCCATGGAACTCTGAACTTGATAATTCTTTCAGGCTCAACCATTCTTTCAAGAACACCACTTGTTATGTACTCAGGACGTGCCTCAACAACTGGCTCGATTGACTCAAGAACCTCTCTTACGGTTTGGTGAAACTCAGGCTCGTTTGCGTTTCTTTTGATTACTCTGTCCATTAATTCGTTAAGATATTGATTTTTGAAGCTCATTTTTATATTCTCCTTAAAATAAAATGTAAATTAATATGCCTTACCCCAGTAAACTAGCTTGTCAGTCTTTTTGCCACAGCAGATGCATGTACCCTCTGTACCCTGCTCGCCGAATGGCATACAACGTGAGGTTACGTCTGCGATTTCCTTAAGCTTAAGCTCACAGGCTAAATCGCCACACCAGTGTGCACGAATATAGCCAGATTTTTCTTGTGCTGTTTTGATAAAGCTATCAAGGTCTGTCTCTGTGTAGGTGCGATTCTTTCTGTTTTCGCTAGCCTTGTTGTAAAGATTTTCTGTAATTGATTCTAGCAATTGCGGAATAACTGTTTCAAGCTCGTCTAGTGATACAACAAGCTTTTCACGATTATCTCTACGTACAAGCACGCATTGATTTGCCTCAATGTCACGAGGACCGATTTCAAGACGAAGAGGCACACCCTTCATCTCATACTCAGCAAACTTCCAGCCTGGTGAGTTATCGGAAATATCTATTTTTGCTCTTACAAAATTAGATACTCTTTCGTAAATTTCAGTTGCCTTATCAATTACGCCCTCCTTGTGCTGTGCGATTGGCACAACTACAAGCTGTGTTGGTGCAACGAGTGGTGGTAAAACAAGACCGTTGTCGTCACCGTGTGTCATAATGATAGCACCGATAATTCTTGTAGAAACTCCCCAAGAGGTTTGGTGACCATACTTTAGAGTGTTATCCTTATCAAGATATTGAATGTTGAATGCCTTAGCAAAGCCATCGCCAAAGTTATGGCTAGTTCCACCCTGAAGTGCCTTACCATCGTGCATTAGTGCCTCAACGGTATATGTAGCCTTAGCGCCTGCAAACTTTTCCTTCTCGGTCTTTTGTCCCTTTAGGACTGGAATACCAAGGTCCTTTTCAAAGAAGTCTGCATATACCTGAAGCATTTGGAGTGTTTCCTTCTCTGCCTCCTCGGCTGTTGCGTGGATTGTGTGTCCCTCTTGCCATAAAAATTCACGGCTACGGAGGAATGGACGTGTTGTCTTTTCCCATCTTACAACACTACACCATTGATTGTACATCTTTGGTAGGTCTCTGTATGAGCGAATAATATTTGCATAGTGCTCACAGAAAAGTGTTTCTGAGGTTGGACGTACACAAAGCTTTTCTGTAAGTGGCTCGCTACCACCGTGTGTAACCCATGCTACCTCAGGGGCAAAGCCCTCTACGTGGTCCTTTTCTCTTTGAAGCAAGGACTCAGGAATAAACATTGGCATATATACGTTTTCAACACCGGTTTTCTTAAAGCGATTATTCAAAAGTGATTGAATATTTTCCCAAATTGCATAGCCGTAAGGTCTTATAATCATACAGCCCTTTACACTAGAATAGTCAATCAAGTCCGCTTTTTTAACAATATCGGTATACCATTTTGCAAAATCCTCATCCATTGATGTGATTTGCTCAACCATTTTTTTATTATTGTTGTTAGCCATTTTTAACCTCTTTTCCTTTATGGTACGTGCACCTGCCGTATCTTTTAATATATTTTATATGATATCACAGTAGCATATGAATTTCAAGATTTTTTTATGATTATTTATTCACTTTTTTTGAATTTTAGCGTTTTAAATCACTGAAGCGATTATTTTGATGATTTTTTTGTGCATTTTTAGGTGATTGGTACTAAAAAAGGGTGTGTCTTTTCGGCACACCCTTTAGAATTATAAGCACGAAACCCTAATTTCGCCCTTGACAACCTTTACGCTTGCTGAGGTGATATTTCCCTTGATTTCGAAGATAATTGCATGGGCAAGCTTATTCTCGATTTCTGTTTGAATAAATCTTCTCATATTTCTTGCGCCATACTTTTTACTAAATGACTTTTCTGCAATTAGCTTACATACATCAGGGGTATAAGTAAAGGTGATTTCTCTTTCAGAAAGTGACTTGCGCATATCCTCAAGCATAATTTTTGCAATGCGCTCAAAGTCCTCAACCTCAAGAGAGCGAAATGTAATAATCTCGTCAATTCTGTTGATAAACTCTGGGCGTAGGAATTGTGAAAGCGCTTTTTCTGTCTTATCCTTAGTTAAGCTAGACTCATCATTGCCGAAGCCTGCCTTTGAGGATGTAAGAGTTGCACCTGCGTTTGTTGTCATAATAATTACTGTGTTCTCAAAATTGATAACTCTTCCCTGTGCGTCTGTAATTTTACCATCGTCAAGTACTTGAAGAAGGATATTTAAAACGTCTGGGTGAGCCTTTTCAATTTCGTCAAACAATACAACTGAATATGGTGAGCGTCTAATCTTCTCTGTTAGCTGACCTGCCTCATCATAGCCTACGTAGCCTGGAGGGGAGCCAACTAGCTTAGAAACAGAATGCTTTTCCATATACTCGGACATATCAAGTCTTACAAGGTTATCAACTGAGTCAAATAGCTCGTTTGCAAGAGTTTTAACAAGCTCAGTTTTACCAACACCTGTTGGTCCTGCGAAAATGAAGGAAGCAGGACGCTTTTTAACACTAACGCCTGCACGGCTTCTTTGAATTGCACTTGCAAGGACCTTTACAGCCTCGTCTTGACCTACAATTCTTTCCTTGATTTTTTCTTCAAGGTTGCCTAGCTTTTCAAATTCCTCAACAGAAATATTACTTGCAGGAATACCTGTCCAAACCTCGATTACCTTTGCTATATCCTGTGTGGTTAATTCGATAGCATCACAAGCCTTATCAAGCTCTTCCTTTTTAATAAGAAGATTTGATTTTTCCATCTTCAATTCAGCAAGATGCTTATATGTGTTATCGGTTACCTTGTCGCCACCCTCTGCAATTTTTGCGTTAAGTGCCTCGGTTTTATTATCGACAACTGCTAGCTTTTCGATTATGCTATGTCTTTCATTAATTGAAGGTGCATGCAAGGCGATATGTGAGCAAGCCTCATCAATTAGGTCTATTGCCTTGTCTGGTAAAAATCTGTCAGTAATGTATCTTTCACTCATTATAACAGCATTTTTAGCCATATCGTTAGAAATTTTTACACCGTGATAGGTTTCGTAGTAATGCTTAATTCCCTTAATCATTTCTACACATTCGTCAATAGAGGGCTCCTCAACCTTAACTGGCTGAAAACGTCTTTCAAGGGCTGCATCCTTTTCGATATATTTACGATATTCTTTAAGTGTTGTAGCACCGATTACTTGAATTTCACCACGGCTAAGTGCCGGCTTTAAGATATTTGCAGCATTCATGCTACCCTCTGAATTACCTGTACCAACTAGGTTGTGCACCTCGTCAATTACAAGGATTATGTTGCCCGCTTCCTTAACCTCGTTTATAAGTCCGTTAATTCTTGCCTCAAATTGGCCTCTAAACTGAGTACCTGCAACAAGTGCGGTTAAGTCAAGCAAATATACCTCTTTATCCTTCAATTTGTATGGCACGTCACCATCAGCGATTTTTTGAGCTAATGCTTCAGCAATTGCTGTTTTACCTACACCTGGCTCACCAATTAAGCAAGGGTTATTCTTTTGTCTTCTTGAAAGAATTTGAATTACTCTTTCAAGCTCTCTTTTTCTGCCAACTATTCTATCAAGCTTACCATTTAGCGCCTGTTGTGTGATGTTTTTACAAAAGGTTGTAAGATTTTTTCTTTCTGCCTTTTTCTTCTTTTCATCATGGCCATCTGCACCCTTACCAGTACCCTTTTGGCTATCATTACCATTAGGATTGCTTTGTGAGGGGTCGAAGCCCATATTTCTCATAATTTTTGCAAAATCTACTGTATGGTCATCGTCACCACCGTCGAAGTCCTCATCGCCGTCCTGTGACAAAAGCTCCTTTACTGACTTGTCAAGGTTTTCAAGCTCTTCCTCTGTGATGCCCATCTTTGTAATCATATCGTTAAGGGGCTTTATTTTTAGTTCGTTTGCACAAATTAAGCACAAGCCCTCTTGCTTTTGCTCATTGTTTTCCATTTTCATAATGTAGACCGTTGCTGGTCTTTTTTTGCATCTTGCACACATTTCCATAAATCTGTATTTCCTTTGCCAAAATTATTTTAAAATCAAGCTGCTTATCCATTCTACCAAGTGCAGATTACGGAAAAGCGATATAACCATTGAATTATTAACTGTATCCTTGTCAAATACACCTGGGGTGAATGGTCCGACTAGATCGGTCAACGCATAAATACCAACACTAGCCCCCCATAAAACGAGGACTGCAAGCACCACTCCAACCACAAAGCCAAGTAGACGATTAGCTGTTTTAACACCATCAAATTCTGTTAGCTTATTTAGTAGGGGCACTATTAGGCTTATAACCAGCATTGATAGCGCAAAAACTGCAACTAGTGCTAAAATTGAGCACACCATTGATGACATAGCCCCACCTATATTCTCGCCTAAGGAGCCAATAGCACTAATTTCGCCCTCCTTAAGCAATTGGAAGTCCTTGTCTAGCTGTGCTAGGTCTACACCGAAATCGGCAAGGACGCTATTGTAGAAATTGTTTTCGTCGTTGCTATAAAGCATTAAAAATATATTTGTTGTAGCCTCGTTTGATTCGTAATAGCTTGCAAGAGAGCTTGTTACAACATTGACAAGTAGCTTTTTCATAAACAGGTTGCTAACAAGTGCTGCAACTGGGTTTTTGAGTATAAAAGCTAGGACTACGGAAATTATAAGCTTGCAAGAGTTCAAAATGCTCTTGAAAAATCCGGTAACGGTGAACTTGATAATTATAGTAAGTGCCACTGCTACTAGGACTAAGTCCATTATTATGTGTACCATTTTTCTCTCCTTTCAAGCATTTTAAACAAATAAGGACTGTATTATGTGACAGTGTTCAACAAATACAGTCCTTTTAAGTTACGATATCGCAATACTCTTAATCCAAGCCCAGAAATCATCCCTAAAGAACTTGAATAGTACCGTTCCGTCAAGAATAGATTTATTGAATACCTCTGGGTAATAGCTTGCACCAAAATCAAACACCTTATCAATACCAACGCAAATAGCCATAGCAAAGAAGGACGCAAGAATTGCACCGATTATAGCACCAAGCAATACGTTGAGCACCTTTACCATTGATACTTGTGTTAATTTATTCAATAAAGCACCGATAATCACGAACAAAATTTCCGCCACTATAAAAATAGCTACGAAGGAAATTATTAGCGAAATTAAAAGTGACAATTGTCCACCGAGAATTGTTGTGAATTCCTCAACCTTTGTAGCATCTGCCAGGTAAAGCTCACCTGTTTCGGTGTTGCCTACGAAATACTTCCATAAATCGTCAGTTGTTGCCTTGTCAAGTCCAGAAATAATTAGATTAACAAACCAGTTTGGAATACCTTCAAGTAATGTATAAAGTGCATATCCTTCTCCCTCTGCGGTGGATAGTAGCAAATTGTTAACTGTGCCAGTTGACCAGTTTATAAAAAACGCACCACTAATCGCCTTTGCAAGAGGTGTACAGAAGATGATTGAAACAAGAGGGGCAAGTATTGTTTTAACAAGTGCCATCAATGAACGAACAAAGCCACGAATAGCATATCTTAAAATGAAAAATATGCAAAGCACGATAAGCACAATATCAAATATTAAGCTGACGTTGAAAGACATCTTTTTCCCTCCTTATTTTTAATTACTTAGATTATTATATACCTATTTTCTGCATTTGTCAATAATTAATAAAATATTTTTTTAAGGTATAGTCCCTCCGGGCTAGCGGTTACTCCAGCATTTTCTCTTTTTCTGGAAGCGATTATATCCTTAATTTGGTCGGGCATTATTTTCCCCTCGGCAACACTCAATAGTGTGCCCACCATTATTCTTACCATATTGTAAAGAAAGCCGTCGGCACAAACGGTAAATTCAATCAAATCACCATTTTTCTCTACTCTTGAATAGTAAACAGTCCTTGTTGTGTCCTCTATCTTTGACCCTGCTGCCATAAAGGCATCAAATTGGTGAGTTCCTACGAAATTTTGGGCACCCTGTGTCATTTTTTCAAGAGATTCTTCAGAAATTTCCTTCCCATACTCAAGGGCTAATTTTTCATAAAATGGGTTTCTTATTCTGCTTGCATGAATCTTGTAAACGTATTCCTTCATCTTGACGTTGTATCTTGGATGAAAATCCTTGTCAACCTCTTTTGCCTCTAGGACAGAGATATCACGAGGAAGCTTTACATTCATTGCAATAGGAATTTTATCAACTGGAATTGTTATCTCGTTCCATTGGTTTTTTGGCTCGACTGTTAGGCAGTAACCAAGTGCATGAACTCCACTATCTGTACGACTACAGCCAGTTACGTTACACTCAAAGCCAAATGCCTGTCGGCTTGCTTTGTTTAGCATTAAGGCTATGGTGGGCAGTTCCCCTTGTAGCTGATAGCCACAGTAACCACATCCGTTGTATGCTATTGTTAAAAGAATTTTTTTCATTTTAAAGTGTGTAAACTACTCCATTTAAGTAAATGTTTAAAAGAATTACTCCTGCCAAAAGGCAAAGTGAGAGAAGCATAAAGACATAGTCCCAAGCCTTCATTTTTAAGACCTTCATTCTTGTCCTTCCTACACCACCACGATAGCCACGACATTCCATAGCAGTTGCTAGCTCGTCTGCCCTTCTAAAGGAAGATACAAACAATGGAATCACAATTGGTACGAGCGCCTTTGCCCTTTTTATAAGTCCTCCACTAGAATAATCTGCACCTCTTGATTTTTGCGCATTCATAATTTTTGAGGTTTCCTCGGTTAGAGTTGGAATAAATCTAAGCGCAATAGTCATCATCATAGCAAATTCGTGCACAGGTACCTTGATTTTTTTGAGGGGTGCAAGGGCAGTTTCAATGCCATCAGTTAACTCAATTGGGGTTGTAGTGTATGAGAAAAACAAGGTTGTACCAACAAGAAGAATAATAATTCTTCCAGCCAAAATACCGGCATTTATCAAGCCCTCACGATAAGCAGTTAGAGTCCAAAAGCCTGGTATTATCTCAATAGGATTAAAAAGAAGCGTCTCACCCTTTGAGAAGAATACGTTTAATGCTGCAGTAAACAAAATGATGAATGTAAGGGATTTTAAGCCCTTAAGTATTACTCTTGCCGGCACTCTACTCATTATTACGCATAAAAGAATGAATACAAGTAAGGGTATAAAAGCTACGACATTTTTAGCAACAAAGGTTGCTACCATAAACACAATTACGAAGAAAAGCTTTACTCTTGGGTCAAGAGTGTGAATTGGGGACTTTGCCTCGTAATATTGACCTAATCCTACGTCAAAATTCATTGTGTACCTCCCTTGCCTTGCTTATAAAGCTGGAGTAAAAAGTTGAAGGCACCATCAACCGTATAAATGTTGTCAGGAAGCTGTGTGCCAATGTTTTTTAAGGAATTTACAATGTTAGTAATTTCGGGTACGTCAAGCCCTGCATTGTTTAATAACTCACGATTAGAAAAGATTTCCTCGCAGCTACCATTAGCGATAACATGAGAATGTGACATTACGATAACTCTGTCGCAGTACATTGCCATATCCTCCATGCTGTGACTTACAACAATGACGCTTGTCCCACTTTCTTCTTTGAATTTTTTAATTCCACCTAAAATTTCACGTCGTCCCTTGGGGTCAAGACCTGCAGCAGGCTCATCAAGAATTAAAATTTTGGGCTCCATTGCCATAACTCCTGCAAGGGCAACACGTCTTTTCTGTCCACCTGATAAATCGAAGGGAGATTTGTCAAGAATGGATTGGTCTAAGCCACAAAACTCGACACTCCTCGCTACTCTTTTCTCAATTTCCTCGGGAGAAAGACCCATATTTTTAGGTCCGTAGGCAATGTCCTCTCTTACAGTTTCAGCAAAAAGCTGATACTCTGGATATTGCATTACCATACCAACCTTAAATCTTATATTGCCAATTTTCTTTGGCTTTTCCCATAGTCTTTGACCATCTACAATAACACTACCACTATCAGGCTTCAATAAGCCGTTTAGCATTTGTACAAGGGTTGATTTGCCCGACCCTGTGTGTCCAATTAGACCGGTTATTACATTTTCCTCAATTGTTAGGCTTACATTGTCTAGAGCGTTTATTTCGTATGGAGTTTTCTTCCCATACTTGAAGCATACGTTATTTAATTCGATTATTGCCATCAATTCTCACCTACCTTTTTCAAGCCGAGATTTTCAGCAATAAGCTTAGCGCATGTATCAAAATCATACACTCCTAGGGGTATTTTTACATTCAGCTCTTGGTTTAGCTTGTGAATCAATTCAACGGATTGAGGCACCTCAAGTCCTGCCTTCCATAGCTTTTCAGGTTGGGAGAATACGTCGTTTGGCTTGCCCTCAAGATAGATTTCACCATTTCGCATTACAATAACACGGTCAGCAAGAGTTGCCTCATTCATATAGTGGGTGATTAGAATTACAGTTATCTTCTCTTCCTTGTTTAGGCGAAGAATTGTATTCATAACCTCTTTTCTGCCTAGTGGGTCTAGCATTGCAGTAGATTCGTCAAAGATAATACACTTAGGTCGCATTGCAATAATTCCAGCTATTGCCACTCTTTGCTTTTGACCACCAGAAAGGCGGTGGGGTGCATGTCGTTTATATTCTGTCATATTGACAATTTCAAGTGCCTCATCTACTCTTTTTCTTATTTCACTAGATGGTAGACCTAAATTTTCCGGACCGAAGGCAACATCCTCTTCAACCACAGTTGCAACAATTTGGTTATCAGGATTTTGGAATACCATTCCTATATTTTTACGGACCTCGAATACGTCCTCATCCTTCATATCTGGGACTGTGATATCTTTTCCATCGATGTATATTTTTCCACTATCGGGGGTTAAAATCATATTCATAAGCTTTGCAGTTGTAGACTTTCCAGACCCATTATGACCTAGGATAGCCACAAATTCGCCCTCGTTTATCTCAAGTGAGATATTGTTTACTGCAAAGTTGTTTTCTTGTGTGTTTGTCTTATTATCCTTATCAGTGTCAGGATATTTAAAGGACAAATTCTCTATTTTTATTAAAGGATTACTCATTAAAATCCCTCCACTCCTCTTCTTAGTCTTTTAATACAGAATCTGGCACCCATCTTGCACTTGCACCACAGGGCAAAAAGCTTTTAGTTTGGGTTACGGGCAATGCCAATTCGGCAGTTTCTGATTTTCCACCATGCTTACTTACAACCTCAACGTCAAGGACATAGCCCATTGTCAATGCGCTTAGTCCTGTTGTGTATGAATTTATAAGCATAAATAATGGGTCGTCTGAGATAAGCTTTTCACAAAGATTTACAAAATCGCAAACTGCGTCCTCAAGCTTCCACACCTCACCACCTGGTCCTCTTCCGTAGGAAGGTGGGTCCATAATTATTCCGTCATATTTGTTGCCACGACGGATTTCTCTTTCAACAAATTTACGACAATCATCTACAATATAACGCACAGGTGCATCCTCAAGTCCACTTGAAGCAAGATTTTCCTTTGCACAAGCAACCATACCCTTTGATGCATCAACGTGTACAACCGAGGCACCAGCTTGGGCTGCGGCAGCAGTTGCACCACCTGTGTAGGCAAATAGATTTAAAACCTTAACCTCTTTTCCTTGCTTGCGTCTTTCCTTGATTAGGCTTGAAAACCAGTCCCAGTTTGTGGCTTGCTCGGGGAATAGTCCTGTATGCTTAAAGCCCATTGGCTTTAAATTAAAGGTCAAGGTGCCATAATCAACTGTCCACTTTTCGGGAATATCATTTTTTACCCATGCGCCACCACCACTTTTTGAGCGACGGTAGATACCATGGGCATTTTTCCATAGCTTGTGTACTCTTTTATTCTTCCATATTACCTGTGGGTCGGGACGAATGAGAATATACTTACCCCATCTTTCAAGTCTTTCGCCATCAGAGGTATCAAGAAGCTCGTAGTCCTTCCAGTTATCTGCTAAATACATAATCGTCCTCACATTTTATAGAATTTACTCAAAACGTTTGAGTCTGCGTGTCCGTGACATATTGCTATTGCAAGTGCGTCTGCCGTATCGTCTGGCTTTGGTGGCTTAGGAAGCTTCAAAATTGAGGTTACCATTGCAATCACCTGCTTTTTTTCTGCCCTACCATAGCCAACAACTGCCTGCTTTACCTGAAGTGGTGTATATTCGGAAATCTTCAAGCCTTTTCTATAAGCAGAGGTAATAATAACACCTCTTGCCTCGGCAACGCTAATACCTGTTTTTTGGTTTGTATTCCAAAAAAGCTCCTCAATTGCCATTGCATCAGGCTTGTACTTGTCAATAATAGTATTCATACCATCAAAAATTTGATTTAGTCTTTCTTCAATAGGAAGTCCTGCCTTTGTCTGTATTGAGCCATAGCCCATTACACGAAATTGACCCTTATAGGACTCTAAAACTCCCCATCCCACGATGGCAAAGCCTGGGTCTATTCCCAATATAACCATAATTACCTCCTAAAAAACTATTTCATATTATTTTATCACACTTTCACTTGTATGTCAAATATTTTACGCACGCACGGGCAAATTTTTTTATTCTTCTTATAATTATAAATTTATTTTGATTTGTGTTGATTTTACTTACATACTGTGGTAGAATAGTTATGATTAGATATTTTTTCGAGAGGTGCTTTATGGCAAGTATTCCTGTTATTAACATTGGTGATATTCTTGAAATGAAAAAGCAACATCCCTGTGGTGCATCAACCTTTAAGGTGCTTCGTGTTGGCGCAGATATTAAGCTTACCTGCACCGGCTGTCAAAGGATACTTACTCTTGATAGATTAAAGGTTGAAAAAATGATTAAACGTATTGTACCATCAAACTAAAAATCCCTCTCAACTATAAAAAATAGATTGGAAACGTATTTATGAATTCTAATACCACAAACAAAAAAGAGCTATTCACACAGCTTCTTGACAAGGTAAGGACTAAGTCCTACTCTTTAATTGATTCCTTGTGGAAAATGCTTTTAAAGAAAAGCTATTTATTTCTATCATTTCTTGTACCAGTAGTAATCATCAGCATAGTTTTTATCGTTTTAGGAGTTTTTCCTTATGGAAACAACTCTATTCTAACTCTTGATATGAATGGACAATACGTCTATTTCTTTGAGCAGTTTAGAGATATTATAACTGGTAAATCATCCTTTTATTATACCTTTGAGCGTTCATTGGGGGGTGAGTTTTTAGGATATTATACCTATTATCTTGCATCACCTCTCTCTCTTATCGTTGGTCTTTTCCCTAGCGATATGTTGACTGAGGCTATTGCCTTTATGATGATTATAAAGACAGGGCTTAGTGGCTTTACCTTCTCTGTTTACCTAGACAAAACTAAAAAGAGAAACATTCCTGCATTTATAATGTTTTCAACAATGTATGCCCTTTGTGCTTATGCGACAATTTTCCAATCAAACACTATGTGGATGGATGCATTGATTTATCTTCCACTTATTTCGCTTGGAATTGAAGCAATTGTAAAAGAGGGTAAGTTTAAGCTATTTACAATTTCTCTCGCACTTGCAATTTGGAGTAACTATTACATTGGTTATATGATTTGCATCTTTGTTGTGCTTTACTTCTTTTTCTTTATTCTATCAAATAAGGACAAGGATATTAACCTTTTAAACGAGAGAAAGCATTTCTTAAAGAGTCTTGGTCGTATTGCCCTATTTTCCTTAGTTGCCGTTATGATGGCTGGTGCGGTAATTGCATCTGCTTACTATTCACTTCAATTTGGAAAAATGGACCTACAAGACAATAGCTTTGACCCTAATTTGAGATTTGACATTTTGAATCTGGTAACTAAGCTATTTATAAATTCCTTTGACACTATTCGTGCTGAGGGTACACCTAACATTTATGCAGGTACTCTTATGCTTCTTATGGTGCCTGTATACTTCTTGTCAAAGAAGATTCCTACCAGAGAAAAGGTTGGTTACATTGTTTTGTGCGCAATATTTGTTGCAAGCTTTACAATAAACACAATTGACCTTGTTTGGCATGGCTTTCAAATGCCTATTTGGCTTAACTATCGTTACAGCTTTATGTTTTCCTTTATTTTGCTTATTATGGCATATAAGGGCTTTGAGCATTTACCAGAGGTAAGTGGAAAAAGCATTGGCGTTGTTTCAATCCTCTTAGCCTTAACACTTGCAATCATTCAAAAAACTGTAACTCTTACTAGATATATCGGTGGCAATCAAACTCAGGTAACGCCTAGCTATGAAACAATTTGGGCATCTATCCTTCTAATCGCTGTTTATTTGATAGTTATTTTGGTTGCAAAAAAGGTTAAGGCAAAGCAAATTGTTACGCTTGCACTTGTATTTGTTGTAGGTATTGAGGCTTACGCAAGCACATTATACAACTGGACTGGTGAAATTCAAGATGCCGGTTGGTCCTCAAGAAACGTTTATAGGTCCTTTGTTAATGAAACCGAAATTGTTGCGACAACTCTTAAGCTTGCAGACCCTACCTTCCATAGAGTTGAAAAGGGCTTTGCAAGAAAGCCAAACGATAATCTCGCAATTGATATTAAGGGTATTTCCGAGTTTACCTCTACCTTTAATATGGGTGCAAGAGATTTTCTTAAAAAGCTTGGCTATCATGCAAATTCACAAACAACAACCTACCTAACTGGAAACGAGCTTTCTGAGTCGATTTTAGGCATTAAATACGTAATTCAAAACAATCAAAAGGACGACGATGGTAAGCTTACTAACAAGGTTAGCAATCTTTATGATTTTGTTGAAATTTCTGACGATATAGTTATATATCAAAACCCTTACGCATTACCTATTGCCTATTCAGTTGACAATATGATTAAAAATCTTACCTTAAATGCAGATAATTTTACTGCTCTAGAATACGGCGAGACAATGCTTGACCATATGCTAGGTGGTAAGAGTGATGGTGTCCACGAAAAATGCGACTACACTATTACCTACGAAAACTGTGGCAAGGTTGTAGACGAGGACGGCAAGGGCACAAGCTTTTCAAGATATGCATCATCTAAGGACGCTTCCTTTACCTTTAAGGTTGTAGCTGAAATTGATGGTGAAATACAAATGTTTTTGCCTACTCTTTATAACACTCAAGCTACTTGTCATGTAAATGGTGAGCTTTTGTGTACTCTATTCCAACCCGACACCTACAAGGTACTTAGCCTTGGTGAATACAAAAAGGGTGATATTGTCAACGTAAAATTGACGTTTAACGCAAACAGAATTTATCTTCTTAATCAAGGTGATTATTTCATTCAATTAAGTAAGGATAAATTTGAGAATATGTCTACAACTCTTAACGAGGGTGGACTCAATGTTGCAAGCTATTCTGACACAAAAATTGTTGGTACTATCAAGGACACAAGCCGTGACGTGGTTTTCACAACTATCCCTTACGACTCCTGCTGGAGAGTTTTAGTTGATGGAAAAAGGGTTGACACCTATAAGTGTGTTGAATCTATGCTTGCCTTTGATTTACCTAAGGAAACTGACGGCGAATACGATATTGTTATGGAATACGTGCCTATGCAGTGGTATATTGGTATGACAATTACCCTTTTAGGTATTGGTGGCTTTATCGTGCTTGCTATTTTAGAAAAGAAGCTGCTTTGGATTTTTGCTCCTTGTAAAAATCCAAAATATACAGACCAAGCCCCTGTTATTACATCTAATGGAGATTTAAAATGATTTATCACGTAAACGGAACTCTCGAATACTGTGAGCCTGGCTTCTGTGTTGTTGATTGTGCGGGCGTAGGCTACAAGCTAGCTATTAGCGACAACACATATTCCGCAGTTGTAGGTCACGTAAACGAGAAAGCAAAGCTTTATACCTATTTACAGGTGCGCGAGGACGGAGTTGAGCTTTTTGGCTTTAACACTCTTGACGAGCTTAATTCATTTAAGCTGTTGATTACTGTATCTGGTGTGGGTCCTAAGGCTGCTATGGCTATTCTTTCACTTTTAACACCAGAAAGGCTTAGCATGGCTATTACAAGCGAGGACGTTAAGGCAATTTCAAAGGCAAATGGTGTTGGTGCAAAAACTGCTGCAAGAGTTGTGCTTGAATTAAAGGACAAGGTTACAAAGCAGGTATTTTCCTCCCCTGTAAGTGCCGATGCTGGCGCTGTTGCCTCTCAAATACAAAAGAATTCCAATCTTCAAGAGGCTCTTGAGGCCCTTGTTGTCCTTGGATATTCAAGGTCAGATGCACAAAGGGCACTTGGTGGAATTGACCCTAAGCTAGAGGTTGCAAAAATAATCCCTCTTGCCCTTTCAAAGCTACTTAGATGAGGTTATAAGCTATGATTAATGAAACTAATTTTGATTATGAGGACCGTTTAGTTGACGCAGCCTTGTCAAATGACGATGGCGAGGTTGAGGTTAACCTACGTCCTAAATCTCTTGACGAATATATAGGTCAAGAAAAGGTTAAGGAAATGCTCAAGGTTTATATTGAGGCGGCAAAGGGCCGTGGCGACTCCCTTGACCACGTTTTACTCTATGGCCCTCCCGGTCTTGGTAAAACTACTCTTTCTGGAATTATTGCTAATGAAATGGGAGTAAACTTTAGAGTTACCTCAGGTCCTGCAATTGAAAAGCAGGGTGACCTTGCGGCAATTCTTACAAATCTTGCCCCTGGTGATATTTTGTTTATTGATGAAATACATCGTCTTTCTCGCTCGATTGAGGAAATCCTTTATCCAGCTATGGAGGACTATGTGCTTGATATTATAATTGGTAAGGGACCTGCTGCAAGAAGCATTCGTGTGCCACTACCAAGATTTACTCTTGTAGGTGCTACTACTCGTGCAGGACAGCTAACCACACCTCTTCGTGATAGATTCGGTGTACTTCTCCGTCTTGAGCTTTATACCCCTGAGGAGCTTGCTACTATCGTTAAAAGAAGCGCTTCCTTGCTTGAGGTTGATATTGACGATGCAGGTGCCCTTGAAATTGCTTCAAGGTCAAGAGGCACTCCTAGAATTGCGAACCGTCTTTTAAAGCGTGTGCGTGACTATGCACAGGTTAAGGGCGATGGAAAAATCACTCTCAAGATTGCTCAAACTGCTCTTTCTGCCCTTGAGATTGACCAGCTTGGTCTTGACAACATTGACAGAAAAATGCTTGAAACGATTATTAAATTCTACGATGGTGGTCCTGTTGGACTTGAAACTCTTTCCGCTACAATTGGCGAGGAAAGTGTTACAATCGAGGACGTTTACGAGCCTTACCTTATGCAAATAGGATTTTTAAGCCGTACCCCTCGTGGTAGATGCGTTACAAGGCTTGCATACGAGCATTTAGGTATTCAATATAACAAGAGTGGCATTATCCCACTTAAAATAGATAACCCAGACGAAAATTAAAATAAGGAGATATTTAAAATGAACGAAATTAAGGTTACTTTAGGTGAATATAAGAATATTAAGCTTCAGCTTGATTCACCTTCACCATCAGTTACTATCGACGAGGTAGAAATGCAAAAGCAATACATCGCAAGTGAATTTGCCGAGGTTGTAAGTGTTGAGGGTCCACTTGAAAACGGTCACACAAGTGTAATTGACTTTGTTGGGTCTGTTGATGGTGTTGAATTTGACGGTGGCTCTGCGCAAAATTTTGAGCTTGTTATTGGCTCAGGTGCTTTTATTCCAGGCTTTGAGGACCAAATGGTTGGTATGACAAAGGGGGAAACAAGAATTGTTAAGGTTCGCTTCCCTGATAACTACACCCCTGAATTAAGCGGTAAGGATGCTGATTTCAAGGTAACTCTTCATGACATTAAGACAAAGACCTCTAAGGGTATTGACGAGGGTGTGCTAAAGAGATTTACCGAGGCTCAAAAGATTACTAACATTAATACTCTTGAGGAGCTTGACAAATTCCTTTGGGATGCTATTTACAGAAGAAAGGCTGAGGCGGTTGATAAGGAAATTGGTGCAAAAATAGAAAAGCTCTTGCTCGAAAATTGCAAGGTAGAAATTCCCGAGTCAATTCTCAACGAGCAAATCGAGGGACAAATTAAGTCTCTTGAAAATTATGCACAATCAAACGGGATGGACCTATCATCTATGCTTTCGATGCTAGGACAGGATGAGGCTACATTCAAGGATTCTGTTAAGGATATGGTAACAGGCGAGCTTTCACTAAACGCTATCTTTAATGAAATTGCAAAGACAGAGGGTCTTTCGGCTGATGATAAGGACGTTGAGGACTTCTACGAGGCTGGTGTTAAGCAGGGCGGTTGGACTCTTGAAATGATTAAGCAAAAGTTCCCAGAGGATACTGCTAAAACATATATCAATGGTCTTAAGGTTGCTTCATACCTAAGAAACAACGCACAAATTGATTACAAAAACTAACATAAAAGGCAGACACCAATCGTGTCTGCCTTTTTTCTATGGTTTTTTTCGTCTAAAAACTAGTCTTGTAAGGGCTTTGAAATTAAATGGGATTAATGGGTACAAATATGACCTTTTTCCGTTTATAGTTTTCGTTGTGGCAATAAGTGTAATTCCCACTACTCCACCTAGCAAAAGTCCCCAGCCACCTATTATTGCAATTGCAATCAAGGTTAGCATTCTTAGGAATTTAAGTGCGTAGCCTAGCTCGTAATTAGACTGAGTAAAGCTTGCCATTGATACAATTGCCATATAGAATATAACGTCGGCGCTTAGCCAACCAACCTGTACGGCAAAATCACCTAAAAGCAATCCACCTATAACACCAAAGGAATTTGACATTACGCTAGGTGTGTTTAGTGATGCTAGCTTTAAGCCGTCTATTACTAATTCAACAAGCAATAATTGTATTAAAATCGGCACACTCCCCTGGTCGTCCGGTATTACAAAGGCAAGCCACTCGGGGACGACCTCAGGGGTTGTTACAAAGAAATACCAAACAGGAATTAAAACTACTGCACTCCAAAATACAAGTTGACGTACAAGACGTAAATAAGTGCCTGTAAATGGTGGAAAATAGTAGTCGTCGGTTTCCTGTAAAAAATCGAAAATCGAGGTTGGTAATATTAAAGCCTCGGGGGACGTGTCGCAAATTACTATGATACTGCCCTCTAAAATTGATGCACAGGCACAGTCGGGTCTTTCGGTGCACCTTACTCTTGGAAATGGATTATACCACCTTTTTTGAATTAAACATTCTATAAGGCTTTGATGTCCCATTGGTAATGCATCGGTTTTAATTTGCTCTATTTTTTCAACTAGCTGATTGACATATTTTTGGTCTGCCTTACCCTTTAAAAAAACAACAGATACGTCAGTTTTCGACCTTTCGCCAACTGATAGGTATTTTACAGTTAGTCTAGGGTCTCTTATTCGTCTTCTTATCATTGCAGTGTTAAAAATCAAAGTTTCTACAAAGCCGTCTCTTGCACCTCGCATTACCTTATCGTTGCCTGGCTCCTCGGTTACTCTTGCAGGGTATGACCTTGCATCAACAATTACTGCACCGTTGCCAAAGCCTTGTGCCAAAATTGCCGAGCAACCACTTAAAACCATAGTTACGATTGTATCAAAATCATACACTCCATCTACCTCAACAGATGGGACACCTGTTTTTATAAATCTACTTACACTTCCCTCCTTGCCATTTCCAAAATCCTTTACTGTTGTTAAGTGCATCATAAGCTTTTGCATTATAGCAGAGGTTACAAAGCCGTCAACGTAATACATAACTATGCTTTGAGAATTGATTTCCATTTCTCTTTTAATTATGTCAAAATTCTCTTCTACGTTAAGTATTTTGTCAAGGGTTTTGACATTTTCCTCAAAATCAAAGGATAATTCCCTCACAAAAAAATCCTCCATAAATACTTTTTGTTAGTATTTACGAAGGATTTATTTTTAATCATTTATTTTTGAAAAATTGATAATAATAGCAAGGTAACATTCCATTGTATAGCTTTCTTACCTTGTCAGGCTTTCTTCCATAAAGCCTTGCAAAATCCTCATGGCTAGTTATAACGTAAATCTGCCATTTGTCAAGAGATTTGAAGTGCTCACCCATTTTCTTATAAAGCTTTTCTGCCTCTTTTATAGAAAATAGTCTTTCACCATAGGGTGGATTGCACACTACGGTGCCCCTTTTGCCCTCAGTTTCAATAGTTAGTGCATCTCTTTGGAATATCCTCATATTTGAATATACCCCTGCATTTTTTGCGTTTTCTTGGGCAAGCTTAACGCATTCAGGGTCAATGTCGGATGCGTAAGCCACAAAGGTGCTATCCTTTTTTATTCTTTCTTTCGCCTCTTGTCTTGCTTTATCCCAAAGCTCCTTTTTTAGTCTTGGAAATTCCTCACCACAGAAGCCTCTTTTTAGTCCCGGTGCAATATTTAGCATTAGCATTGTTGCCTCTATTGCAACTGTACCCGATCCACAAAATGGGTCCCAAAATAAAACGTCCTCTCTTGGCCTTGCTAGCTTAGCAAGGGCGGCAGCAAGAGTTTCTCTTATAGGTGCATCGTTTGATTTTGGTCGATAACCTCTTTTGTGCAAGGGTGTACCCGAGGTGTCTATCATCAACGTGCATCTATTCTTGAATAAGAAAAAGTCAATTTGATACTTTATGCCCGTTTCCTTAAGCCATTCTGTATTGTATATCTTACCTAAGCGAGTAGCAACTGCCTTTTTGATAATTTTTTGACAATCAGGTACGGAAAACAAAGCACTTTTTATGCTATGTCCACGTACAGGAAAGGAATCCTCCTTGCCTATCCATTCTTCCCATGGAAGTGATTTTGTCCCCTCAAAAAGCTCGTCAAAGGTAAGTGCCTCAATATCGCCAATTTTAATATACACTCTTTCAGCAAAGCGAAGATTTATATTAGCTACACAAGCAGTATATTCGTCCCCTTGAAAGCTAATACGACCATCCATTGTTTCTATTCTTTTATAGCCTAGGTTGTCTATTTCCTCACCAAGCAAGCCCTCAAGTCCAAAAAGACAGGTTGCTACATATTCTATATTCATAGGTTATCCTTTCTTGGTAGAGTGAATGAGAATTTACAATATTTTCCGTATTCGCTTTCTACTGTAATTTTTTCGTTGTGTGCATCCAAAATAGTTTTGGTAATAAACAAGCCAAGACCTACGCCTGTTTTGTCAAGACCTCTACTCTTATCACCCTTATAAAATCTATCGAAAATTTGTGTCTTGTCCTCGTCGGCAATACCGATTCCCTCGTTATAGATTGAGAATTGTAGCTTGTCATCAACAGATTTTATCTCGATTATATATTTTCCACCCTCGTATGAGAATTTTATAGCATTGTGGCAAAGGTTATAAATTACTTGATTGATTGCATCACGGTCGCCTAGACAATACATATCAAAATCGTCGTATTTTACCTCAACATCAAGCTTCTTTTCAAGGATTTGTCCCTCTTGTGCTATTATAGTTTCTCGTGTAAGCTCGCAAAGATTAAAGGGCTTCATATCAAATTTTCGTTCGCCTGATTGAAGCCTTGAAACGTCAAGCAAGGAATTTACTAAACGACTAAGTCTTTGGACCTCACTTTTTATAATCTTTAAGTAATAATCCTGCTTGTTAGCTGGAATTGCACCATCTAAAATACCATCAACAAAGCCTGCAATGGTAGTCATAGGTGTCTTTAGGTCGTGAGAAACGTTACTTAAAAAGCTCTTTTGAGACTCATCCTTTGCTTGTAGGTCCTCAGCCATTTTGTTAAATGAGCGTGCAAGCTCGGCAAGCTCGTCCTCACCTCGCACCGTAACTCTTACGTTAAAATCACCCTTTGAAAAGCTTCTTGCAGCCTTGCCTATTTCACGAAGTGGTCTCATTACTCTTAGGCTTATTCCATAAATTGCAACAAGGGCTACAACACTAATCCAAATAACAGTTGTAATGATAGCAAAAAGCATATCAAATACAAGGTCACCAGCACTTGCACCTGGGTCAAATAGCAAAAGATAGCCTATACATTCGCCTTGGTCGTTTTCAAGCCTAGAAAGATAGTAAACTGCCTCTCTTGTAAACAAGCCTCCACAGCCATCACTTTTTGAAAGGAAGCCCTGTTCAATAAAATCTTTGTCTTCAATTATGATGGTCGGTAGCTCCTTTTTTGCCATAACTAGTGGTAAAAGTGAGGTATCAAGGTAGCCATTTTTATCCTCGCCATTTATGTCTGCGTAATAAACAAAGGTGCCCCTTTCATCAAAAACAACCATATCACAGCTAACTGAGGTAAGCGCCATTAGCTCCATCGTCTTATCAAGCTGTTGTTGATTCGTTGTCAGTATTTGACGTATGCTTCCCTCTTTATTATCCACATCATCGTAAAACATATAGAAAAGCTGATTTGCATTATAGGTTTCCTTAAGCTTTGTATCAAGCGAAAAGCTACTTACAATTGAAGTAATTATAATACCCATAATCAAAACAGTAACCAAAATAATTGCCATAAATATAAGCATATATCTTGTTGATACACTTTTAGTTTTAAGCATTTTAAGTCCCCCTTCCTATATTTAAGAACAACTCCGATTGTATTCGGAGTTGATTTGTCTTATACGTTAAATCTAAATAAAACTATATCGCCGTCTTGGATAACGTATTCCTTACCCTCAGAACGAACCAGTCCCTTTTCCTTTGCCGAGTTCATTGAGCCACAGGCAACAAGATCATCAAAGGATACGATTTCTGCGCGAATAAAGCCTCTTTCAAAGTCTGAGTGAATCTTTCCTGCAGCACCAGGCGCCTTTGTGCCCTTAGTGATTGTCCAAGCACGTACCTCCTTTGGTCCTGCTGTTAGATAGCTTATAAGTCCTAACAAGGAATAGCTTGCCTTGATAAGTCTATCAAGACCGCTTTCCTCAATTCCTAGGTCCTCTAAAAACATACCCTTTTCATCGTCGTCAAGCTCGGCAATTTGTGCCTCAATCTCTGCACAAACAGGAATAACCTCGCTCTTTTCCTCATCTGCTAGCTTCTTAACTGCACAATAAAACTTATTTTCATTTATGTCAGTACCAATATCAGCCTCGCTAATATTTGCAGCATAAATGATTGGCTTAATCGTCAAAAGTGCAACCTCGGAAATCATTTCTCTTTCCTCTTCGTCGTAGTCAAGGCTACGTGCACTCTTGCCCTCCTCAAGTGCCTTCATTACTCTTTCGTAAAGTGCAAGCTTATTAGCTAGAGTTTTGTCACCCTTCATTGCCTTTTTAACTGCATCAATTCTTCTTTCAAGAATTTCAATGTCAGAAAAAACAAGCTCAAGATTTATAGTTTCAAGGTCACGTACAGGGTCGATGCTCCCATCAACGTGAATAATGTCTGTGTTTTCAAAACAACGCACAACGTGTACAATTGCATCTACCTCTCTTATGTGAGATAGAAACTTATTTCCAAGTCCCTCGCCCTTTGATGCGCCCTTAACAAGTCCTGCAATATCAACAAATTCGATTACAGCAGGTGTGTACAATTCGGGATTATACATTTTTGCAAGCACGTCAAGACGTGAATCTGGCACTGCAACAACACCTACATTTGGCTCAATTGTGCAGAATGGGTAGTTTGCACTTTGTGCACCTGCGTTTGTTAATGCATTAAATAATGTACTTTTGCCTACGTTTGGCAATCCAACAATACCTAGCTTCATTTTTTACCTCGTTAATTTTATTTCTAAATAATTATACATTATTTTTATTTAATCTTCAAGAGTATTTTGAAAAAATACCGCATTATTGAAAAATTTAGAATTATTTTCAAGGTTGATTAATTTTTATTCACATTTTACCTTTTTTTCACACAGTTTTCACATTCATAGTTTAAAATAATTAACAGTTATTAACTGTTTTTTAACTTTTACGAGATTTTTGTTAAAAAATTGTTTACAATTTGATTTTTTTGTGATATACTCTTTTCGGAAAATTCAACAATTAATTATTGGAGGATTATTATGCTTGGTACAAAAATGCTCATAATAGATGACGATTTAAACATCTGTGAGATGATTAAGGTTTATTTTCAAAACGAGGGGTACGACGTTGCAGTTGCTAACGATGGTGTGGCTGGTATGTCTATGTTTAAAAGCTATGACCCTGATATTATACTTTTAGACCTTATGCTTCCTAAAAAGGATGGTACAGACGTTTGTCGTGAGATTAGAGCCGTTTCTAACAAGCCTATGATTATGATTACTGCTAAGGGTGGCGTTTTCGATAAGGTTTTAGGTCTTGAGCTTGGTGCTGACGACTTCGTTGTTAAGCCCTTTGATATGAAGGAGCTTTTGGCAAGAGTTAAGGCGGTGCTTCGCAGATACAGCGTTATGGAAACTCATCTTGACAAGGATACTTTAAGATTTGACAATCTTGAAATTAGCTTATCTAACCACGAATTAAAGATTAAGGGCGTTAGTGTTGATATTCCTAACAAGGAATTTATGCTTCTCCACTTCCTTGCTAAAAACTTCAACCGAGTTTTCACAAGAGACCAGTTACTTAACAAGGTATGGAGCTTTGATTATCTAGGCGACTCTCGTACTGTTGACGTACATATTAAGCGTCTTCGTGAAAAGCTTAATGGTGTTTCTAGCAAATGGGAGCTTCGTACAATTTGGGGTGTTGGCTACAAATTTGAGGTTTTTCCACAGAATAATGACTAATTTTAAAGGTAGAGCTTTTTACTCTACCTTTTTTCGTTGATATTTTTGTACAAGTCATAAAGTGGCTTTATCAAGCATAGAAAAATCGGTGCAAGTAAAAGTCCACTTATTCCAAACAGCTTTAATCCGGCATATAAAGCAAATAGTGTTATTAGAGGATGAATATTCGTTTGAGTGCTCAAAAGCTTAGGCTCCGCATATTGTCTTACAATGTATACAATTATTGATATAATTAACAAGCCTATTCCTAGCCTTAAATCCCCATAAATCAACATAATGATTGCCCATGGCAGAGTTATAGCACTTGCACCTAGAATAGGTAGCATATCAACAACACTAATTAAAAGTGCTAAAACAAAGGAGTTTTCTATTCCCAAAATCAAAAACGAGGAAAACAAAATAGCAAAGGTGATTAGTAGCAAAAGTAGGTATGCGTAAATATACCTTTTTATTGCGTTTATTGTATCATTTTTGAAAATTAGCGATACCTTGTGTAGCTTTTTTGGTATTAATCCCTCTAGCAACCTGCTTATTTTTTCATAATCCTTAGCAAAATAAAAAATCGATAGAGTTAAAACTATTGTAGAAAGGGCTATTTCTGGCATATTTTTGATAATGCCTGTTATAAAAGAGGTTAAGCTTACACTCAAGCCCTTTATTCCATCTGTTACAACCTCTTGGACCATTTGCATAATTCCTTGATCATTTCCCGTAAGGCTTTTTAAAAAAGGCAATTTTCCCTCTATTTCCGTAATAAAGTCAAATATCATAGTTATAAAATTTTTCTCTTGGGATAAATTACTAATCAAGTCGTTTATTATGTTGCCTATTTCTTTTGCAACTACACTTACAAGCAAGGAAGCAAGTAATAAAAGCAGAATGCAAAAAAATAGCACTACGATAATAGCTATTAAGGACACAGGAAGTCTTGTTTTTGATTGTAGCATTTTTATAGCAGGCCTTGATAGGGCAACCACTAAAAAAGCTATTATAAAGGGCAAAATTACACCAATTGCAAATTTCATAAACAAATAAATAACTAAGCATCCTAGCAAAATACTAGCGAGTATATAAGTTACTTTCTTATATTTTTCCATACACACCTCTTACAATCTAATACTTCTATTCTTCTCTTTTATAAAAATATTAAACGAGATTGACTTTTATCTACTTTTCTGTTAAAATAATAAAAAAGATTTAACGAGGTGTTATTTATGGTACGTATTGAAATGGAAAACGGCGGAATCATCGACATTGAGCTTTATGATGATAAAGCTCCTGTTACAGTAGAAAACTTCAAAAAGCTTGTTTCTGAGGGCTTTTATGACGGTCTTATTTTCCACAGAGTAATTAGTGGATTTATGATTCAAGGTGGCGACCCAACTGGCACAGGCATGGGTGGGTCCGGTAATAATATTAAAGGCGAATTTAAGATTAACGGCTTTAACAATGAGATTTCCCACAAAAGAGGCGTAATTTCAATGGCGCGTGCACAAGCCTTCAACTCTGCTTCATCTCAATTCTTTATAATGCATAAGGATTGCAAGCAGCTTGATGGTAGCTATGCAGCCTTTGGCAAGGTTGTATCTGGTATGGAGGTAGTTGACGAGATTGCCTCAATTCCTACCGATTTTCGTGACAGACCTGTTACAGATATGAAAATGAAAAAGGTAACTCTTATCTAAAAACATGAAAAAATTCACCCTGTTTGACCTTGTCCTGATGACTATGTACGGCACACTTATGTTTGTTTTTGATTTAGCCTTCGAAATGCTACCAAACATTCATGGTGTTGCACTTGTTATTTGTGTTGTAACACTTGCTTATAGGTGGCGTGCATTAATATCCATAGGACTATATGTTGCACTTAACGCAATATTTGCGTTGGCTACAACCATCAATGCGCTATGGTGGGTGCCATATATTTATATATTCCCATTATTGTGGCTTACTGTTATGCTAATTCCTAAGAGATTTTCTCTCAAGGTTAAGGTAATTCTTTGTACAGTCCTAGCAGGCTTAAATGGGTTAGTCTTTGGCACTCTTTATGCACCATTTCAAGCTATTATGTTTGGACTAGATTTCAATGGTATGCTTGCTTGGATAGTAGCAGGTCTTCCCTTTGATATTATACATATGTGCGCAAATGTTGCTATGTCCTCTCTTATCTATCCTCTTTATAAGGTTGTTATCAAGCTTGAGGATGCAAGAGTTAAAAGGCAAAAATAAACACAGGGTCGATTATTTAAACAAATAAGGGACAACGTTCCCTCTTAATTCTTAGTGAAAAAATGACTTGCACAATCGGCAGTGAAAGCAAGTTCTCTGCCGATTGTGCAACCTTAGGGGTATGGGTTTTGCCCTGTGTCTTTGTGATACAAAGGCGAATCTGGCGATAAAACTGAACGATTAAAAAGAATTTTAAGGAGGTTTCTATTATGCTTTTCAAACATCCATTTTTGAATCTCAATATGGGCCTTGTTAAAGAGAATTTTGTGATAGCAAAAAAAGCTGACATAAATTTTTGGGAAGCAAGAGGTTTCAAGAAAATTCGTAAATATCCCATATTTAGATACAAGCCTAATTCTTCTGAAGTAATTATGTTAGGCGCTCCGTTGAGTATTGAAGCATTTGGAATTGAAGTGCTGAAAAACAGCCACATTGTTGATGTATGTACTTACTGCGGTACTTATGGAATGGGCGGTCCTGGCTTTTTTGGACTTAAAGTTCAGGGAGAATATGGCACAAGGTGGTTGACTTACTGTATATGGTCAGCAGGCGAGCACATTTTATTTGACGATAATGTTTTGGAATGTCATCCGAATTATGCAGAAAAATATGCTCCGTTAATCGTATTTGAAGATTACGCAAACAGCCTTTCAAGGTTTAAAGAGTTGCTGTCCGATATGACAATCAAAGAAGTGGCATTATCGCAAGAAAGCATCGAATTTATACTTGTTGACAGCTATGACAAATTGCATTACATAAGGTCCTATAAACACTCGGATAAATTTCCCGAACAGGGAGGTACGGGCAAGAAACGAAATTCTTTCGAAGTCGGAAGAATGAGCGATTATTGGCTTGTTACCTACGACGAAACGCATTTGAAGGTATAAAAACAAGATGTGTTCCAGCTCATATTGCAAAACAAATAACCCCGACATACGATTTAAAAATCTGTCGGGGTTATCTATTTGTTGTTCCTTTTTATTTTTTAAATTTCCAGTCCTTGAGTCTTTCACCCTTGACGATATATGCCTTATCTGCTAGCTTGGCAAGGGGGGTATCGCTATACATATCAGAATAAAACTCCTCAATTTTAGCTTCGGGATATAGCTCTTTGAATCTTCTTACCTTTTCCTCGCCATGACAGTTTGTGCCATAAAAAATGCCAGTTTGCTTGTCGACACGAGAGCCGATTACCCTTTCGACGCCTAGCATTTTACCAATAGGCTTAATTAAATACTCTGGGGATGCGGTAATGATAATATCTGTTGGTTGCTTCTTTTCAAGATACCATTTGTGAACCTTTTTCATATTAAGCTTCCAAAAGTCCTCAATTGCTACATCGATATTATCAACTGCACCGGCAAAGCTTAAAAACTTTGCTTTAAAATTCGTTTTCTTCACTATTCTCAAAAGATAGCCTGTGCCGTAAAACAAGGTTGGTAATACGAATTTCCATACCTTAGGATATCTTTTTAGGCAATATAGAAAGAAATCCCTTGAGCTTTCTCCGTGATATATAGTGCCATCAAAATCATATACGTTCATTTATAAACCTCTATACATTTTAAAGGGTGCTTTAGTTAGCACCCTCGTCATTTAAAGTCTTTGTTATATGTACTTCCTCTACTCTTTTTGCGCTTAGTTTAGTTATTTCAATTTTTAAACCTTGATATGTAAAGGAGTCACCCTTTTTAGGAAAGCTTTCAAGCTCCTTCATTACAAAGCCATTCACAGTTTGGGGCATATCTCCATCCTCAGGATATACTAAACCAAGCTTTTCAAAAAACTCCTCAAGCTCAGCTGAGCATTTTACTATGTAGCTACCGTCCTCAAGCTCCTTAAAGTCGCTTGCTTCTTCCTCGTCGTGTTCGTCTAGTACGTCACCGATAAGTTCCTCGATTATATCCTCCATAGTAACAATACCCATTGTGCCACCAAATTCATCAACTACGATTGCGAGGTGACACTTTTTGCTTTTAAGTAGCTTTAAAAGGTCTGCAACCTTGATATGCTCAGACACGTGTACGGGCTTTTGTAAATATTTTGTTATTGTCTTGTTATTATTATGGTATGCAACAAAGAAGTCCTTCTCGTGCAAAACACCAACAATATCGTCCATATCCTCGCCATATACAGGTAAGCGTGAGTATGGATTTTCAATAAATATTTTAGCTATATTGGACACCGTTTCGTCCTTGGAAATTGCGCAAACCTCTACACGTGGTGTCAAAATATCACCAGCGCATACGTCATTAAACTCAATTGCAGAACGAATTAGCTTACCCTCGTCGCTTTCAATCTCGCCCTCTTGCTCGGCTTCATCTACGATTGTAATTAGCTCCTCCTCGGCTAACGCCTCTTGGTCCTTAGAGTGGAATATCTTTCCAACTAGCTTACCTATCGCATCAAAAACTATACTAATAGGTGTTAGCGCTACAACGAGTATATTCGTAAGGCTAACAAGTCTAATTACAGATTTATCAGCAGTTTTTTTAGTCGCCATCTTAGGTGTAATCTCGCCAAAAATCAATACAGCAATAGCTGATACTATTATTGCAATAGTTACTGCAAGTGCCTCTTTTGTTGGGTCTGCATTGGCTATCAAATTGATAAAGAAAATAGCAGAAATCGAATACAGTGTCGCCTTTGTAAAGATATTTAGCAAAAGAATAGTAGTTTGTAGCTTATCATATTTTTCATCAAGCTTAATTACAAGCTCTGCCTTTTTGTTACCAGAAGATGCAAGTGCTTTTATTCTTGGCATATTGTATGCAAAGAATGCTGTGCCAATTGATGTAAAAAGTGCGTTTAATAGCAACAATGCTACCATTACAAAGGGAATCCAAATTGGAAAATCACTTTCCACCTGTGGGGTGTTACTCAAAAAATAAGTTAAGGTATTAGGGACCGGGTCCATGTTAAATAAGAAATCCTTTCAAAAAATTTTATTTAATTATAGCATATATATTATATATTGTCAAGCAAATCAAGATTTTCTTTGTTTTTCGCAAACGAAAGCAAGGATTTTCGTGAAAAAACAGACACTCTATGCCACTTTTTATAGATATTTTGCAAAAAGAGCCTCTACTCTTTCAATATCCTTTTCAACCATTAAATGCTTATATTTTTCAAAATATGCACGTAATGCTTCCTTGTTAATTTCCTTTGGCTTTTCGCCACTTCTTCTTTCAAAATTCTTACACACGATGTTATTTATAGCATTTTTCGATAGATTTAAGCCACTCTCATATCTATCATCAAATGCCTTTACTACGTCGTCACAGGATACATAGCGATATACTCTGTCAAGAAGCCACATAAAGTTTTCGGTATACCATGGGAAGCTTGAATCTGTGCCTAGCAATATTCTATCAGAGTATTTTTCAAAGAAGTCCTTATAATATTCCTTATTATCATAAAAGCTTATGTACATCTCCCATCCTGGTGTTAAATCTATACACATATTAGGGTATTTTTCAAATAACTCAACTAAATCCTGTGGTTTTTCCGACTTGAAGAAAAAGTGCGCAAAGGTTACGCAAAGCAAAGGATGTCTTTCGAGAATTGTGTATGCTTGTCTATATAATTCCTCGTGTGTTGCAAAGGTGCCATCACCATAAAACCAACCGTGGTCGATTGTATCCTGTGATACCTTATCCTTATCCCAAAATTCTGCTGGGTCATTTACGTGGAAAAGAATGTGAGTACCTCTCTTCTCAGCCTCGGCAAAAAACTTATCGTACTCATCATTCAAAAGATTTTTACCGATTTTTTTGTGAAGTGTTGGCTTACCCTCAAGCATTTTTACACCATCAAAGCCAATTTCCTCAAGCTCGTTTAGCTGTGTTACAAAATCCATACCCTCGGGTAATTTTTCACCCATTGGATATTGGTCGTATAATAAGCCACCATTTGCGTATGTATTTTTATTTAATAGCTTATACATAGCACACATAATGTTGCTTGAAACGTCAGCACCATAACCCGATGGTAGTGCTGCTAAGCAAAGGCTATGCAAGCCCATTTTTTCTCTATATTCTTCAAAGCAATGAATAAATTCTTCCCCTTCTTTGTTTGTCCATGCCTCTATATGCAAATGCCCGTCTATTACTTTATCTTTTACTCTTGGATATTCGTTACTCATAATATAACTCCTTTAGTCTTTTTTTATATTGTATCACATTTCTTTTTACTTTTGTTAAATTTTTGTAATATTGTTTAATTTTTTTGAATATTCTTTACTAATTAAATCGAAAAAGGAATGGGTAATAAAATGAATATTTACGAGGACATTGCTAAAAGAACAAACGGTGAAATTTATCTAGGTGTTGTTGGACCCGTTAGAAGTGGTAAATCTACCTTTGTTAAGAAATTTCTTGACACCTTAATTATGCCTAATATTACATCAGATTACGACCGTGAGCGTGCTAAGGATGAAACACCACAAAGTGCATCTGGAAAAACAATTATGACAACTGAGCCTAAATTTATTCCTGACGAGGCAGTAACCATATCAATAAGTCACGCGAGTATGAAAATGCGCCTTATTGACTGTGTTGGTTACATGGTCGATGGTGCACTCGGTGCTAGTGAAAACGGCGAAATTCGTATGGTTTCAACCCCTTGGAGTAAGGAACCAATGGAATTCGAAAGGGCTGCAGAATTTGGCACTAAGAAGGTAATTAAGGACCATTCAACAATTGGAATTTTGGTTACCACAGACGGCACAATCGGTGAATTGCCTCGAAATTCTTATGAAAAGGCAGAAAAACAGGTTGTAAAGGAACTAAAAGCGCTAAATAAGCCCTTTGTAATTGTACTAAACTCAGCTGAGCCACACACCGAAAAGGCACAAGCATTAGCATTATCACTTGAAGAAAAATACAAGTCCCCCGTAGCACTAGTAAATGCATTAGAATTGACACACGAGGATTTTGAGGGTATAATTGAGCTCCTATTAAGCCAGTTTAATGTAACTGAAATTTGCTTTAATCTTCCTCCCTATATTACAACTCTTGAAAACAATCATTGGCTAAAGGAAAGTCTACTGACTAGCATTAAAGAATCACTTTTGAATGTTAATAAAATCGAAGACATTAAGGAATGCTCAAGAAAAATATCAACAAATTCCTTTGTAGATGGTACTCCTAATATTAATTGCAATCTAGGCACAGGACAATGTAAGATATCAATCAATTTAAAGCAAGAGCTTTACTATCAAATTATGAGTGAGATTTGTGACTATAAAATAGAAAATGATGAAGGGCTTTTTAATTGCATTAAAATGCTTTCTGATGCAAAAAAAGAGTTTGATAAATTCTCGAGTGCAATTGATGAGGTGAATGAAACAGGATACGGAATTGTTTTGCCTGACGTTGAGGATATGACACTAGAGGAACCTGAAATATCTAAGCAGGCTGGTGGCTATGGAGTTAAGCTTAAGGCATCGGCACCATCAATTCACCTAATACGAGCTTCTATTGATACAGAAATAAATCCTATTGTTGGTAGTGCTGAGCAATCTGAGGAAATAATTAAAAATTTACTAGAGGAATACGAGGACGATCCTAAAAAGATTTGGGAGTCCAAAATGTTTGGAAAATCGCTTTTCGCACTTGTTAATGATGGATTGCATGCAAAGCTAGCACATATTTCACCGGAATCAAAAACTAAGCTATCAGATACGCTATCAAGAGTAATTAATGAAGGCTCGAATGGTTTAATTTGCATTATTTTATAAAAAATTTGCCAAATTTTAGTTTATATCTTGCTCATTTGTACAGTTGTTCATATAATAATATTATAAAAATCTATAAAATTACACAACATATTGTGTTGTTTTCTTCAATATCAACTCTTTTGGGGTTGATAAGTCACTCTTGTGCACATAGACTTAATTTTATAATTAAAATACAAAAAAGCCATACAGAAAAATCTGTATGGCTTTTTTGTTATAATTGAATCCTTTTTATAAAATCATTTGCAAGCGCTAAGCACCCTTCTTTATTTGGGTGTCCGCCATATCTTGCACGATTTTCATTTGGTGAGTCCATTCCCCAAATTGGCACAACGTCATAAACCTCTGTGATTTGTGACAACTCATTTAAAATATAATCATTTATTTCCTTCCATCTTTTGGTAGTTGCTTCATCATAATCAAAGGGTGGAATTGTAAATAAAATCGTCCTTGTTTCGTTGCTTTGAAGAATTTCTACTATTCTTTTTAAATTGCTTTTAATCTCATCATTTGTGTAGCCTCTGCCTAGGTCGTTTACACCATAGCAAATAGTAACTACATCCATTTTTTTAGCCTTATTTAGCCATGCGCCATTAGATGCAGCGTCAGCAGCACGACCAAAGCCAATACCTAAATTCCAGTAGGAATATTGTTCACCAACCTTGCTTGCAATATATGCATTCCAATGGGTATATGAGTCCTTTTCGGTGCCTAAGCCTTGTGTAATTGAATCGCCAAAAAAGCCGATTTTCTTCTCAACATTACAAGTAATTCCTATCATATTAGGCAAAGGAATACGGTTGCTAAGTGCCCATTCGTCACCATTTAACACGTAGGTGTTTATATTTATTTCCTCTAAATATGGTATTTTTCCGCCTGAAAATTCTATTTCAAAATATAAGTTATTCTCCTTTGTAACGTTTAAAATTACAGGGTCGGTATAGAAAATTTCGCCCTTTTCAACCTTTTTTTCTATATTTCCTTGGAAATATATAGGTGTTTCAACAAGGCTATTTTCTCCCTTTACACATGCCTTTAAGCTGTGAATTGTCCAGTCACCACAGGTTTCATTTGCAACAGAAATACTGCCATCAGCATAGGTGCTATCAATGGTATCGCTAAACATTAGGCTGTATTCATAAATACCATAGCTAAATGGTTTTATATAGATTCTGCCCTTTTTCACCTCATAATTGGTAGAAAAATACATTTGATTTGAGGTACCTGCAAGAGTATTAGATACATATTTATCAAAATAATTCATAAATCATTCCCCCTTTTTGTGAATATCCTTTATTATTCTACATCAAAGAGGCAATTTTGTCAATATTTTAATATATCTAATAGGTAACATACATTTTTGAGAATTCATTTGATAAGCTTAAGTGGTTTTTTATCAAATAAACAAAAAAAGAACTTCCCGAAGGAAGCTCTTTTTTTATTATGCTATTTAAAATTAAGCAATGATTTCAGTAACTGTACCTGAACCAACTGTTCTACCACCCTCACGGATAGCGAAACGAAGACCCTTTTCAATAGCGATAGGTGTGATAAGCTCAACGCTCATTGTTACGTTATCGCCAGGCTTAGCCATATCTACGTCAGCTGGAAGAGTGATGATACCAGTAACGTCAGTTGTTCTGATATAGAACTGTGGTCTGTAGTTTGAGAAGAATGGCTTAGAACGACCACCCTCTTTTTCTGTAAGAACGTAAACTTGTCCTTCAAACTTTGTGTGTGGGTTGATTGAACCTGGCTTGCAAAGAACCTGACCTCTTTCGATTTCGTTCTTTTGAACGCCACGGAGAAGAAGACCAACGTTGTCACCAGCCTCAGCATTGTCCATCATCTTGTGGAACATTTCGATACCAGTAATAACTGTTGTTCTCTTGTCGTCTGTAAGACCAACGATTTCAACGTTGTCGTTTAGCTTAACAGTACCACGCTCTACTCTACCAGTAGCAACAGTACCACGACCAGAAATTGAGAATACGTCCTCAACTGGGAGAAGGAATGGCATATCAGCCTTTCTGTCTGGAGTTGGGATGTAAGAGTCAACATTAGCCATAAGCTCTAGGATGCAAGCGTACTCAGGTGAAGATATGTCCTTGCTCTCAGAAAGAAGAGCATCTCTTGCAGAACCACGAATTACAGGGATATCGTCGCCTGGGAATTCGTATTGTGAGAGAAGGTCTCTGATTTCCATTTCAACAAGGTCAAGAAGCTCTGGGTCATCAACGTCATCACACTTGTTAACGAATACTACAAGAGCAGGAACGCCTACCTGACGAGCAAGAAGGATGTGCTCACGAGTTTGAGCCATAGGACCGTCTGTACCAGCAACAACGAGGATTGCACCGTCCATTTGAGCTGCACCAGTAATCATGTTCTTTACGTAGTCAGCGTGGCCAGGGCAGTCAACGTGAGCATAGTGACGAGCTGCTGTCTCGTACTCAACGTGACGGGAGTTGATTGTGATACCTCTTTGTCTCTCTTCTGGGCAGTTGTCGATTTGGCTGTAGTCCATAAACTCAGCACCACCTTGTAGAGAAAGTGTCTTTGTAATAGCTGCTGTTAGGGTTGTTTTACCATGGTCAACGTGACCGATGGTACCGATGTTAACGTGGGGTTTTGTTCTTTCAAATTTCTGCTTAGCCATTTGAATAATCCTCCTAAAATTATATTTTTTTAATTATTTAACTAAAATTAGTTACTTAGTTGTTCTTTCCACGAGCGGAAATAATTCCCTCTTGGATGTTCTTTGGAACCTCAGCAAAGTGGTCTGGCTCCATTGAGTAGTTAGCTCTACCCTGTGTTGATGAACGCAATGTTGTTGCGTAACCAAACATTTCAGAAAGTGGTACCATTGCAGTTATCTGTGATGCACCACCTGCAAGCTGTTCTGTGGATTGTACTTGTCCACGTCTTGAGTTAAGGCTTCCCATAACTGCACCGAGATAATCATCAGGTGTTACAACAACAACCTTAACGATTGGCTCTGTAAGTACAGGGTCTGCCTTTTTCATAGCTTCCTTGAATGCCATTGAAGCGGCAATCTTGAACGCCATTTCTGAGGAGTCAACCTCGTGGTATGAACCATCATAAAGTGTAATCTTGAAGTCAACTACGTTGTAGCCTGCAAGTACACCAGTTTGTGCAGCCTCTTGAATACCAGCATCTACGCAAGGAATGTATTCCTTTGGAATAGCACCACCAACAACCTTGTTGATGAATTCATATCCCTTACCAGGCTCGTTTGGCTCCATAATGATCTTAACGTGACCATATTGACCCTTACCACCTGATTGACGTGCATACTTGTGGTCAACATTAGCTTCTCTTCTAATTGTTTCCTTATAAGCAACCTGTGGCTTACCTACGTTAGCCTCTACCTTGAATTCACGAAGTAGACGGTCAACGATAATCTCAAGGTGAAGCTCACCCATACCAGCGATAATGGTTTGTCCAGTTTCTTCATCTGTGTAGGTTCTAAAGGTTGGGTCCTCTTCTGCAAGCTTTGCAAGAGCAATACCCATCTTTTCTTGTCCAGCCTTTGTCTTTGGCTCAACAGCTACACTGATAACAGGCTCTGGGAATTCCATTGATTCAAGTATAATAGGATACTTTTCGTCACAGAATGTATCACCAGTTGTGGTGTTCTTTACACCAACAACAGCAGCAATATCACCTGCATAACAAACATCGATATCTTGTCTGTCGTTTGCGTGCATTTGAAGAATACGACCGAATCTTTCGTTCTTATCCTTGCAGGAGTTGTACACGCTTGTACCTGCTTGAACAGATCCTGAGTAAACGCGGAAGAAGCAAAGCTTTCCAACGAATGGGTCTGTCATAATCTTAAATGCAAGAGCTGAGAATGGCTCAGTGTCACTTGCATGACGCTCATCTGGTTCCTCTGTTTCAGGATTTACACCCTTAATAGCAGGAATATCAGTTGGTGCAGGCATATATTCAACGACTGCATCAAGAAGCTTTTGAACGCCCTTGTTCTTGTAGGAAGTACCACAAGTTACAGGAACGATTTTATTTGCAATAACCGCCTTACGAAGAGCAGCCTTGAGTTCTTCATTAGATGGCTCCTCGCCCTCAAGGTACATCATCATAAGATCGTCATCTGTTTCACAAATACATTCAACAAGATTTGATCTGTATTGATTTGCTTTTTCAACCATATCAGCAGGGATATCTTCAACTCTCATATCCTTACCTAGGTCATCATAGTAAACATCAGCCTTCATTTCAAAAAGGTCGATGATACCCTTAAATGTGTCTTCAGAGCCGATTGGCAACTGAATTGGAACTGCGTTTGCATTGAGTCTTTCCTTCATCATAGATACAACTCTATAGAAGTCTGCACCCATAATGTCCATTTTGTTAACGTAAATCATACGCGGAACATTATAATCGTTTGCCTGACGCCAAACTGTTTCTGACTGGGGTTCTACGCCGCCTTTTGCACAAAGAACGGTAACCGAACCGTCAAGCACACGCAGTGAAC
>JAFQEG010000041.1 GCA_017399145.1 Clostridia bacterium | reverse complement strand
TCCTCCTTCAATTCCTTTGTATAATTCCTGAATTTTTGTCCTTTTTTAGCCATAATTAAAAACCTCCTATGGCTTTATTATACCATAAGAGGTTTTATTCTGCTTTTTATTTTTTTGTGAACTATTTGGGGTTCACTTCATCAAAGGGCTTGCTTTTTATTTTTTGTGAACTAAATGGGGTTCACTTCATATTTTTCCACAGTTAATATTTTCCCACAGTTAATATTTTCCAAGGAGTTGCATATACTAAAGGCAGACTGGTTTTTTATAAGGAGCTTTTATTTTATGTGTTCGATATGTGGTGAGATTGATTTTCTTGAGCCGAGGTCGGTGAGTCGAGAGACGATTGAAAAAATGAATAGGACGATGAAGCACAGGGGGCCTGACGAGAGTGATTATTTTGATAGCGTTGGTGTTTTATTTGGGCACAATCGCCTAAGCGTTATGGACCCTGAGAATGGGCAACAGCCCTTTTCCGTTGAATATGGTAACAAAAGGTACACTATTGTGTACAATGGTGAGATATACAACTGTGACGAAATAAAAAAGGATATTAGAAAAAGGAATATTTTTCTTAAGACTAATTGTGATACTGAGGTTGTTTTATATTCCTACATTTTGTACGGGGTGGACTGTCCTAAGCATTTAAATGGTATTTTTGCCTTTGCTATTTATGATGGCGAAAGCATATTTATTGCAAGGGATAGGTTTGGTGTTAAGCCACTTTACTACTCCTTAAAGGGTAGTCACCTTTTATTTGCATCGGAGATTAAGGCACTTTTGACCTCGCCCTTAGTTAGTCGTGACGTAACAAGGCAAGGTCTTTGGGAAATTTTATATTTAAGTCCTAACTTTGTTGGTGGAAGGTCTGTTTTTAAGGATATTTTGGAGCTTTTGCCGGCAGAGTGTATGATTTTTAAGGGTGGAGTCCTTAAAAAATGGAAGTATTGGGCCCTTACACCCTTGCCCTTTTTCAAGGACAGGAATTATGCAATTGAAAAGACAAGGCATTTAGTTTACGATTCTATAAAAAGACAGCTTGATGCAGACGTTGGGCTTTGTGTTTTACTTTCCGGTGGTCTTGACTCTAGTGTTGTAACTGCCGTTGCTAGTCGTGAATACAAAAAGCAAGGCAAGGTTTTATCAACCTATTCCTTTGAGTATGAGGGCAACAAGGAAAGCTTTAAGAATAGTTTATTTCAGCCTAATCCCGATGATGAGTTTGCCATATACCTAGCCGATTATTTAGGCACAAGTCACACTGTTTTGACCTGTCCTACCGACAAGCTAGCTAGCAATCTTATTCCGTCCTGTGAGTACAGAGATTTACCCGGTCAGGCTGATATTGATTCCTCTCTTTTATACTTCTGTCACGAGATAAAGAAAAAGCATACTGTTGGCTTAAGTGGTGAGTGCTCAGATGAAATATTTGGTGGGTACCCTTGGTTTTATCGTCCTGAGATGCTTTATAGCGATTTTTTCCCTTGGATACACATGCCTAGACTTCGTCCCTCTTTATTTAAGGATTCCCTATCTAATAGTGACGAGGGTTTTGATTATATTAGGTCAATTTACAAAAAATCCCTTGAGGAGTGTCCAACTTTACCAAGTGATAGTGATACAATGAGGACTTCAAGAGTGGCTACTTATTTAAGTGTAAATTACTTTATGACCTCATTGCTACAACGAAAGGATAGAATGAGTATGGCAAGTGGTGTTGAGATTAGAGTGCCCTTTGCCGACCATAGAATTTTGGAATTTCTTTTCAACGTTCCTTGGGAAATTAAGTTTGAAAACGGTGTTGAAAAAGCACTTTTGCGTAATGCTATGGTGGGTTATTTACCTGACAAAATTCTTTACAGAAAAAAGAGCCCTTATCCAAAAACTCACAATCCTAAATATACGTCGCTTGTTATGGATTTACTAAAGGAAAGGCTTGATAAGGGTCACTATCTAAAGGAATTTCTTGACAGGGACAGACTTGAGGAAATTATTCAGTCGGGTGGGACCTGGTTTGGTCAGCTGATGGATACCCCTCAGCTTATTGCTTGGCTTGTACAGTTTGATTACTGGCTTGACTACAACAATATAAATATTGTTGATTAATTTTCAATTGATTGCTTGACTTATTATCTACCCTGTGATACAATAGCCTAAGTATATTATTACTTTGGCGAGGCAACCTTTATGAGCTTAAAAAACAATTACAAGGCAACGATTTTTGCGTCCTGCTTTGGCTACGTTACTCAAGCAATTATGCTTAACTTTCCACCCCTTTTGTTTATTTTCTTTCAAAATAAGCTAGGGCTTACACTTTTTCAAATTAGCTTTTTGATTTCTGCTAACTTTATTACTGAATTAGTGGTTGACGTTTTAGTTTCTAAATATTCGTCAAAAATAGGTCAAAGGTTTTTAATAATCCTTGGCGAGGCCCTTGCAGTTATGGGTCTTTGCTGTATGTTTATCTTGCCTGACCTTTTATCTAATTCCTTTGTTGCCCTTATGATTTCAATGGTGCTTTGTGGCGCCGGTGGTGGAATTATGGAGGTGCTAATTAGCCCTGTTGTTGAGGCTTGTCCTACTAAAAACAAGGCAGGTACTATGAGCATTCTTCACTCCTTTTATTGTTGGGGACAGGTTGCAGTAGTTTTATTCTCTACTATTTTCTTCCTTGTATTTGGCATTGACAACTGGATGATTGCAGCTATGCTTTGGGTCCTTGTGCCTATCGTTGGTATCTTTTTGTTTTCTAAGGTTACAATTTACGACCTTGTGGAAGAGGGTCAAGAGTCTAAGCCTATGGAAATACTTAAGAGTGGTATTTTTTGGGTCCTTGTTGTGATGATGCTTTGCGCCGGTGCCTCTGAGCTTGCTATGAGTCAATGGGCATCTGCCTTTTGTGAAAGTGCTCTAGGTGTTGAAAAGTGGGTTGGTGACCTACTTGGTCCTTGTATGTTTGCCGTATTTATGGGTGCTACTCGTGTTATTTATGGCAAATTTGCAGATAAGCTTGATTTGACTCTTGGTATCTTTATTTCAACTATTATTTGTATCGTTGCTTACTTGCTTGCAATTGTATCGCCTATCCCTGCCCTTTCACTTGCGGGCTGTGGTCTTTGTGGTATTGGCGCCGGTATACTTTGGCCTGCATCCTATAGTATTGCTAGTAACAAAATGCCTCGAGGGGGCGTATTCCTATTTGGTATGCTAGCACTTGCCGGTGACGGTGGCTGTCTTGTAGGACCATTCCTCTCCGGTCAGGTTTCCTCTTGGTTTGACGATAATTTGAGGGCTGGCTTTGTTGTAGCACTTATCTTCCCTACCATTCTTTGTGTTATTAGCTTGCTTATGTTTCTTAAAAACAGAAGGCTTGAAAAACAAGCTCGTGGTAATAAATAAATTAAAAAGTCAATGTGGTATGCCACATTGACTTTTTCTTTATTGAATTGTAATTTCCTTAGGTGCTTTTATTGTAGGTGCCTTTTCCTTTTCTTGACAAATTTCGATTTTGCCGTAAGGTGTCGAAATTTCAACTACCGCATAATCTAGTCCGTACAAATTAGGGCTTAGCCTGATTTTTTTGTACCCTGCCTCTAAAATTTCAATACCTGTTAGTGCTTTTTTCATAATGTAAGCAGGGGTAGCGCCCCATGCGTGAGAAAAGTCGCAGTCCATATTTTCCCATGCCTCGGATAGTCCCTTAGGACATTTTTTAAGTAGGCTTTCGTATTTTCTTATAAGGTCAAGACCGTATTTTTCAAACAGTCCCTCTTTATAAATTGCTTCAAGCAGGAAATGATAGAAATAGGGTTGCATTTCAAATTTGCTTAAATCCGTAAGCACGTACTCTAAAAGTCCCTTTGCCTTTTCCCTTGGCGCTATGCCGAAAAGCACGGCAAGAGTATTTGCTTGCTTTAGGTAATAAACTGTTTTGGTGTTTTCGGGTAGCCAGTTGCCTGTTGGCACTCGGTCGGGAGTATTTAGTCCACCTACGTACAAGCCCTTTGATTTATCAAAAAGGTATTCGTTGATTGCGTCTTTAATGCTTTCTGCCTTTTTTAGACACTCTGTGGCAGTTTTTTCATCATTTAGAAGCTTGAAAATTAGGCTAAGCTTATTTAAAGCCTCAAAATAAAACATACACAAAACGCTTTGACCTAGTGCTTTTGGTGGGTGATGTAGGCTAAAGCCACTCATTTTTCCGTGGGACATTAGCTGACTTCCGTCAAGAAATTCGTCCTTTTCCTCTTTTGCAATTACCCAGTCAACAAACATATAGTCGGGTGCGTACTCTATTAAGCCGTTGTCACAAACTAGGTAAGAATCAAATCTATTTAGTAGTAGTCTTAGGCTATTTTCCACCCTTTTAAGTAGGTCTGTTTTTCCTGTGTGCATATAGTAGTCGTATATCCACATTGGGTATATTAGGCTATATGTTGTATGGAAAAGTCTGCCCTCTTGTGCTTCTAAAATTCGACTTGTACGAATTATGTCAAATTCGGTCAAGGTAGGGTCGTACATATTAAAATATTCAATTAGTGCTTGAATATAGTAGTCCCCTGTGCAAGCAAGATGCTCTTGATGGGTCGGTGAATCAAGATGCAAGGATTGACGGCATATTTTTTGCGTATGAATACAGGTGTTAAAAATTTGATTTAGTAGCTTATCTGAGGAATTAAAGGTCGCTTCGTTTTTTACGGGATAGTGCACGTAATTCAAATATAGCTCTTTAATGGTGCACTCGCCCTCAATTTCAAGAGTTATTTCGCCTACGGACCTCATTCTTGGACAGATATGCATTACACTCTTGTCGGTTACTATTGTTTCCTCATAGTAGCCTGTTTTACCCATTTCACTAGTTATCATTTTAATAGTAGTCTTTTTGTGGGCTTCTATTGAAATTTGAGGATAAGCTGAGTAAATTTTGTCAAATTCCCAGACAAGTGTCTGTTTTTCCCCTTTTGTACTAACCGGTGCAAAACCGATTGGTATGATTTTTTCTTCTGCCAGTGGTTCAAGTGGGCTTAATTCAGTTTTTCGTTCTACCGGTATAAATTTTGCCTTGTTATACTCTTTTTCCTTGCTTGTATAGTCAGTGTAGTGGCAGGACACTCTTTCGCTAAGTGGTCGTGCGTCCCATTCCTCATTTGATTCAAGTAGTACACCGCTTTCGTCAATTACTCTTACGTAAAGACCAGAATAACCAAAGGTGTATTCAGTAAGTGCAGTTGATTGGTTTGTTACCAAAATACGAATTTCTACTACCCCTGTGTCGGTAATTTCATATTCGTCAATGTAGGAATAGGTCATTTTACCGAATAAAAAGTCGCTACCGGGGCTTGCCGGACCTCTACCTACGAATTTGTCGTTTACGTATAGCAAATATCTTGCATCGGCTGAAATTTGTATTTTTGTCTTGGTAGCTGATAGGTAGCTATGCTTAAACTCGGCTATGCAAAAGCTAGCCGAGTCGTCGTTTTTTTCATATTGTGGGTAAAGGCTTGAGTCAAGCCAAATCCATTTACTCATTATTTCTTCTCCTCAAGGGTTAGGTCGCCTGGCTTAATCCAGCCTAGCTTATAAAATAGCTTGCCTAGTGCCCAAGAAATCAAGCCTGGTAAAACGAAGCACAAAAGGATTAGACCTAGCCACATTGGAAAGCTACTTGGTGTGTCAGCAATTACACCGATTGGTCCTACAAGACCACAGGTGCCCATACCTGCTGCAACACCCTGGCATTTTAGCTTGAATACAAGAGTTGAAAGAGGTCCACAGATTGCACCTGCTACTGTTGGGGGGATCCATATTCTTGGATTTTTACAAATATTGCCCATTTGTAGCATACTTGTACCAAGTCCTTGGGACACAAGTCCACCTACCTTATTTTCCTTGAAGCTCATTACTGCAAAGCCTATCATTTGTGCGCAACAGCCTACTACTGCAGCGCCACCTGCAAGCATAAAGCCCTCCTCGGTGCCATTTGCTATTGCTACCTCAAGGGCAGTAGGTGAAAATATCATTGCACAAATTGCGGCGCTTGAAATTGGCAATGTTAAAATAATTCCAACAACGGTTGCAACGATAACGCCCATTATAAATGGTTGGAAGGTGGTTGCAGTTGATATGAATATTCCAAGATAATACATTACATATGAAACGAGTGGACAGATAAGGAAGCTTGCACCGAAGCCTACTAAAATTGTAACTATTGGTGTTACTAGTATATCAACCGGTGTTTTCTTAGAAACTAGCTTAGCTACCTCGCAAGCAATAATTACGGCAAAGAATGCACCAGCCGGTCCTGCTGAATAGAAAACACCCTCTGCACTTCCCTTAGCGCTTACAGCCCAAGCAGAAATAAGACCGTTATTTATAACGGCACCGATTGCGTTACCCATTGACCCTACTACTGCGCAGGAAAGCACTACTAGCATATCACACTTTAATGCAATTGCGATTGCAACACCGATTGCCATTCCCGTTGCACCCGAGGCAAAGCCTGCTATTGTTACAAGGAAGTCAAGCCCTGTGTATTGACCTATTGTTTTAATTATAGTGCCAATCAAAAGGGTAGCAAACAAGCCCTGTGCCATAGCGCCCATTGCAGTTACAAAATACTTCTTTAAATATTCCTTTACCTTTGACATAATATGTCACCTCTTGTCTTTTTTTGTTTCTAGTATAGTCCTACTTTTTTCATTTGTCAAGAAAATATTGATTATTTTATACGATTGTGATATACTGTATTTAATAATGAATTAAAAGAGGTATTGATTTTGGACTTTTTATGGTTTTTATCAAATCTTCGCACAGAGGTCTTTGATAAGATATTTTTGTTAATTACTGCCTTAGGCGAGGAAACCGCCTTTATGGCTATTGCTATTATCGTTTTTTGGTGTATATCAAAAAAGGACGGCTATTACATTTTATCCGTTGGATTTTTGGGTACGGTTGTAAATCAATTTTTAAAGCTACTTGTAAGAATTGAGCGTCCTTGGGTCCTTGACAAGTCCTTTAATGCAGTCGAGGGTGCGATTCCCGAGGCTACAGGCTATTCCTTTCCTTCGGGCCATACGCAAAACTCAGTTGGCACCTTTGGTGCCCTTGCCTACAACACGAAAAAGACTTGGCTAAGGATTATTTTTATTGCAATTTGCGTCCTTGTGCCCTTTTCACGTATGTATTTAGGTGTGCATACGCCTCTTGACGTATTTACTTCAATTTGCATCGCCTTGCTTTTGATTTTCTACGTAAAGCCACTAATTGATAAAATATATGAAAATGAAAAGCATTTTTATATTTTCCTTGGCACAATGGTTGTTATTTCTGTTTTGTACCTTTTATTTGCTTACAATCTTCCCTTCGACGTGGTTGACGCATACAGAGAAAGTGGTATTAAAAACGGACATACTCTTTTAGGTGCCCTTCTTGGCATGATGATTTGCTCACCTATTGAAAGAAAGCTTATAAAATTCGAGATTTCAGGAAAATGGTACACTCAAATATTTAAGTGCTTAGTTGGTCTTCCCCTTGTGCTTGGTGTTTTAGAGGGCTTAAAGCTTGTTTTAGACAATCTTATTCCTGTGCCATTCTTGGGTAGGACTATTAGATATGCCATAGTGGTTGCCTTTGCAATTGTAATTTACCCATTAACCTTTAAATTATTTAAAAAGCTTGAATGCTTTATTGAAAGCAAGCGAAGGAAAAAAGAGGCTTAAAGCCTCTTTTTTTATCTTATGTTACGATTTTTGTCGTGCTTGTTTTCCGGAAAAATGCATTTTTGTCCACTTATTCCTGAAATATAGGAAAGGGTTGCAACCACAGCACCGGGCACAAGGACAACAAGGTGTCCCCATGCACCTAAGGGCGTATTTGCTATAATGCTTATATACATACCATTCAAAAAGCGTAATACAGTATCTAAAAGTCCTGCACCGTTATCCCAAAATAGCTTGAAGATAAGCATTAGCGCAGTTAAAAGAATGATAACGCAATTTGCGCAAAGCCAAATTTTAAGGCCATATAAATTATCTCTTATTAGTCGTCCACCCTCTAGCTTAGTCCTGTCCTTTGCGCCTACCTCCCACATAACCACGTAGATAAGTCCTAGGTACAAGATTATTGCAAGGGCACAGCCTAGATGGTTTGGCCACGTTGGGGCTGTATCCTGTCCCCATTTCGATGCAGCAAGCATATCGCAAGCGATAACAACGATTAAGCCGAAGATTGCAACTGCAATATGATTACGAACTAATGCAAAAATGGACTTTGTATTTTTCTTAAAAAATTCGACTAAGGGATTACCCTTTCTTTCTTCCTCGTCAAAGTCGAATTTCATCTTTTCTACTTGAGTGTCCTTTTGCTCTTGATTTTTGTTTTCCTCCAAGACGTCTTGACCCCCTTAAAACTAAATTTACATATTTATTATATATTAGTATTTGTGCAATTTCAATAATGTTTTAAAAAATTTATATTTTTGATACAAAAATCTAATATTATGTGGTAGAATAAATATATACGTCATATTATTAAAGGAGGTTTTGTTATGCCCCATAGCTTTCCTATTGAGCAAATGCCTCAGTTGGCTAAGGATTTTGCTGCGTACAAGCTAACTATTCAAGGCTGTTCTCAAAAGACGGTTGATGAGTATTTGTCAGACTTAAGGCTATTTTTTAAGTTTACATACGCAAAAAGAAATAATGTAAAAATACCATCAGAGTTTTTTGACAAGCTATCTATTGCGTCCTTAAATACTGAATTTATTACCTCTGTTACCGCTGAGGAAATATATGACTTCTTTATTTATTTATCAAATGAAAGAAGAAATAATTCCTGCGCTAAGGCAAGAAAGCTTTCTGCCATTAAGGCATTTTATAAATTTATTTGTACAAAGCGTAGATTGATGGAAAAAAATCCAGCAATTGATATTGAAGCGCCTAAGAAAAAGCAAACTCTTCCTAAGTTTTTATCAATGGAGGAAAGCTTAGCGCTTCTTAGTGCAGTTGAAAACGACAAGGAATCTAAAACTATTGAAAGAGATTATGCGATAATTACTCTATTTTTGAATTGTGGCATGCGTCTTTCCGAGCTTGTTGGAATCAATTTAAACGACCTTGACAGAGAATTAAGGTCACTTAGAGTTTTAGGTAAGGGCAACAAGGAAAGAATTGTCTATCTAAATGAGGCCTGTAAAAGCGCGCTTACTACATATTTACTTGTTAGAAAAAGCGAAAAGTATGCAAAAATAAATACAAACGCACTTTTCATAAGCAAGCAATACAAGCGTATCAGCAATAAAACTGTACAATGGCTTGTTTATAAGTATCTTACTCTTGCAGGGCTTGATTATAAGCATTATTCTACCCATAAATTAAGGCATACTGCTGCGACCTTAATGTATCAAACGGGAAAGGTTGACGTCCGTGTCCTTAAGGAAATTTTGGGTCACGAGCAACTAAATACCACTCAAATTTACACTCACGTGTCTAACAAGGGTATGCAGGATGCTATGAATAATAATCCACTTGCAAACGTTAAAAAGGCTAAAAAATAACGATTTTGTCAATAATTTTATAGCACTATCTACACGATACTATATTTTAGATTAAATTTTTTGTGCATTTTGACTATTGACATATTGCAACAAAATCTTTATAATAGACTAGGTTAGTTCACACAGAAATTTCGACAACAATGTCGAAGCAACCGACTCCCATAGCATTATGGGACACAAAATATTTTGGAGGATTTTTTCATGTTTGAAAGATTAAAGAAAATTCTTGTTGAGGAGCTTTCTCTCAACCCAGAGGACGTAACACTATCTGCTGAGCTTGCAAATGACCTAGGAGTTAACTCACTAGAGCTTGCTGACCTTGTTCTTACTTGCGAGGAGGAGTTTGGTGTTGAGTTCAACGAGGCTGATATGCAAAAGTTTTTAACTGTTGGCGACGTTGTTGAATTTCTTGAAGCAAACGCATAATTAAACAAAAAAATGGCTACTTTAAGTAGCCTTTTTTTATTTCTGTAATTGTCTTATGTACTCCCCTACTATTTTGACAGCACCCTCAATTCCTACCTTGCTTGTGTCTATCATTATGTTATAATTGTCGCTCTTGCCCCATTTTAGTGAGGTATAGTAGTTGTAGTAATTAGCACGTCTTTTGTCAGTTTTGTATATTAAAACCTTAGCATCCTGTAAGGACACATTTTCAACCTCTGCAATTCTTTTTGCACGAGATTCTCCGTCGCCATAGACGAAAACCTTTACAACGTTTTCGTAATTATTTAAAATGTAGTCTGCACAACGACCTACGAAAACACAGCTACCCTTGTCTGCCTCTTCCTTGATAATATCGGCTTGAAGATTGAAAAGCTTGTCGTTGATTGGCATATCGTAGGGGGACATATTGATTGATAGTGGGTACATATCGTAGTTACCCATTGCTATTGAATATAGAAAGCTAGGTGTTGTTTTCTCGTCTGCGTTTTTCAAGACCTCAAGGCTAATGCCTGACTTCTCTGCTGCCTTTTCAATAAGGCTTCTATCGTGAAAGGCAAAGCCAAATTCCTTTGCTAGTAATTCGCCTAGCTTGTGTCCTCCACTTCCGTATTGTCGTGCAATTGTTACTAAAATTCTTCCCTTCATAATTGAAGCCTCCTTTCAAGTGTCTTAATTACATTTTACAGGATTTTTGACAAAATTTCAACAAGAAATTTGTAATCCACAAAAAAGTATGGTAAAATATATTTATATTACACAATAACGAGGTATCAAATGCTAGAGGTTGAATATAAAAAAATTATCTATCAAGACCCATCTCCTAGAAGTAAAAGAGAGCTTGAGCATAATGCTTGCTATGAGCTTTTATTTGAAATGCTAAATAAGCATTTTGGGCTTTCTTCGGTTGAGATTTTAAAGACTAAAAACGGCAAGCCCTATGTTGATTTGCCAAACGTGCATTTTAGTCTATCTCATACAGACGGGCTTGTTGCTTGTGTGGTTAGCGACTCTCTTGTTGGGATTGATGCTGAAAAAATGGTGTCAAGAGATGAAAGGCTTGATGACTTATCAAAAAGATTTTTTGTGCAAAACGAAATTGAGCTTTTAGACAGGTCTAAAAATAAGGTACTTGACTTTTACAAAATATGGTGTGCTAAGGAAGCGACTATCAAAAAGCTTGGTGAAACTATGGCTTTGGTGAGAAAAATTGATACAACCTTAGAAAATTTTGAGTATATTTTTGTAGATGATTATATAATATGCATAAAAATTTAAAAACATATTGATTTTATAAAAAAAATAAAGTATAATATTAGCGATAAAAAATTAAAGAAAACTAAGGAGATTTAAAATGTTAGTTTCAGCAAAAGAAATGCTTGAAAAAGCAAAAGCAGGCAAATACGCAGTAGGTCAGTTCAACATCAACAACCTTGAGTGGACAAAGGCTATCCTTCTTACAGCACAGGAGCTTAACTCTCCTGTAATTCTCGGTGTTTCCGAGGGTGCTGGAAAGTATATGTGTGGCTACGAAACAGTTGTTGGTATGGTTAAGGGTATGATTAAGTGCCTTAACATCACAGTACCTGTTGCTCTACATCTTGACCACGGCTCATACGAGGGCGCTAAAGCTTGTATCAACGCAGGCTTCTCCTCTGTAATGTTCGATGGCTCACACTATCCAATTGAGGAAAACATTAAGAAGACAACTGAGCTTGTTAACGCATGTAACGTTCTTGGTATCTCACTTGAGGCTGAGGTTGGCTCTATCGGTGGCGAAGAGGACGGCGTTGTAGGTGCTGGTGAATGTGCAGACCCTAACGAGTGTAAGATGGTTGCAGACCTTGGCGTTACAATGCTAGCTGCAGGTATCGGTAATATTCACGGTAAATATCCAGCTAACTGGGCAGGTCTTAACTTTGACGTTTTGGCTTCAATTTCTGAAAAGGTTGGAAATATGCCTCTCGTTCTTCACGGTGGTACAGGTATCCCTGAGGATATGATTAAAAAGGCTATCTCTCTTGGCGTTTCAAAGATTAACGTTAATACTGAATGTCAGCTCGCTTTCGCTGCTGCTACAAGACAGTACGTTGAGGCTGGTAAGGACCTATCCGGTAAGGGCTTTGACCCAAGAAAGCTTCTTGCTCCTGGCTTTGAGGCTATCAAGGCGACAGTTAAGGAAAAGATGGAGCTTTTCGGTTCTGTAAACAAGGCTTAAGCTTAATTTAATCGACATTTTGATTATGAGGGTCTTAGGCAATATTTTATGGTTTTTGCTAGTGGGCTTAGTAAGTTGGATTAGCTGGGCTATTCTAGGAGTTGTGCTTTGCGTAACTATTATTGGTATTCCAGCCGGCTTACAATGCTTTAAGATAGCTTCCCTTTCTGCATTTCCCTTTGGAAACGATGCAGAGATAAACTTTGAGGAGCACCCTATTATGAATATACTTTGGGTTATCTTCTTTGGTTGGGAATTTGCTATTTCTTACTTGCTTTCTGCTTTGATTTTTGCTATTACCATTATTGGTATTCCATTTGCAGCTCAATGCTTAAAGCTTGCTAAGCTATCACTTTTACCATTCGGTGCAAATATCATTTCACTACCAGAATAAAAACAAAAAACGGACTTAGTCCGTTTTTTTGTTTAACTCAATTAGAATTACCTCGGGTATGTTGTTTACTCTTATTGGAAATGAACTATTTCCTATGCCTCGGCTAACTACCATAGCAAGGTTATTTTCCTCGTATAAGCCTGAATCGTAATGTGGGAAAAAGCCTTGGTTTGGTGCTAAAATTCCACCTATAAGGGGCAGTCTTACCTGTCCGCCGTGGGCATGACCACTTAGTGTTAGGTCAATTTTCTTTTTCTTATAAATATCAAAATTCTCCGGTCTGTGGGAAAGTAGGATTGTATAGTCGTCCTCCCTGTATTCTATTTTAGATATTAGGTCGCTTGTTATGCTTTTTTCGTCATAGCCTTCCTTTTCGTCAACTACTAGGGTTGGGTCGCAAATTCCCATTATTATAATTTTGCTACTTCCTCTTTTTATTTCCACCTTGGAATTATTTAATACTGTGACTCCTGCCTCTATAAGTCCCTTTTCGAGCTGGTCATAATTTGGTATTGCACTTTCGTGGTTACCACTAACATAATAGCAGGGTGCTATTTTTGTAGCCTCTCTTACAAAGGCTATTGCTATTTCAATGCTTGTGCGACTTCTATCGACAATGTCGCCTGTTATGGCTATTATGTCAGGCTTTGATGATTTTAGTAGATTTATAAGTCTTTCGTTGTTTTCTCCCCACTCGCTATTGTGTAAATCCGATACGTGGGCGATTTTAAAGCCTTCAAATTCAATTGGTAGGTTCTTATTATTTACAGTAATGTAGTTTAATTCAAGGGTGTTATTTTCTCTTATGGTCACTATTACAAAAATAGCAAGTAACACAACTAATAGGGCTATTATAATTTCTATTATAATTTCTATTATTAGCTTTCTTTTATTCTCCATTTTATCACTCCCTTTTTAGTATATCACTATTCACGGGTAGTTTTCAATATAACTAAAAAAATAAGCACCGCTTTTTAATTCATCCTCTTTTGTCATTTTTTAATTATCACTCAATAAAATTTAATTGAATTATCAACCGTTATGTGGTAGAATATTATATATTGAGGCTAGGACAAGGAGATTTTTATGGAAAGAGCTAGTGGTGTTTTGATGCACGTATCCTCCCTATGGGGAGATTTTTCCGAGGGTGCTTTTTCGAAAAGTGCTAAGGAATGGATAGATTTTTTAAGTGAATGTAAATTTAAGTATTGGCAGGTTTTACCCTTCTGCTTGCCTGATGAGTACAACTCGCCCTACAAGTCCTTTAGTGCCTTTTCGGTAAATCCTAATTTTATTGATATCGAAAAGCTACACACAAAGGAATTGATTACAAGAAGCGAGCTACAAGAGGCTAAGCAAAAGAGTCCCTTTGCCTGTGAATTTGAGAAGCTAAATCGTGACAGATTAAAGCTTTTGAAAAAGGCATCTTCAAGGTTTTTAGAGACTAAGAAGCTTGATGAGTTTTACAAAACTCACAAGCAGACTGAACGCTTTTGTGAGTTTATGGCGTTAAAGGAAGCAAATGGTGGCAAGGAATGGACTCAGTGGACTGTTACCAAGCCTAGCAAGGATTGCTTGCATGCATGGAAGTTTATACAGTATATGGCTATTACTCAATGGCTTGAAATTAAGGAATATGCAAACAAAAAAGGGGTTAAGATTATAGGTGACGTGCCTATTTACGTTGCCCTTGACTCCTCTGACGTTTGGGCTAACCCTGAGCAATTTCAGCTTGACGAAAGACTTCGTCCTACTAACGTTGCAGGTGTGCCACCTGATTACTTTAGCGAGGACGGACAGCTATGGGGCAATCCTCTTTATGACTGGGACAAGATGAAAAAGGACAATTATTCCTGGTGGGTTGAGAGAATGAGCTTTATGTGTGAGCTTTTTGATGGTGTAAGAATTGACCATTTTAGAGGATTAGAATCTTATTTCTCGATTCCCGCAACCGAGAAAACCGCTAAGAATGGTGTTTGGGTTAAAGGCCCTGGTATGTCTCTTATCAATGCACTTTCCTCTGTTTGCAAGGATAAGCTAATTATAGCTGAGGACTTGGGTGAGATAACTCCCGAGGTTGAAAGGCTTGTTTTAGATAGCACCTATCCCGGTATGAGGGTGTTACAATTTGGCTTGCTTGGTGAGGACAATTCAATGCACCTACCACACAATTATCCTAACAATTGTGTAGCTTACACAGGCACTCACGACAACAATACTCTTTTAGGCTATGTTTGGGACCTTGACGATGGTAAGAGAAAGCGTTTTCTTGACTACTTTGGCTATGAGGGGGCTGACTGGGATAACTGCTACGATACAGTTATTCGTACGATGCTAGCATCTCACGCAGGGCTTGTTATATTCCCTGTGCAGGACCTTTTAAAGTATGGTAAGGACACTCGTCTAAATACACCTGGTAGCTGTGACGATAACTGGTCCTTTAGAATAACTAAGGACCAATTTAAGCAAATCGACAGAGAAAAGCTTAAAAATTGGAATATTATATATTCAAGATAAAAGGAAGGAGTGTGAATTTCTCACACTCCCTCTTGTTTTTTATTTGTTTTCATCACTTTTTTTATTTTTGCCTGTTAGTGTATTTTTTGCGCTTGTAAGGGTTGCCTTTCCCTTCTCGAAAAGGTCAAGCGCCTTTCTTTGATTTGGGGATACACGACTTTTGTCGCCGTCCTCGTCGCCCTTTATACATTTTACAATATTGGTTACGTTATCCTTAACCTCGTTTGTTTTGGTTTTAACTGCTGTGGTAATTTCCCCTAACTGACTTTCGATAATTTCACGGACAACCTCGATAATTACCTGTGCAATCCATAAAAATGATGACAAAACAACTACAAGGACAGAAAACCAGTTAACGTCCCTTATAATTATGATAATACCATAAATTGAAATGCCAAGAGAAACAGCCTTGGCAAGAATTTTTATAATTCTGCACACCCTATCAACTACCCTTTTGACTGTTTTCAAAAGCTGATTTTCTTGAAAATATCTTACTATTGTAAATATTAGTAGCAAGCTAGATATAGATGAGAGGACAATATTTACAGGGACTACTCCTATACTAAAAAATATCAAGGAAATTGGAAAGAAAATATTTAAGCATTGTAATTCAACTAAAAATATAAAGGCTATAAGTCTTAGCTTTTTTAGTAAATCTTCTACTTCTTCTCTGTCAATTTTAAGCGCCATATTTTGCCTCCTCTCTTGTTTTTTTACTATTTTAGCATATATTTCCAATTAAGTCAAGGAAAAAGAAAACGGACACAGTGTGTCCGTTTTTTCTTTTATTCCTCGTCCTCGCCACCGCTTTGGGCATTGTCTAGAAGCTCGTTATACTTTTGGAAAACGATGTCGATTATTTTGTCATCAAGTACGATTTCAAACTTGTCGTCGCCTGTTTCCTCGTTTCTTGTTACGTGGAAAACAAGTGCCTCGTCATCTGCCATACCCTCTAGTAATTCAACTGGTTGAAGAATTGCGTAAAACTCACCCTGGTGGGCAATTCCTGCAATTTCCACAAAGTCAATTTTCTCGCCGTCGCCTGACATAAGAGTTATAATGTCGTCATTTTCGAATTCGTCCTCGCCGATTTCCTCTGGAAAGTTCTTTTCGTCTGCCATAATATTATCTCCTTTAATATTTATTACATTTTTAGTTTATCACAATTATTTTAGCATTGCAATAATTATTCGCCAACTATTTTTATTTGGCACATTTTCATAGCCTCAAGTGCGTTTTTGTGACTTTGCGGGCTAACACCTGCACAGCATGATGCATCAACTATAATTTCTGCCTCTAAAAAGGCTGATTTTGTAAGTAACACGTTTGAAATAACACAAATATCGGTGCATAGGCCTACAAAGGTTATTGTGTTTATTTTTTCTTCTCTGTCAAGATCTTGTAGTCTTTTTACTAATTCAAGGCTACCGAAGGTTGGCTTTTCAATTATTTCCTTTGTGTATGGCAAAAGGCTTTTTTCAATTTCCCAGCCCTGTGTACCCTTAATACAGTGTGCAACGGGTAGGTTTTTACCCTCCTTTGTGTCTAAATAATTTGCTTCGTGAGTATCCTTTGTAAAAATTATTTTGCCATCAAAGTCCTTTATAAGTCTTAGCACGTTTGGGGTGATTGATTGTGCCTCACTTGTGCCTAGTGACCCGCTTATAAAGTCGTTTTGCATATCAACTACAATTAAAATATCTTGCATTTTTGCTCCTTAAATGTAGAATTTAACCTTTTTGATTTCTACCTCATTATTAGATGTGAAAACGAGATTTTGCTCCCATTGCATTATTGAGGCTCTTGCCTTAACCCTGCCTATGCCACCATTAGTGCCCTTTGCAACAAAGGTGCACGCTTCCATTTTGTTTATTTTCATAGGGATTTTTATTTGTGCAAGCTCGCTTTGTGGAGTTGTAAACTCAAGCTCAATTACATATCTGCCTGGCTTTTTAAACTGCATTGGCAATACTGTATCAAGCTCAACGTTTTCAAGTGTTATCTCAAGACTCATATCATCTGTTTCAAGGCTTGTTACATCATATTTAAATCCGTTTGCCTTAAATCTTTCGTATGCGTGGGTAACCATTGCGATTTCGCAAATTCTTTTAGCGCAAGTCTGAAGCTCGCCAACGGTTAGATAGCCGTTTTCTAGTGACGCCATTAGGTTATCCTTATTGGTTTTTGCGTTGTCCATAACCATATAGATATCATTTTGCGCCTTAACCATGCTAGCGAAGTCACTTGTGCTTGTGGACTTATCAAGATTTGTGATGTGTGCCCACCAGTCGGTCATAACAAAGCCCTCATATCCCCAATCATCACGAAGTAGTGTCTTTGTTAAGTCGTAGTTAGATGCTGCGTGATAGCCGTTTACTGCATTATATGCAGTCATTATTGATTTAACTCCACCCTCTTTAACTGCAATCTCAAAGGGACGTGCGTAAATTTCACGTACTGCTCTTTCAGAAAGCACGGAGTCGTTTGTATGTCTGTACCACTCTTGGCTATTTGCCATAAAGTGCTTAATTGTTGCATATACACCTACCTTGTTAAGACCCTTTGAAATAGCGCTTGCCATTTTACCTGTCAAAAGTGGGTCCTCGGAGAAATACTCAAAGTTTCTTCCATTAAGTGGGCTTCTGTGAATGTTGATACCAGGGCCTAGGATTAGGTCGATTTCGTAAGCGGTCATTTCTACACCCTCAAGGGAATACAAATCCATTACTAAATCGTCGTTGAAGGTACAAGCTAGGCAAGTACCATTAGGCATACTTGTAGCCGGCAAGCCACAGTCCATTCTAATACCAGATGGTCCGTCAGTGCCACAAATAATTGGCACTCCGTAGGAATTTAGCTCATCTGTGACACCACCGAAGGCACAGCCCGTGCCTGGGGTAACCTTAGGGCTATTCATACCCTCTCCACGTACTAGACAGCAAAGCTCCTCTTTGGTTAGCTGAGCGATAAACTCATCTATGGTATTCTTGCCTTCTCTTACGTTTTCTAGGGTGATGCCCTTATTTCCTGTAAATGGAATTTCCTTTGGTAGGTTATTGTTTATTCTTTCGACAATGTCGTATTTTGCAACTGGTACGCTTTCAAATTCAATTTTTCCACCTACATTCTTCATTCTTTCAAATGGGATTGTAGGCGCAAGGGTCTGTATACATTTTCTTACTACTGTTGTGTCGCCGTGCATATAGGAATATACAGGTTCGGCATCTCTTACGCTATTGCCAACGTAGATTATGTACTGTCCTGCCTCTAAAACGTAGCAAAACTCGTTTTCTGTTGCACCACTATCGTCATAAGCGCACATATCATCAAGGTTAAATTCAAGGGTGAGTGTCTGTTTTTCCCCCTTGTCGAGCAATTTTGTCTTGCCATAAGCAATAAGCTCTCGGATAGCCTTACCTAGCTTACCACAGGGTGCGCCAAAGTAAACCTGTACAACCTCCTTGCCCTTGTAGTCGCCTGTATTTTCAACTGTTGCAGAAACGATAAACTTACCATTTTCAAATTCAACCTTCGAATCAATATTAAAGGTTGTATATGAAAGTCCATAGCCAAATGGGTATAGTGCTTTTTCCTGTGCAAAGGTTTCAAAATAACGATAGCCTACGTAAATGTCCTCTTTGTATAGGTTTCTTTCCTTATCGCCAAAATATTGGCTTGATGAGTAGTCAGCTATATCATAAGCGATTGAATCTGCAAGCTTACCACAGGGGGAGTCGCCCATTAATACCTGTGCACATGCAGTACCACCACACATACCACCCTGCCATACATATAAAACAGATGAAACGTTATACTTTTCTACCCATTTCATATCTATGATAGCGCCAACGTTTAGTATTACTACTATCTTATCGAATACACTTGAAACAGCCTCAAGTAGCTTCTCCTCGCCCTCACTTAAAAGATAGCTACCACTTGATGCAGAGTTGTCCTTGTCCTCGCCTGCAGTACGACCGATTACAACAATTGCCTTGTCGCCGAATTGTCTTGCCTTCTTAACAAGGTCCAAATCAATTTCCATTTCCTTTTGGCACCAAGGCTCTTGACCCCAGCCTTGACCCTTGTCGAATGGATTTTCCTTTTTCCATTCCTCGTAAACGGAAAGCAATTCTTCATTTATTTTAATTTGTGGGTATTTCTTTAACTCGTCAACTATGTTTGTTACGTATTTTACGTTTACAAGTCCACCTGAGCCTGTACCACTCTTATAGTATTCTCTTTGAATTCTGCCAAAAACAGACACGCAGTCCCCATTTTTCAAGGGTAGCACGTTGTCCTTATTCTTTAGCATTACTATGCCCTCCTTTGCACATTCAAGTGAAAGGTCCTCAAGCTCCTTTACTGAGTCCTTTGGAAGGTTGCCTAGGTCATAGTCCTTATAATAATTATTTTCGTATTTCATTTTAACCTCCGAATTACTATTATAGCTCTATTCTATCATATTTATATAATAAATACAACTATATTTTCTAATTTTGAAAAGAAAAAAGCAAGCGAAATCGCTTGCTTAATCATAGGTTTTTAGCTCCTCTTGAACATAGAAATTCCATCTTACAAGGTCCTTTGGCTTTCGCTCAAATAACCTTTCGTAGGTATAATCTAGGCTTACTACGTAATCGGTTATTGCAAAAATTGTAATATTCCCGTCCTCAATCTCTATTGCAAAGGCTAGCTCTCTGTCCATATAGTATGCTATTTGTCTTACTCTGCTTGAAAGCTCCCTTTGAAGCTCTTCAAAATTATCGCTATATGCCATTTTATATAGCTTTCTTTCATTTTTTAAAAACCAACTCCAAAACTCATCAAGCTTTCTTTCCTCGGGTTCAACAACAAAATAATGTGGCTCTGTCTTTTTTAGTAGCTTGTCAAACATAGTCTCAGCCACAGAATACACCTGATTTTGCTTATCTATGCTTTCTAGTATATTTTTAGACGCTTCCTCATTTCCTGTAAGTGCAAGAAGCATCATTTCTATCATTTTATTTCCCTCGTCCTGCTTTCCGTCCCACACCTGATGGGCTTTTTTTACAAGCCTTAGTCCCTCACTATAATCGTGGGTAAACATAAAGGTATTAGCAAAATCAAAATACAGGTTATAAAGGGTAAGGCTTCTTTCGTTTTGTCTTTGTCTTTTTTCGTAATACTCAAGCACCTTATAAAAATATTCTTGTGACAAAAAAAGATTACAGGACTTGTGCAAAAGCTTTGCTTGTCTAACATAAGGAAAGTAAATATATACAGGCTCACTAGCCTTGTTTAACTCTAAATACCTGTTGTAATTTTCTTCCATTTTCTCTGTATCCCCGAGAAAATCATAGGTTAAGCCCTTAAAATAGCATAATGATGCCTCGTCCTGTGGGTAGTCACACAAGCCCTCTAAGGATTCAAGATGCGCAAGGGCTCCCTTAAAATCTCTTAGCATACATATAAAGCTAAGTGCACCAGTAAGTATTACCTGTGCCTGCTCGGAATTTTTGAACGCCTCGGTAAAGGCTCCCTTGAAAACCGATGCGTGTATCATACGGTTTTGAATGTAATTGGGGTTTGACTTTATTTTTTCTATATCAAAATCCATAATTGCTCCTAAAAAAGCTTATAGGCTACTGAGCACAGTAGCCTATGGTTTTTATAAAATTACCTTTTTAAATGCTTTCTTGCCACGTCTTACAACAAGACCCTTTGAAAGCTGTTCCTTAGTATAGGTGGTCTTAATGTCGGTAACCTTGTTATCGTCAACTGAAACGCCACCCTGCTCAACTGCACGTCTTGCCTCACTTCTTGATGGTACAAGCTCTGCCTTAACAAGGACTGTTAGAATGTCGGCTGTGCCGTCACGTAGGTCTGCTTCCTCTAGCTTACATTCAGGCATATTGTCGCTACCACCTGCTGAGAAAATAGATTTTGCAGCGCTTTGTGCCTTTTCTGCTTCCTCTTCTCCGTGTACTAGCTTTGTAAGCTCATACGCCAAGATTTCCTTAGCCTTATTTAGTTGGCTACCCTCCCAGCTATTCATTTCATTGATTTGGTCAAGTGGTAGGAAGGTGAGCATTCTTATACAATTCAAAACGTCAGCATCGGCAACGTTTCTCCAATATTGATAGAAGTCGTATGGTGGGGTCTTATTTGGATCAAGCCATACTGCACCAGATTGAGTTTTACCCATCTTCTTACCCTCGGAGTTAAGAAGTAGGTTTATTGTCATTGCGTGGGCATCCTTGCCTAGCTTCTTTCTAATAAGCTCAGTACCACCAAGCATATTGGACCATTGGTCGTCACCACCGAATTGCATATTACAGCCGTAACGCTTGTAAAGCTCCAAAAAGTCGTAGGATTGCATTAGCATATAGTTAAACTCAAGGAATGAAAGTCCCTTTTCAAGTCTTTGCTCGTAGCACTTTGCCTTTAGCATATGGTTAACTGAGAAGCAACCACCAACCTCACGAATGAATTCAACGTAATTTAGGTCAAGTAGCCAATCTGCGTTATTTACCATAATAGCCTTGTCCTCGCCAAACTCGATAAAGCGAGACATTTGCTTTTTAAAGCATTCACAGTTTTTGTCAATGGTTTCCTTTGTCATCATTGAACGCATATCTGTACGTCCTGATGGGTCACCGATATGGGCAGTACCACCACCGATTAGGGCAATTGGCTTGTTACCTGCCATTTGAAGTCTTTTCATTAGGCAGAGTGCCATAAAGTGTCCTACGTGTAAGCTATCTGCTGTTGGGTCAAAGCCAATATAGAAAATAGCCTTACCGTTATCTATCATTTCTTTAATTTCTTCTTCATTTGTTACCTGTGCGATAAGTCCACGGACAACTAGCTCGTCATAGATTTTCATTTCAAGTCCTCTTTTTTTGAATATAATAATATATTATAGCTAAAATATAGTCCCTTGTCAAGATTTATAGGCTAAAACCTTGTTTCTATACTCCTTATTTTTGCTAATATCCTCTCCAAACCACAAGGGTGGCACAAAATTGTTAGCATCTGCCTCGGTTTCAAACTCCACCTCAACAACCACAAGCCCCTTTAGGTGGCTTTTGTATATATCTAATTCGGCAGTATAATTACCGATATTTACAAGGTAACGTGTTTTTTCAATTAGCTTACTTTCTACCCTTGAAAAAAGTGCCCTGCCCTCTTTTTCGCTTACCTCTTTTTCTGTTTCCTCACGGACAACGTCGCCCTCTCCCTTGATGGTTAGGTAGTATTTATTATCTCTTTTACGTATTCTCGTTTCGGGGGTTAAGGAGATATATCCCTGTACTATTTCGCTTTTTTCACAGCCTTCAAGATGGGGCATTTCTCTAACTAAAAACTTTCTTTCGATTTCCATAAAATCACCTCTTTATTATTTTACCATTTTTTGTTGAATTTTTAAATAGTTTATAGTAAAATATATTTGACAAATATTAAGGAGATTTTTATGGTAACTTTAAGCTCTATTTTTAATTCAAATATGGTTTTTCAAGCTAATAAGCCTGTCAGGTTTTTCGGTAATGGTAATGGACAGGTTGAAATAACATTTTTGGGCAACACTAAGACTATGACGGCAGAGGGAGATTGGCTGATAGAATTCGACCCTGTTAGCTACGGTGGACCTTATACAGTTGATATTAAGCTTGACGGAATATGCACAAAGCTAAGAGACGTTTATTTCGGTGACGTTTACTTGCTCGGTGGTCAATCAAATATGCAATTCAAATTAAGAGAATGTAACGAGCCAAGGGATAATTACCGTGGGAATGATAACGTGCGTATGTTCACCGTTGACAGACTTGAGGGCGGAGAATATTTTTATTCCCGTGACGGTTGGGTTATCTTGAATAAGGAAAACGCAGGCGAGTTTTCCTCTATCGGATACTACGTTGCGCAGGAATTAGCAAGAGATAACAGAAAAATAGGTCTTATTTCCTGTTACCAGGGAGCTTCCGCTATTCAGCCTTGGATAAGAAAGGATTTAGCAGACAAATTTCCTACCTCTCTTGCAAATCGTGGTTTCCCACTATGGAACGGAAACGGCGTGCTCTATGAAAGAATGTTAAAGGAAATTATTCCGTTTAGCATATCCCACGTGCTTTGGTATCAAGGAGAAAGTAATGCGTATACCGGCGAGGCAGAGCTTTATATTGATATGCTTTCCTCCTTAGTTGATAACTGGAGAGAGGATTTTTGTGATTCCTCCATTAAATTCGTTATTGTGCAGATTGCAAACTACATTTGGGAAGAGGACAAAAACGGCTGGAAAATTATCCAAGAGCTTCAGCTAAAGGCTCCTGAGCATATAAAGGGTCTTAAGACAGTTGTTTGCCGTGATGTTTGCGAGGACGCAGACATTCATCCAAAATCCAAAAAGGTGCTATCACAAAGAATATCTAAGGCAATTGAGGAATAAATACAGGAATATTTTGTAAAAACTATTGAAATATAGTATTACATTTGGTATAATTATAATGGCTTAATTTGGATTAAGTCTAAATATGGTTAATTTTAAGAAAGAGGTATAGATCTATGATCAAATTCGAAAACAAAGCACTTACTGATTCCAAGTTGATTCTTGACTGGATTGAGGAAATGGCTGAAATGGTTAATCCTGACAAAATTGTTTGGATTGACGGAAGCGACGAGCAAACAGAATCATTAAAGGCTGAGGCTTGCTCAACCGGTGAGCTTGAAAAGCTCAACGAGGAGCTTCTTCCTAACTGCTATCTCCACAGAACAGCTATCAATGACGTTGCTCGTGTTGAGGGCAGAACCTTCATCTGTACAAGAACTAAAGAGGATGCTGGTAATATTAACAACTGGATGGACCCACAGGAGTGCTATGCAAAGCTTTCTAAGCTTTACAAGAATTCTTATAAGGGCAGAACAATGTACGTTATCCCTTACGCAATGGGACAGGTTGGCTCTAGCTTCGCTAAGTATGGCATTGAGCTTACCGACTCTATCTACGTTGTACTAAATATGCTTATTATGACAAGAGCCGGTGCTGAGGTTGCTAAGGCTATGGGTGATGGTGAGGGCTTTATTAAGGGTCTTCATGCAAGATGCAACATTGACGAGGAAAATCGTTACATCTGTCACTTCCCAGAGGATAACACAATTTGGTCTGTAAACTCCGGTTACGGTGGAAACGTTCTTCTTGGTAAGAAGTGCTTCGCTCTTCGTATTGCTTCCTATCTTGGACGTAAAGAGGGCTGGATGGCTGAGCATATGCTTATTCTTGGTGTTGAATATCCAAATGGCGAGACTAAGTACATTTCTGCTGCATTCCCATCTGCTTGTGGTAAGACTAACCTTGCAATGCTTATTCCACCTAAGACATACACAGAAAAGGGCTACAAGGTTTGGTGCGTAGGTGACGATATCGCTTGGCTAAGAGTTGGTAAGGACGGTAGACTTTGGGCTATCAACCCTGAAAACGGCTTCTTCGGTGTTGCTCCTGGTACTAACGACAAGTCTAATCCTAACGCTCTTGCTACAACTAAGAGAGATACAATCTTTACAAACGTTGGTCACGTGCTTGATGATAACACAGTATGGTGGGAGGGTCTTAACGACAACGCACCAGACAACTGCATCAACTGGAAGGGCGAAAAGTGGGATAAGACAAAGTATGACAAGAAGGATAAGGTTAATACCTCTGCTGCTCATCCTAACTCAAGATTTACTGCACTTGCAAAGAACTGTCCTTGTATCTCCAAGGAATTTGACAATCCAGCAGGTGTTCCAATTTCTGCAATCGTATTCGGTGGCCGTCGTGCAAAGACTGCTCCACTTGTATATCAATCCTTTAACTGGCAACATGGTTCATTCGTAGGCTCAATTATGGCCTCCGAGACAACTGCGGCAGCTGCAGGTGCGGTTGGTGTTGTTAGACGTGACCCAATGGCTATGCGTCCATTCGTTGGCTACAATATGGGTGACTACTTCCAGCATTGGCTTGATATGGGTCATAAGATTCCTAATGCTCCAAAGATTTTCCACGTTAACTGGTTTAGAACAGATGACGAGGGTCACTTCATTTGGCCAGGCTTTGGTGACAACATGAGAGTTCTTGATTGGATTCTTCAAAGATGTGAGGATAAGGTTGAGGCTCGTGAAACAGCTATCGGTTATATTCCTTATGCTAAGGACATCAACATTGAGGGTCTTGATATCACAGTTGATACAATCGAGGGTCTTCTCTCCGTTGATAAAGCTTCATGGCTTGAGGACGTTGAGAATATTAAGGCGTTCTATCAACAGGTTGGTGACAGAGTTCCTGCTACTATGTACGATGAGCTCAAGGCTCTTGAGTCAAGACTCAATAAGTAATTTTAAAAAGCTCCGAGAAATCGGAGCTTTTTTGTTATCTGAGCAGTACTTAGGGCAAGGGTGGGGGTTGGTGTATTTTTTAGACATGATTTTTGATTTTTTGTAGTTTGTTTGAGAGGGTCATTCCCTTTTTGCTTCGATTTTGAGCTTAATTTAAGAAAAAAATGGTGGAGTCCTACATAAGGCTCCATTTTTCTATTGATTTTTCATTTAATAAATGGTACAATACTAATGTATTTTTTTTGAAGGGAGAGTTAAGTGTGGACTTTGTAAATTTTCTACTATCGTTTCTGTTACAGCTTCTGTTTACAGTTGGTGTTATAGTTATATTTGGTTTTCTAATTTCCTTGTGTAACAGAATCTTTTATTCTAACTTTGGGTCCTGGAGTCGTGGAGTCTGCTACGTGACCGGCTTTATTGGCACTCCTGTGCACGAATGCTCCCATGCTCTCTTTTGCTTGATTTTCGGTCATAGGATTGAGGAAATGAAGCTTTTTCAAATAGATGATGGCGACGGTACTCTTGGCTATGTTTATCACAGCTACAATAAGAAAAACGTTTATCATATAATAGGTAACTTCTTTATAGGAATTGCACCTATTTTAGTTATTACTGCACTTCTTTATTTGCTTGCTATTCCACTGGCACCAGAAATGCTAAATGGTATTTTTACAAGCATTGGCACTCTTGACGTATCACAGGGCTTTTTAAATCCCTTGACCGTTTTGTGGCAGGTTATCGTTTCTATTTTTTCTAGTGTTGTAAGCTTTAAGTGGTGGATATTTGTATTTATTGGTACGTTTCTTTGCTTGCACGCAACCCTTTCCGGTGCTGATATTAAATCTACCCTAGGTGGTGGTGCTATTTTAATTGGCGCTCTTTTAGTGGTTGACTTTGTTCTTGCATTGATAGGCACAAACGTGCTTACAGCATTCACAAATGCAATAGTTTCCTTTGGAATTTGCCTTTCATCATTTTTGCTTTTGTCCCTTGCAATCTCGTTGATTGCTGTGCTATTCTCATTCTTAGTAAAAATAATATTTAGAAGATAAAAAAAGATTGTCGCAAAAGCGACAATCTTTTTTTATTCTGTTGCTTCTTCCTCAAGGACTGGGACTATTTCGGTTTTTGTATGGTCACACGCACGACACTTGAAAATGCGATAGCCCTCTTCCTCGGTGGTTGGGCATTGAGTTTCAATTGGGTTACCCATATAAACGTGTGGAAGCTTAGCTGTATATCTGCCCTCATAGGTTTTGTCGCATCTTGCACAAGCATTGATGTTATAACCGATTGAGGTACAGGTAGGTGCAATTTTTTCCTTAATGTAATAAATGTGGTTACAGCCGTTTTGACAGTTAGAGTTGCCACCTAGGTAAATTGTAAATTCTCCACCCTGTGGGTCAATATCTAATACTGTAACGTACTTTTTATTATATTCTCCTGTGGTTACCTCAAGATGTTGCTTTTCGCCATCAACTATGATATATGCAGAATCTGTAAAGGATGGTACGTTTACGGAAAGTGACATTGGAATGTCATAAACCTCGGTATCAAGAGTACAGCCTGCCTTAAAGGTAATTGAATCCATGGTGCAACCAAGATATTCAACGAAGGTATTTTCACGTTGCTTTACGTATTTTGCAACGTCCTCAAAGGAAGCGACCCATAATTCGTCCTTAAAGTTATCGTAAAGCATTTTACAATGGGCAGAAAGTGACGAGATGGTACAGTTAATGCCTGAGGCGTCCTCTCTTACCTCGTGATAAAGCTCAACTAACCAAGCGCCTGAGCTTACGTAAGTGCTTATCGCCTTTTGGTTAGGGGCTTCGCTTCTTGTATTTACCGAAACCGCCCTAATTCTGTACATATTGAAGTCTTTTCCTACGTAGGCCTGTTCACCCTGTCCCTCAAGTCTGTTTGCTATGCAGAATTGTGCAACGTATTCCTCGTAAGGGGTGCTTGGTTGTGCAAGAGGCGAGGCGTAGGTTAGAACGTCTTGTGTTGGGAATTTTTCCCTTAAGAACATAATTGCGTCCTTAATTTCGTGCTCATACTGACTTGAGGATAGGCTTGGTGGGTTTGCGTGGTCGTAGCCGTGACAGCCAATATCCATATAGCCTAAGTCAACTATTTTGTTCCATTCCTCAATTGCCTTATCGTTTACAAAGCTTGCAGTTATCATTTCCGTGCCACGGAAGCCATATTTTTGGAAAATATTTGTTATATTGTAGCCTGTTTGATAGTGACCACCATCGTCAAAGGTCATTGAAAGGGCTGCCTTATAGTTATGGTAGTATGGTGTAAAGGTTGGTTGATTTAACCTTTCGTTAAGATAGTTAAAGGTACCGTCCTCGTTTGTTGTAGCTACGTAAACTAGTGTATCATCCTTTGCAAAGTGAGTAGGTGTCTGTGGCTTGTTATCTGTTTGATTGCCACCCTGTGACCCACCTGTTTGAGCACCACCTGTTTGGGTACCACTGCCTGTCTGTGCACCACTACCTGTGCCAGGTCCACCTAGGTCAGGAATTGCGCAAGCGCAAAGTCCTAGCATCATCACTATAACAAGAGCTAAAGCTAATATTTTTTTCATTCTTATCTCCTTTTTAGTCTAACACGCCGTTTTCCTTTAGCCAAATTAGTTGGTCAAAGGTATCCTTTGCGATATGACCCTCTTGATATGGAGAAACGTTATAAGCAAACACTCCCCCTTGCTTTTTCACCTTTTTTATGTATTCAAGCACCTTTTCGTTTGAATGCACCGGCTTTGGTGTGCCTTCCTTTTCGTGCACCCAATAGTCATCCATCCAGCAAAGTCCAAACCATTGTGTGCCCCCCTCTCCGGAGAAGCGACCGTTTGGATAGAAGGTCAGGTCGTTTTCCTCGCCTGCTTGATAGTCGGCAATGCCTCTGCCCCATTCACTACCCCATGGCTCAACACCACGGAAGTTAAAGGCAACTATGGAATCGGGATTGCCACTTCTCATAGCCTCTGCATATTTTTTATAGTCGTAGCAAAGTCCAAGTCCACCACAAATGCCCGGCTCGTAACAGCAATCAATCCACCAGCCACTAATTTTCTTGCCATATTTCTTTGAAATTGCTGAGGTAATTTTATAGCAATACTCTGCTTTTTTATCACAGATTTTTTCATTGTTAAAGTGAGCACGCCATTCTGGACTTGTTTGTCCGTCGCCATTAAAATATACTAAAAGCTTAATATCGTGCTTTTCAAGTTTATCGGCAATTTCACCTAGAAGGTCTCTTTTGCTTGTATAGCCCGGGGTCAATTCCTCAAGCTCGGGCAAGGGAAATGGCACAAACATATCAGAATGTGTTATTGTGAAGAATAAAAACTTAGCCCCTGTGGCAATAATTTGATTTGTAAAGGTTTCTACGTCAAAATCAAGAATTGCTTGTGCGTGAGACTTCCTTTCACCCTTTTCGGGCAAGCTTTTAGTGGTCCAATGGACAAATATTCCGTAGCCTGCCTCGACAAACCATTTCGTTCTATCAGTCATAATTACCTCGTAATTTTTTGTTAATGTTTAGTTTATTCTACTATTTATAATATCATAATAATATATAAATATCAAGTATTTAATATATTTGTGTGAGTGTTGTGTGATTTTTTACAAAAAATTCATTGTTTTTTATTGACACAGGGTTGTATTGATTTTATAATTATATATCATAAAATGAAAGGATTTAAGATGTTACAGTTAAAGAATATTAAAAAAACCTACGTAACAGGCGATAGCACAGTGCATGCGCTTCGTGGCGTTTCTCTTAATTTTAGAGAAAGCGAATTCGTTTCCATTCTTGGACAAAGTGGCTGTGGCAAGACTACTCTACTTAACATCATCGGTGGACTTGACCAATATACAAGTGGCGATTTAATAATAAACGGAAAATCTACTAAGGAATTTAAGGACAGAGATTGGGACACGTACAGAAACCACTCTATCGGATTTATTTTCCAAAGCTACAATCTTATTCCACACCAAACTGTGCTCTCAAACGTTGAGCTTGCGCTTACTCTTTCCGGTGTTTCTAAAAAGGAAAGAAGAATAAGGGCTATTGAAGCACTTGAAACTGTTGGACTAGGTGACCAAATAAATAAAAAGCCTAATCAAATGTCCGGTGGACAAATGCAAAGAGTTGCTATTGCACGTGCACTTGTAAACAATCCTGACATTTTGCTAGCCGACGAGCCAACCGGTGCCCTTGACTCTGAAACGAGTGTGCAGATTATGGAGCTTTTGAAGGAAATTTCAAGAGATAAGCTTGTTGTTATGGTTACTCACAACCCTGATTTGGCAAAGGAATATTCTACAAGAATTATTAATTTGCTTGACGGTAACGTGGTTGACGATTCTAACCCTGTGCCAGAGGGTGCTTTAAATAGAAGCTCCGTTGTTGTAAGCCCTGACGTTACTGTTATCGACAAGGACGGTAATAAGGTTGAGCACAAGGGAAAGAAAAAGGAAAAAAGAGGAGAAAAGCGAGGCAAAACCTCAATGTCCTTCTTTACCGCCCTTGCACTTTCCTTAAATAACCTTATGACAAAGAAGGGTCGTACCTTCCTAACAGCCTTTGCAGGCTCGATTGGTATTATTGGTATTGCACTCATTCTTTCGGTTTCAACCGGTGTTAATGCTTATATTGCTAGTGTTGAAAATGACACTATGTCCTCATTCCCTATTCAAATTAATGAAAGCTCAATGGACGCAATGTCTATGTTTGAGGTTATAATGTCAAACACGGGTCGTGAGGACGTTGAGAAGGATAAGATTTATTCTAACAACATTATGACCGACGTTATGCAGGCTATTTCAACCGGTTTGACAAAAAATAACCTTGAAAAGCTTAAGGAATACATTGATAATAATACAACTATTACCGACAGTGCAACGGATATTAAATATATTTATAATGCCAAGCTAAACGCCTTTACTCTTATTAAGAACGACACAGGCGTGGTTGTTGGTAGCTTTGAAAACTTAAGTGGACTATCCGAGCTTATGACTGAAATTGGTCTTGGTAGCATGAGTGGTAGCATGGCATCTATGGATATGATGGGTACTGCCGCTTGGACTGAGCTAGTTGGTAGTCTTGACCACATTAAAACACAGTATGAGCTTGTTGATGGTAGATTCCCAACTAAGGAAGGGGAAACAAACGAGGTTGTATTAATTGTTGACCAGTATAATCAAGTAACCGACTTTATTCTCTACACTCTTGGTATAAGAAATCTTCAAGAGCTTCGCAACTGGGTGGCTGACCAAATGAATCCTGACCTTGAGGACAAGGACAAGACAAAGATTGAATCCCCTGAGTTTTCAACCTCTGACCTTTTGGGATATGAGTTTATGATTTTGCCAGACTCTGAAAGATTTTATCTTGGTGATAATGGTGAGATATTGGAAAGAGATAATCTTGGTGAATTTGTAATTTCCGAAAATTCTACTGCTAAAAGGGTAAAGATTGTAGGTATTGTTACTCCTACTAACAAGGACTCTGTTACAATTGGCTCAATCGGTTATACCTCTGCCTTAATGAAGGAAATTATGACTCTTTCAAATAATAGTCCTGTTATAGAGGCACAGAAAAATAACGATAAGATAAATCTTATCACAGGCTTACCCTTTGAAAAGGTTGAGCCAGATATGACTGGAATTGACGCACTTCTTGCAATGAATCCTCAGGTTAGCGCTTATCTTGATAAGATGACAACCGACCAAAAAATTCTTGCGCTAAAGAGTGGTCTTGGTAATAATCTAAGCAATCTTTTAGATACTGCGCCTTATGGTGGCTTTACAAGTGAGCATATTAGCGCAATAAGAGGTGCAACAGGCTTTACCTTTGCAAGAGAAACTGACGAAAATCTTCTTAAAATTGTAAACTATATGCTTGAAAATCCGACACAGGATAAGGTTTTGGAGAGTGTTGGCTATATTGATTTAACAAAGCCGTCATCAATTGTTATCTATCCTAAGGATTTTGATGCTAAGGAAGTAATAAACAACGAAATTAAGGTCGTTTACAACGATAAGCAAGAGGATGCAGACAAGATTTCTTACTCCGATGCCGCTGCAACTCTTATAGGCTCGATTACAACAATAGTTGATGCTATAACCTACGTGCTTATTGCCTTTGTTTCAATTTCCCTTGTGGTTTCTTCAATTATGATTGGTATTATTACCTACATTTCCGTGCTTGAAAGGACTAAGGAAATTGGTATTCTTCGTGCAATCGGTGCATCTAAGAAGGATATTTCAAGAGTATTCAATGCAGAGACCTTGATAATCGGCTTAACTGCTGGTGTAATTGGTATTGGTGCAACATTGCTTTTGAATATTGTTATAAACATTATTCTATTCTCACTAACCGGTCTTGCAACCCTAAAGGCTGCACTTGACGTTGGTGCTGCAATAATCCTTGTGCTTATCAGTATGACTCTTACACTTATTGCCGGTCTTGTGCCATCATCAATGGCTTCAAAGAAGGACCCTGTAATAGCACTAAGAACTGAATAATTATCGAAAAAAGGCTACACTGGGTAGCCTTTTTCTATTTTATGTGTTAAAAAGGCAACCGATTGCTCGGTTGCCTTTTTTGTTATTCTCCTTCGTTTTCGATGATTTTACCGCCACCAAGTGCTGTAAACTCCCACAATGCACAGTTTGTTGAACCACCATACGATTGTTGGAAACGATTAATCTCGATAGTCTTAGCTTCTATATCATTAAGCTCTAGCTCGATTGTTTCCTTGCCCTCGGTAAGGAAGGTTTCTGATGTAAATACCTCTTCACCGGCTGCATTTAACAATTTAAATGAAAGCTGATAATTATTTTGGCTAAGCTCGGTTGCAGTTCCTAGGTCTTTAATGCTACCTGTGCTATTTACTACTATTATAATCTTGTTTATTACTGAAGACTCAGCAAGTGTAATTCTTATACCATGTGAGGTTGTCCTTGTATCATTTCCAAGTCCGGTATTTGGATTGCCATCAATAATTGTTCCACCATTGTTTTTTATACCCCAAAAGTCGGATAATACAGTTACTTCGGCAGTGCTTGTATAGTTTACTATCTTAGAAATTACTCTATTCTCGTAAATTACTGTACCACAAGAATTACATGTTGCAACGCCCGTTGCACCATCTTGCTCTGTTGTTGGTGCTACGTAGCCCTCAACTGTTACGTTTACGTGTTGACCTGGTTCAGCAAACTTTTCTTCTGTGAAGCCACAGCCATCGTTTTGACAGGTTCTTGTCATTGTACCACCCTCGGTACAGCTATAGCCTTCACCAAACCACTCGCCGAACTTGTGGTCATAAGGCATTGGAATTGTAACTAGCTCGTCGTCCTTATCACAAACTAAGCAATATCTTCCCTTTGAGCCGTTTGTACCACAGCTTGCTGCCTCGTATTCCACGTAATCGCTCCAATCGTGAGCCGCTACGATTGTCTTAGTTTCTGTCTTGCCACATCTTGAGCATGAACGAGCTTCCTCGCCGTTTGTAAGAGCTTCCTTAGAGCATGTTGCCTCCTTGGTTACTACCCAGTCACCCCAGTCACAGCCCTCATTGTCACATACTGTGATAAGAGTTGAGCCGTAAGCATCTATCTCATATAGGTATTCGCCACCACTGTATTGACCGCCTTGGATATAAATACCGATTCTTGAAATAAGTAGCGTATCACTATATCCATACTCAGAAATTCTTACACTTAGTAGGCTTGACGTGTCTATTAGCTCAGTTGAATAAGCCTCGTTGTAGGTTACCTCACTTGTTACTGAGTCGATAACCTTTGTGTAAAGAACTATTTTAAGATTCTTTACATTATATGTATTTTCAGTTGTTGAAGCAACACCTGGCTTGTATGAACCATAACCGTTACATACGATATAGAAATCGTTGAGGTACATTGGATTTTCGTAATCCATATAGATAAAGTAGTTACCACCCTTTGGTGAGTTAGAGCCTGTGTGCTCATCTCCATCATATAGTCTTGTCCAATCGATAGCCCAGAAGTCACCGTTACCGGTTGTTGACCATTCTGCCTTGCTTGCTACGTTTGCGTACTTGTGGTAAACAAGTGATTCCTCAAATATCTCACCACACTCAGAGCACTTTGAGCCTGCACTATTACCATCCTCAACTGCACTTGGCGCCTTTTCGGGCACGATTGCAACTGGATTGTGTCCTAGGTGTACCTCTGTTTTATTTTCTGTTTCGCCACATGTCTTACAGGACCTTGTCTGTTTTCCATCTGTTGTACATGTAAGTTCAGAAACTACAACCCAATCATTCCAATCATGGCCTGGGGATTCAATGTCACGAGTTTCCTCTGATTGACAAGCTGTACAAACTCTCTTTTCAGAGCCCTTGTCAGTACAGGAAGGGGACTTAACTAAAGTCCATTCACCGTAGCTATGCTCAACACATTCGCCACCCTCGTTTCCACCGCCACCACAGGCAGTAAAGGAAAGAATAAGAGTTAAGCACAAAATAGCAAGCACTGCTACTAATAAGCTTTTTTTCATAAATTTCTCCTTGTTTAGTGCAATTTGCACTTATTTGTACTATTATTCTATCACTTTATTGTTAAAAAGTCAATATAATATTAGACAAAGTCCTACTATTTTTTAACAATTCTACCTTTTGCACAAATAAAGGGTCAAGCCTTTTTTAAAATGGCTTGACCCTGTGTCGTTATTCTATTGCTACTAGCTTAACGTGAGACACACCGTCAATTAGCTTTAGTGCATCAATTATTGTATTTATGTCGCCTACAACGGCAGATGCGTCTACTGAAACTACAACGTGTGCCCTTTTGTTTACCGGAAGATTTTGGGTTATCGTTAAAATATTTGCACCCTTTTCGGAAAGTGTTTTTAAAACGTCACCCAAGATGCCTGATTTATGATATAGAGTAAAGGAAATTACCGCTTTTCGGCACTCTGTGTCGCTATTTGGTGCAAAAACGTAGTCCTTATACTTGTAATATGTACTTCTTGAAATGCCAACCATTTTGCTTGCCTCAGACACGTCCTTTGCCTTACCAGAGCTAATTAGTGATTTTGCCTCTATTACCTTTTCATAGTACGAGGGCAAAATTTCCTTATCAACAAGTAGATACTTACTTATCATTACAAAGCCTCTCTTTTTTTATTCCATCCATTTCTTTTTGTTGACCATTTTGTCAACAAAGCTTAGCATTTCGTCCTTTTCAACGGTTACTGTGTGTACAATTGGCTTGCTCTCGATATTTACAAGTGAGCCTGGAATTTTAGCCCCTGTGTATTCGTAAAGCTTGTTTACCGCATCAAATTCGCTACCATACTCTTGACCTAGTGCGTTCATTACGCTAGATGAGAATTTGTAAGGAGATGCAGTTGACAATACAACAGTTTTATTCTTATTGCCTGTTTTCTTTTGCCATTTTTCGTATACGTTCCAAGCAACAGCTGTGTGGGTATCCATTAGGTACTTTTCGTTTTCGTATACCTTTTTGATTGTTTCAAGAGTTTCCTCATCATCACAGAAGCCTGCGTCAAATTCGTTTCTTATTTTGTCAAGCTCCTCTTTTTCAAGCTTGTATTCGCCCTTTTCCTTTAGCTCATTCATATAGTAAGCACACTTCTCTGCACCACATACAAGGTAAAGAAGTCTTTCAAGGTTAGAGGAAATAAGAATATCCATTGATGGGGATTTTGTGATATAAAAGCTTCTATTCTTATTATAAACACCATTTTCAAAGAAGTCTGTCAAAACCTTATTAGTGTTTGATGCGCAAACAAGCTGACCTACTGGTAAGCCCATCTTCTTTGCAAAGTAGCCTGCTAAAATATCACCGAAATTACCTGTTGGTACGACGAAGTTAACAAGCTCGCCCATTTTGATTTCCTTATTTAAAAGCAGGTCACGATATGATTTGAAGTAATATGCAACCTGTGGTGCAAGTCTGCCTATGTTAATTGAGTTAGCGCTTGATAGCACAACCCCCTTTGGTAAATCAAGTGATGCAAAGATGTTTTTAACTCCACTTTGTGCGTCGTCAAAGTTGCCACCTACTGAGCAAACACAGGTGTTTTTGCCGTCAACCGACACCATTTGTCTTTCTTGCACTGCACTAATACCGTTTCTTGGATAGAATACTATAATTTTAATTCCGTCAACGTTTGAAAAGCCACTAAGTGCAGCACTACCAGTGTCACCTGAGGTTGCAGTAAGAATAACGATTTCGTCCTTCATGCCTGTTGATTTCTTCGCTGAAGAAATAAGCTGAGGTAGAAGCTGAAGTGCAACATCTTTAAAGGCACAGGTTGGTCCGTGATAAAGCTCCATTATGTAAGCGTCTGCTACCTTAGCAAGTGGTGCGTAGTCCTCGTCGTCAAATTTTCCGTCGTAAGCCTTTGATACAAGGTCGTAGGCGCCTGCTAGCTCGCCCTTTGGGTTTGATAGCATTTCATCATTTTTGAAAAGTAATGAAATTACCTGTGCAGAGATTTCCTTATTTGACATTTTTTCTAGGTCCTTCAAAGGAAATTCAACTCCCTCAAAGCTATGTGGCATATAGAGTCCGCCGTCCTTTGCAATGCCCTCAAGCACTGCTTCAGATGGTTTTTTTGATATTTTATTATTTCTTGTACTTAAATATAACATTTTTTTAAATACCCCCTTGATTTTTTACAAGATATATGATACACTATCTCTCATAGAAAAACAAGTGTTTTTGAAAGAAAAACACTCAGAAAGGTAAAATTTTTATGAAAATCGCTATTTTGGGCTACGGAGTGGTAGGCTCAGGCGCTTATGAAATACTCAAAAATTATGGGTACGACGTTAAATGGGTGCTTGATATTCGTCCTCACGAGGAGCTTGGCTCTGTGCTCACCTCAAATTACGATGATATATTAAATGATAAAGAGGTTACTGTTGTTGCCGAGGCAATCGGTGGTCTTGAGCCTGCCCACACCATTGTTGTTAAGGCACTTAAGGCTGGTAAGCACGTTGTTTCCTCAAACAAGCATCTAATTTGTCAATATTACGAGGAATTACACAACCTTGCTACTGAAAACGGCGTTACAATTCGCTTCACCTCTGCGGTTGGTGGTGGTATTCCTTGGCTTTATAACCTAAGGCGCTCGGTTCGTTGTGATGAGATTTCAAAGGTTATGGGTATTATGAATGGTACTACAAACTTTATTCTTGATGCAATGATTTCCGACTCGAGAGATTTTGACGAGGTTTTAAAGGAAGCGCAAGCCCTAGGCTATGCAGAGGCTAATCCTTCGGCTGACATTGATGGTCTTGACGTGGCAAGAAAAACTGCTATTTCTGCCTCCGTTGCCTTTAATACTATAATAAAGGAAGAAAACGTTGACGTATTCTCTATGAGATACATTCAAAAGTGTGATATTGATTACATTTGCAAGAGGCTTGGTACTATTCGTTATATGGGCTTTGGTATTAAGGATAAGGACTCTGTTTCTGTTTTTGTTGAGCCTACTATTCTTCCACTTGGCGCGCCGGAAAGTACAGTTTGCAAAAACTTTAATATGATTACCTTGTTTGGCAAAAGCGTTGGTCGTCTTTCATTTTTTGGTCAAGGCGCTGGTAAATATCCTACCGGTAATGCTTTGGCACAGGATATAATTGATGTTATGAGCAACTGTTCATATATTCAACCGTTGCAAACAAGCCTAAATGTTGATAACGATAAGCAATTACGTGCATATTATATAAGGACAACGTCTGTTTTAGACGTGCCATATACAACCTATGAGGTAATTGATGGTTATAATTACTATATTACAAGCAAGTTAAGTGTATCAAAAGCACACGCACTTGCTAAGCAAATTCAAGAAAAGGACCCTGCTATGTTTGTTGCAGGTATTGAGGAATAATTTATGTTGAAGGTATTAAAATTCGGTGGTTCATCTCTTGCCTCTGGTGAAACCTTTGAAAAGGTAAAGAGAATTGTTGAGGCTGATGCATCAAGAGCTATTGTTATAGTTTCCGCACCCGGTAAAAGATATAGTGGAGATATGAAGGTTACCGACCTTTTGTATCTTGTACACGCACACATTAAGTATAGCGCAAACTTTGATACTCTTTTTGATGAGATTAAGGAAAGATATCGTCAAATTCACAAGCATTGTGGTCTTACACAGGATATTGAAAGCGATTTTGAGGAGATTAAGTCAAGGCTTAACAAGAAAACAAGCGTTGATTACATTGTTTCCCGTGGTGAATATCTAAACGCCAAGCTTATGGCTGAATATCTTGGCTACACCTTTATTGATAGCACAAATTGGCTACACTTTAATTTCAACGGTAAGGTTGATTTCGAAAAGTCCTACAAGGCACTTTCCGATATAATTGAAAACAATCCTAGAGTTGTTATTCCTGGCTTCTATGGTGTAACTCCTGATGGAAACGTTAAGACCTTCTCTCGTGGTGGCTCCGACATTACCGGTGCTATTGCGGCAGCTGCGGTTAATGCAGATATGTATGAAAACTGGACTGACGTTTCAGGTATTATGACTGCCGACCCAAGAATTGTTGACAATCCAAGACCTATTGAAAACGTTACCTTTGCTGAGCTTCGTGAGCTTTCCTATATGGGTGCTGAGGTGCTTCACGAGGAAACAGTTTTCCCTGTTCGTCAAAAGAATATTCCTCTTTACATTAAGAATACAAACGATATGAATGCTCGTGGTACTCTTATTATGGAGGCATTTGATGACGATGCAGAAAGCAAAAATGCTCATTTTATCACAGGTATTTCCGGCAAGAAGAACTATTCTATTATTACTATTGCTAAGAATAGAATGAATGAGGAAATTGGTTACGTAAGACGTGCCCTTGAGGTGTTTGAGCGCTTTAGTGTTCCAATTGAGCATATTCCAAGTAGTATTGATAGCTTCTCTGTTGTTGTGGCTTCCTCTCATATTGAAAGCTCAATGCACGAGCTTATCTCTGCACTAAATACTGCACTTGCACCAGATTCTATTAAGATTGATAACGAAATTAGCTTGATTGCTATCGTTGGTAGAAAGCTTCAAGCAAACGTTGGTATTGCAGGTAAGATTTTTAGCGCACTCGGTGAAAACGATATCAATATTAAGATGATTGAGCAAGGCGCTGACGAGATTAATATTATTATCGGTGTTGATAATGCAAACTTTAAGAAAACTATAAGAGTTCTATATAATTTAAGCGAGGTTGAGGAATAATGAAAAAGTATAATGTTGGTATTCTTGGTGCAACAGGTGCTGTTGGCCGTGAAATGATGAAGGTTTTGGCGGAAAGAAATTTCCCTATTGGTGAATTAAGACTTCTTGCTTCCCCACGTAGTGTTGGTAAGAAGCTTGAATTTATGGGCAAGGAGATTGAGGTTAAGCTTGCTGAACCAAACGCATTTGAGGGTCTTGATTTTGTTTTAGGTGCTGCTTCTAATGCAGTTGCCAAGGAGCTTGCTCCTCATATCGTTAAGGCTGGTGCTAAGTTTATTGATAACTCAAGCGCCTTCCGTATGTGCGATGACGTTCCACTAGTTGTTCCTGAAATAAATGCTGAGGACGCAAAGAAAAGCAAGGGTATTATTTCTAACCCTAACTGCTCTACAATTATTACTCTTGTTGCTGTAAATGCTATTAACAAGCTTTCTAAAATTAAGGGTATGATTGCATCAACCTATCAAGCAACAAGTGGTGCAGGCGCTGAGGGTCCTGTTGAGCTTGAAAACCAAATGAAGGCTATCGTAAACGGTGGCGAAATTGAAAACAAGGTATTCCAATACCAAATTGCTCAAAACTTAATTCCACAAATCGGTTCATTTAATGATGATGGCTATACAACTGAGGAAATGAAGATGCAAAACGAGGGCAGAAAGATTATGCACTTGCCTGAGTTAAAGGTTACTTGCACTTGTGTAAGAGTTCCTGTTGTTCGCTCACACTCTATTTCCGTTACAGTTATTACCGAGGATAAGCTAACTGTTGAGGCAGTTAAGGAGGCTATCGCTAAGGAAAAGGGCTGTAAGCTTTACGATGACGTAGCTAACAAGGTATATCCAATGCCACTTGTAACCTCTGACCAAGACCTTGTATTCGTTGGTAGAATTAGACAAGACCTTGTAAACGAGGGTGCGATTGCGCTATGGTGTTGTGGTGACCAAGTGCGCAAGGGTGCGGCTACTAATGCTATTCAAATAATGGAAGTATTGGTTGAGGAGTAATTTAGCACATAGAACGAAAAGCAGGGAATTTATTCCTTGCTTTTTTTGTTTCCAAGCGAGTTGTCTACAAGGTAGGATTTTTCTTAATTTTGTTTATCAATTCTCTTAGTTTTTCTTAGAAAAATCCTTTTTATCTGCTTTTCTAAAGGCGACCGCTACTCTGTCGTACAAAGTACGCCGACGTGTACGCGTTCACCTTTTCTCTGCACTCCTTACTCCTCAAGGGTTGGTTTGTGCGTGAGTAATTTAGCACATAGAACGAAAAGCAGGGGTAAATTGCCCTTGCTTTTATTTTATCGCACATTTGTTGTCTATAATGATTTCTCTGCCCACTCTCCCGCCTCAAGGTGGCGTTTGTGCTCGTGATTGGCAGACATAGAACGAAAAAGAGTAAACGCTTTTGCGTTTACTCTTTTTTGGTTTATTCTAGGGGTGTTTTGTTTTCGGTTAGGGCAACAACTTTATTATAGGTTACGGCGACGGGGGCTTGTCGTCCTGCTACGCCGTTGTCGATATAGTAAACGTTACCATCTAAAACGTAGTATGCACAGCAATAAACCTCTAGGTCTCCATAGCTTTCCTTTAAGCCCTGAAGCTTCATCTCAAATACGTCGTAGGTTTTGCCTGTGAAGGAAACTACACCGATTTTATCGGTTGTTGGGTTTTCGTTTGCGTCAACTAGGCTTGTTGTATTTACTACATTTTTAACTGCTACAACTAGTCCGTAGCCCATTGTCTTGCCTGTCACCTTTTGGTAAAGGTTAAGTGCCTTATTATCAATTGCAAAGCCCTGCATAATTGCGCCTGAGCCTGTTTCTGAATAGGTATAGCCAAGGTTTACAAAGATTGGTGCAACTGTCTCTCCCTCAACGTTTTCGAAGCATGTGCCACAGCAAACGATTTGCGTACCATTTGCAAGGAAGCCGTTTGCGTACGTAATATCTACGATTACTGCGCCATTTTCGGTATCGAGATTATGTGCACTTAGGTCAAGTCCTGTTGCAACAAAAATTTCATCGCCACAATCAAGGCAGGTATATTTTACTGAGCCTGTAACGCAACAGATTGGTGTTACCTCGAACACACCACCATCGTATCTATGTGGTAGTGGGTCTGAAACTGTATTTTCTAGCACCTTACCACACAAAAAGCAAGATGAAGAAACTGTGCCACCTTGTGTACAGGTGCTTTCTGTTGATACCTCTAAACCAGCCTCGTAACGTTTATAGCCTGATTGTATCTTGAATGTAATTTCGCTAGCCGTAGTTGTGAAATTGTCAAGTAGGTATCTATCAGTTTCAGTGCTTTCACATATATACCAAGCGGAGTTTGAGGCTCTTTCATAATAGTACTGTGCTCTTGCACTTGCTGCAAACACCTGTGCTTGGTCAATAGTTTTGAAGAATAATCGTGCACCAGCAGTTGGCAATACTGCTTGACCTGTTGCTTTTACGTAGCCTCTTATTAAGATTTCCAGGTCCTTTGCATCGCCACTAAACATTTCTTGAGTTAGCTCCTTTGCAGTAGCTTCTGTTTCGCCACCCTCAATGTAAGCACGCTTTAAGCCATTAGAACCATTAAAAGCAAATTTTTCAGTTAAATCACAATCGTTTGTAATATAAACCTCTCTTAAAATGTTGCCACCAGTTCTGTCGTAAACAGAAACATAAGCGCCTACATAGGTTAAACGTGTATTAAACTGATAAGGAATATCGCTTGATGATGCGTTTATACGTGCCAAGGAACGTGAGCCAAGTCTTTGGATTGTGTTAGTAAAGATAAATTCATCAACATTTATGCTTGTGCCATACATACAGAATGCGTATGCTTCAAGCTCGGTAATGCCCTTACCAACAACTATATTCTTAAGGTCATAAGCATTTTGGAAGCATCCTGTACCATTTGAGCCACCTACAATTCTTGTAACTGTGTCTGGAATGTATACGCCCTTGATTGATAAGCCTGTAAAGCCTTGAATTGTCTTTACCTCTACTACATTGCCACCTATTTCAACATAGGATGGGAAGTAAATTACTGCGTTGTCAAAGGTTGTGCCTAACGGGGTAGCTGTGCCATCCTCTGAAACATAAAGATATTCAAGCGTTGCGTCAAAAATACCGTAGCCCTCAATATAGCACTTGTTTACAAGTGTTGTATTTACAGCCTCACCTATTGAGTCACAATACTCACAGGTTGTTTTGTAAGAAATATTAATGCCGTCAAGTACAAAGCTATTTCCTACGTAGCTGTGAGGTGTTTTTTCGATTTTATCTGTGATTATTGAGTATTCACAACGCTTACAAACGTTGTTTGTATAGCCTATTAACGAACAGGTTGGTGCGATTACCGTTTGAGCATAGTCGTGGCCTAAAGCAGGGATTTCTTCATCCTTTGTATCCTTACAGTAGGTACATTCGTAAACATCCAAGCCTGTTACAGTGCATTGAGGTTCTGTGTGGGATTTTAGTACGTAGTTGTGTGCATTTTCGTCGTACTCGTTACCTGTTTGAGTTACGTTAAAGTATGCGCCACATACCTCACAAATATCGCCTACACCTGCGTATTGGTTACAGGTTGCCTTTGTTTCAACACCTTTGTTATAAATAGCCGTGTGAGGTGCTTCCGTTACGTCTGTTTTAGGCGTCAAGCTAAAGCTACTATTTGCAGAGAAGCAATAGTATCCGTTGTATGGTGTGCAGAAGTACCACGTGCCGTTTGCTATTCTGTTGTGCTGGTATTTCATAATTGAATCTGCAAAATATCTTGCATTTTCATAAGAGTCCATATAGATATTAAAGGCTCTGCCTGGCAAAACTGCCCACTCGGTAGCTATTACTCTACCTTTAATATATATATTGGTCTTGTAGCCATCTGTTCCCGAGCTAAACATTTCCTTCGGAATTTCCTTAATCTCGTCATCTGCACAAAGGATAATTGCAGTTTGAAGATTGTCTGTACCATTAAAGGCATACAGACCAACCTTACAGTATTCAGGAATCAAAACGTATTCAAGGCTCTTACTTGATGCAAAGCCTCTTTCGCCGATTGATTCAAGTACGTGTGAGTCGATTTTCTTCAAGGATTTCGAGCCATTTTCAAATACACTTATACCGATTTTTCTCATATCGGTGGAGTCAAAGGTGATTTGGCAATCATCTGCAAAGTTTGCTGCATTGAATGCATAGTCTCCTAACTCTTGTACTCTACCTGCTACGTAGAATACCTTAACAGGTGAGTATTTACCAATGCTTGTAAAGGCAAAACGACCAAGCACCTTAATTCCTGTGCCAATATATACCTCGCTAATATAATGGCAGTTTGCAAAGGTACCGTTATCTTGTCCGCTATCGCCTGCGATTGTTTCTACTGTATCAGGAACGTAAATTTTTGTGATGCTTGTACCCTTAAAAACATAAGGGTTTGTTTTTGTAACGGAATAGTCCTCTCCATTTATTTTGATTGTTGAAGGAATTACTACTGCACCTGTAAAGGAATCAGCACTACCACGTGAGGAAAGTGCAACTGTTTTTGATTCCTCGTCAAGGACGGTGTAGGACATACCCTGAGTTACAAGTAAGCCATCTCCGTTGACAACCTCTCCATTAATTACACAGTCGCCTAGGTCCTCGGCACTTGGTGTAACGGTTGTTGCAGCTGTTACTGAAAATGCCATTACTATAACAAATGCAAGGATAAAGACTAGTGTTAAAAACTTATTTTTCATAGTTTTCTCCTTTTTGATACTATTTTATCATTATAATTTTACCATATATTATAAAACAAGTCAATTGACATAAATCCCAAAATATGCAGGTATAATTTGTAAAAAATGACAACAAAAAAATCCGCACAAAAAACGTGCGGATTTCTTTATCGCCTTAATTAAGTTATGGAAGTAGGTTACCTACATCAACCTCTACGCTAACGTCGTTTGTGTTGTCATCTTCGTCAGCTCCACCTGGGATTAATGTTCCCAAGATTCCATTTCCTAGAGAAATAAACATTATATCTTCAGTATTAAGTACTTCGTATTCATATTTAGGTGATACGTATTTCATATCAAATACCCTCCTTGTGCCAAGCTAAATAATATAATTGCATAGATATTACTGTAAGTATTTTATCACAATATGTAGTGTTTGTCAACACTTTTTGGAATTTTTTTTGATTTTTGCAAATATTGTGACTTTTATCAAACTCACTGGGCTTTTGCCCAGCAAGTTTGTAAAAATTAACCTACAATACCACTACGCTCGATACCTTGAACAATCTTATTCTGTAGGAATACGTATGCAATAATCAATGGCAATGCCACGAGAATTGATGAGGTGCCTGTAATTGCAGAGCCGTAAAGCGTTATTGATTCAGCCTGCGCCTTCAATGAAGGTGGTATCTTAGTCGCTACACTACTCATAAATTGCATTGCGCCCTCTTTTTCGAAGTATCCCTTTGAGAAGAATATAGATGAATAGAAGTCGTCTGTCCATTGCCATGCAAATGCGAATATAAATACTGTGATTAGCATTGGAATTGCAAGTGGAATAATAATACTAAAGAAGGTTCTAAAGGTGTTGGAGCCGTCAACGTATGCTGACTCCTCAAGCTCATCAGGTACGCCTCTAAAGAACTGTCTTAGCATGAAGATAAACAAGCCATTTTTAAAGCCAAGTCCAAATAGAGATAGCATATAGAGTGGGAATATTGTATCAATAAAGCCGTACTCTATTATTCCCATGGAGCTTAGTAGCATACCAAATAGGTTGTTTGAGCCAAAATAGTTAAAGAAGTGTTGCATTGCAAACTTGATTGCCTCTTGTGGTACCATCATTGTAAAGATAACAAGGAAGAAAACAATGTTGTTTCCCTTAAACTTGAACTTTGCAAGGCCATAAGCTACAAGGGCGCATACAAGTGTCTGCAATAGTGCTACGGAAATGGATACTAAAAACGTATTTAACAGTGCCATTAGATATCCGTTTTCCGAAATGATTGCTTGATACTGATGAATGTTTGGTGACTTTGAAAGAAGTACAACTGTTACGTCCTCAAAGTCTGCTGGGTTCATAAATGAACCGAAAATCTTTGTAATGTATGGATAAAGAATTACGTAGGATACGCCAAGCAATAGAACAAATCTAAATATAACGAATACTACATTCTTTAAGAAGTGCATTGACAAAAACTTTGCCTTCAATCTTTCGCCAAGTGGGGCTCTTTCAAAATCTACACGGATTTTGTTTTTGGTTTCTCTTTTAACCTTAACAGTTTCCATTTCTACCCCTCCTTAGTCTCTTCTCTGATAGAATACTACCGATTTTAGTAATATTGCTACCAGTACAATAAATACAAGTACGATACCTATGTATACCCAAGCCATTGCGCCTGCCTCTGCAAACATACTCTTACCATAAATTTGGCTACCGAATATGTAGGACATTACACGGTTATCTGCAGCTGTAAACAAGTCGATTACTGTGTAAACTGCGTTTACAAGAATCATTGGGCTTATCATTGGAAGTGTTATCTTCCAGAAGGTTTCCCAAGCGGTTGCGCCCTCTACCTGACAGGATTCATAAATCGCTGGTGAGATAGATTGCAAGCCTGATAGGAAGATAAGCATTTGTACACCTGAACGGCTTACGATATCAAAGATATTGTTAATAAGTGTTGTTACAATGTCAACTAGCTCACTACCCATTTTGATATTAGATAGAAGCATTTCAATGTCTAGGGCTGACATAATTCCCTCTGATTCTGCACCTGTGTTGTCGTCAATGCCACCTTGAGAGTTTTCAACTTGGCTCATAAATGCAGAGTTTGTATCAATTGTATCAATGATACCTGTACAAAGAATAACAGGTAGGAAGAAGATTGCACGGAATACAGTTCTTCCTCTCATCTTTTGGTTAAGAATAATAGCCATAAAGAGAGCGAATATTACAATTGCAGGAATTTGAAGTATCAAATCCTTAAGACCGTCAACGATCGTGATTGAGAACCATGGGTCCTTGTTGAAAATGTAATTGTAGTTTTCCCAACCTACAAATTCAAGTCCTGAGCCACTATACAAGGACGTACTGTCCATAAATGTGAATCTTACAGAATCGAATACGATTGGTGCGTAAATGAACAAAATACCAATAACGAATGGTAAAACGAATAGCCAACCTGAAAGCGACCTCTTAGTAGTTAGTGAAAGCCCTCTCTTTTGCTTTTTCTTTGGATGAACAACTGGCTCCTTTTCAACCATTGGCGTTTCTTCAGCTACTACCGGTGCAGCAATTGGTTCCTCGACAGCTATTGGATTTTCCTCAACAACTGGCTCTTCCTCGGATTGAACTTCGTCAACTACTGGAGTTTCCTCAACAATTGGTTCTTCCTCAGCTGGTACTTCGTCAACTACTGGAGTTTCCTCGACAATTGGTTCTTCCTCAGCTGGTGCTTCGTCAACTACTGGAATTTCCTCGATAACTGGCTCTTCCTCAGCTGGTACTTCGTCAGCTACTGGAATTTCCTCGATAATTGGTTCTTCCTCAGCTGGTGCTTCGTCAACTACTGGAATTTCCTCGATAACTGGCTCTTCCTCAGCTGGTGCTTCGTCAACTTCTGGAATTTCCTCGATAATTGGCTCTTCCTCAGCTGGTGCTTCGTCAACTGCTGGAATTTCCTCGATAACTGGCTCTTCCTCAACTGGTGCTTCGTCAACTACTGGAATTTCCTCAACAACCGGTTCTTCCTCGGCTGGGACTTCGTCAACTACTGGAATCTCCTCGATAACTGGTTCTTCCTCAGCTGGTGCTTCGTCAACTACTGGAATTTCCTCAATAACTGGCTCTTCCTCAGCTGGTGATTCGTCAACTTCTGGAATTTCCTCGATAATTGGCTCTTCCTCAGCTGGTGCTTCGTCAACTACTGGAATTTCCTCAATAATTGGTTCTTCCTCAGCTGGCGCTTCGTCAACTACTGGAGTTTCCTCAACAATTGGTTCCTCAACCGGTGCTTGTTGGTTCACCTTGAGAAGCTTTTCAAGCTCCTCGTTGGTGAATTCTACCTTCTTTCCATTTACGGAAACAGGTACTGTTACATGATTTTTTGATGCGGAGCTAGAGCCACATACGAGTCTTACTGATTTCTTCATATTTTACTCTACCTCCTGTGTTGTTTTAGTATATCTTGCATAACCTAAGCCATCAACGTTATAGGTTGTGCCCTCGTACTCAACTACTACTGCATAGTCGTTGTAGTTAAGAATAAAGCCTTCTCCGTCCTCGTAAACAACGAGCACAACTAGTGAGTTGTTAAGTTCTTTGTTGTCCTCAGCTCTTTTTACGTTGTAGCCATACTCTGTGTTCATGAATGCGTGCTCAACGATGTAATCGTCTTGCTTGCCCTTCATAAGCTCGTTGTATTCCTTATAGGTTTCAAGAATTGTATCCTTTAGATTTTCGTAGCTTATTGAGTAATATTGGTTATATTCCTCATTAAACTTCAAATATTCATAGTTTTGCATTGCAAGTGTGTAGTAAAGTGATGCACCATTTTCAAGTGCCTTTAGGAACATATACTTGCTGTCACCCTCTGTGTTAAGAGCATTACCTGCATACTCTATTGAGCCGTGATATACAAGACCTAGGAATGGAATTGCCTCGCTTGCATTTGTACGGCGTGAGCTATCAAGTGCTGCACTCAAAACTGTGCTTGCATAAGGGATTGCGTAAGAGTTACCCGCATTAACAATTAGATTGTAAGCCTTTCTATCGTTTGCACCTGTAAGTGCCTTAAGAAGGGCTACGGTGTTATTCTTTGATGATTCTCTGTCGTAAAACTCATCCTTATCAAAGTCAGAGTTTAAGTCAGAGCCAAGTGTTCTTGTTGCTAGAGTTGTAAATTCTATATCCTTAATAGAATTGAAGAATTTATCGTATAGGTACACAAATGATGCACTTGATACTGCAACGCCACCTGTACGCTCAAAGGTTTGTGTTGAAGCGTAGTAAATACGCTTTGTTGTGAAACGATTGTCTAGTGTTCTTACACCATTCTTATCGTTAGAATAGCCACTAAACCACGTTGTGCCATAGGAATATACGAAATCTACGTCTGGAGTAACCTCGTAGCCCTTATCTTGAGAATCCTTAATAAGGTCAACGAGTCCGTTGTAGCCTCCTACATCCTTTTGCCACTTCATTTTTGTTGGATAGTTGGACAAAATACCACCGTTTGCAAAGCCCTTTAGAATAAAGGACATATTCTTAATGCTAGTTATTTCATTTTCCTCAGCATTTGTGAAATATTGTTGCATTGCCTTTACATCAGCAAAGGTTGTAAGTGGCTTGTTACGTCTAACTGGGAATGTAAGCACCTTATCGTCAACCTCGATTGAGCCGAATACCTCAATGAAAAGCTTAACATCCTCTTCAATCTTTTCATTTTTCTTTAGGCTACCATTTTTAACGAGGTAATCTCTGTAATACTGTGCCATACCCATATAGCTTGTGTCGTACGTGTCTGTAAGGTTATTAGCCTTAGCAGTTTCATCAGCAGTTAAAAGCTTGTAGTTTACTGTATAATTACCCTTGTAATCATATGCAGAGGTGATTGACATTGATGAGTTACTTTGTGTGCCGTTTTTATCAAACTTTGCAAGGTCGTAAACGTCAGATGGTGTAATCTTAAATACTGCATATGCTGAGTTGGTCATTATGTTGTGTGCTGATGTTGGCATTGCAAAGGAATCACCCTCCTCGATAATTGCGAAGAAGCCTGTACCGTTTGCAACGGAATTATTTACCAAGCCGAATACTGGCATTGTATATTGCTCAGAATTCTTAATACCTACCTGATAGTATGCATAGTCATTACCATACATAGCCTCAGAAATGATTACTTGGATATTCTTGCCATAAACATCCTCAAATCTAACAAGTGCGCCACTACCGTCAGGAATAAAGGTGTAGCCCTTATCAGTTCTCTTTGCGGCATTAAAGTCAGGCAAGATTGAAATTGTGTTTAGCACGTATTTTGTTTTGTCATACTTAATAGTTGAGCCAAGCAAGCTTGCCCTTAAGCCATCGTTTGTAATTTCATATTTAACCGAGAAGCTAAAGGTGTCCACATCTGATGGGGTTGACTTGAAAACATAGTGAATTGTTATACCATGTCTTAGTGTGTCATAGGTGTGTCTCTTATAGAAAACACAGTGCTCATAGCTATTAAGCTGAGTTGATGAGTTAGACTTTATTGTGGTATAGTTTAGATATACCTGTGAAAGTCTCTCTGCAGTTGCTTTAATTGGTGTGCCGTCCTTACCTACCCTTTCCATATCCTGTGCATCGTAGTGATTGGATAGAGTAATTTCATCAGTTTTGGTATTTCTTACAGCAAGCTCACCTGTTGTGTCGTCATACCAAAGCTCGTACAAGCCATTTTCACTTACTGCACAAACATTCATTGTTTCTGCCTCTAAGCGAGCCTCTTCCTTTGAGAAGTCGGCTGTTTGCTCAACATTCTCTGCACCTATATTCATTACAAACATAGGAATAAGCATTAACACGGCAAGGGTGAGTGCTATTATTCTATTTTTCATACTAGCGACCTCCTCCTTTACCTGTAGCTTAATTCACTTATAATTGTTGTTACAAGTGATGTCATCTTAGAAATAAGTGATGTGAACAATACTGCAATAAACATAATGAATATCATACCAACAAGTGTCGCTATTACGGTAAGAATATTCTTGCCCATTGAGTAGTCGTGTGTTACCTGCATACCAATAACAATTAGGAATGCCATCCAAATGTATGCAATAGTTACAATCATTGTTGTAATTTGTGCCTCTGTACCAACTAGGAAGTTTGTAAGTATTGTAGAAACTACTACAAGTGCAGGTACTGGGAATAAGCCGTATGAGGTTGCGATAAAGATATCCTTAAAGCTACCCTCTCCATCAAACAATGTTGTAAAGCACCAGTTAGCAATAATCCATAGGAACAAAGGAATCAAAATTGATGATGCCTGTGCAAATATTGTACTGGTTACATTTTGTGGGTTGTAGTAATAGCCCTGACCTACTGATTGCCAGTAGAATGCAAGGATTGTTAAAACAATGTAAACGATAGATGCTCTTACTGAGCCACGCTTTTCGTGCTTTAGGTCCCAATATCCATCGAATGGGTGGAACATCAAGTGGAAGCCGAACATAAATTCCTCAAGGAAGGTACGCTTGCCACCCTTAGTAGCTGTTGCCTTATTAACCTTGCCTGCCCACTTGAATAGGTAAACAACACCAATGAGCAATACTACTACTAATATAATTAAAGGAATAAACCAGATTTTCATTTGGTTTGCACGAGTTTGCTTAAATGCCTCTGCATAGTTTTCTGTATCGAAGGCATTCATAAAGTATTCTTGAGCCTTTTCAGGTTGATTATCACGGAAGAGTGCCTTACCCATTTCAACGTAAGCAGTGTCGAAGTTGTTGTTCCATGCTAGAACCTCTTGCCATGCCTCTGTTGCCTTGTCAAAGTTTCTTTCATTTTGATATCTAATAGCCTGTGAAAGCTTTTTAGCATACTCTGTTTGTCTGTAAACGGTAAAGGAAAGTGAGGTTACGTCAAGTACAACTATCTTGTCGCCCTGATATGTAATAGCCTGCGCCTTTGAAATATTACCGAATTTATCACCTGCGTCACCGAAGATGTAAAGTAGGTTACCGTTTTGGTCGTAGGTATAAACCTTTGAACGCTTGTTGTCAATGATTGACCAAATTCCGTCTCGACCACTTGCAACGTCAACTACTGAGGAAACACCGGTAGGTGCATTCTTATTGATAGCTGTTGTTGGGCCTGTCTTAGCAACCGCAACCTCACCTGCTGGTGCGAAGAAGCCATTTCTTTGCATAATGTCGTTACCACTTGCATTGAGAAGTCTTACTGGCGCATAGTCAGGATTTTTGCTTGTGATTGCTGATTGTTGGTTCTTTTGGTCGTCGTCTGTTGTGTAAACAACTGTACCATAAACGAAGTCTCTTGACATATTATCAAGGTCAAGCTTTGAGTATGGTGTTGCTGCGTGTGAAATGTTTGATGCTGCATTTGGGTTTACGATTTGTAGCAAGCTTTCCATAGCAGAAACGGAAACCTTTGGTGCACCGATAAAGTTGATGAAGTCACCATTAGGTGTTAATACTATGATACCCTTTGTTGTTTTATCGGAAACAACGTAAATTCTACCGTGTTGGTCAACTACACAGCTTACAGGTGAATAGCCTGAGTTGTCGTCCTCAAATTCAATCTCAGGCTCGTTAAACACCTTTTTAAGGAAGCCTGTATCTTGGTCGAATACTACAATTCTCTTGTTGTCCTTATCGCAAACGTAAAGTCCCTTATAGGCGCCGTCGTCAACTACAAAGGTGCTAACTGGGGATTTAAAGGTATCCTCTACTCCGTCGTAGTTTGTAAACTTTTCAATTATATATTTAACCTCGTAAAACTTGTTGGTTACGATAATTCTGTTATTACCCTTGTCGGCAATATAAATGTTTTCATTGGCATCTGATTCAATATCAGATGGGTCCTGCATAGGCTTATCAAGTCCTAGGATTGCAGATGTGATTGGTCCGTCGCCGTATGGCACGTATGCATCAGGTGAATCAAGCACTAAGCCGTCTATTGAATAAGTATAGGTAGCATAAGGTGTTGCAGCTGATATCACTGTTGCGAAAACGAATAGCAATACAAAGGCGAAGGAAATGATTCTTACTAATTTATTCATATACTCATTACCCTCCTTAATCCTTCATACCACTAGATGCCATTGTTTCAATAATATTACTTTGTGATATTACGAATACAAGAATAGGAACAATCATCATAAGAACTGAGCCGGCAGCAGATGCACCTGCACGGGCGATACCGCCTGCGGTAATCTGAGTGATAGCATAGTTAAGGGTTTTCCACTGCTCACTATATATGTATGCAGAGGCACCTGTGTTCCATAGGCCTTGGAATGAATAAATAATCAATGTTAGCCAAGCAGGCTTAACCATTGGCATTGCTATGGTCCAGAAGGTCCTAAACTCACTACATCCGTCAAGTCGGGCACTTTCTAGCACCGCATCGGAAATTGAGGAGTCCATAAACTGCTTCATTAGGTAAAGACCCATAGTTGAGCCCCACGCAGGAATAATAAGTGCTAAGGGGTTATCCATAAGTCCTAGTCTTGTCAATGTCATAAAGTTTGCAATAGCGGTTACTGTGGACGTAAACATAAGTGAACGTTGAATAATCCAGAACACGCCTTTTCTGCCTGGGAATGGTATTTTTGATACCGCATAAGCTGCAAGTGATGATAATACAAGGTTACCAAAGGTACCAGCAGCTGTAATTAATACTGTGTTGAATATGTATCTCGAAAATGGAACCCATGAATCACTAAGCAAGGTAAATAGGTCTACATAGTTTTTAGGTGTAGGTTTCATAACGATAAACTTAGGTGGGAACATCCATAGCTCATCAAGAGGCTTAAAGGATTGTACCACTACATATATCATAGGAAGGAACATAAATGCTCCCATTATTGCAAGGAAGAAAAATATTCCTGCGTCGCCTCCTACCGAACGGTTGAGGACAACTTGATGATTTCTAACTCTCATTTTTTGCATATCATTGTCCTACCTTCGATAGCATTTTATTAACTAGCGTGTTAGCGCCAATCATAATTAAGAATAGCACAAAGGCTATTGCGGAGGCATAACCTACCTCCCAACGTTGGTTACCATAGTCATCTAGACAGTGCATAATTGTATGACACGAATAGTTTACTGATGGGAAGCCACAAAGTGCTGTAACAACACCACCAAAGCCGAATGAGCTTGTGATAGCCATAACCGCACCGAACATTAGCTGAGGTCTCATCATAGGCAAGGTAATGTACCATAGCTCCTGCCATCTGTTCTTGATACCGTCAACCGCTGCAGCCTCAAACAAGCTCTTGTCGATTGTTTGAAGACCTGCGATGAATGAAAGGAATGCCGTACCGAGTGACATCCAAAGTGCAACTACGATACAAAGTGGCATTGCATAGTTTTCGTCATAGAACCAAAGGATTGGGGAGTCGATAAAGCCCAAATCCATAAGTGTACCGTTTACCCAACCATATGAGTCGTTTGAGAAAAGCACACCCCAAATTGTATATACGGCACCTGAAATTGATGGTGCGTAGAATACAAGGGTAACCACTGCTCTTACTCTTGGTGGTAGCTCATTGATGAACCACGCAACCAAGAATGAAAGGATATAGGATACAGGTCCTGTTATCATTGCGAATACTAAGGTGTTCTTACATGCGAGTAGGAATATATCGTCCTCGAAGAACAATCTTAGATAGTTATCAATTCCAATAAACATATCCCAGCTAAAGGATAGCATATTGAAGTTTGTAAAGCTGAGTACAAGTGAAAGTCCTACTGGGAATACTGTGAAAAGTATGAATACAAGCATAAATGGAAGAATCATAAGGTAAGCAACCTTATTTCTCTTCATTTCGTGCCATGTCCATTGTGCCATGGTCATATCTTTTCTTGCAATTGCCTTCTTTTTCTTTGGCTTTGCTACCTTATTACCCTTTGGGCTATTATCTTCGACAATACCTTCTACATGTAAATCTGCTTTTTCAACGTTTTGGTCGTCAACTAAAACGTCATTTTCAACATTATTATTACGTTCGTCCATTTACATTCTCCTTCTTCTAGTATTTTCGAAGCTTAGTCTTCTACGTTTACAACCAATTCAAGATAACGAGCGTACATTCTGGATTCCTTCTTGTACTTTTCGAATTCTGCTTGGTTGCTAGCAAGAGCTTCAAGGTAGCTTTCGTACTCGCTTGAGGTTACGTATTCCTCTTGCTTTTCTAAGTAGCGCTCATAAATTTGTGAGGTCTTTACGTACTCGTTGTACTTAGCCTCATCCTTGGCAAGATTGTCAAGGAACGCTTCATAGCTATCAGTACCCTCAGCAAGTAAATATGCATCAAGCTCTGCAACTGTGTACATATATCTCTTATTGGGGTCGTCGTCTGCTACGTCGTTTTTAAATTCTTCTCTTCTTCTTTCAATTTCTGCGTTAATAGTATTAACATATGAAAGAAGTGCGTCAGCTGGGTCCTTGCCCTCGTTGTATGCAGCTAGGAATGCGAAGCTGATATAACGAGCTAGGTAATAGCTACCTGGGTGGTTTTCAACTGCTGTAAGGTTTTCAAATTGAGCAAGAATGTTATCTGCCTCCTCTGTTGTCCAAGGAAGCTCTCTGATTGCCTCAGAGTTTGCTGTTGCAGGTCTTGCTGCAATACCCATAATGGATACGATTTCGTTTGAATATGCAACCTGGAAATCCTTAGCGGTGTACCACTTCATAAACTTCCAAGTGTCCTCTCTATTGTCACAGCCGTTGAGCATTAAGCATCCTGTAACTGTTGCAATAGCGCAGTTATTAATGTAGGTTTCACCGTCTTCATTTGTCAACTCATAGCCTGGCATTGGAACGAAGGTCCATAGACCTGATAGCTCAGATGCGAATACTGCGAGCTGGTTACATGTTGTATATGGTGCGATACCGATTGGCATTTCACCTGTTCTGAAACGGTTTGCAAAATCAAAGGTGTATGGTAGTGAGTATTGAGTGTACATATTACACATCTTTGTAAATGCGTTTAGTACGCCCTGGTCGTCAAAGTTGATTGACATACCCTTGTTTGAGTAAGCCTCATTACCGCTTTGATATATAAATGTATAGATATCGTTTTGAATACCGATTTCCATGTTGTTGTATTGTAATACAGGTAGGATAGAAAGCATATCATCCCATGTTTCTGGTACTGAAAGCTCAAGAGATGCCAAAACGTCCTTACGATAGAACATCATTGGGAAGGTTAAGGAATCTGGCAAGCCATAGTAATTCTTATAGGTTGTGTCTGTCTTCATATCGTAGTCGTGAAGTGTAAGAGGAATCATAGCTGCATCTGGGAACGCATCCAATGGGCTACTTACCACATTACCCTTTTCATCATATACTGTATCCTTTTCGATAAACTCGTTTAATGGATATACAGCATCACGAAGCGCATAGTCGATAATCATTGTGCTTGATTCCATAAGCGCAACGTCAGGACCTGAGCCTGCAAGAACAGATGGAAGAAGTGTACCACCTGAAATAAGCTTCAAGCTAACCTTAATTCCCTCGTGTCCCGCTACCTGTGAGAAATTATTATCAATGAGGTTTCTTATAATTTGTGCTTGGTCACGACCTGTTGCAACCCAAACATCTACCTTGTGGTCTTCGCCAACTACGCCTTCCTCGCTACCACCACCGAGGTCATTATAGTCGATTGTGAAGCTTGCAAAGAATAGCTGAATCTCGTACCAAAGAGATGCAAAGAAGCCTGATGAGCCCTGTGGGACTGCACTGTCGATTGATTGAACGCTATAAAGGTCAACCTGTAGTGGTTGAGTCTTTGCACTATTTACCCAAGTACCGAGTGAACCGATATTGGATTTTAGTGTTTGAAGGTTTCCAGGTATCTGCTTTTCGTCCTTTGCCATTTTTTCTAGCAACAGATAAACCTGTTCAATTGTTGATGTCTTTTCGCCCTTACCTGAGCTTGCAACCATTCTTGTATAAACGCCCTTAAGGTTTACGAATTGGTCAAACATATCACGCATAACGCCTGGCATTACTCTTGCAAAGTCGTAGTCACGGTTTGCGTCAGGATCACTACCTGTAAGCTTTAGGATTTCAAGGTAGCAGTTGTTGATTACTGAAAGCGCCTCGTTTACCTTTTCAATCTCGGCACCCATTTCTTCACCTAAAACTGCCTCTAGCTTAAGCTCGTATTCCTTGCCCTCCTCGAAATAAAACTCGAAGGTCTTATTTCCGTCGCCTAGGAATATTGTTTGCCATTGGTCTGCAAATGGGAAACGACAGTTGTTTGCTTCCTCAAATGGAATTTCACCATTGATGTACAATCTTCTTGAAACAAACATACCACTAAGTAGGGCTTGCTTGTATCTTACAGAAATAGAATAGAAGCCTGTTGCTGGCGCCTTGAAGGTATAGGTCATCCACTCACCAACGTTTTGCCATTGCTCCTTACCTGCTGTGTTGTACTTTGTAACAACTGCAGATTGTGGACCTGTAACACCACTTGTGATAGAAGAGGTTCTATCGTAAACTGGGTACATAGTAACTGCTGAAACTCTATCTGGTGCCTCAGCCTCGATAATAATGTTACCCTTGTTGATAGCATCCTTTATCATTTGCTCGGTTACTCTGTTGCTCTCAAGTGTTCCACCAACCTTGTTCAAGATTTGTTGTATGTAGCTTTCATAGCTTGGAAGGTTGTTGTATGGTACAAGCTTAATGGACCTAATTATAACAGGCTCTCTTTGGCTTTCCATAGAGATTGTGTTTGCACCCTCCTCAAAGTAGAATTGGAATGGGTGAATCTCATAGCCGTTTGAGTCGCTAATTGCGTATGTAACCCACTTTTTATTTGGGTCAGAAACTATACCAACGACTGGACGAATATCGTTTCCATTATTGTCTATGTCGAACATAGGCTGTCCGTTCTCGTTGTAAACTATGTTGCCCTTGTCATCGGTTAGGTATTGATATTCCCAAACCTTTGAAAGAACTATGGAACGAGCCTCGGAGAATGGAACCTCTCCGTTGATATAGAAAATTCTTTCAATTGAGTTCGCCTTGCTTGTTGCGTGGCAATATTCAATTTCGATGGTATAGTTACCAGTACCACCCTCTGGGATTTGGAAGGACCATGTAACTGTTCCCTTTTCAGGAATGTACAAGGTGTTTTCCTCTCCATTGTAGTCTTTTGTGATGTCGGTTGATGGCGCTGTGCCTGTGTACTTGTATTCATAATTGAATATGTCAAGTGGCACCTCTTTGTTGCCGACCTTCAATGACGGGATGCTATCTCTGTACTTAGTGTAGGATATAGCGTTCAAAATCTCACTAACATCAGAAATAGAGACCTTATTTCCCGTTGAGCTACCGGTGCTAGCAGCTGAAACTGGAATGGCAATAGTTGCGCAAACCATTATTAAGCATAGAAGCATAGCCAGTGCTCTTGTCGCTCTCTTTCTCATAAGAAAACCTCCGTGTTTATTTCCAAACCGCCCTCATATATATACGCACGTGGGCGAGTAAATGGTTAAAGTAATTTTAACATATAAGGAAAATAAAGTCAAGTTGATATTTTCCACAATTTTTCGACGTTTTCCTTTATATAAGAGATTTTATTAAAACTAAAAGTTTTTTTGGCATATTTACCAAACAAGGTAAAAATGTGGCTTCAGCTCAATAAATTCAAAGGCTTTCAAGGATTGGCAGGGACAAATTTTTACAAATATCGTTTTATGCATATTGCACAAAAATATAAGCTGTTTTTTGACACCTTGTCTAAATCAACAAAATTTGTAAAATTGTGTTAACATTTTAATTTCTGGCAAAAATTTTAGTTAATTAAAGTGAATCTATTGACATTGTGGTTTTTGGATATTATAATAGAGGTAATGTAAAAAAGGAGAGATTGACTATGTACTATTTAGGCATTGATTTAGGCGGTACAAATATCGCTGCTGGTATCGTTAACAACGAGTACCAAATTATAAAGAAGAAAAGTGTTCCTACCCTTGCACACAGAGATGGTAAGGAAATTATGAAGGATATGGGTAAGCTTTGTCTTGACTTAATTAATGAGGCAGGACTTACTCTTGATGATATTGCTTACGCAGGTATTGCAACACCTGGTACAGCAAACTCTGAAACCGGTGTTGTTGAGTATGCAAACAACCTACCCTTCAAAAACTTCCCTATTGCTGATTTGCTAACGGAATACACGGGAATTAAGAAGGTTTACATCGAAAACGACGCAAATGCAGCTGCGAAGGCTGAGGCACTTGCCGGTGCTGCAAGAGGCGCTAAGTTCTCTGTTATGATTACTCTTGGCACAGGTCTTGGTGGTGGTATCGTTCTTGATGGTAAGGTTTACTCTGGCTTTAACTTTGCAGGTGCTGAGCTTGGTCACGTTGTTATTGAAAAGGACGGAAAGCAATGTACCTGTGGTAGACGTGGTTGTTGGGAAACATACAGCTCCGCAACCGGTCTTACAAATATGACTAAGGAAGCAGTTTTGCAAGCTAGAAAAGAGGGTCGTAAGACAAAAATCGAGGAATTGATTGGTGGAAACGTTGATAACTGCAACGCAAGAGTTGCCTTCACTGCTATGAAGCAGGGAGATGAGCTTGGTGCTGAGATTGTTGACAAGTACATTTCTTACCTAGCTTGTGGTATTACAAATATGATTAACATTTTCCAACCTAACGTGCTTTCAATAGGTGGTGGTGTGTGCAACGAAAAGGATTACTTGCTAGTACCACTCAAGGAAAAGATTTATGCAGAAACCTACAACAAGGATTCTTCAAAATGCACAGAAATTAAGATTGCTGAGCTTGGCAACGATGCTGGTATCGTTGGCGCAGCAGTATTAGGACTATAAAGACGCAAAAGCCTAAATCGTTTAATCGGTTTAGGCTTTTTAAGACAAATTAAGGAAGGGGGATAAGAATGGAATTAAATTCACCAGTTAAGGACCTATACGGTGTAGGCGATAAAATAGAAAAAGTCCTACACTCTGCCGGACTTTTTACTGTAAATGATATGCTTTACTATTTTCCTAGGGCATACCAAAATAGAGGCGACGTTAAGGAGCTTGCAAACGAGGATTGCTACGAGGAATATCATTCCTACATATTGACAGTTGCAAGCGAGCCGACGGTTGCTATGGTGAAAAGAGGAATGACACTTTTGAAGTTTCGTGCCTTTGACGATACCGGCAAGGTAAATATAACCTACTTTAATCAAAATTACCTACGTGATGTTTTCCACACGGGTGCCACCTTTAGATTTTGGGGCAAGGTAACTCGAGAAAAGCGTACTCTGTATATGACTTCCCCGTCCTATGAGCCAATTTCACCTATTAAGACGCTTGACCCACTAATTCCTGTTTATCCTTTGTTCCACGGTATGAATCAAAGGCTTTTTGCAAAGCTACAAGAGGAAATTCTTGCAAGCGTGCCTACTATGGTAAAGGACTTTTTGCCAGAGGATATAAGACTTGATTATTCGCTTCCTACTCTACAAACCGCACTTAAAAACATTCATGCACCTAGTAGCGAGGACGCACTAGAAAGAGCTATAAAAAGGCTTACCTTTGACGAGCTATTTTTATTTGCACTTTCTCTTTCTAAAATTAAAACAGTACACAAAAACAGCCACGCCCCTGCACTTTTTGACGTTGATTGCTCACCATTGCTTGCACTTTTACCTTATTCTCCAACCAATGCACAGAAAAAGGCTATTAAGGAAATTGAAGGGGATATGTGCGACGTTGATGGCACGGGCAGACGTGTCGCTATGAATAGAATTGTTGTAGGTGACGTTGGTAGCGGTAAAACCTTAATTGCAACGACTAGCGCATACATCACCTGTAAAAATGGTTATCAATGCGCACTTATGGCACCTACTGAAATTTTGGCAACTCAGCACTATGAGTCTATGAAGCCTCTTTTTGAAAAGCTAGAAATTAGTTGTGAGCTTTTGACCGGCTCAACCTCAAGAAAAGAGAAAAATCAGACACTTGCCAAGCTAAAATCAGGTGAAATTCAATTTATAATTGGCACACACGCACTTATTCAAGACGGAGTTGAATTTAAGAATTTAGCTCTTGCTATAACCGACGAGCAACACCGTTTCGGTGCAAAGCAACGCTCTTCTCTTTCCGACAAGGGCCTTTTCAGTCATACACTAGTTATGAGTGCAACGCCTATTCCTAGGACTCTTTCATTTATGATGTATGGCGACCTTGATATTTCTCTTATTGACGAAATGCCCCCTGGCAGAAAAAAGGTAAATACCTACGTGGTTGACGAGGGCTATCGCACAAGGCTAAACGGCTTTATTAAAAAACAGGTTGAAGAGGGTCATCAGGTTTATATTGTTTGTCCCTCTGTTGAGGAAAAGAAGGAGGATGTTGACAACTTCTCCGACTATGACCCATTTGCATCACTATTTGACGAGGGCTTGCCACCCTTAAAGGCGGCAGTTGAGTATGCTGAGCATCTTAAAAACGAAGTGTTTCCTGAGTATAATATAGCTTTCCTGCACGGCAAGATGAAGGGCAAGGAAAAGGATGCTATTATGATGGATTTTGCTGAGGGACGTATCCAAGTTTTAGTATCTACCACAGTTATCGAGGTAGGTGTAAACGTACCTAATGCTACCCTTATGATTGTTGAAAATGCAGAAAGATTTGGTCTTTCTCAATTACATCAGCTAAGAGGTCGTGTAGGTCGTGGTGCTACTCAATCCTATTGCGTTTTAGTTTCCGATTCCAAAAACGAAAGGTCCGTTGAAAGACTTAATATAATTAAGACAATTTACGACGGCTATACAATTGCAGAAAGGGACCTTCATATGCGTGGTCCTGGCGACTTCTTCTCTGCCTCATCATCAGTTAGACAGTCAGGTCAGCTTGACTTGGGTATTGCAAAAAATTGCTCTGATACTAAATTGCTTCATTCTGCCTTTGAGTACGCAAAGGGACTTTTGGAAAAGGACCCTGACCTATCTAGTGAGTGTCACGCACTATTAAAAGAGCGCGTTGAGGCAATGTGCAACGCAAAGTCAAATACTATAAATTAGCTACCCTGTGTAGATAAAACAAAAAAAATCCGTGTGAAATTCACACGGATTTTTTTACGAATTGCGTTTTCTTATAGCTTCATTTTCTGCGTAAATGCGCATTTGATGAATATCCTCTGCTAATTGATTACTTGATACGTTTGATTTTGCCTTTAGTGCGTTTTGCATAGTACTTGCAGATATTTGTAGGTTGGAAATTTCTCTACCCAATGCTTTTTGCTGACTTGCGATTTCATCAAGCTGAGTTGATAGAATTTTCGCACAGCCTACTACTACATTTTGTATATGCTCAATTCCTGCATTGATTGTATTGCAAATTTGATAAGATGCTTCATTTATTGCCTCTACAATTCTATCGTTTTGTCTTTGTCTGTCAACTAGCTGTAAAGCCTCTTGCATGCTTTTTGCTCTGCCTGTTTCAAAATAGAAAATTACAAGGTCAAGATTTGCCCAGTCACGGGTGTCGATAAGCGCTGAATATTCTCTAACTAGTACATCATAAATTCCGTTTGCACATATTAAATGTGGAATAGGCTCGCGCTTTAATCTTTCACATTCCTTTGATTTTGATGCATTCAAGACAGACAATTGATTCTCAAGCTCTCTTATACTATTTTCCGCATAGCTAATATCATTTTTTGCATTAGAGGCTATACTAATTTCTTTTGAAATTTTCTTATATTCTTCTCCGCTTTTGAGATTATATGCATTATTTTGAGCTTGTTCTTTTTTCGGTAAAAATTTTAGCATACCGGTATATCCTACAATCGCAGCTACAATAGCACAAGGAATTATGATAAGCCAATGCTCACCACCAGATCGAGGCATAAACACCATGTATCCTCCCAACATAATAAACGCAGCAAAAGCAACAAGTATACCTGCTATAACATAAAGTGTAATAGTTATTTTATTGTATCTTTCTGCTTCTTTTTCATAGCCTTCAATTCTATCCTGCAATTTTTTTAGTTTTTCCGAGGGATTTTTGGCAGAAATCATTTTTCTAGACAAAATATAACCTTTATTATCGAACACTTCCCCCTCTTTTTCCTTTATTTCTTTTTCTGTATTATCTATACATACTTTTATATTATCCCTGATTTTTTCGTATTTTTCCTTTTCTTGCACTGAGCAAGAAATACCTGCTCTTAATGTATAAAGCTTGTTAATAGTTTCCTTGATATTTTCATTTTGTCTTCCTTCTTGAGACCTTACTAGATCTTGCTCATTGCCGCAATTGTTTCCACAATTAGAGCAGAATTTTCCAAAAACCTCAGCACCACAATTTGAACAAAATGCCATATTATTTTTCTCCTTTTGAAAATATTAAATTGATTTAATCACTATAAATACAACAATAGAAATAATTACTGATATAACGTTAGCAATTGCAGACAATCTACTATATCCACCTATGCTATGTAAATTATATGTGGTTATGTCAACCTGATTGTCTATTTGATTTTTCAAATCATTAGCTACCTTTTCAATTCTCTTTCTTGCTTTAACACTTCTTATTGTAAAAGCCAAGCCTGCAATTGCTATAAAAAAGCTTGCCACAAATCCACCTTCCATAATCATTGAAGCGTGCGACGTCATTTTACTTGGGTCAATTGAGGACGCTATAGTCAATGCCATTATCCAAAATATCACTACAATAGGAAGGCATATACCGAAGGTTATGGGTGCTAATCTCACACGTCCTAACGCTTTTCTTCGTCCGCTATCAACCTCAGATTTTTGCTTATCCTTGTAGTGTTGACCAAACGGAACTTTGAAGTTCGCCTCCTTTTGTCCAGCAAAATATTTGTGATTTATTTCAAGCTCTTCTCCATCTTTGCCATATGGGACCTGATAATTAACTCCTGAATAACAGAATGTTATATTATACTCTTTCATTTCGCCCACTTCTTTCACTACATTTACATTTAAATTTTTGTAGTCTCTAATGTAGGCTAAAAAATCTTTATCTACTTTATCTCCAAAATATAATTCAACTGTATTTACATATTTGCTTTTTATGGAAATATGTGAAATGATCTCATGATTATTATCCACTATTCACCTTCTCCTTTTCTAAAATTGAATATTTTAAATAAAATTATTCTATTTTATTATATTCGCCTTAATTATATATCATTTTCGAATAAAAGTCAATATTTTTATTCGAAAATGATATACTTCTATTGAAGGTGGTGAGTTTGTTGAAAATCGGTGAAAAAATACGAAATGCACGTGAGGATTTAGATTTTTCTCAGGAATACGTTGCCGAAAAAATTCCAATGAGCCAATCTGGATATTCGAAAATCGAAAGAGATATTCAAGAGCCTAGCTTAGAGCAACTGAAAAGAATATGTGAAATATTAAATCTTAGTGCCGACAGTCTTCTCTGCCTTAATGAATACTCAAGACTTAGTCAAAACGACCTTTCAATGCTCAAGGACCTAAAAAGCATAATTAAAAAATATCAATAAAAAAATCCGTGTGAAATTCACACGGATTTTTGTTTTAACCATGATATAGCTTTTTGGATTGATATACAGGCTCGCAGGTTAGGTTTACGCCTAGCTTTCTAAAGGTTGCGGTGTCAACCGGAGAAAGGATTACAGAGGAATGAAGCTCTGTGCCCTTTAATTCCTTTAGTGCGTCCATAGCTTTTTTTGCTGTGTCGTCTGTTGCGGCGGTGATTGCTAGTGCAATTAGCACCTCGTCGGTATGGAGTCTTGGGTTATGGTTACCAAGATTTTCAATCTTTAGCTTTTGCACAGGCTCCAAAACCTGATGAGATATAATATCTACGTCCTTATCAATTCCTGCAATTGCCTTTACTGCGTTTATAAGTGCAGCTGAGGAAGCGCCAAGTAGTGACGAGGTTTTACCTGTAACTACTCTTCCGTCCTTTAATTCAATTGCAGCAGCAGGTGCACCTGTTTCCTGTGCCTTTTCAAGCGCCATTTGAATGCACTTTCTCTGCTTTGCATTGATTCCACTTTGAGTCATAAGAGATTTGATTTTGTTTACCTCTTCCTCACAAAGGTTGCCCTTTCTTTGTTGACAAAGTGCATTGTAGTATCTTCTTATTATTTCGTTATTAGCCGCATTTCTTACAGCCTCATCGTCGAAAATACAGTAACCAACCATATTTACACCCATATCTGTTGGGGACTTATATGGACACTTACCCATAATTCCCTCATACATTGCACGAAGCACAGGGAAAATGTCTACGTCTCTGTTATAGTTTACAGAGGTAATTCCGTAATTTTCTAGGTGGAATGGGTCAATCATATTTATGTCGTTTAGGTCTGCAGTTGCTGCCTCGTAGGCTACGTTTACTGGGTGGGATAGGGGAATATTCCACACAGGGAAGGTTTCAAATTTAGCATAGCCTGCGCTAATGCCTCTTTTATATTCGTGGTAAATTTGGGAAAGGCAGGTGCCCATTTTTCCACTTCCGGGACCTGGTGCAGTTACTACGACTAAAGGTCTTTCAGTTTCGATAAAATCGTTTTTGCCATAGCCCTCGTCGCTTACTATGTAATCAATGTCATAAGGATAATTTTTGATTGGGTAGTGCTTATAAACCTTAATGCCTAATCCCTCAAGCTTTGTTTTGAATGCCTCAACTCCTGAGTTTGCATCATATTTAGTCAAAACTACGCTACCAACGTACAAGCCGAAGCCACGGAATGCATCAATAAGACGCAAAACATCAAGGTCGTAGGTAATACCTAGGTCACCTCTTACCTTGTTTTTCTCTATATCGGCAGAGTTTACGGCAATTATTATTTCTGCTTGGTCCTTTAATTCAGTTAGCATTCTAATTTTGCTATCTGGCTCGAAGCCTGGCAAAACTCTTGATGCGTGGAAGTCGTCGAAGAGCTTACCTCCAAATTCTAGGTAAAGCTTGCCACCGAATTGTGCAATTCTTTCTTTGATTTTCTCGGATTGTAGCTTTAAATACTTATTATTGTCAAATCCTATTTTATACATAATTTCCCCTTTATTTTAACCTATTCTAAAATGAACAGGCATACCATTTTCGTATTCTATTTTTCTTTCGCCCATAATCAATGGTGCAATATAATTTATACATTCCTCGGTTACGTTGTTGCCCTCTTCATTTATAAAACGTCTAGGCACAAGCTTAACCTTGTTAGCTACCTGTGAGGCATCAGTGTAGGAATATTCAATCTTATACTCGCCCTCTGTCCTTACCATAGTAGCCATTTTGCCACCTTGACCGTTTTCTGCTAGTCTTACCGCATAGGCACCTATACCGATTGATTCCTCAATATCGGTATTAGACAAGATATGAGCTGAGCAACGCTGTGGTAAATTTAGCTCAACTGAACGGACCTTACAGCCGATTTGCTCCTTTACAAGTGCTTCTAGCTGCTTTGCAGTGCCTGCTAAATATTTGTGACCGAATGCATCAGTTGCACCACTTTGCTTGCCTGCTCCAACGTATTCACCGTTTTCGTATTTTACGCCCTCGCTAACTGCTACGACAACATAGGGACGCTTTGTTAATGCTTTCTTAACGTCGTCTATAAACTTGTCCTCATAGAATGGGACCTCAGGTAGATATATAAGGTCTGCCCCCAGTCCGCAAAAATGCTTTGGCACGGCACTAGCGGCAGTTAACCACCCTGCATCTCTACCCATTAGCTCAACAATGGTAACTGCGTTCACACGGTAAACTGAGCAGTCACAGGCAATTTCCTTTATTGTTGTTGAAATGAATTTAGATGCTGAGCCGTAGCCAGGCGTATGGTCTGTTATTACTAGGTCGTTATCAATTGTTTTAGGAATACCCACAACGACAAGAGAAACGCCCTTTTTATTTACGTACTCGTTTAGCTTTTTAACTGTGTCCATTGAATCATTTCCACCGATATAGAAGAAATAACCAATTTTGTATTCCTTTAAAATATCTAATAGCTTATCGTAAACAGAGGTGTCACAATCTAAGCTAGGCAATCTCTTTCTACAAGACCCAAGGGCGCTTGCAGGGGTGTTTTCTAAATGTGAAAGACCTTTTTCGTCCCCATACAAATAGCTTAAATCTACTACCTCGCCTAAAAGTAACCCTTCAATTCCATTTTTCATACCATATAGCTTGTCTATTTTTTCGCTTTTAGCGCAAGCTTTGATTACTCCTGAAAGGGTTGCGTTTACAGCTGACGTAGGTCCACCTGATTGTCCAACGATTGCGTTTCTCATACCTGCTCCTTGTGTGTACTAAACAATAATTAGTATATCATATTATAGCGAAAAAAGTCAACCAAAATCCACTTATTTTTGCTTTTTCTACTTTTTGATAGTTTTAATTAAGTTATTTTTGTGATTTTTCAAATTTTTTAGGTACTTTTCACAATTTTTTTAGATTTTTTTCACTTTTTCTATTTATTTTTACTCAAATGTATGATATAATGTAATCAACAAAGAGATTTCTCTTTGAATTCACAGCAAAAGAGGTGCTAATATGAAAATGAATTTTACCGCACGCCAAATGAGAGTTTACGACTCAGTTAAGGAAAATGCCGAGAAGAAGCTTTCCAAGTTTGACAAGTTTTTCGAGGACGGTTGTGAAATGGACGTTACCTTTTCTATGCCAAATGGAAAGGAAAGGGTTGAGGTAACTATCCACGCAGGCGGTATGGTTTATCGTGCAGAGGCGACGGCTGATACGTTCGCTACTGCTATCGACTCTTCTATTGAAGCACTTGAAAGACAAATTAGAAAAAACAAGACAAGGCTTCAAAAAAGAATCAAGGCTGAGGGCTTCCAAATTATTGAAGAGGACCTACCAGACGTTGTCGAGGACGACTACGTACAAAACATTAAGACAAAGACCTTTTCCTTTAAACCAATGGGAGTAGAGGAAGCAATTCTTCAAATGAATATGCTAGGTCACGACTTCTTCGTGTTTAAGGATGCAGATACGCTTGAAACCTGTGTAGTTTACAGACGTAAGGCTGGTGGATACGGTCTTATTCTTCCAGAATAATAAGAGAAAGCACCACGATTGTGGTGCTTTTTTATACGCCCTTGCCACTTTTTGAAATTTTTGTTGACCTTTGCAGATTGTTATGATATACTGACTATGAGGTGATTTTTATGGATAAGGAATTTATTTCAAGGGGAACAAGAGCAATTATTAAAATCTTCTCAATACTTGCTATTTCCCTACTAGTTTCTTCAATCGTTGTTGAATTTGCAAACGTGTATCTTACTGTAGGCTTTAGGGCTAATGATTTCTTTCAGGTTATGGAGGTTTATCTATCCTCTTGTCTTTCCAGTCATGCAGGCTTAGTTCAATCAATCGGTTGTGTTGGCTTCTTTGCACTATTCTTGTTTGCTGACAAGCTTGGTGACAAGGTTGATGGCAAGGGCAAGGTTGTAAAGTACGCAACTCCTATTGCTTTTATAGTTGGTACTGCTGGCATTCTTCTTTTCGACCTATTCTATTGGATTGTTAATCTCGTAAGAGTATTTCCAAAGATTGGCGAGTTATTCGAGGGCTTTGGTAGAGTTACCTTCCTTGATGGCTACTACAATTTCGTAGATATATTTGCAATGCTTACATCCTGCCTACTTCTATTACTAGGTGTGGCTGGTGCTGTATTTATCTTTGTAAAAGCAATTCTTAAAGCAAGTAACCCTGAGGCAAAGCCAACAAAATAAAACAAAAAACAGGCATTTGCCTGTTTTTTTATTTGATATCCTCAATTATAACCTCAGGGGGAGTGTCTAATTTTTCAGGATTTTTGTAGATTGCACGCATATATTTCATTGCGGCTGCATAATAAAATCCGTCGCAAATTCTTTCATCAAGATTATATGTAACATCAACGTACTTGTGCTTATATACGCTACCATCTGCCCTTACCTTGTATTCTCTTTGATTTGAACCGAATGAGCAAAATACGGGTACTGTGCCAAAGTCATAAAGATGGTGCACAATAGGTGGAATACCAAGCGAGCCCATTGAGGTGATAAAGAATGAGCAATGGAATGGAGAAAGGTTTGTTAAAAACCTAGGTAGCATACCAAAATAGTCCATTAATCTTAGTGTGCTAACCGTCCAACGCAAGAACAAGCCTGGTATGAGGTTAAGAAGCTTAGCAAGCTTATCAAAGCTACTGTTTGGTGAATCTCTGTACTCCTCAATCTTTTTGTTTAGCTCGTTGTATACGTCATCGGCTGTTGCGTTTGGCTCAAACAAAAGCTTTATAACTGTGTCGGGGGAGTCTATTGACATTTCCTTTTTGATTACTAGGGATATTTCAATAAGCTCTCTTGTGTAAACCTTTTGACCACGAATAAAACGATTTAAGCCTGGGAATTGTGAAACTGAACGAATGTAGCCGGCAATAATTACGTGCATAAGATTGAAGTACTTGAGCCCCTCTTGTTGCTTTTTCCTTACGTATTTATCAATAGCGTTCATTTCAATTTTATCAAAAACGAAGTTTTGCGACCCTATTCTATCCTCCATTATGTAAGGTACTATTCTTGCATAAGGGGTTAAGGTTTTTACACGTCTCCAGGTGTTTTTCCTTTTTTTATTACCATTTTCTTTTTTGGGGGCTACTTTGTCGCAAGGCTTTTCCTGTACTGCTTTTTTGGAGGTGCTTTTCTCTTCTGCCTCTTTTTGTGGCACAAGCGTTACTACCCTTCTTGACATAAAATTATCCTCTCTAGTGTCTTTTTTGCGTGCTAATTTACTTAAAGCACATTGATATTATACCATATTTTTCGTTTTTTGTCTAGATATTTATTTTTGGTTGATTTTGCCACCAAAATATGTTACTATAATAGTAGAATAGAAAGGGGCTTAAAATTATGAATATTGAAAAAATTTTATCCTGTGTTGACCATACTAATCTTAAGGTTGATGCAACTATTGACGATATTATTAAAACCTGTGACGAGGGTGTTTTCTTTTCCTGTGCGTCAATTTGTATTCCACCCTCGTTCGTTGCCCGTGCTAAGGAATACGTGGGTGAAAAAATCAAGATTTGTACAGTAACTGGATTTCCTAACGGCTACACCACTAATCTTACAAAATGCTACGAAACTCAAAATGCAGTTAAAAATGGTGCTGACGAAATTGATACTGTTATAAATATTGGCGATTTGAAAAGTAAAAATTACGATAAAATCAAAGCCGATCTTATTGATATTAAAAAGGCTTGTGATGGTAGGCTTCTTAAGGTTATTATTGAGACCTGTCTTTTGACCGAAGAGGAAAAGATAAAAATGTGCGAAATAGTAACCGAGTCGGGTGCCGACTTTATTAAAACCTCAACTGGCTTTTCTTTGGGTGGGGCTACTCGTGAGGATATAATTCTTTTCAAAAAATACGTTGGTGAAAATGTAAAAATCAAGGCGGCAGGTGGCATTTCATCCTTACAGGATGCAAGTGATTTTCTTGACCTTGGTGCTTCTCGACTTGGTACAAGTAGAATTGTACAAATAATTAAAAGGGGTGGTATGAAAAATGACGGCGACTCCACATATTAATCCACAGGGACATTTTGCAAAAACTGTGCTTATGCCAGGGGACCCACTTCGTGCAAAATTCATTGCTGAGAGCTTTTTGGAAAATCCTAAGCTAATAAATAACGTACGTGGCATTCAAGGCTACACAGGCACATACAAGGGTAAAGAGGTTAGCGTAATGGCAAGTGGTATGGGTATTCCATCTATTAGCATTTACGCCTACGAGTTATATTCATTTTTTGGTGTTGAAAATATTATTCGTGTAGGGTCTGCCGGTGGTATGCAGGAAAACGTTAAGGTAAGAGATATTGTAATTGGCATGGGTGCTTGTACAAATTCCTCCTTTGGTAGTCAATATGGTCTTAGTGGCACAATTGCGCCTATTGCTAGCTACACACTTTTATCAAGGGCAGTTGAAAAGGCAAAGGACCTTGGATTTACCTATCACGTAGGCAATCTGCTTTCAAGCGATACCTTTTATAGTGATACAAGTAGCCTAGAGTGGAATAAATTAGGCGTGCTTGCCGTGGAAATGGAGGCTGCCGGTCTTTACATGAATGCTATGCGACTAAAGAAAAATGCACTTGCTATTTGTACTGTTTCCGACCATTTAATAACAAACGAGGCAACAACTAGCGAGGAAAGACAAAACACCTTTAGAGATATGATTACTCTTGCACTTGAGGTGGCGATTAGTCTATGAAAAGAGCCTTTTTAATAGTTTTAGATAGCTTTGGCATTGGTCCCTTGCCCGATTGCTTGGATTTTGGGGATAAGTGCCCTAACACTCTAAAAAGCACAACAAAATCTCAGCTATTGAAAATTCCTAATCTAATTTCATTAGGCCTTGGCAATATTGATGGTGTTGATTGTATTGAAAAAACAGACACTCCCTTGGCTATTTATGGTCGTGCTATGGAAAAATCCCGTGGCAAGGATACAACAGTCGGTCATTGGGAATTAGCCGGTGTCATTTCAGAAAATCCCTTGCCTACCTATAAAAACGGGTTTCCACCCGAGGTTATCGAGGAATTTGAAAGGCTTTGTAACAGGTCTGTAATTTGTAACAAGCCTTACTCTGGCACTCAGGTAATTTACGACTATGGCAAGACACATATTGAAACTGGTGCCTTAATTGTATACACCTCGGCTGATAGTGTATTCCAAATTGCTTCACACGAGGACGTTGTCCCCATCGACGAATTGTACAGATACTGTGAAATAGCAAGAGGTATGCTTGTTGGAAAGCACGGTGTTGGTCGTGTAATTGCAAGACCCTTTGTTGGGGAATTTCCTAATTTTAAAAGGACTGCTAACAGACGTGACTTCTCTCTTGCACCTAGTGGAAAAACTATACTTGATACTCTTTCAGAAAATAACTATGACGTTATCTCTATTGGCAAAATAAACGATATTTTTGCAGGTAGAGGTATTACAGAAAGCAACAAAACAAAGTCTAATTTAGATGGAATTAAAAGGACTCTTGAATATCTTGATAAGGACTTTTGTGGTCTTTGCTTTACTAATCTTGTGGACTTTGATATGCTTTACGGCCACAGAAATGATATTGACGGCTATGCAAGTGCCCTAAGCGAATTTGACAGGTTTATACCTACTATTTTAGAAAAGCTAAGAGATGAGGACTTGCTTATTATTACAGCCGACCATGGCTGCGACCCAGGGGACACAAGCACCGACCACACAAGAGAATATATTCCTGTGCTTGTTTGCAAGAAATGGGCAACGTCGAAAAATCTTGGCACTCTTGATTCCTTCTGTGAAATAGGCGATATGGTGCTTAAGCATTTTAATTTGAAATAAATTGAGGAGAATAATATGAAGGATTACTCTCAATTGATAAACGAGGCAATAAGGGTAAGGGAAAATTCCTATTCCCCCTACTCTGGCTTTAAGGTTGGCGCCTCGGTTTTGTGTAAGAATGGAAAAATATATACAGGCTGTAACGTTGAAAACTCTGCCTATTCCGAGTGCTTATGTGCAGAAAGGGTTGCCCTTTCTAAGGCAATTTCCGAGGGAGAGTGTGAGTTTTTAGCAATTTCAGTTGTAGGTGGCAAGCAGAAAATTACAGATTTTGTTTATCCCTGTGGTGCATGTAGGCAGTTTTTGTCTGAGCTTTGCCCACCACAATTAGAGGTAGTTTTATTCAATGGTAAGGAAACAAAAATTACTACTCTTGATAGCCTACTACCATCTTCATTTAACAAGTTTAGTATTAAATAGGTATTATTATGAGAATTTACGATATTATTGACAAAAAGCGACACTCTCTGCCCTTAACTAAGGAAGAAATTGATTTTTTCGTAAGTGGGTATATGAATGATTCTGTTGCTGATTATCAAGCATCCGCCCTCTTGATGGCTATTTGCATAAATGGTATGAATGAGGAAGAAACTCTTAATCTTACTAATGCAATGCTAAGGTCGGGTAGCGAGATTGACCTATCCTGCTTTGGGGATTTAAGCGTTGACAAGCATTCGACCGGTGGTGTGGGCGATAAAACAACTCTTATAGTTGCCCCTATTGTTGCAGCTCTTGGCTTAAAGGTGGCTAAAATGTCTGGCCGTGGTCTTGGCTTTACTGGTGGCACTATTGATAAATTAGAGTCTCTTGGAAAGCTTTCCACCACTCTTTCGCAAGCTAAATTTTTAAATCAAGTAGATAGAATTGGTGTTTGCGTAATTGGACAGAGTGAAGGCCTTGCCCCTGCCGATAAAAAGCTATACGCACTTCGTGACGTTACTGCAACTGTCGAGTCAATCCCCTTGATTGCCTCCTCTATTATGTCTAAAAAGCTTGCCTCTGGCGCTAAGTCTATTGTTTTAGATATTAAGGTTGGTAATGGGGCATTTATGAAGGATTTGGAGAGTGGCATTTCTCTTGCTAATGCTATGATAAAAATCGGTCGTGGCTTTGGTCGCAACGTGCGCTGTGTCATTTCTAATATGAATATTCCTCTTGGCTATGCAGTTGGTAACTCCGTAGAGGTATATGAGGCTATTCAAATTTTGAGTGGTAGGGGTGAAAAAAGGCTACGTGAGATTGCCCTTGCTCTTGCCTCTAATATGGTTTCTATGGGACTTGGTGTTGATACACAAAAGGCTAATCAGCTGGTCGACGAGGCTATTACCTCAGGTCGTGCCCTTATTAAGCTAAAGGAATGGGTTATCGCACAGGGTGGCGACGTAAAATATATAAACACCCCTGAGTTGCTTCTTCGTGCTAAGCATAAGGATGAATATGTGGCTAAGGAAAGTGGCTATATTTCAAAAATTGATGCTAAGGGTGTGGGAATTGCCTCTATGCTTTTAGGCGCAGGACGAGTAAAAAAGACTGATAAAATCGACCACTTAGCTGGAATTATTTTAGAAAAATCCTATGGCGATTACGTTGAGAAGGGTCAGGTTATTGCAACCCTTTATTCTAAGGATAAGTCATTTTTCCCAGGCTGTAAATCAATTTTGACTAACTCCCTTTCCTATTCACAGGAAAAGCCCAGAGAAGAAGCCTTGATTTTAGATACTATTTTATAAAAAACAACCCGATTTTCGGGTTGTTTTTTGTCACCTTCTTATTATTTGCATAGTATGTTAGTAAGGATTTTGAAGGGAGCATTTTATGAAGATTGTTATAGTAAGGTCGCCTAAGCTTTTAGCCCCTTTATTAAGAAAGCTTTTTAAAATATCTAAGAAATAGGGCTATAAAAAATGAGCTTGCATTTTGCAAGCTCATTTTGTTTTATTTTTCCAGCTAGGCTTTTTCTTTAGCACCTCATAGAGTGCTATGTAGCTTTGATGCCTTGTCTTTTCTATTTTGCCCTCTTTTATCTTTTGCAAAATGGCACAGCCCTCTTCCTTTGTATGTGAGCATTTTGTATATTTACATTGCTCAGATACAGAATTTAGGTCTCTAAAGGTGCCTAGAAGGTCGCTAAGAGTAAAGAAGTCAAACCTTTCAAAATCTAGAAGTGAAAAACCTGGAGTGTCGGCAAGATAGCCACCATTTTCGTTTTTCAAAAGCTCCTTTAGGGGGAACAATTCAGTTGTCCTTGTGGTGTTTTTGCCTCTTTCAATTTTTTCACTTAGTGCCCCCGTTTCTAGCTTAAGCGTTGGGAAAAGTGCGTTTATAAGCGTGCTTTTTCCTGCACCACTAGCACCAGCAAAGGCACAAATTGGATTTTTATCCCTTGTTATTTTATTAAGGTATTCGACTATATCATCAACCCCCTCGTTGCTTTCCGATGAGGTGATAAACACGTCAAAGCCACTATTCTTGTAAATTTGATACATATCCTTGGCAAACTCTCCGTCAAGGTCGGATTTTGAAATTATAATCACAGGCTCGATTTTATTAAACTCTGCAATAGCAATCATTTTGTCAACAATTTCAAGAGATGGCATTGGCTTTTTGCAAGGAATTACTACAAAAATGTAGTCTAGGTTTGCAAGAGGTGGTCTTATAAGAGAATTTTTCCTCTCTAGTATGCTTTTACAGAAATAGCTTCCGTCTTGATTTCTTTCAAGCACTACTCTATCTCCTGATAGCAAAACTATTTTCTCGTGGCGAAAGGCACCTCTGCCTCTTACTGAAACTACCTCTTCACCCTCAATTTTTTCGTCAAGCAAAACTGTATAAAGTCCACCCTGACATTTAGTTACAAGTCCCTTTATCATCGGTCTCTTATTTATCCTTTTTTGAAAAGACTCTTTTTAGTCTTCCAGCTAGGTTTTTCCAGAAGCCGTTTGAGGGAAGCTCCTCGAATCTTGTCTTTTTATTTTCCTTTAACGCTCGTACATATTTAAGCATTTCACTAGCACTTTGGAAGCGTTGTGCTGGGTCCTTACTCATAGCGCACATAATAACCTGCTCAAGTCCTACTGGAATGCTTGGATTTATATTTCTTGGTGGTACAAGTGGCTCGGTCATATGCTTAACAAGGACTGCAAATGGGGTTTCACCCTTGAATGGGGTTGTGCCTGTTGCAAGCTCGTACATCATAGCGCCTAGGGAATAAATATCGCTTCTTGCATCAATCTTCATTCCACTTGCTTGCTCAGGGCTCATATAGTAAACCGTGCCAACAGCCTTATCTGTTACGGTTATGGTTTCTGCGTTTGGTAGCTTTGCAATACCGAAGTCCATTACCTTAACCTGTCCGTTTTGCAATACCATTACGTTTTGTGGCTTAATATCTCTGTGAATAATTCCACTAGCATGCGCCTTAGTTAGTGCCTTTAAAATTTGAACGGTGTAGCTGATTATTTCAGAAAACTCAAGTGGCTCGTTTTTAGCGTTGAGATAGCTTTTAAGCGTGATACCATCAACGTATTCCATTGACATATACTTAGCCTCGCCCTTTACGGAAACGTCGTGTACTAAAACGATATTTGGGTGATTAAGTATAGTTTGTGCTCTACCCTCATTCTTAAAGCGCTTTACAACTGTTTCGTCCTGTGCAACGTCATCCTTAAGCATTTTGATTGCAACGTCCATGTGGTTTAGGTGCTTGTCCTTAGCTAGATAAACAACAGCCATTCCACCAACACCTATTAGCTTTTTAATAACGTATCTTTCCTCGAGGACTCTGCCCTCAAGCTGTCTATACTTTTCGTATTTTTCCAATTTCTTGTCCATGGCCTTCGTCCTCCTTCTTAAATTCTAATTAGCACGGCGGTTATGTTATCAAGTCCACCGTTTTCGTTTGCCGTATCAATAAGTCGTCTAACCTTTAGGTCTATTTCAACCTGGTCAAGGCTTTTTGAATTCTTATCATTTGATACAATGTCGCATATAGTTGCATTGTCAACCATATTAGTTAAGCCATCGGTGCACAGTAAAAGAAAACCACCTGCATCTAGCTTTTGCATATAAATGTCGGGGTCACAGGACACCTCTGTGCCAACTGCCCTTGTAATTATATTCTTGTTTGAATTAGAGGCTGCGCTTTCCTCAACTATGTGACCTATGTCAATTAAATATTGTACATAAGAGTGGTCCTTGGTCACTTGTTTAATTGTCTTACCCTTTAGGTAATACAAACGGCTATCGCCTATGTTGATTACGAATGCAGTTTGCTCAAGAATAAGCACGGCAACAAGGGTAGTGCCCATTCCCTTTAGGCTTGGGTCCTGCTTTGCCCTTAGGTAAACCTGCTCATTTGCTAGGTCTGCACCCTTAGCTAGTGCCCTTTTAACCTCAGTTGTGCTTATTTTCTTGGTCCTGTCCTTTATGTAAGGGGTTATCCATTTATCAATTGTTTGGAGAAAAGCCTCGCAAGCAATTTGTGATGCTTCCTCGCCACCCTTGACTCCTCCCATACCGTCGCATACTATGGCAAGATAGGTTCTTTCTGTATATTTACGCACCACGTAGCTATCCTGGTTGGTGCTTCTTTTTTGCCCTTTGTTAGAGTCTGCTGAGCAAATCATTGATTGTTACCCTCCTTTGCTTGTCGTCTTAGCTGACCACACGAGGCATTAATGTCAGACCCTAGTCTACGTCTAACAGTTGCATTGATGCCTAGTGACAGTAATTTATTCTTAAAAATGTTTACGTTTTTTGATGTTGAAAGCTTTGTTTCCTTAACCTCGTTTAGTGGAATAAGGTTTACGTGTGAGGCAGATTTCATATACCTCTTAAGTAGGCTAGCTAGTGCTATTGCACCCTCTGGTGTGTCGTTTTTTCCACTTATAAGGGTATATTCAAAGGAAATTCTTCTGCCTGTTTTGTCAAAATATTTTTGACACGCCTCAAGCAATTTTTCAATTGAATATTTATTATTGATTGGCATTATCTCGGACCTTGTTGCATTATCGTATGCGTGAAGCGAGATAGAAAGAGTAACGGGCAATCCCTCGGTGGCTAGTCTTTCGATTTTGTCAACTAAGCCACAGGTCGAAAGTGAAATATGCCTTAAGCCTATGTTAAGATTATTCTCGTCGCTTACAAGTCTTAAAAATCTAATTACGTTGTCGTAATTATCAAGTGGCTCGCCGATACCCATCATTACTACGTTAGAAACTCTTTCGCCCGTGTCCCTTTGGGCAGAAATTATTTGTCCTAGCATTTCAGATGGTGAAAGGTCTCTTACTCTGCCTGCTAGAGTCGAGGCGCAGAATTTGCATCCCATACGACAACCGACCTGTGAGGAAATACAAAGAGTGTTACCGTGCTCGTATTTCATAAATACGGACTCAATGCACTCTCCGTCTATTAACTCAAACAAATACTTAACAGTACCATCTATTTTTGAAACTAGCTTTGTTTTTACCTTGGGTAGTCTAAATTCAAACACTTGGTCAAGCTTTTCTCTTAGAGCGAGTGGAATATTTTTCATTTCCTCTCCCCAAGCGCCCTTGACTATCCAGGAATATATTTGCTTTGCACGATATTTAGCCTCACCCATTTCCAAAAGCTTTTCCTCAAGCTCGTTTAGAAAAAGTGATAAAATATCTATCTTAGGGCTTTGTGTCATATTATCTTACACGACGCATTTTTGCTACGAAGAAGCCGTCTGTATTGTCCTTATGTGGCAAAAATGTGTACACTCCCCCCTGTGAATTTATATTACCCACTTGAAAATCCTCGGCTACAAAGTCCTTGTTTTCAAGCAAGAATTTTTCTATATTATCTTGATTTTCCTTTTTGTTAAGAGTACAGGTTGAATAAATAAGATAGCCCCCTACTCTTACGTATTTTGATGCGTTATTTAAAATGTCTAGTTGAATTTGAGGTAATTTGTTAATGTCCTCAATTGACTTGTACTTAATATCTGGCTTTTTAAAGATTATGCCGAGTCCGGAGCAAGGCACATCACAAAGCACCTTGTCGAATTTTTCTACGTGGTCCTCTATTGTATTTCTTGCATCACCCTTAGCCACCTTAATAATATCAATGCCTAAGCGAGATGCACCCTTTTCGATTAGAGAAAGCTTGTTTTCGTGAATGTCGTAGGAATAAAGCGTGCCCTTGTTTTCCATATCAATTGCCATAGAAAAGCTTTTTCCACCAGGACATGCGCAAAGGTCGATTATTGATTGTCCTGCCCTTGCATCAACCACCTGTGAGGCAATACGTGAGGATTCGTCTTGAATAAATATTTCGCCCTTATCAATCAATTCCTTTATTTGTGAAATAGGACAGCTACATAGTAGCATGTCCTTAGCAAGACTTGATTTTTCAGCCACGTACCCCTTTGCTTTTAGATATTCTAAAACCTTTTCCTCGGTTGTCTTAAGTGTGTTTACTCTTAAGCATAGGTATTTTTCCTCGCCCTTATAGCTTAGAATTTCCCTAGCTGTTTCCTTGCCGAAGGACTCTTCAAAAAGGTCAAACAAATCCTTTGGAATTGAGTTTTCCGTGCAAAATGATTCGTCCTTGTTTTTAGGTAGCTTAACACTCTTGCCCCCACGTAAAAAGCTACGCAAAAGACCATTTACAAAGCCCTTTGACCTTTTCTTAGCTAAATTTACACCCTCGTTTACGGCGGAATATTCTGGAATTCTATCACAGAATAATAGCTGATATATTGACATACGAAGTATGTTTTTTGTTTCTATGTCTATTTTAGAATTTGGGATTTTTGAGTATTGCTTAATAACATAATCAAGATATATGGATTTTTCAATTACTCCCTTAAAAAGCATTGAATAAAGAGATGCGTCTGCCTCGGATAGGCTATTTCTTGTTAGCACAGTATTTGCTTCAAGGTTTGAAAAGCTATTGCTTTCGCTCCATTTTACAAGTGATTTTAATGCCAACTCTCTTGGATTACTCACACGCATCCCCTCCTTTTTAAGTTATCCTAAAATATCTCCAACCTTTATTTTTCTTCCGTTAATAAAGGCATCTGCACTCATTTTGCCCTTGCCCTCGGGAATTACCTCGTCAAGTGCAATTGTGCCGTTTTTGCATTTTACATAAATGGACTTGTCAAGATAGGTAACCTGTCCTACCTCACCATTTACGTCCTTATCTGCTATATGACTACGACTTACCTTCAAAAGCTTACCATCTGGTGTTTTTGTAAAGGTAAGTGGCATTGGACTAAGTCCTCTTATTTGGTTGTGCACCTCTTGTGCGTCCTTGTTAAAATCAATTAAGCAATCTGTCTTAGTGATTTTTTCTGCATAGGTAAAATTATCCCCCTGCTTTGTGTAGGTTGCCTTGTTGTCCTTGAAAAGCTGAATTGCCTTTAAAAGTCCCTTACATCCTGCTATTGTTAGCTTATCGTAAACGTTTTCTAGGTTGTCGTTTTCTAAAATGTCAACCCTTTCAACAAGAATAACGTCACCTGTGTCTAAGCCAACGTCCATTTTCATAATGCTAACACCGGTTTCTCTCTCACCGTCCATTATTGCCCTTTGAATAGGGGCAGCGCCTCTGTATTTAGGAAGTATAGATGCGTGGGCATTTATACAGCCATACCGAGGGAAGTCAAGGACGTATGGTGGTAAAAGCTTACCATATGCTACTACTATGATAAGGTCAGGCTTTAGCTGATTTAAGGTATCAAGAAAATCTTCGTTTTTAAGGGTTTGTGGTTGATAAACCTCAAGTCCTACCTCGATTGCATATTGCTTTACAGGTGTAGGGGTCAAAACCATTCCTCTACCACGTGGCTTGTCCTCTGTGGTTACAACTCCTATAATTTCCTCGCCACTTTCATATATTTCCTTAAGGCAATCCCTTGCAAAGTCAGGGGTGCCCATAAAAAGTATTTTCATTATTATCTCCGTTTATTTTTCTGCCTTGTCGATATAGAGTATCCCGTCTAGGTGGTCTAGCTCGTGGCACATTGCCCTTGCTAAAAGGTCAAAGCCTGTTACCTCTATTTCCTCGCCATCTCTGTTAAGTGCCCTTACAGTAACGCAAGCTGGACGCTTTACAACTGCACTCTCGCCTGGTAGAGATAGACAGCCCTCATGGCCTACCTGTACGCCTGACTTTTTGATAATTTTTGGATTGATAAACTCAAATAATCCCTCTGGTGTTTCAATAACAACCACACGACGTAAAACTCCAACCTGTACGGCTGCAAGTCCACAACCGTCAGCCCCTCTCATAGTTTCTATCATATCGTCAAGTAAGGTGTGTATTCTTGGTGTGATTTCAGTAACCTCACGGCTTACCTTTCTTAGAGTTTCCTCGTCGGTTTGTCTATTTAAAATCTTTAGCTTTGCCATTGTTATTCCTTTCTTTATTAAATGCTTGAAGGATTAAAATCTATTGACAGGGTAACCTTGTCGTATTTTTTCATATAGTCTATGTAAACCTTAGAAAAGATTCCCCTTAGCTTATTGTTAAGCACGCATTTTATAATTATTCTTTTTCTATATCTGCCCTGTGCCTTATATACAGGTGCCTCAAAGGGTCCGTACGCTATTGCCCTTGTGTTTAAGGTAAGCATTTCGCCCTCAAGTGTTTTTATAAGCGCCTTGCCCATTTGGTCTAATGCTTCCTCGTCGGTTGAGGACATTGTAAGCATAGCAATGTCGCAAAATGGTGGAAATTCGTATGCCTTTCTTATTTGGATTTCATTCGCATAAAAGGAATCGTAATCCTGCCTTGCCGACAATACAATTGCTTGGTCATTAGGCGAATTAGTTTGAATTACTGCAACGCCGTGGTCCTTTGCACGTCCTGCCCTACCTATTACCTGAGTAAGCATAGAAAAGGTGCGCTCGCTTGCACGATAGTCACTTGTATAAAGCATAGTATCTGCCATTAGCACTCCAACGACGGTTACCTTAGGGAAATTGTGTCCCTTTGTTACCATTTGGGTACCAATTAGAATATCTGCCTTTTTGTTTTTAAAGTCTCCTAAGATTCTTTCATATGAGGATTTTCTGCCTGTGGTGTCCGCATCTAATCTAAGGGTTTTGACACCCTCAAATACTCTTGAAAGCTCTGATTCTGCCTTTTGAGTACCGATGCCAACGTAGTCAAATTCCTCAAAGCCACATTCCTTGCACTTGCTAGGAAGCTTGGACCTATATCCACAGTAATGGCATTTTAGAATACCACTTTTGCTCATTACCTCGCTTGCGTTTTCGTGGTCTATGGTCTCATCGATTTTTCTGTATGAGTGGTAGGTCATAGCAACTGAGCAATTAGGGCACTCAATTACCTTGCCACATTCCCCACAGCTAACAGAGGAATGGTAGCCTCGTCTATTTAAAAACAAGATGCCCTGCTTGTCGTCCTTTAGGGCTTTGTCAAGTAGGTCAGCTAGCTTGCCACCAAAGGGGGTCATATTACCTCTTGCCTTTTCACGACGCATATCTGTAATTATAACGTCGGGAAGAGTTGCCTCTCCATATCTTGCCATCATTTTTACAAGTGCGTACTTTCCCTCCATAGCCTTATAATAGGAATTGAGAGAAGGTGTTGCAGAGGCTAAAAGCATAAGCGCCTTTGCTTTTGCTACTCTAAATCTTGCTATATCGTGAGCAAGATATTTAGGATTTGTGTCTGATTTGTAGGTATGCTCCTGCTCCTCGTCAATGACTATTAAGCCAAGATTTTTAACAGGTGCAAAAATTGCTGAGCGAGTGCCGATTACTATATCTGCCTCGCCATCAAATATTTTTTTGTAGGTATCAAACCTTTCACCCTTGGAAAGTGAGGAGTGGATAACTGCCACTCTATCACCATAGTATCCGCAGAAGGTTGATACTGTTTGAGGTGTTAAGGAAATTTCGGGCACAAGAATAATTACTCCTCTGCCGTCCTTTATTACCTCGTCTATCATTTTTTTGATTACACTAGTTTTACCACTACCTGTTACACCGTAAAGCAAGGCACCCTTAGGCTCTCTTGTATAATATAGGTCCTTAAGAGTGTTAAATGCGTCCTTTTGTAATGGGCTAAGAGTAACAGGTTCTTGGTTTTTCTGCCTCTTGCATTCGGCATAAGGGTCACGGGAAAGCTCAATTTTTTCTCTTTTTATGTAGCCCTTTTTCTCAAGTGCATCAAGGTGGGATTTGCTTGCGTCAAGCTCGTCGTAAATTTCCTTGTCGGAAAGAGTACCCTTTTCGCAAAGCAAGGCTAAAATCTCTGGGTGCTTCTTACTTTTAAAGCTTTTCTCCCCATTGATTTCCTTAGCTACTATCTCTCTGTCTATTGACAGGGACACTAGTGTTTCGTACTTGCTTTTGTCCTTTTCCTCAACTAGAGTTTCCTTTACAATAAAGCCACCTCTTACAAGTCTTGCAAGTAAGGGGGATACGTCCTCATACATTCCCTTAAGCTTATCAAGGGTGATATTTGGATTTTGCTTTATAAGCTCGTAAAGAGGGGTCAAATCCTTAGATGGGGTCTTTTCCTCGTTTACTCTAAAGGCTTCCCTTGTCTTTGTAACTATGGCTGATGGAATAATGCATTTTACAGCCTCACCAAAGGTACAAAGGGTATAAAGCTTCATAAAGCTACATAATTCAAGCATATCCTCGCTTAGCTTGAAATAGCCACTAAGCACGGAAATAATTGATTTTACCTTGCCCTTTGGCACCTCGGACTCGGTAGCTATTACAATAGCAGTTGAGTGTCTGTCAGCCTTACCGAAGGGGACTACAATTGCGGTACCCTTTTCTATTTCCCCTCTCAATTCCTGAGGCACAAAATAGGTGTATTCCCAATCTGCCTGATATGGCACGTCGAGAATATGAACCCTTATATACTCAGTGCACATACCATTCTCCCTTCCTTTTTTTGTGGGCTTATTCCTCTTCGCCCTCTCCGCCTTCTATAATAAATCCGTCGTCGCCGTCAAATTCCTCTTCAACGTCCATAATATCAGCAATATCAAAGTCGTCCTTTGTTGGCAAAATGCTCTTTTGGTCCTCTGCCTCTGCCTTTGGCTCCTGATAGTTTTCGATCTCAATTAGCGCATCCTCGTAGCCCTCTTCGTTTGGAAGATAGATTTCGAACTTGCCCTCTTTAATTTCTCTTACCGCATTCTTCACAGACTTTTCATCTCTGTATTCCTTAGTAATCATAGATGCTAGGTCCTTGTCGGTTTCCTTGTTGTTGATTTTCTTCTCTGCATTGTAGCGTTGCTCATGGTAGCAGTTTGTAACTACACGTGCACACTTAGCTGTTGCCATTGTTAGTGAATACTTGTTGAGTCTCTCTTGTCCTTCCTTTGATGTAACCTCGAGTAGCTCTTGAATTGATGGATATAACATAATCTTTTCTCCTTAAATTTTATTTTGTCGCTTAATTGCGAAATTTTTCAATAATTGCTTTTGTGTTTTTGGTTTCAAGATGTTCAACTTCTTGTCTTGCCTCATCTGTACCCTTACGAATCGCTTCAACGATTGAATAAACCTCGTTTGCACATTCGTCTATTTTGCCGTCGTAATTGATAACGGAATAGTTATATTTTGGCAACTCCATTATTTCTTCCTTAGCCCTTGCCAGCCTCTTTTGGATTTCTGCCTCCTGTTCGGTGTTTCTTCCACGAAGTCTCTTTTCCAAAACGTCCTTATCTGGTGGGGTTAGCATAATTGTAATTGCGTTTGGATAGGTGTTAACTACGTTCATTGCGCCAACAACCTCAATTTCAAGAATAACGTCGCTTCCTAAATCTACAATTCTGTCAACCTCGCTTTTGAGAGTGCCATAGTAGTTTGAGGAATAGCATGCGTACTCCAAAAATTCACCATTTCCAACTCTTTTATCAAATTCCTCCTTGGAAATGAAATAATAGCTTACGCCATCCACCTCACCAGGTCGAGGCTTTCTTGTGGTTGCAGAGATTGCAACGTTTAGGCTATCGTAATTTTCTGCAAGAAGCTTAACTACTGTGCCCTTACCACTACCAGCAGGTCCAGACACTATAAATATTCTTCCTTTTTCCTGTGCCATTTTATACCTCCATTAGTCCTTTTTATCCAAATTAAGTCTTTCACCTAGTGCTTCACTTGACAGGTAGGATAAAATAACGTGGTCGGAATCAGTTATAATTACCGTCTTTGTCCTTCTTCCTCCTGTGCAGTCAATTATTCTGCCCTTGTCCTTTGCCTCGCCCACAATTCTTTTAGCAGGGGCTGAGTCGGGGGTAACTAGGGCGACTATTCTTTGGTCAAGGACCATATTTCCAGCGCCAATATCTACAAATTTCATTTCAACACCCGCTATTCTATATTTTGAATTTGCTCTCTTATCTTTTCAAGCTCATTCTTAATATTTACTACAATGTGTGCTGTATCTGCATTTGAAGCCTTTGACCCGATTGTATTAGTTTCTCTGTTCATTTCCTGAAGCAAAAAGTCAAGCTTTCTTCCTGCAGGCTCGTTCGACTTAACTATTTCCTCAAAGGCGTCAAAGTGACTGCTTAATCTAACAAGCTCCTCGTCAATTGCAACCTTGTCGGCAAAAACTGCAACCTCGGTTAAAATTCTTTGCTCGTCAATTTGTATTGAGTTGTCCCCTAGGAATTTTAAAATTCTTTCCTCAAGCTTTGAGGCATAGCCCTTAATATCGGACTCGGAATTCTTTTCGATAATCTTTAGGTAGCCCTTTATGTTATCAATCTTTTCTGCGATATTGCGATATAGGTTTTCGCCCTCTGCCTCTCTTCTTTCAAGGAAGCTTTCAAGCGCCTTATCTAAAACGACCTTGATATCTGCCCAGTCCTTTTCCATATCGTCCTCAGGCTTTTTGGTTACAAAAATTTCCTTGTTCGAGGCAATTCTTGAAACGGTGATATCGTCCTTTAGGTCGAAGGTATCACGAAGCTTATAAAGGGCGTCTATGTAGGATTTTGCGTAAGCAGTGTCAAGTTGAATTTCAACACCCTGTTGCTCAAGCAAATCAATACCAATATAAACCTCAACCTTACCACGAGAAATACCCTTAGATTGAAGATATTGCTTGATTTTGTCCTCTAGGAAGCTATAGAGTCTTGTGATTTTTACAGTACAATCATAGTACCTGTTGTTGACAGATTTTATTTCTGCAACTATATCCTTGGCATTTACGGTTTCACGTGCTCTGCCAAAGGCTGTCATACTTCTAAACATAATACACATCCTTATTTTTATATTATTAATAATATTGTAGCCTATATGCGATTACAATGTCAACTTTTTATATATAATATTGTATAAATAAATAAAAAAGTGACACAGTTGTGCCACTTTTTTGGTTATTTTAACTAATCAAAAAACTTGTCTATTCTTAGTCTTTTGCGAAGTCTTTGGCGATAGAATTTGATAAATCTTTTTACTGCCACGTCAAGTAAAATGAAAATCAAAAGCAAGCCTGCAAGGAAAATTATATCAAAGGTTGGGTTTGGGTCGCTTAAAAATACGAAGCTAGTTAATAGCACAGTCCCACCTCCTGCAAGAATTGAGTAAGAAATTCTTACAAGCAAGCTAACAATTCGCGGTGCTTTTTCTAATGAAAGCTTAACTATTGGATATAGTGCAAAAATTGCGTATTCGAAAACCACTAGCTTGTCCGGGCAAATTAATGCACCTACCACTATGGTAACGAAGTAAACGAAAAAGCATTTAAATCGAATTTCTTCAAAGATTACTAGTAGAAGAATTGAGGCAACAACAGCCATTGTCATATCCATTACGCTAATAAGTGACCCTAGCATTAAAAACACAACGCTAAGTGCAGATATTATGCCACAAAAGGATACGATTTTTGCCTTTTTCATCTATTATCTTCCTCCACAGCAACAGCTTATCGCTTGCATTGCACAGCAAATTCTGCAAAGGCCAGATTCACAATCTGCCTCGCTTTGACCTTGATATTGCTGACTAAAGCCCTGTGCTTGATTTAATACCATTTGATAAACCTGTCTATACTCTGGATTTTCTGGGTCCTGTTGACAAGCAGTTTCAATGTACTTCAATGCGTCGAAATAATAGCCACCACGCAAAAGTATACAGCCGTGCAAGAAGTACCACTCTGCTTCTCTGTCCTCTGGCTTAATTGTGCTTAATAGACTCTCGGCACGTCTAAAGTTTTCGTCGTTTATCGCATCACGTACTTGATTATAGATAGGATTTCTACTGCTTGACCTACCTGCCCCTGCCTTGGAATATGCATCATAGCCTGTATTACCCGTGTTGCCCGAATTATAGCCTGTTTTGTTACCTGTGCGAATTTTTAAAATTTCGTCGTAGGCAGAATTTATTTCCTTCATTTTTTCGTCAGCCATTTTTGCAAGGTCAGGGTCGCTTGCATAGTTGTCTGGATGATATTTTTTTACCAAATTGCGATACGTGGTCTTTAATTCCTCGTTTGTGCAATCTGGTGATAGTCCTAAAACTCTATATGGATCCATATTATTCCTCCATAGACCTTTTGTGTCTTTTTGTAATTTCTTCAAATTCTCTTGGCAAGCCAAGATATACGATATTTTTAACTATTTCCTCAATGTCCTTATCCTGAAAGTCGATTAACTCAATCGCACTTGACATTTCATTTAGCTCTAAAAGCATTGAATTTTTAATAAGTGTCCTTGCATTTTCGTCAAGGTCATCTCCGTAAAAATTAACTAAGGGGTTAAAGCTTTTAGTTTTTTTGTCCTTATAAAAGTCGTCGTATGCATCGGCAACGTATATCCATTTGCCTAAATGATATCCAACCTTTTTTGCAAGAGTTTTTTGTGGTAACTCTATATCAAAGGCTATAATTTCTGCAAGTAGCATACCGAAGGTGTGGGCACATTTATCAATTGAGTCAACGTTTTCACTCTCTAGCTGAGAAAGGATTTTTATCCATTGATTGATTTCCATCTCTAGTGGAAGCAGATTTTTGTCGGTTTTTTTAAGAAAAACAGACACACTCCCTGCAATTTTTGCCTTTAGCCTTCTTAATCCGTGGCTGTCGTTGATATTGTCCTTCAGCTTTAGTCTTGTTAAAATCACACTTGATTTTGCAGAAAATTCTAGTGATTTATTAGGTAATAGCATAGGCTTTTTTTGAAATGGATGGGCAATACAACTGCTTGCTTTTATTTCGTAGCCTTCATTTTTCAAGCCCATTCTTAAAAGAGAAAGGAATACAAAATCATAGCTTAGGGTGAAATTAGACATACAGCCTGTGCTTTTACCCATAGCCTTGCAAAGACCACAATAGGTTGCTTTATATAGTTCGTTTTCCTTTACCCTCAAAACGGGCACGTAGGGCTTTATATAACCAAACATATTGTATCTCCCTTTCTCTTGAAATATATGTCCTTCTATTTTCTCATATTATATATTTTACTACCTATTGCCAAATATTGCAAGTGAAATTTCTGTGAAGATATAATGTACACAAGAAAAAGCAGGTTTACCCTGCTTTTAATCGTAATTAAAGCCAAACGCCTGTGATGCCATTTCAAGTAGCTTGAATTTTATCTTATATTCACCGTTTGCCCTAGTGATTAGGTTGTATTGGTCCTTGGTTAAGCCTACGTCAACACAGTATTCGTCATCAAATTCAATAGCATTGTCTGTGCATAGTGGTGGGTATAAAACGCACCACCAGTTTTGACCACTGCCACTTCCTATGATTACTCTTACAGAGGTATAGTTGCCGGCAGGTAGGGCAAAATCCTCGTAGTAGCGTGTTGGGTATTTTTCATTTCCTATTTCTATGGAAACCTCCCTATCGCACCCCTCTTTTTCCAACACTTCCTCGGCTATTTTGGTTAAATTCTCTTTATTTTCTTCCATTTTCAAAAGTGCCTCTGCCTTGCTTTTTGCGTTGTAGTCTGCTATTTCCTCAAGAAGTGCATCTCTTACCTTTAGCTTTAATTCCTGGTCCCTTTCCGAGTCTGAATCGGCAAGGACGTGTAGTCTTACGGTTGTATTATAAATTTGTGCGTCCTTGACTGAGGGTATTAAGCTATTCATTGTAAGAAACACTATAACTGATATTAAAATTGTACCTATTATCTTCATTCATTTTTCCTTCCCTTCGCTTTGGTTTTAATTATCTCCTCAAATTTAGCTTTTTATGCACTTAATTGTTGATATACTAGGAAATTTATGGTAAAATAAATTAAAATCTTAAAGGTGGTGCTTTTATTATGAAGGATTTTTTTACTAAGCTTGTTAATACACTTAAGGAAAAGGGGCTTACTATTTCCTGTGCTGAATCCTGTACAGGTGGGCTTATTGCTAAGTATATAACCGATATTTCAGGAGCATCCTCTGTTTTTTGTGGTGGAGTTGTTTCCTACGTTAACGAGGTAAAAATGAAGGTTTTGGGTGTTTCGCCCTCTACTATTGAATCCTTTACCGAGGTAAGCTACGAATGCGCTAAGGAAATGGCAATGGGCGTAAAAGGATTAATGTCAACTGATATTGGCATAAGTACGACCGGCTTTGCGGGTCCTAGCGGTGGGACAGATAAGGACCCTGTTGGCACCGTTTACGTTGGAATTGCAACAAAAAATGGTTGTGAAGGTGTTAGGCTTAGCCTTGGCACCACTCTTTCTCGTGACGAAATTCGTAACAAGGCTTGCTACTCCCTTATTAATCTTTTGCTTGAAAAAATTTAATAAAAAGGTATTGATTTTATATATATATTATGCTAGAATATATACTGTTAAATTTTGTATATTATGCAACTCAAAGGAGTTTTTAAATTATGGAAAAGAAATTTAGAAAAATCGGTGTTTTGACCTCAGGCGGTGATGCGCCAGGTATGAACTGTGTTATCAAGGCAGTTACCTGTGCAGCTATTGATATGGGTGTTGAGGTTGTTGGCATTTTAGGTGGCTATTCAGGTCTTATTAACGACAGAATTCGTCCTCTTTCTAAGCTTGACGTGGCTGATATAGTTGCCCGTGGAGGTACATTCCTCTACTCTGACAGATGCGATGAGTTTAAGACTGAGGAGGGTATGCAAAAGGCTATTGCAACCTGTAAGAAGCATAACATTGACGGTATTGTTGCAATCGGCGGTGATGGTACGTTTAGAGGTGCTACCGACCTTAGCATAAGAGGTATTCCTTGCATCGGTGTTTCTGGTACAATTGATAACGATATTACAGCTACCGATATTACTGTTGGCTATGATACAGCAATGAACTCTGTACTTGCGCTTGGTGACCGTCTAAGAGATACCTGTGAGTCACACTCACGTTGTAACGTTATTGAGGTTATGGGTAGAAATGCTGGCTATATTGCTATTGAAACAGGTCTTGCGCTAAACGCAATTGGTGTTGCTATTAACGAATTCCCATTTGATAAGGAAGCTATGTTTAAGAGAATGAAGGCTTCACAAGAGGCTGGTCAACGTAGCTTTATAGTAGTTGTTGCTGAGGGCTTGGGTGCTGAATTCTCCGAGGGTCTTGTTAAAGAAATTCAGGAAAACACAGGGGTTGAAACAAGATTTGTTCGTCCTGCACACATTGTACGTGGTGGTATTCCTACTCTTGTCGATAGAAACTTTGCATCAAGAAGTGGTTATAAGGCTGTTGAGCTTCTACTTCAAGGTGTTAGTGACGTTGTTATTTGCTCACGTCATGGTGAGATTGTTCCTGTTGAAATCAAGTATGCGCTTATTGTTGATAGAATGTACAAGGGTAAGCTAAAGGAATACGACCTTGACGGCTTTAGCGATAAGCAAATTGCAGAAATGGAAGCACTTTGTGCTGAGCGTCGCAAGTACTTTGAGGATATGTATAAGATTGTAAATTGCATTTGCTGTTAAAATAATATTACGAAAAAAGTGCTTGACCGTTAAGGTCAAGCACTTTTAACGTTTACAACGTAAGCTCATAATATTTGCCAAGGGCAAATTCATAACTTCAACGCAGTTGACTTCATCCACCAAGGGTGGCTTCATAAAAAGCTAACCCTTGCAAAGCAAGGACTTCATCACAGAGTGACTTCATCCACCTTAGTGGACTTCATCGCAAAGCGATTTCATTAAAAAAGCCTTGACGACCGTCAAGGCTTTTTATCTGTGGTTATGGTTTTACCAGCATGTTAGCTTTGACCAGACGAGATAGATGGTGAGGAAAAATCGTCGTTTTCAACCGAAGGAATACTTCGTATTTCGAGAGGCGAAAACGGCGATAATAACCACGTATCAAATGAGGAAAGGTGGCACACCTTTCGACCTTTTTCGTACATACAAAAAAGCAAGAACAAAATGTCCTTGCTTCTTGTTTATTTATCACGTGGTTATGGTTTTACCAGCATGTATCCGTCAACCGTACTAAATTAGAATAGTAGATCTTTAATATCTGCTGTTGAAGTACCCTTTGTTACCTCTACCTCACCCTCGCCAAAGTCAAAGGTTTCCTTTGTTGTTACAATATCGTTAGGTGAAAATTCCATTATGTCCTCGCTTGAGATAATTTCAAGCTTGTATTCTGGTGAAATATACATTTCAATCTCCTTTCTTATTGTTGAAGTGCTTCGTAGCTTGCAGCACCACTTAATGTTTCGGTAACTGTGCCGTTGTTTGCATAGTATGAAGCAACACCACTAGGTGTTTGAATCAAGCAATAGCCACAGCAGTAAACTTTAACCTTAGCTAGGTCGATTGGGTCTTGACCCTCAACCTCAACTGTACCATTCAAGCCAGAAACTCTCATTTCAAAAATGTCATAGTTGTTTGCATTTTCTGAAATCTTAACAACGCCAGCCTTTGGTGAAGTAACAGCGCCTGTGTTATCAAATATCTCAGCATTCTCGCCTAGTGCAAGCTCTGTACCTGCAACAAGACCGTAGCCTACAACGTCAAGCTCTGAATTTTGGTTGTATAGCGCAAGTGCATCACGGTCAACCTTAAAGCTTTGAATAATAGCATTTGTACCCATTACCTTCTCTGTTGCTGAGAATCCAACAAAGGTAAAGATTACATTTGCGTCATTTGCAACTGTGTGATTTTCGCCACAGGTGCCACAAATATAGGTTACATCGCCCTTTTCAAAGAATCTGTTTGCACTGTTGTATGCAATTTCTACAATTGTTGTTTTTGCGTGACCTTGAGCCGGATCAACAATTGTGTTATTTAGGTCAGCTTCGCCACAGAAGCACTCAAAGCCCTTTGCGCCATCCACGGTACAGGTTGGTGCTCTGTTAACTGAAACTTTGTAAAGGTGTGTTGTATTGCCGTCTGCATTACAGAAAACCTTTTTAGCACTTGTGTTGATGCCTGTGAGGTCTGCAGTAGACTTATCTGCAGGATTACAGAAATAAATAGTAACATTACTATTCCAAGCGTTACCCGTTGTGCTTACATTTTCCATGTTACCAAGGCATACAACGTTAACTGCATTTGTGCCGTTAAATGCCCAACCGTTTGGTATTGAGGTCGCGTTCTCAGGGAATACTATCGTATTATTCAAATTTTGACAGCTCTTAAAAATTTCTCCGTCGAATTTCAAAATTGAGCTTGGCAAATAGTACACGTCAGGCTTTTCGGTTTCGTTTGGATTATTCAAGAAATAAATTTTAGTACAACAATTAAATATGGACTGATTTGATGAGGAACCACCGAGTGTAGTGAGTCTTGGTGGAATATAAAATGCCTCCAAGTTACCACAGTGATCAAATACCGAGTCACCTATTGTTGTAAGAAGAGAGTTTTCTGTAAAATATACTCTTTTCAGGTTATCGCTGTACGCAAATGCTAGTCTGTCCATTGTTGTGATTTGATCAGGAATAGTAATATACTCAAGACTGTCACAATTGTAGAAAAGCATTACAGGAATGTTAGTAACATATGGACCCAAGTCAACCTCTTCTATGGTGGAGTTTGTAAACCAGTTTTTTCCACTTGCTGTGCCCTCAAAAGATGTAAGCGTTGAGCATGTAGCGAAGCTAAAATACTCTATACCATCTCCCTTGTAAGTGCTACCGCCACCCTCATAAAAGAAGCCAGAATAGATAGCATTATAACCATTAGGCAATTCATATGCGGTTACGTTTGAGGCAGACACCTTTGAGGTTGTTCCACAATATCCGGGCAATACAGAGTTGATCGCGTCAAAGCTAAAGCAATAAAAGCGTCTTGCTGTACTCTTTGGTGACGTAATGTAATACGCAGGGAAGGTGTGCTTGCTCGCTTCGCAATCACAAGAAATTGTCATTCTTGCACTTGCACTGGAGATAGCTCCATCACCCTCTTGAATGATAGTGTGTACCATATCGGAAATGTTGATATCGCTTGCACCATCACCGTCGTTATCAATGATTTCTACGTTTCCAAAATAATCGTTAGCTGCTGCACTCACAGAAACCGCAAGCATACAAGCAATCAACATTATCATCGAAACAACAAGGAAAATTTTGTTTTTCATAAGATTTCTCCTTTATTTTTTATAATTTATTTTAACACAATTTTGCATTCATTGTCAATAGTTTCCTTATGCTGAATTGTCATATTTTAATATAAACTTAACTATTAAATTGTAAAAAGCAAAAAAAGTCCGACACAGTGTCGGACTTTTTTGTTATTTTTCAAATTTTACTTGCAATTTTTTGTTTTTTTCAATTGGATAGCATTTGTCATTTAGCAATAGCGTTCCTCCGTCTATTTGTGATAAAATTGTGCACCCTGTGTCGCTAATTTTGACAAATACATCACCTTTTGGCGTTGGCACCTTACCCTCAAAATTGCCAAAGGGCATTTTGTTAGGCGCTACTATATATTCCTCATAGCCAGCCTTTGTTGGTCTTACTCCTAGTGCATATTTACCTAAAAGATAGATTGGGGAAGCGCCCCATGCGTGACAAAGGCTCTTTTCGTACTTGCCTCCGTACATTTCGTAGTGCTCTATTCCACTCTTTTTGGGATCGAATTCCTCCCAAATTGTAGTTGCTCCCAGTCTAAGCATTCCTCCCCAGTAGGACTCCAGCATATCGGTCATATACTTAAGGTCTCCTATTTTGCACATAGCATCAAGCTCAAAAAATTCAAAATAGGGGGTTGTAATAGGTGTTATTTCCTTGTTATAAATTACGTTTTTAATTATGCTTTGCTTTCTTTCTTCGCTTACGTAATCAAAGAGAATTGCAAGAATATTTGCGTGTCTTGTTACATTTTCTCTGCCTGACGTATAGGAGTCAACAAAGGCGCCCTTTTTGTCATTCCAGTATAGCTTATTAACTTGACCCTTAATATATTCTGCCCTTTCTCTTGCGTGAGTAGCAAGCTGATTATCCTTATTTATTATTGCACAAGCTTCAACTGCCTCGTAAGCTCTTGCTAGCATAATTTGCTCGGCACACATAGGTCCGTCGCTATCGAAGGTTGACCAGTCCATAAACACCCAATCTCCCTCACGCCTTACGAACATTCCGTCCTCGCCTAGTCGCCCCTCCACGAATTCAAGCACGTCTAAAACGTCGGTATAAATGTCCTCCAGAAATTCCTTATCTCCTGTGTACATATAGTAGTCGTACAAGGAAATTAACCAAAAGAAGGTATAATCCGTTATAGTATTTATATGGCTCTCAATTGGGTCAGCACCACGCAAGGCCCTTATTGTTCTCTTGACTATGTCCTTATTAAAGCCTAGGTAATAGTTTACAATATAGCTTTGGTATGCGTCGCCACTCCAAATCCATCTATCACGCTTTATTCCGTCGAAAAAGCCTTCTCTTGAGTTTAGTAGCATCGTGTAGGCGCAGGTGTCCCAAAGCTTATTTATAAATTCGCTATCGCACTTAAAGGAGCCTCTTTCCTTGATAGGCAAATATTCAAGCCTAGCGCTTATCGAAAGGTCCTTAGTGTTCTTTACAAAAATATATCTAAAGGCTACTGCATCAGTTATGCATTTGCCTTTTTTAAGCTCTGCATTTACTACCAGCTGAGAATAATCAGTGTCTAAGGCTTCCTCTCGAGATTCGCCTAAATACAAGGTAATTTCATTAAGTGCCTTCGACCTTAGGGTGATCTTTGCAAATTGCTCCTTGCCATAATCGTAAAGTAAGCCATCATTTATTTCTTCTATGCTTACCGGCTCAATTCTTTTATAGGAAAACTTAAAGGTCTCTACCTTGTCATTTACGTCTGTATAAAGCTCGCTTTCCCCTGCACTTTGACCATATCTCTTACCACGAATATCAACCTTATAGGTACGGTCGGAGGCAAACTCATTTCCTGTTACGTAAAAGGCAGGAAAGGATTCAGCACAAAAGCCATGCAGTGCTACTGTATGAGTGCCTGCATTTAATTTGATTTTAGTATTCTTATTATAGGAAATCCCGTCAACTATTATTGCACAATCCTTGGTATTTGAGAAAAGCTCAATGGTTTCCTCTTTATCAATTGTTGCAGTTTTCTTTAGCATTGTATTATGAACGGGTCCGTCAACTCTCCACATAGGATAATAGTAAACGCTTCGTGCCTGTCCTACACGATTTGAGGGGTCACCCTGCTTATATCTTCTTGCAGAGGTACGTCTATTATGTAAAAGCATACTGTGGTAAAGCTCTAGGCTTCCAGGATGCCAAATCCATTTTGCTTGCTTCATTTTTTGCTCCTTAGAATTAGTATCATATATACTTTAACATATTTACCCGATTTTATCAATAATTTTTGACTATTTCGTCGTTTTTCTGTTTTAAATTATTATATGATAATATGTTCATGTGATTATAAATAATAAAAAGCCCCTGAATTTAATCAGAGGCTTAGTATTTTAATTAGTCAGCAAGCTTAATAAGAGCCATTTCAGCTGCATCGCCACGTCTTGTGCCGAGCTTATATACTTGAGTATATCCACCTACTCTGTCTGCATATTTTGGTGCGATTTCGTCAAATAGCTTCTTAACAACATCTTCCTTTGTGATGTATGCAAGAGCCTCTCTACGAGATGCAAGTGTATTCTTCTTGCCGAGTGTAATCATATTATCAGCTACACAACGAAGCTCCTTTGCTCTTGAAAGGGTTGTCTCGATTGAGCCCTTTTCTAGAAGCAAGGTAACCATACCACGAAGCATTGCGTTTCTGTGGGCTGTTGTTCTGCCGAGCTTTCTTGTTCCTGGCATTGATGTATCCTCCTTTGCCGATTTTTTATTGAGCCCTGTTGCTCAATTAACTATTCTTAGTCCTCGTCCTTGCGGAGACTTAAACCAAGAGATTCAAGCTTATCCTTAATTTCATCGAGGGATTTTTTACCAAGGTTCTTAAACTTAATCATATCATCCTCTGTACGATTAATAAGATCCTCTACTGTGTCGATGCTTGCACGTTTTAAGCAGTTTAAGCTACGTACAGACAAGTCAAGCTCCTCAACGGTCATCTCAAGATATTTTTCTTTCTTAGTTTCTTCACGCTCAATCATAATTTCAGCGTTTCTCGCCTCGTCTGAGAGATTTACAAACAAGGTGAAATGGTCGTTGAGTATCTTGGCTGCAAGTGAAATTGCATCAGTTGCTCCAATCGTGCCGTTTGTCTCTACCTCTATTGTCAATTTATCAAAATCGGCTACGCTTCCTACTCTTGTGTTTTCTACATTGTAGCTTACGTTATATACTGGTGTGTAGATTGAATCTGTAAAGATTGTTCCAAAAGGAATAGCAACATTTGCCTTAATATGGTCATTCTTGTTTCTTTCCTGTGAAACGTATCCACGTCCACGTTCAATTGTAAGCTCCATATAGAAACGAGTGCCCTCGCTTAATGTAGCGATTTGAAGATCTGGATTTAGAATTTCAAGCTCTGGGTCGTAATTAATGTCGCCTGCAGTAACTACGCAAGGACCAACCTTGTCGATGTATGCAGTCTTAGTGTTTTCGCCACCGTGAATCTTAGCAACGATACCCTTAACGTTAAGTACGATTTCTGTAATATCCTCGCTTACTCCCTCAAGTGATGAGATTTCGTGCAATACGCCGTCAATCTTGATTGAGGAAACTGCGTATCCTGGAAGTGAGCTAATAAGTACTCTTCTAAGAGCATTTCCAAGTGTTGTACCAAAACCTCTTTCGAGTGGTTCAATCACAAATTTGCCCTTCTTACCGTCTTCGCTTTCGCCTACTATTGAAATATTTGGTTTTTCGATTTCTATCATCATTTTAATAACCCTCCTAAAATTCAATTTATGCAATTGGTCTTTTTTCCTTAACGGAACGGTTAGTGTTACATAACATTGATGTCTACTGTAATTTTGGCGACTCTATATAGCCACCTGCAACCTCCGTATCATACGGAGGATTACAGCCGACAAAGAGTTATTATTTAGAGTAAAGCTCGATAATGAGCTGTTCGTTGATTTCGAAGTCGATATCGTCACGCTCAGGCATTGCAACAACCTTAGCGCATACATTCTTTGTATCAACCTCAAGCCACTTTGGAGCCTTCTTGTCTCCCATAGCTTCAACGAGACCCTTAATTTTTGTTGATTCTGTTTCCTTAACAGCAACAACATCGCCAACCTTAACAAGTATTGATGGAATATTAGCCTTGTGGCCATTCAATGTGAAGTGACCGTGAAGAACTAATTGACGAGCTTCCTTATGGCTGGTAGCAAGTCCCATTCTAAATACTACATTGTCAAGTCTTCTTTCAAGAAGTCTAAGAAGGTTTTCACCAGCTACGCCCTCTTGATTGTCAGCCTTTGTATAGTAGCTCTTGAATTGCTTTTCAAGAACACCATAATATCTTTTTGCCTTCTGCTTTTCACGAAGCTGTTTACCGTACTCAGTTAGCTTCTTCTTAGCTGCACCATGTTGACCAGGAGCAGTAACTGTAGGAACCTTACCCTCGTTTACTGTTCTTGTGTTGATGGAACACTTATTTGAGAAACAACGGTCTCCCTTAAGATAAAGCTTAACACCTTCTCTACGGCAAAGCTTGCATGAAGGTCCTGTATATCTTGCCATT
>JAFQEG010000040.1 GCA_017399145.1 Clostridia bacterium | reverse complement strand
TCTCCACCACTCGAATCCGACCATCTCCACCGCCCAAATCCCATCATCTCCACCACTCCAATCCGACCAACTCCACCGCCCAAATCCCATCATCTCCACCACCCAAATCCAACCAACTCCACCGCTTAAATCCCATCATCTCCACCAAAGGCTATTAGCCCTTTTTGTCACCCACTTATCAACCACACTTGTATCTACAATTTGTTGAGTTGAATTGTACCAACAATAGTACACATCTACGATTTGTAGAGAAAAAATCTCACAAAAATTACCGATTTTGCCCCTAACTCTGTAAGAAGTGATAGATATATAATCCCCTATAAGAAGTTATGTGTTACTTTTCCCCTGTAAGAAGTGACAGATAACAAGTCACTATTTTTCATTTTTACCTTAAAATTCGCCTCAAAATCGTATAAACCTTTACTCAAAATTGTCTAGACTTTTCTAAAAAATCGTATAGAGTGACTTAGTGGGATTAAGGATTTTTTTCTTATACAATATTAAATGTAAAATAATGTTAAAATATTGTTTAAACCTATTTACTTTTATAAAATAATATGGTAAAATATAAAAAAATTTGGGCTTTGATATTTTAATATCAAGTACTACAAAAAGGAGTGAAGAGATGTATAATTTGTTTTTAACAAGCAACCCACCAACAGACCCACCGGTATGGCTTGTATGCTTACTAGGTATTGCAGTTGTTTTTGTAGGCCTTTTGTGTATCATCGGCTTAGTTGAGCTAATGACCCTTGTATGCAACAAGCTTGCAGAAAAGAGCGCAAGACCACAACAGGCACCTGCTACCCCAGCACCTGTTAGTAGCTCACAGCCAAGTGGAGTTATTGAAAATCGTGGTGAGTTAATTGCCGCAGTATGCGCAGCAGTTGCAGAGGAAAACGGTACGGACATTTCCGCTATCCGTGTAATATCGTTCAAAAAAGTAAATTAATATATAGTATTTGAAAGGAACCAAAAAATGAAAGCTTACAGAGTAAATGTAAACGGAAATGTTTATGAAATCACACTAGAGGTAATTGATAAGGAAGATATAAAGCCAGTTGAAAAGAAGGCAGAGGCACCAGTAGCTACACCTGCACCAGCATCAGCACCTGCAGGCGCACAAACAGTAACAGCTCCAATGCCTGGCAACATTCTTAAGGTAAACGTATCAAACGGTCAAGCTGTAAAGAAGGGCGACGTGCTCGTAATTCTTGAGGCTATGAAGATGGAAAATGAAATTCTAGCTCCTGCCGATGCAACAGTATCTTCTGTAAACGTAACTGCTGGTCAAACAGTTGAGGCTGGTACAGTTCTTTGCTCACTTAACTAATTAAGCGCTTTTTTCGGAGGCTAATCAATGGAAAAAATGTTAGATTTTCTAAAGGACACGGGCTTCTATATGTTTTCCGAGGGTGGAAACTGGAAGATGCTAATAATGATAGCAGTAGCTTGCGTTCTTTGCTACCTTGCAATAGTTAAAAAGTTCGAGCCACTACTCCTTTTACCTATCGCAATCGGTATGCTTCTTACAAACCTACCAGGCGCAGGAATGTTCCATGAGGAGCTTTTTGCGGGTGGTCATATTAACTGGGCGCTCTTCGGTGGCAACCCAGTAACACAGGAAATGCTTGACACCCTTGTTACCTATGGTGTACAAACGGATAGTGAGGTTTATCTCACCCTACAAGCAATGCTAGGTCAAAGCATTTCAATCGGTCTTATCGATGTTCTTTACTTAGGTGTTAAGCTTGGCATTTACCCATGCTTAATCTTTATCGGTGTTGGAGCAATGACCGACTTCGGTCCACTCCTTGCTAACCCAAAGAGCCTACTTCTTGGCGCAGCTGCACAGGTTGGTATCTTTGCAACTGTAGCAGGCGTTATGGGCGTTAGCGCCATCGGTCAGGTAACAGGCTGGGAGGACATCATCTTTACACTAAAGGAAGCTGGCTCAATCGGTATTATCGGTGGTGCAGACGGTCCTACTGCAATCTTTGTAACCTCAAATATGGCACCACAATTGCTAGGCCCAATTGCCGTTGCCGCATACTCATACATGGCACTTGTGCCTGTAATCCAACCACCAATTATGAAGCTTCTTACAACAAAGAAGGAAAGAGAAATCGTAATGCCTGCATTACGTCCTGTATCTAAGACAGCAAAAATCGTATTCCCAATCGTTGTAACAGTATTCGTAGCACTCCTAGTACCAAGCGCAGCATCTCTTGTTGGTTGCTTAATGTTTGGTAACCTACTAAAGGAATGTGGTGTTTGCGACAGACTTTCAAAGACAGTACAAAACGAGCTTATGAATATAGTAACAGTATTCCTAGGTATTTCCGTAGGCGCAACTGCTACTGCAAAAACCTTCTTGTCACCAAAGACAATTATCATTATCGCAATGGGCATCGTTGCCTTCGGTGTTGCTACCGCTTGTGGCGTGCTTATCGCTAAGCTAATGAACCTATTTCTACCAGAGGGCAAGAAAATCAATCCACTTATCGGCTCAGCTGGCGTTTCCGCCGTACCAATGGCAGCCCGTGTATCACAAAAGGTTGGACAAGAGGCTAATCCTAGCAACTTCCTACTAATGCACGCAATGGGACCAAACGTAGCAGGTGTAATCGGTTCTGCAATTGCAGCAGGCGTGCTAATGGCACTACTTGGATAAACGAGGTATAAAAAATGGCTAAAAAAATATTAATCACAGATACAATCTTGCGTGATGCCCATCAATCACAGGCAGCAACAAGAATGAGAATAGAGGATATGCTTCCAGCCTGTGAGGCACTAGACAAGGTAGGCTACTGGTCCCTTGAGTGCTGGGGTGGCGCAACCTTCGATTCCTGTATGCGTTTCCTTGGTGAGGACCCATGGGAAAGACTAAGGACACTTCGTCGTGCAATGCCAAACACAAGACTACAAATGCTACTTCGTGGTCAAAACCTACTTGGCTATAAGCATTACGCAGACGACGTTGTTGAGGAATTTGTTAAAAAATCTATTGAAAATGGTATTAACGTTGTTCGTATCTTCGATGCGCTAAATGACGTAAGAAACATTGAAACTGCAATGAAGGCAACAAAGAAATACGGTGGACACGTTGAGGCAGCTATCAGCTATACCGAAAGCCCTGTACACAATCTTGAGTATTTCGTTAACCTTGCAAAGGAGCTTGAAAACAGAGGTGCTGACACTATCTGTATTAAGGATATGGCAAACCTCTTGCTTCCTTACGATGCATACGAGCTTGTAAAGGCTCTCAAAAAGGAAATCAAGGTGCCAATTCACTTGCACACACACAATACCACAGGTACAGGCGATATGACATACCTTATGGCAATTCAGGCAGGAGTTGACATTATCGACACAGCTCTTTCCCCACTTGCAAATGGTACCTCACAGCCATCAACCGAGGCGATTGTAGCAACACTTCAAGGCACCGAGTACGACACAGGCATTAAGCTTGACGCACTTAGCGATATTGCAGCTCACTTTAGAAACGTAGCTAAAAAGCTAAAGGACCAAGGCACACTTGACCCTAAGGTATTAAACGTTGACCCTAACACACTTCTATACCAAGTACCAGGTGGTATGCTATCCAACCTTATCTCTCAATTAAAGCAGGCTAAGGCAGAGGATAAGTATTACGAGGTGCTTGCAGAGGTGCCAAGAGTTAGAAAGGACTTCGGCTACCCACCACTTGTTACCCCAACTAGCCAAATCGTAGGCTCACAGGCAGTATTAAACGTGCTTGCAGGTGAAAGATATAAGATGGTAACTAAGGAGTCAAAGGGACTTCTTAAGGGCGAGTATGGTCGTGTACCTGGCGAGGTAAACGAAGAGGTAAGAAGGAAGGCAATCGGAGACGACGAAATTATCACCTGCCGTCCAGCCGACCTAATTCAGCCCGAGCTTGAAAAGTATAGACAAGAGGCAAAGGATCTGGCAAAATGCGACGAGGACGTTTTGTCCTACGCACTTTTCCCACAAGTTGCAACTAAATTCCTAACTGAAAGAAACAAGCCGGTAGCTAACACAACAAGCGAAAACACAGTAAGAGAAATCTTCGTTGAGGATTCTGGAAACTAAAAGCCTTCCCCTTTGTCCGGAGGGGAAGGGGGACCGCAACAACCGAACAATAAATAAAGCCAAGGCTAATAAAAGCGGTGGATGAGGTGTAGTTGGTCTAAAGGGTCAATCTTCGTTGAGGATTCTGGCAATTAAAGCCTTCCCCTTTGTCCGGAGGGGAAGGGGGACCGCAACAACCGAACAATAAATAAAGCCAAAGCTAATAAAAGCGGTGGATGAGGTGTAGTTGGTCTAAAGGGTCAATCTTCGTTGAGGATTCTGGAAACTAATAAAACAAAAAGGGGCTTGACACACTCAAGCCCTTTTTAACAAATGGAGAACGTTATGAAATTTGAAATTATAGGCAATCAATTCGTAAAGGACGGAAAGGAAACTAAGCTAATCTCAGGTGCCGTTCATTACTTTAGAAATATGCAAGGCACGTGGCGAGATATTTTCAAAAAGCTAGTTGCACTAGGCTGTAACTGTGTAGAAACCTATTGTGCCTGGAATATGCACGAAAAACAGGTGGGAGTGTTTGATTTTGAGGGAAATCTAGACATTGCCCAGTTCATAAAAATAGCAGGTGAGGAGGGTCTTATGGTAATAGTTCGACCAGGACCATACATCTGCTCAGAGTGGGAATTTGGTGGACTTCCTTGGTGGCTACAAACAATGGAGGATATGGAAATTCGTTGCTGTAACGAAACCTACGTGCGTCATTTTGAAAACTATCTAAAGCATCTATTTGACCAAATCCGTCCACTTCTTTCAACAAATGGCGGACCTATCATTATGCTTCAATGCGAAAATGAATACGGCTACTATGGTGACGACAAGGTTTATCTAAATAAGCTTCGTGATATGTACAGAGACTTAGGCATTGACGTGCCTCTCTTTACCTCAGACGGTACAAGCGAAAACAACCTACTTGACGGTACAATTGACGGCTGTCTTGCAACTCTTAACTTCGGCTCTCGCGTTGAGGAAAACTTTAGAGCTCACGATAAGCTATTTCCCAACTCACCAAAAATGTGTATGGAAATGTGGTGTGGCTGGTTTGACGACTGGGGCTGTGGCTTCCACCATAAAACCTCAGCCGAGGACTATTGCAAGGTTGCCGATGATATGCTTAAAAAGGGTAGCTTCAATATGTATATGTTTATTGGAGGCACTAACTTCGGCTTTACAAGTGGCGCAAACCACTACGAAAAGTACAGACCCGACGTAACAAGCTACGACTACGACGCACCTCTTTCCGAATGTGGCGACACAACAGAAAAGTATTTTGCGCTTCGTGAGGTAATCAAAAAATACGTTGATAAGGAATTGCCACCTGTCCCTGCAAATAGAGAAAAAAGAGGCTACGGAAAAATCACCCTTACAGAAAGAGGTGGCTTCTTCGATAACCTTAATAACCTATCAAGCCCTATTTTCTCAAACGTGCCAAAATGTATGGAGCATTACGGACAGGGCTACGGCTACATAGCTTATACAACTACTCTAAACAGAGAATATAAGGATACACCACTTCGTTTTCAGGACCTAGGCGATCGTGCCCAAATCTACGTAAATCGCACACTCCAAGGCATAGTTTACGTAAACGACGATGAATTAAAGACCACAATCAACGCAAAAGCAGGCGACACCCTAACAATCCTTGTTGAAAATATGGGTAGAGCAAACTTTGGACCTAAGATGATGCGTAAAAAGGGAATTGCAGGCAGACTTCTTTTAGGTGATAACATAATTCACTTTAACTGGCAGGTTTACCCACTTCCAATGGATAATCTTGATAAGGTTGTATATGGAAATAACACAACCGAGCCAACTGGATTTTATAAGGGCATCCTTGTAGTTGACAAGGTGGCAGATACCTTTATTCGTCTTGACGACTTTACAAAGGGCTTTATTCTTGTAAACGGCTTTAACATAGGCAGATATTGGGAAATAGGACCACAAAAGAATTACTATATTCCATCTTGCCTACTAAAAGAGGGCGAAAACGAAATTGTAGTCTTTGAAAGTGACGGGGCAAAGAAGGAAAACCCAACCGTTGAATTTCTTGACAAGCCAGACTTAGGATAATGAAGGACTTTGTTATAAGTGAAAGCACTCTTTTAGCCTATGATGGCAAGGAGGAAAACGTAGAAATTCCAAAAGAGGTAAACAAAATTGCAAATGGTGCCTTTAAGGACAACGATTATATAAAAAGTGTTAAAATAGGGGACCAAGTGTCGCAAATAATGGACGGAGCCTTTCAAAATTGCACTAATCTTGAATCTGTAATAATAGACGCAAAAATAGAAAGCCTTCCTTGGTATTGCTTTAGTAGTTGCACAAGCCTTAAAAGCGTAGCCTTGCCAAGCACACTCAAGGAAATCGGCACAGAAGCCTTTGCAAAATGCAATTCCTTAGTGGAATTTGAAATTCCCGAGGGAGTTGAAAAGCTAGAATTTGGCGCATTTCGTGAGTGCGAAAGCTTAGAAAGAATAAAAATTCCAAAAAGCCTAAAGACTATGGAAACAGGCGCATTTTCTTGTTGCTTTAAGCTTTTGAAGGTGGATTTTGCCAACAGAGACTTGTGGAAAATAAGAAGGGCAGAGATATTCAAGCGCGCCTTCGACGGCGCTGTGCGAGACGTTATTGCCCTTGAAAGCTTTGATAAGGAAAGCCCCCTTACAAAATTGATTATAAAGAATATAGTCATAACAGTTGACAACCTAATCGAGATAGGTCGCATAGACCTACTTGTTAAGCTCCTTGAGTACAAAAGCAAAATGAGTGAGCAAACCTTCGATGAGCTTTTGGACGTAGCCCAAAAGCACAAAAGCACCGAGGCAATAGCCCTTCTGCTTGAGTACAAAAACAACCTTAAATAATAAGTATATAAAAATAACTCTGCATTACTCACAACGAGGCGTGCAGAGTTATTTTTCATCATTTTTATAAAGCAAAATGCAATCAACACTACAAGACAAAATTCGACAAAGCTCGTCAATAGTTACCGTGCTTATTGGCTTGTTGTGCTTTAGCCTATCTAATAGACTTCTGCTCAAGCCATATTGATTAATAAGCTTGTAGGTGCTAATGCCTTTTTCCTTTAATGTTTTATAAAAAGGCTCATACGAAATCATATAAATTGCCTCCCTTGACAAATTTGACCTGTGTCTTAATTTCATTATAAAATATGTTCTATCTATTGACAATTGTCGATAAATAGAGTATACTTAATATATAGAGTATAGATTGGAAGGAGGTAAACGGAGATGCTGAGTCTACTTGCTATCACTCAAGAAAATCCTCAAAGTGGAATACCAAGCTTTGTTTGGATAATTATAGCTATTGTTGTAGCGTTAATTATGTTGGTGCTTGCTATTAAATCCTTTTGGGTCAGTAAGATTTTGTCAATTTTATTAAGTATAGTGGGTATTATCATTAGTATATACACACTTATAAATGTTGAAGCATCGATGGTAGGAGCAATTTCCGGAGGAATAGTTTTTGCCGTCTGTTACGTTTTCTTAATGGGTAATGCAATATTTGATTCGGAAACAGAGGGCGATTATCTAATTTTTGGAACGCTTGTCCACGATACAAATCACCCATTATTGGCGTTCGGCTATTGGAGTGGAGGAATAATAGCTCTTTCTGGCTTGTTATTTTATTTCTCATACTTATGGTCGTTCGTAATAGGTTTGGTTGCATTTGCTTTCACATTGATATTAAATATCATTATGGTAATTGCACGTATAAGAGGATAAATAAAAATAATAGAAAAGAGGTACAAAAAATATGTTTAGTGTTTATTACAATCCCAAAAGAGAAAGATTTGAGTATCGCAAAGGTAACTATGAAGGAACATTAGAGTTTGCAATCCGCCAATTAAGATTTGGAAGCGTTCGCTTTTACGTATCAGACGATAAGTGGTTTGATTTAGAATTGACAAACGAAAATATAAGCTCTGCAATGCTTATGAAGCCACAGTTTTTGCCACCCAGAGGAGGCTTGCTGTTCTTTTTCTTAAAGTCAAATGAATATAATGATTCATTTTTTGAGTTAGACGGCAAAAGATACACAACAGTAATAGAAATTCCCAAAAAGATTTATAGCTCTTGGGCAGACGATATAGAGAAAATAATGAAGGAGTTAGACCTTAAATTTACTCCTCCTATTCTATGATAAAAAAAGATAATCGTAATTAAGAAAAGAAGAAAAATGCTAACAGTAAGATATAACGAAAAAACAAAAATGTTCGAATACAACAGAAGTTATGGCACAAACTATAAGGCTTCGGAATTGAATGCTATGAGCCTATTGGAGACAGGCATATCCTTTGAGGTTCCGGGCGGAAAGAAATTTGATGTACTATTAAAAGATAAGCTGATAACATGTATACACATTTATAAACCAATGCTTTTTATACAAAAGGGTAGAATATCTATCGAATTTGATGTGTTAAGTGTAAATCAATTCAGTATAGACGGAGTAAAATATAATTCGGACATAAAATTATCATTATTTAGTCCAGACGAATGGTTGGAAGACCTTAAATCAATAGCGAATAAATACAATATTCGCGTAGTAGAAGAATAATTAGGAAAACAATCTTCGTTAAAAAAATTGACGTTTTAATTAACTAAAAAAAAGGACAGGGGGTGCAATTTTGCACCCCCTGTCTTAAATAAACAAAAGCCGACACTCAGTCGGCTTTTTTTAATATCCATATGGAACAGTCAAATCAATAGGGAAGGGCTTGCCCTGTTTTTTGTAAGCACAGGTTTCGCTACCACGAATTAGATACTTAGTTACCTTTTCTCTTTCCTTAAGAATTAAGGACGGGTCCTTGTTAATCTCATCACGGACACGACCGTAGCTATCAACGTAATAGCCACCACTGTACCCCTTATTATGAACTAGCTCAGGGGATAATCCAAATAGCATAAATCTGTCAGGATTGTAAAAACCAAAAAATTCCCTGCTACACTTAAGTGCAAACATTTCAAATTCCACCTCAAGGGCAAAAATCTCAAGCCTTTGCCCAACTATAATTGAGTGGGTAAGGTCCTCACTGCTTGAAATAGACCGATAGGAATTCCAATTAGCCCCACCATCATATGCGTTTTGAAAATAGTCCTGTCTTTTCTTTAATCTGTTGTCAAAAACCTTAAGAGTCGAGGATGAAGAAAAGCCATTAAGATGCTGTACCTTGTGTCTTATATGCTTTAGCTGTTCAATTCTTACGCAAAGGTCGTTTTTTAATTTTTCCGTTGTTGTCATAAAACCTCTTAAAATTTCTTTAATTTTTTGAAGCCTAAATTACTAAGCTCCATTTCATAAAAGTTTAATTCAGAAAGAGCAAGCCAATTACCCTCAAGGGATACGTTTTTATCCCCCTTGTAGAACTTATCAAGAAGTATATATTTCATATCTGTATGGTTAACAAGAATAGCCTCGATAGTATTTACAATTCCATCAGAGTACTGTCCCTTTGTGATAGAATATGAAAGCTCCCATTTGTCAAGCTCTTTAAAAATAGAATCATATAACAAAAACGTATCAATGCTCCAATCAAGAGTGTCTGTCTGCTCTCTTTCATAGTAGGAAAGGGCACCAACAAAATCGGCAATTTCAAATAGCACAAGCTCCTTTTTTGAAATTATCTCACTTAACAATGGCTCAAACAAATATGCGTAAGCATCTACCCATAAGGTAAGATACTTGTATGTCATTTTGTTGTTGTTGTACAAATCAATACATTTTAAAATCACGTCAAGGGAGTAGGCGTCAAAATCCTTTTTGACAAGACCTGCCTCTGCATTTTTCAAAAACTCGTTTAATTCAGCCTCACTACATTCAAAATTACAAATCTTTTCCTTCATAATATCCTCCAAAAAATTTACTAATTCTATTATAAATCCAAATCCTTCAAAAATCAAGAAAAAAGACGCAAGCAAAAGCTTTAATATGTTTAGTAGTAAGTCAAAAAAAGTTGGGCTTAAATATTGCAAAGCAGAGAGGAAGGGTGTATAATTTATTGCATAAAAGTGTAAAGGAGAGAAAAAATGCGCACAAGGCTTAAGGAACTCATATATGTAGCATTATTGACATCACTTGTTTGTGTATCTACTATGGTTATAAAAATACCCTCACCCTTGAACGGTTATGTAAATTTGGGGGACTGTATGGTTTTAATAGCAGGGTGGTGCCTGTCTCCAGCTTACGGCTTTTTGTCCGCAGGCTTAGGCTCAGCTCTTGCAGATCTATTTTCGGGCTATGCACTTTATGCCCCTGCCACATTCTTGATTAAGGGGCTAATGGCACTTGTAGCCTTTGGTACATATAAGCTTCTTCACAAAAAAATCGGCAAGCTCCCTTCCCAAATAATAGGCGGTGTCCTTGCCGAAGCACTAATGATTTTAGGCTACTTCGTTTTCGAGGGCTTCCTATACGGCTTCGGTCCCTCGGTCGTTAACATCTTACCAAACGCAATCCAAGGTATTGCCGGCGTTACAATCGGCATAGTCCTTCTCAAAGCCTTGGAAAAGCTAAAGCTCCTTAAGATAAAATAAAAAGAACGAATTTAATACCTCAAAATTTGAACTCACGTGTCTCAATCACGCCAAAGGCGTGTATGGAATCAATGCAAAGCATTGTATGGAATCCGGTTGCAAGACGGTATGGAATCAAGCCGCAGAAAATGCACCTTCGGTGATGCCATGCGCCTACGGCGATACCATACACGCTTACGCGTGATTCCATACCAAGCCTGCGGCTTGAATAAAAAATACGACAAGCTGAAACTTGTCGTATTTTTTGGCAGGGGCGCAAGGACTCGAACCATTGTTAAATTTCAATAAAATGTGCACTTTTAAGAGTTTTGACTTTTTTTTGACAATTTATCATTTAATATTTCACTTGCATCTATTAAAGACTTTTCTCTAAAATCTGTGTATATGTCCATAGTGGTTGAAATTTGTGCGTGTCCTAATAAGTTTTGTATTGATTTTATTGGGACACCACTTTCAAATGCAAATGTTGCAAAACTATGTCTTAATTGGTGGGCTGTGCAATTTATTCCCGTTTCATTTTTAAATTTTTTATAGAGTGTTCTATATCTTTTTTGTGAAAGTGGGTTTTTTCCGTCATCACTTAATATATAGTTTTCTTTAATAATGTTTTGTTTCAATAAAACTTTTTTTAATCTATTAAGTAATGGAACAATTCTAATTCCATTTTCTGTTTTAGGCAATTTAATAATTGCATTTCCACGATGGTAACATACCGATTTTGACACGTTTATTATATTCTTGTTAAAATCTATGTCCGACCACTTTAAAGCCAAAATTTCGCCTTTTCGCATACCTGTTAATAGTGCAATATATGGGAATAGCCAAAGGTCGAAAGAATTAAGTATAATTTGCTCGTCTTGGTTACTTGCAGAAGTTCTTTTTTTTCTTGGTAACCCTTTAGGTATTTTTATTATTGTACAAGGGTTGTTTTCTATGTATTCTTCTAAAATTGCATATCTAAAAATTAAATTACATACTAATTTGTGATTTGCAATAGTTTTTTGTGCATACCCTCTTAATTCAAGTTTTTTAATATATTTAAGTATGTCATTTGTTTTAATTGATTTTATTGGAATTTTTCCAAATTCGTCAATTGCTCTATTCAATGCCGGTTTATATGAAGAAATTGTTTGCAATGCTAAATTCTTTTCGTGTTCTTCCCACCATTGAAGTGCTATTTTTTCAAATAATTCACCTTTCTCTATTGTTGCATTAAATTCTAACATTTTTTGATTTATTTCTTTTATGGTTTTACCGTAAAAATAATGCTTTTTCCCTCTGTTGTCTATTACAACTTTTGCATATCTACCATCTTTTCTTTTTTTTATCATTTTCGTACTCCGTGTAAATATTATTCGGTATAAATTTTTTTGAATGTGCAAATTCAAAAATACTTTTCAGTAAATATTCTTTTAATTCTTTGTTTTCTGCTTTTGTCAAAATATCTATTGAAATATAATTGTCATTTATAAAATTTTCAATGTGTTGCTCAGTTGCATCTATTAGATAGTCAGGCTCGAAATTAAAAATTAAATTTGCTATAATGTCAATTTTATATTCTTTCATTATAGCATTGAAATCTTTGTCATTTTCTTCACACCAAAATAAGACAATGTCTCTCCACCTAATACCATATTGTTTAAATAATTCTATAGCTCTTTCTTTAATTTGAATTTGTTCATTTGAACCATAAACGTATAAATTTTCCCCATTGAAATCTAATAATTTTTTGCAATCTTTAAATGTGTCATTTTTGTAAAATGATAAATCTACACCGAAATGTATATTTCTATGTTCAAATTTGTAATACTGTTCTTCTGTAGGTCTGTACTTCCGACCAATTACGGTATAACGAAAAATATTATCTCGTTCCTCTTTGATTTTTCTAATTTCATTTTGTTTCTTATCGTCTTCAATTAATTCTTTGAAAAATTTTATCATTGTTTTTTCCTTTCCTTAAAAACCTATTTTATGTGTTTTAGTTTTGTTTAATGTTTCGTTCAGTTCTTCGAATTTATCTTTTGTAATTTCTAAATTTTCTGTCTTTTCTAAAAGATAGTTTAAAAAATTAACTGAAAACGATAACATTTCGAGTTCTTCGTCTGTCAATGTGATTTGTGTTATTTCTTTCATAATACTCTCCTTTCTAAAGTTCAATAGGAAATTGACACGCAATTACTTTACCTAAAATTTTTAAGTCTTTTAAAAGACTTTCTTTTTTTATTGTCAATGGTTCTTTGTCATTGTAACCATTGGTTAAAATCGCATTATTTTCATAAAAAAACACACGAGAAATTAAAATGTTATTATCTACTGAAAAAACAATTAAATTTCCATTTTCAATAGTGTTTTGTGCTTTTACTAAAAGGTAACTTCCTTTTTTTATGTTAAAGTCTATTAAGGAATCGTCTTTAATAGCAATGCAGAAATTTGCTTTTTCTGTTTCTTTGTTTGGAATTTGTGTTTCATAATACTTTTTTTTCATTGTTTTACACCTTTCTTTTTAATTTGTTGACTTTGTTTTTTTTCTGTGTTAAAATAAATAAAAACAAATGACTTTATACACGTAACGTGTACATTACCATTATATACACAAAGTGTGTATTTGTCAATAGTTTTATTTAATTTGGTGAATTATGAAAGAATTAGAGAAAAATATTTTAGTAGAAAAAATAGAAAATTTAAAAAAACAAGAAAATCAAAACCAAGCATTATTTAGACAAAATTTTGCTAAAAGATTAAAAGAAATAAGACTAAAAAAAGGTTTAACGCAAAAAGAAGTTGCTGAACAATTAAATTTGAGAGTTAGCACCTACGCAAATTGGGAACAAGGTACAAGGGAACCAAGTTGTTATTATATACTAATACTGTCTATAATTTTTGCAATTGATGTAAACGAATTATTTTATAATTTAATATAATTATACTACGTGTGCGATAGAATTTTAACCAACTAAAACACAACAAAAACACAACTAAAACACAACTAAAACACAACTAAAATATTAAAAACCGAGATGAGGCAAAACGAAAAAAAGCGGTTTAGCATTTTTCGTTTTGCCTCGGTTTTTTATTTTATTGTTTTGTTGTTACTCGTATCAAGACAAGCACACGCCTAATGCTCATTTAATAATTTGTTCATAATTTGTAACATGTTATTTTGTGTTTAATAAAGTGCGATTCTAATGCTCATTTGAAATGAATTTAAAAATGTTGAAAAATGAAAAACAAGTGCGGTTTTTCAACATCTTGTTTTTCAACGTCTTGTTTTTCAACATATTGTTTTTCAACATATTGTAAAACCTCACTTAATTAAATATATAATAATAAAATACTTAATAATAAAGTATTTAAAATAAAATACTTAATAAAAACCGATTGCTTTGTTTGTTGTTTTTTATCTTGGTATTTTTTAACTTTAAAACAAAGTTTCTAAATCAATCAATGGATATGGAAAAATGAAAAATCAACGCACCCAAACTAAAGGTGTCAAGAGGAAATTGGAATAAAATTTTATGCCGAGAAAACTCTTGACGCCTTGGCAAAAACGCACCCACACTTACACCCGAAGGGTGCGACAAAAGGGCGCAACCCTTCTGCCCTCGGCGAGTGCCCACGGAGTGAAAAAATAAAACGTATAGAAAAATGGAAAAAGAAAATGACACTTTAATATGTGGTGTCATTTTCTTTTTCCATTTTTTAGTGGCAAAAACTAATATAATTTTGACGAAATTTTGACGAAAAAATGCAAGTAATAAAACGGAATGTAAAGGAATGAAAAGGAATGCAAAAAATAAAGAAAAAGCCTTGTAATAACTGAATTTTCAGTAATTACAAGGCTTTAGTCTTTGGCAGGGGCGCAAGGACTCGAACCCTGGACACCCAGTTTTGGAGACTGGTGTTCTACCGACTGAACTACACCCCTATAAATTTTACCTATGAATTATAGCATAAGTTTTATCAAATTGCAATAGGTTTTTGCAAATAATTAAAAAATTCTCGGTATTTATAAAAAAGTGAATAAAATAAATATCAACGGAATATACTTTAATGTAACCTGAAAGGGCTTGTTTGGACTTGATAAAAAAATGAAAAAAACACTTGACAGACAAAGAAAACTATGATATACTATACAAGCACACAAGCCGATGTGGCGGAATCGGCAGACGCAAGGGACTTAAAATCCCTCGGGAGCAATCTCGTACCGGTTCAAGTCCGGTCATCGGCACCATAAGATTCCTTGTAACAACAAAACATAGCGGAGTAGAGCAGCCTGGTAGCTCGTCGGGCTCATAACCCGGAGGTCGTGAGGTTCAAATCCCACCTCCGCACCCAGAATAACAAAAAGGACACTCAATCGAGTGTCCTTTTTGTTATTCTCCTGTGTGCAGAGAAGGCTTTGCACATCACCTCGGGTTATGCCGACGAGCGTAGCTCGTTGGGGAACGACGGAGAAAACAATTGAGTATTGTTTTCTCCTAAGTTCTCTCCTCAAAGCAAGGAGTATAAGAAGTTAACTTTAGTTAACGTCTTAGACGACTATGCGACAGGAGTGGGATGTGTTCGCACCAACTATATTGACCTCTCAAACAAATCCCACCTCCGCACCCAAGTAAGGGCCATAAAAAAGATATAGCCGCGAAAAGCCTTGATTTTCAAGGTTTTTTTGTTTCTCTCCCCTTTTCTCACATAGTCGTGAGAAAAAGATATTAAACACTTACGGGATTTGAACTTCCCGAAACTGAATACTACCACCTTGTGCATAGGAACCTCCTATGCACTTTTTTGTTTAAAATTCTTGACAAAATATTCCTTATATGATATCATAGTATCAAGATATTATGATATCAAAATGGAGGTGGGATTGTGAATAAATCAGATACCCCAACAAAGCAAAAAATTCCGATTCCCTTGCGGCTACCGCCCGAGCTTTACGAGCAAATGATGGAAGTAGTGCAAAAGAAAAAGAAAAAAGAGCGCGGATATAGCGTTAATCAGTATTTGACTGAAATACTCGCAAAGGATTTGAAGGAGAAAAAACATGAGTGAAGAATTGATACAGAAGAGGTACCTTAAACACGGTGATCGTTTCGGTGAATATGAATATTACAATATAGGTAAAACAAATTTCGCAGACCTTGAGAATAATTTAATAGTTCCTAAGTTGAATTGGGGCAAATATAGAAACAAATGTCCAGACGCACTGATTTGTGACAGAAGGAACAAACAAAACCCAATCGTAATTTGCGTTATTGAATACAAACAACCTAGCGAATTTAATACTGAACATAAAAAACACATAGCATTCGAGCAATGCAACAATTACGCTCAAGTATGTAACGCTAAAATTTGCATTATTACTGACGGAATTGAATTTTATTGGATAAATCCAAGAGCTAGCAAGAAGGATTGGGATTATAAATATTTTGATAATGAAGAGCAAAAAGAACGAGGATTTTGTTTTATTCGAAATGAGAATAATACTTATTTTAAAGAATATTTTGACCAAACATCTGCCGAATCGATTAATACAATAGAACTGCTTTCTAGCACAATTACCGAAAGTAACCATCTAATTAGACCTGCGCAAATGGTTTCTCCTTCTGCATTGGCAAAAAAAGTTTGGCAATCTGTATATATGTCTACCGGAGATGATCCTAAAAAATGTTTAATGACATTCACCGAATTGTTTATTTTTAAGTTTTTGAGCGACAAAAAAATATTAAAATTCGATGAGAACGGCAATTCGATAGATTTTGAAACGGTTTACGATAAAGGAAAAGGATATTGTTTAAAATATTATCTTGCGAACGTTCGTCCATACATAAAAAAACTTTTCCCTATAGGGAAAGACGGAACCACTATAATTAATGGCTTAAGTTTGAAAAAAGATCAAAATCAAGACGAATTGTTTTTTGATGTATTAAAAGCTTTCAAAGAGAATGGTCGACTAGATAATATCGATCCTGCTTTTAAAAGTAGATTGTTTGAAGATTTTTTAAAAAGCACAACGGGGAAAAAACAATTAGCGCAATTTTTCACACCGAGAAATGTGGTAAAAGCTATAGTTGAAATGGCAAATGTTAAAAATCTGCCTAATGGATCTTCTGTTTGTGATCCAGCTTGCGGAGTGGGAGGATTTATTTCGGAAACGGTTTTAAATAGAAGATCAAATGGAATAATTGATTATAGTGTAAAAAACGGCGACATTTTATCCTCTATTGATTATCGAGGAACAGACTATGATGAACTGACAATTATATTGGCAAAGGCAAATTATTTAATAACATTGATCGAATTAGTTGCTCAAAATTCTTCTTTGACAGAAAGATTTTCTGAAACTTTTTCAAATGTCTTTGAATTGCATAACAAAAGTATTATAGGTTCCTTGGAAACTGTGGATGAGTGTAGATATGATTTAATAATGTCAAACCCTCCATATATTTCTTCAGGAAAAGGATTATATACAAAGTATATAGACGAAAGACACTCATTAAAAAAACATTACAATACAACAGCGATTGGAAAAGAAGGACTGTTTTTGCAAAAGATAATAGCCGAGTTGAAGCCAAACGGAAAAGCTTTTGTAATTCTACCAGACGGCTTCTTTTATCGTCCAACAGATAATGCTTTAAAAGAAAAAATAATATCAGAATGCTTTGTAAATGGTATAATATCTTTGCCTCTAAAAACATTTTATGCGACTAGCAAGAAAACATATATTTTATGCCTAACAAAAAAGAGCAGTCCCGAAGTGTTACAACAGAATAGTGTTTTCTTGGGGTTAGTTAGTCAAATTGGAGAGACATTGGATTCGGATAGAATTCCTAGTTCGGAAAATGATTTGTTGGAAATCTCAAAAGAATACAAAAAGTTCGCTTTTGATAATGATTCATATCAATCAACAAGTAAAAGGATTAAATTGGTTGAGTTTAATAAAATAAAATCAAATTTAAATTGGTTAATTGAAAATTATTGGAGCGACAATGAATTAGTCGAATTAGGGATAAAAGAAGAAGAAAAAGAGTTAACCTCAGATGATATAATTGAAGAAATCGATCATGTCGTTCAAAAATTCAGAAATATTAAATCTTCATTGAACGAACTAATTGGCGAAATTAAAGACGACGATACCGAATATATATCTTTTTCTTTAACAGATGAAAGCAATTTTGAATTTATTCCTTTTGGGTTAGGACTTACTAGAAAACAATATGCTGTTTTAGATACCAAGAATCCTCAAGATATTCCTGTTTATACTGCCGCCAGAAAACCCGTAGCGTATTTTAATTCATTCAAGTCTGAACCGTTAAAATGTTCAAAAGAGGCTCCTTTAATATCATTCGCTTCTGATGGTGACGGTACTGCCGGAACGAATATTTTTTACCATGAATCTCCATTTTACATCAACACATCTAGAAGGGTTTTTTCTATCAAAAATTCAGAAATAAACCCCTTGTATGTGTACTACTACATTCAAGACATGAAAAAGCAATATTCTTTGGATTTTAGATTTAAAGCAAATAATAGTTATTTAGAGCAAATTGTTATTTGTGTACCCGTAAAGAACGGAAAAATAGATCAAGATATGCAATTAAAATTCATTGAGTATTATCAAAAAATGAGAGATTTCAAACAAAATATGCTTAACGAACTATTCCATTCGTTAGAGCAATTCCAAGATGACATAGATCACCAATTAGACAAAACATTGAAGCATTTTTTGAATCTTGATATCGAATAAATTCGTAAGGTTCAAATCCCGTAAGCACTCCGCCAAAAATATCTTTTTATAGCCCTTCCGCAAAGATAAAAAACCCTGTAAAACCAAGCAAAAGCTTGTATTTACAGGGTTTTTTATCTTTTAGAAAATCCATTTCATTCCGTTTTAATACATACAAATACCTATAAAAAGTTGTCAAAAAGTTGTCATTATTTTTTAATTCTTAGCAAATGATGCCAAACAATAATAAAATCATGTTTAGTTGCCATTGTCAAGCATCCTTTCAAATAACAAAAAGCATTATATGTTTTTTTACTATGTCTACTTGACAGGGAGCATGTTATCAATTTGGTGTCCCGTTTCTTATCTTACATACAAGCCACTGCCTTGATTTATCCACAATGATATGATATAATTTAAATGATAAATTTGTCGGAGGCTTATTATGAGCAAAAGGATAGTAGCCATTGGTGGCGGAGAAAATGGAAGATTAGGGTCTGACGGAATTAGATATCCGTACGAGCTAGCTAATCAAGATAAAGAAATTATTAGACTTACAGGCAAGGAGCACCCTAACTTTTTACTGATAGCCCATTCCCAACCGCTTGAAAGGCAAGAAGGATATTTTCAAGTAATGGTCGATATATACAACAAAATGTATGGTTGCCCCTGCAAGGACCTAAAAAGCGATAAATTAACTGATACGGAATACGTCAAGGAAATAATCAAGTGGGCTGATATCATTTACGAGGGTGGTGGAAACACACTGGATATGATTAGCCTTTGGAAGGATACTGGCTTTGATAAAATCCTAAGGCAAGCATGGGAAAATGGCAAGGTGATGTGTGGAGTTTCAGCGGGGGCAAACTGCTGGTTTAAGGAATGCTCATCTGATTCGTTGAAAATCAAATACGGAGACGACCAACCATTGATTGGTATGGAATGCTTAGGCTTTGTCGATGGATTGTTTGTTCCTCATTGCGATAAACAAGGCAGACTTGAAAATGCCAAGGAGCTTTTAAAGGATAGCCAACAAATTGGGTTACTTATATCTAATTGTACCGCACTAGAAATTGTTGATGACCAATATAGATTGATAACGAGCGACGCATCTTATCACAATATACAAGCCTATGGCTTAAAAGCATATTGGGAAAAGGGAGAATATATACAAGAAAAAATCGACGACTCCCCCGAATTTAAGCCTCTTAGTGATTTGCTATCTAAGAATATTGGTGGCGTAAAAAATTAGTGCTACCCTAGTAAAATATCCTTGAAACGAGGTGGGATAATGAAGGACTACTTATACAAATATGAAATGCACATACACACAAGCCCTTGTAGTGGAGGAGGCGCCGATATTCGTGACCATATCGACTGCTTAAAAAAGAAGGGATATAGTGGAATGGTTGTTACCAACCATTTTTACGGAGGGGACACAAGAATAGACAGAGGCTTGCCCTGGGAGGAATTTGTAAATGCATACAGACAGGACTATTTATACGGACTAGAGTATGCAAAAAGGGTAGACTTTGACTTGCTTTTTGGTCTTGAGGAGCAGGTAGGCAACGGACAGGAAATTCTAATTTACGGAATAACCCCCGACTTAATTGCTAACCACCCTGAGCTAAAATATGCATCAGCTGAAGCATTTGCCAAGGTTGTTCATTCGGCAGGTGGACTTGTTTATCAAGCACACCCCTATCGAAATAGATGGTATATTAGCGCACCCTATCCCCTTGATTGCTTAGACAAGCTAGACGGAATTGAGGTTTACAACGCAGGCAACGAGAAAGAGTGGAATGATAGCGCAAAAAGGCTAGCTGAGGAAAAGGGACTTTTATGTGTTGCCGGCTCCGACGGCCATAGCACAGCCTCGGCAGGCAAGGCAGGAATTGCAACCAAGGTGCGTATAAAAAGCAATAAGGACCTTGTACGTATCTTAAAAAATCAAGAATACATAATTTTTGTAAACGAGCAGGGAGAAGACATATGAACCATAAAAAGAATTGGATAACCTCTGCCCACAGAGGCTTTGTTGAGGGGGACCTAAAGGAAAATTGCCTAGGCGCCTACTATAACGCATACCTACACGGGGCAGAAATGATAGAAACCGACGCAAGATTAACAAGTGACGGTGTTTTAATTGTCAACCACGACGACACAGTAAGAGGCTATAACGAAAAGGGCGAGGCAGTTACTTATATTGTAGCCGAAACCACAGCAGAGAAAATTTGCTCCGTAATTTTATCAAGGGACGAAAAATGGGGTGTACAAAGAGTCCCTACTCTTGAACAGGTTTTGCACCTAGCCTATAACACAGGACTCCTTGTCAACATAGATTTAAAGAATGGATACAAAATTGCCGAGGACGTGTCTAAATTAGTCCTAAAATGTGGAATGATAGGCAAGGTGGTTTATGCCCTTAATGGCTCGGGAATGGACGGAATCAACGCAATTTTAAAAATAGACCCAGATGCTCGTTTTATCGACCGCGGACCAACCTTTGCAAATACTGTTAAGGACTTTTCCGAGCGAGGAAAAAGATGCTTTTGCTATACCTGGGATTCCTGCAAGGATGAGATTGAGGCTATAAGAAAGGCGGGTTGCCTTCTTGCCCTTATTAGCCTAAACGAAAATAATTTTAAGAATACAATAGCACTTCATCCCGATATGTGCGAATATTTGCACACCTCTGATTTTAAGTCAATAGAGGAAGAGTATTTAAAAAACATAAAATTGTATTAAATAATCAAAGGGGGAAATATGAAGCTTTACGCGCCAAGCTACTACAAGGATTTTAAATGTATAGCCGACAAGTGTGCCCATAACTGCTGTATCGGTTGGGAAATTGATATAGACGAAATATCACTTGAAAAATATAAGAGTCTAAAAAATGGCTATGGTCCTACAATTATGAATAGCATTTCCCTTGAGGATACCCCTCACTTTAAGCTTTGCAAGGGGGATAGATGCCCCCACCTTGACGAAAATGGTCTTTGCAAAATCATATTAAATTATAATAAGGACTACCTTTGCCAAATTTGTGCACAGCACCCAAGATTTTATAACTACACAACCGAGGCAGAGGTGGGAATTGGTATGTCCTGTCCAGAGAGTGCAAGGATTATTCTTACCTCGCAAAATTACGACGAAATTATAGAGGTAGGGCGGATAGATGAGGACCCCATTGATATTGATTTTGACGGACGTGTCTTGCGAGGCGAGGTATATCAAATTTTAAAAAATACGACACAGGGTTACGAAAATAATCTTGAAGCAATTTATTCTAAGTATCAAATTGACAAGAAAAATGATAGCTACTGGCTTGAAATTTTAGACACCCTTGAATATCTTGACAACGAAAGCAAGCTACTTTTCCAAAACTATTCAAGTAAAAAAAGACCAAGGGGCAAGGAAAAATATCAAGAAAGATTTTTAGCATATTTCATCTATCGCCATTGCACCGAGGCAGTTGACTATGAGGATTTTTGTAAAAGGCTTTCCTTTTGCTTGTTTTGTGAAAGACTACTTGCATCCTTGATTTACAACGAGGACGACCTTGATAAAATTGTAGATATTGCAAGAATAATCTCGGCAGAAATTGAATATTCCGAGGAAAATACTTCATTTTTAACCTATTAAAAGATGTGCTGTACTAAAATCAGTACAGTCGAAGCTTGATTTTCTTTAAATAGTATGATAAAATAAATACGATGCATTGCATTAAATAATACATTTCAAGGGAGAATGAAAATGAAAATTGAAATCTGCGAGCAAATGGTACAATCTTGGTTAGCAAACGTAAAGCAATGTCAGGTGGTGCAAACCAACTGGACTATTTCCCCAATGCGTAGCATAGTTAAGGCTGATATTGACGACGCTTACGATTTTGTAACAAAAGTGCAAGACACCCTTAACGAAAGACTAAACGAGGAAGCTGTCGAAGCACTTCAAGCCTCAATCGACGAGGACCTTGGCGAGGAAATGCCGAAGAAATCAAAAAAGAAAACCACAACCCTTAACATAACGAAAAAATCAAATGCAAAGCAATTTATCCGCCAGTGTGAAATAGACGTAGCAGGTATAAGATTAGACGACGGAATAGTTGACCGTGTGTACCTTGTAGATTCTGCCTTTCACAAAAACGGCTTAGGCTATCACGACGTTGTAGCAACTGTTATTAAAAAAATTATAAGAGCAGTGCTTGTTTCAACAATCATTTTCGGCACAGGCGTTGACGTAACCGTAGGCTTTGCCGCACCCGAATGCCGTGACACTGTAAGGGCTGATATTGAAAATGTAGTGGAAATACTACGTGAGCTACTTGTTGGTAAATATTCTAGGTTTTCAATTGAACTGTACCTCAATGAAAAATTTTCAGAGGAAATATGTAAGCCACTAGTTGAAAATGCAGATAAATTAAACAACGATAACGACTTGTTTATAAGGTCTGTAAACATATTAAGAGCTGCCGAGAAGCATATGGCAACACTCCCAACACCTGCAAAGACCACAACCTTAAAGGCTGGTGCTCCTAAAAAATCAAAGAAATGCCCAACTATTACTTATACCCCTGCCGACCCCGACATCTTCAAGAAGGAGCTTATGGCAAGAAAGAGTGCAGAGATTATTTGGGTATATAGCGACGGAACAAGAAGCACAAACCACTGGGATGCCTCAAAAATTAATGATAAATCAAGCATTTCAGGAAATATACAATCACGCCCACAATGGCGAAGTGGAAAAGAGGACGGCTTAGAACAGGTTTTCGTAAACATAAAATAAGAATAAATTTGCTAATGAAGGAAACAAAGGACATAACAACCAGCCTTGTAAATGACATAATTGCAACAATAAAGGACGAAGAGGGAACAGTCCAATACCTAAAATCAATTTCATACAATTGGTAATTTAAAAAGGCACTCAACCGAGTGCCTTTTTTATATAAACCTGTTGCAAGTGCTATATAAAATATGCTAAAATAAACATATAAGCCTAAGGAGGTATTAAAAATGGATAGACAATTAGCAAGGGAAGAATTAAAAAGATTTTTATCATTACCAATAAGCACAAGTCGTGCAGTTTTTGAAATATTTGAAAAATTGCCAGGTGCAATCCACCATTACGACGAGGAAACAAAGAATTTTGTTTACGTACCAGGCACAAGAGAGGACAGAGTCCTATTAATCGCCCATGCAGACACAGTATGGGACAAGGACGGCTTAGGCGACAAAAATTACGAGCAAGAATTATTTGAGCAAGAGGGCACATTCCTCGGTACAAACATAGAATGTGGAATTGGCGCAGACGATAGGTCCGGTTGTGCAATCCTTTGGCTACTTAGAAATAGTGGACATAGCCTACTTATAACCGACGGTGAGGAAATAGGCTGTGTTACCTCAAAGCACATAAGGGACAACTACCCCGAGCTATACGACGAATTTAATAATCATTGCTATATGATTCAATTCGACAGAAGAGAAAAGGGCAACTACAAATTTTATAACATACCAGTAACTAAGGAATTTGAGGACTTTATTAAGAGTAACACATACTACTATAATTCAGGCACTAACTCAGGCACAGACATAAAGGTTTTAGCAAGAGATATTTGCGCTGTAAACCTAAGCGTAGGCTACTACAATGAGCATACTCCCTTTGAATCAATCGTATTCGAGGAATGGCTAGAAACCTTGGAAAATGCAGAAAAAATTCTTGCTGGTAAGCAGAAAAAATACCCATTAGCAAGATAGGTGTAACAATGGATAAAAGATTAAAGGAATGTCAAAATGGTGTACCCAGTGGCTATATTTTGCCATTTTTGTGGCTACACGGCGAGAGTCACGAAAGACTTTACGAGGAAATTTTAGCAATAAAAAATAGTGGAATTGACCAATTCTGTGCAGAAAGCAGACCCTATGAGGATTTTTGTGGAGAGTCCTGGTGGGAAGACTTTGGCTTTATTTTAAAAACCGCCAAGGACCTAGATATGAAGGTATGGCTACTTGACGACAAAAAATTCCCAACAGGCTATGCAAATGGATACCTTGAGAGGGAGGAAAATTCCCACCTTCGCAAAAAGCTAATAAGAGAATTTCAAATAGACGTGTTAGGACCTATGAATTGTGCAAAGGTGTACGTAGGTGGCAGAATTGCAAGTGACGAAACAATTTATTCCGTCATTGCCTATAAGCATATTGATAGTGGTGAGGGACTTGACTACAAAAGCGCTATCGACCTAACCGACAAAACTAAAAATGGTATGACCTATTGGGATATCCCAGAGGGTACATGGCGAGTTTGTGTGCTTGTGGAAACTCAATTTCAAGACAAGGACTCAAGGCTTTTCTATTACATAGATATGCTAAGCGAGGAGTCCTGTCACTCAATGATAGATGCAATTTATCAACCACACTACGAGCATTTCAAGGAGTATTTTGGAAATACCTTCCTTGGATTTTTCTCCGACGAGCCTGCATTTTTAAACGTATTCGATACCTACTTCAATACCCTTGGTAAAATGTACTCACCATATCCATGGAAGCGGGAATTGCCAAGTCTTATTGCAGAGGGCGCAGGTATAGAAAAGGAAAAAGCAAGTCTTTATTTGCCTGCCTTATGGGAGGATTTAGGAGAGGTAACCGCCCTTATTCGCACTCACTATATGGATGTAATTTCCAAGGAATATAGCAAGAATTTTGGCTATCAGCTTGGAAATTGGTGCCGTGACCACGGTGTTATGTACATAGGCCACGTTATCGAGGATATGGGTGCGCATATGCGTATGGGCTACGGGTCGGGACACTTCTTCCGTGCCCTTGACGGACAGGATATGGCAGGCGTTGATATAGTTTTAATGCAGGATATTCCTGGTATTGACGACTCAATCCACAGAGGCCCACTTGCCGACGGGGGACAAGCTGACCCTACCTTTTTCCGTTATACTCTACCTAAGCTAGCCTCATCTCATTCCCACATACAGCCCCTTAAAAAGGGTAGGGCTATGTGTGAAATCTTTGGTGCCTTCGGTTGGGCAGAGGGACTACCCTTTATGAAGGGTCTTGCAGATATTATGCTAGTGTCTGGCATAAACCACTTTGTGCCTCACGCATTTTCACCAACTAGCGAGGATCAGGATTGCCCACCACATTTTTATAATGGTGGCAAAAATATTCAATACCCCTACCTTAAGGACCTTATCGCATATATGAAAAGATGCGCCCACTTAACCCAAGAGGGCACTCACAAGGCAGACGTATGCGTATTTTATAATGCAGAGGGCGAGTGGACAGGTGGCAAGCATCAATCCTTCTTTGAGATTTGCAAAATTTTGTCACAGGACCAAATCGACTTTGACATAGTCCCCTATGACGCACTTGAAAATGCAGAGGTAAAAAACAAAAGGCTTTATATAAACGGCAAGGACTACGGAGCGCTTATCGTTTCTCAAAGCGAGATTTTGCCAACATACCTACTACTGGCATTTTGTCGCCTTGCAAAAATGGGCTTGCCTGTAATCTTTACAGATAGTCTACCTCAAAAAAGTGCAGAGGGCAAGGACTTTTTAGCATTTATAAATAAATTTCAAGCAGTGCCAACGATCGATTTAACTAAGGTCTTGAGAAAAATGGGACTTTTTCACATAGAGGCAAGGGGCGAAAATGTAAAATCACTTCGTTTCTATCATACTCAAAGGGAAAACAAGGACTTATATCTTTTCTCAAACGAGGCTATAAACAAGGAGCTAAATGCACAAATTTCTCTAAAACAAGAGGGAGAGTGTCTAATTTACGAGCCATGGGACAATAAAACCTATCGCTACAATACCAACAATGGCGCTCTTGACCTAAGAATAGAAAAGGGCAATATGCTTTTTGTAATCTTCGGTTGTGAAATTGACAAGAGTCTACCATATTTCACAAAAGAGATTGACAGAATACCACTTGACCTAAGCTATGATATTTCAATCAAAAGAGAAAACGAAAAGGACTACACCCTATACAAATCAAGCAGTAGCTTAATTGATATATCAAGCCCCGATAACCTACCAGATTTTTCAGGTACCATAAGGTATAAGACAAGCTTTAATTCGGTTAAGGACTACACGGTAATCGACCTAGGACAGGTTGGCGAGGTAGCACAGCTATACCTAAATGGCAGATGCCTAGGCACACGAATTTGTCAGCCCTATAAATTCGACCTAAGTAAGGCTATTAAGGAGGGTGAAAACACCCTTGAGGTAATAGTCCAAAGTAACCTAGGACATGGCAGACCCGACTGGCTAAGTAGCTTTATGCAAATACCACCTAGTGGAATTTTAGGCGACGTTTATCTTTGTAAATACGAGGTGAAAAGCAAATGAAAATAACCTTTTTAGGTACAAGCCACGGTGTGCCCGAGGTAGACAGAAAATGCACCTCAATACTAATTGAGGCAGGGGAGTGTCGCTATATTGTAGATATGGGCACACACACAGCCGAGGCATTAACAACTAAGGGAATAGCAGTTGATAGCATAAACGCAATATTTATTACCCACTTCCACGGGGACCACACAAACGGACTTGTTTCCTATCTCGACCTTTGTAGCTGGTACTATAAAAAAGCAGACCCACAAATTTTCCTACCTGGGAATATAGACGGACCAATCAAGGCAATTGATTTGTGGATTAGGTGCAACGGAAATAGCCTTCGTGACTTTAGATTTAATGGGGTAGAGGGTGGACTTCTTTTTGACGATGGGACTGTAAAGGTTTTAGCCTATCCAACTAAGCACACAAATAATTCCTACGCCTACTTAATTGAGGCAGAGGGCAAGCGAGTATTGTACACAGGGGATTTGTCTAACACACCCGAGGACGACTTTCCAAAGCAATTCCTTGAATTTTCACTAGACCTTGTAATTGGTGAAAGCGCCCATTTTGAAGCAACTAAATACTTAGATATTCTAAAGGACGCAAAGGAAATAAACTCACTTTGTATCACACACTATTCACCTAGATTTTTTCCCTCAGTTGAGGAATTAGAAAAGGCAAAGGTACCCTACAAGGTATTCCGTGCCTATGACGGACTAGAAATCATTTTGTAAAAGGAAAAACAGACAAGAGTCTGTTTTTCTTTGTTTTCACTAAATATTGACAAAAATACAAATATTTTGATACTACATATTGAAAAATATGTAAACTAGTGATATAATGAAGTTACTATAAAAGTCGAAAGACGAAAAAGAAGGAGAAAAATTTAAATGTCAAACACAAACGAAGAAATCGTAAAAAGCACAAAAGACGATTCTGTTGTTGACGAGCAAGCGACCCCAGTAGCAGAAGAGCCTGCTAAAAAGGGTAACTGGTTCACAAGACTTGTTGGCTTCGATGCAGTAAAAAAGCAAACAAGCATAAGAACAGAGCTCGTTGCCGGTGTAGTAACATTCTTGGCAATGGCTTACATTCTTATCGTTAACCCTAACCAAATTGCAGGTGCGGGTAGCGAGTACTGGGCATCTGTATTTATCGCAACAGCAATCGGTGCAGTTATCGGTACACTTTTAATGGCATTCTTTGCTAAGATGCCACTTGCTCAAGCATCAGGCATGGGTCTTAACTCAATGATTGGTGGTATGATTGGTGGTTGGTCAGGCTACGGTGCTAAATTTACCTATGGTCAAGCATTCTTCCTAGTTCTTATTTCAGGACTTGTATTTATGCTTCTATCCGTAATCAAAATCAAGGGCAAAACCTTCCGTGAGCTTGTATTCGACGGTATGCCAGTTGCAGTAAGAAGTGCAATTTCCGTTGGTATCGGTCTATTTATTGCATATATCGGCTTCCAAAATGCTGGTATTATCGTAACAAACGACTTTACACAGGTTGGCTTTATTGACTTCACAAACTGGGAAAACTCACAAATCATTAACAATGGTAACGGCTTACCATTAGTAGCTGCTGCTAAAACTGCTGCAGTTGCATTTATCGGTCTATTCCTAATTGCAATCCTTGACAAACTTAAGGTTAAGGGCTCAGTAATCTTTGGTATTCTCGGCGCAACAGTAGTTGGTATTCCTCTTGGTGTTACAGACTTGTCTGTACTCAAGGGCGAGGGTGCTATTTCTTGGAAGTTCTGGGAAAACTTCGGTAACTATTTCGCAGGCGATAAGAGCGTATTTGGCTCATTTGTTGACGTATTCACAGGCGACGGCTTAATTCCAGCGGGCGCAACAGTATTCACAATTATTATGATTATCATTACCCTTTGTATGATAGATATGTTTGACACAATGGGTACAATCGTTGGTTGTTGTAGTGGTAACAGAGTATTGTCCGACGAAAACGACAAGCCACACAACTACGGCAAGATTATGATTTGCGACTCTATTGCAACCTGTACAGGTGCTTTAGTTGGTACATCAACAGTTACAACCTTCGTTGAATCTGGTGCAGGTGTATCCGCAGGTGGTAGAACAGGTCTTACAGCCTTCACAACCGCATGCCTATTCTTCGTAGCTATGTTTGCAATGCCACTATTTGCAGTAATTCCATCTGCAGCAACAGCATCAGCGCTTATCTATGTAGGCGTTCTTATGATGAAGAACAACGTTAAGAATATAGACTTCTCACACGCAGTTAACGCAACCTCTGCATTCCTAACAGTTGTAGTAATGGTACTTTCATACTCAATTACAAAGGGTATCGGTATCGGTATGATTTCTTACACAGTAATGACAGCTATCGCATACCTAATCGACCTAATTAAGTACGCAATCCAAAAGAAGAACAACCCTGAGGCAGAAAAGCCAAAGTGGGAGGTTTCAGTAGTAGCTATCGTAGTAACCGTACTATTCCTAGCTTACTTCTTCGTTCCTGCAACCTTGTTCTAATAAACACAAAACAAAAAGCCACAGAGCAATCTGTGGCTTTTTTTCATTCCCAATCCTTGCAAACGTCTACCCAAGATACGTAGCCTGAATATTTTTCAAGCTCAGCAATCGTTAATTCAATTGCACTATTGCTACTACCACAGGCAGGGAAGACCGTTTCAAATCGTGCAAGGGACTTATCAAGATAAACAGAAACACCCTCGTTTAGGGCAAAGGGGCAAACTCCACCAACAGCATGACCTACTAGCTCAATTGCTTCATCTGGTGTTAGCATTTTTGCCTTAGTGCCAAATTGCGTCTTGAATTTTGAATTGTCAATCCTTGAGTCTCCCCCGGCAACTACTAAAATCGCACCCCCATTTACCATAAATGAAAGGGACTTAGCAATCCTTTTTGGCTCACAGCCTAGCGCCTCCGAGGCTAACTGTACAGTAGCACTTGACACCTCAAATTCTTTTATTCTATCCTCAATTCCAAAGGATTTAAAATACTCTCTTACTCTTTCAATAGCCATAATAAACCTCGCGCAAAAATATTACTAAAAGTATAGCATATAAACTAACCTAAGTCAATTGACAAAGCATTTTTTTATTGCTATAATAATTTTATAAAAGGGAAAAGGGGGGAAAGATATATGCTAAGACTCAATACAAGATATTTTTATTCTAAGCTAAACAAATACGAAAAAAGGCTATATCGCCAAATTGCCAAGAGTCTACTAAAGGAAAGCTACGTTATAAACCACGACTTAACCTGGGATAAGGCAAATATGATAGAGGTATTCAGTGCTGTAATCGACGACTTTCCCGAGCTTTTTTATGTCCAAAATAGCTACATTGATTGGGGAGTACCCTTTGTCCTTAAGGTAAGGGGCATTCAATTCTATAAGCACGAGGAAATAGTAAAGATAAGAAAAGAGCTTGACAAAATTTATCATAAATTCGATAGCATAACCGACCCCTTTGAATTACAGGTGGCAGTTACCGATTTTATATGCAAGGAATATACCTACTGTGACTCTTATCGTGGACCTAAAACTAGACAGGAAATGCACTCAATAGTAGGACTTATCAAAAGGAAAAGGGGCGTTTGCTCGGCCTTTTCTCAATTAGCCCAATATATATTCCAAAGACGAGGAATCCCTACAGCCTACGTTGTGGCAGAGTCCAAGGATAAGGATATAGACCCCGAAAAAAGTGCTCACGCATGGTTAGCTATAAAGCACGGGGATTCCTATTATCATTGGGACATCACCTCGATACACACAGAAGCAAGGGACGAGGAAACCACCCAATATTCTCGCTTCAACGTAACCGACGAGGAAATGCAAGTGGAATACGACTATCCAAGCAAAAGATATTATGACCTAGTATGCAACAAAAAGGAATATAACTATTCTTACAAAAGGGGACTATATCTAAAAACCAACGAGGAAATAAGACAAGCGTGTCAAAAATTCATTAAGGAAATGGACTACACCAAGGAAACCAATTGGCTTAATTTTAGAGTGGCGCCCGAAATAGATACCGAGGATTCGAAAAAATATATACCTACCCCCGAGGAAATCAACGAAATACTAAAGGACACAGGCTATGGCTTTAGCAAGTACAATTCGTTTTTCTATCGTGACGGTCAAGGCTATTTTCGTTGCAAATTCACAACAAAAAGGAAAAGACCAATGAAATTAACAGTTATTCAACCTAAATATCACTGGGAGGAAAGCCCCTGTAAAAACGTACGAGAATACCTACTTGAAAAGCTTTCCCACCTTGAAGGTGACGAAATAATGGTGCTTCCCGAATATTCAAACGCAGGTGGCACAAAGGACCCCGAGGTTGAGAGGGAAAACCTTTCCTTTGCTAAGGAAATGAAGGAATCAGCAAGTAGAGAGGCAAAGAAAAAGTCTGCCTACGTGGCTGTAAACGTGCTTGAAAAAAGAGGTGGCAAGATAAGAAATAGCACCTACCTATATGGTAAGGACGGAGAGGTAGTCTTTGTTTACGACAAGGTACACCTTCCCCCTGCCGAAAAGGACCTAGGCGTAGAAAGAGGCACAGGTGAATGCACCTGTGTGCACGACGATATTCGCTTTGCCTTTATGACCTGCTACGATGTTTATTTCAATGAACAAATTGAGCATATCGCAAAATTCAAGCCCGATATAATAATAGTGCCTGGCTACCAAAGAGGTGAGCAAGTAGACATAATCAAGGCACAAGCAACCCTTCTTGCTTATAGATGCAATGCCTACGTGCTTCGCTCATCCTACACAATGGGCAAGGATAACCTAGGTGGCTGTACACTAATTGCCACACCTATTGGGAAAATCGTTGCCAACCTAGGCAAGGAGGAGGGCACTGCCTCAATTAACGAAAACATTAAGCAAAAATGCTACCGTCCTGCCGGCTTCGGCGGAGAATTTGTCCTAAACGACAAATTTATCGACGACGGACTTTGCCCCGAGGCGTTCAAAGCCTTCCCCTCGAGGGGAAGGGGAACCGCAACCACCAAGAGGAAAGTAAGCACAAACTAACATCAGCGGTGGATGAGGTGTAGCCTTGCAAGAGGCGTGCCAATGTGCGATAATTGCAAAAATTTTTAAAAAATTTTTAAAAAATGAAGGTTTTTGAAAAGAAAATTACTCTTTAATTGTAGATAAGAAAATTTGAAAAAAGTCCGACTTTTTTCCAATTTTGCTCGTTTATCTTAATAGAATGATAATCCATTCCAAACGAAAGGAGATAAATATGAAAAAAATATTATCAATTACGTTGGCAGTTTTTATTCTCTTAGTCAGCTTAGCTTCTTGCCAAGCTCCAAACAACGAAAATGATTGTCCCGAGCAAGCTATCGTTGAGGCTGGATTCGGTGATCGAAGTAGTGTTCCCAGTGGTGCTCAAGTCCCACCTTCAGTATGGACGGGACTATTTTGTGCTTACAGGTTTGACAATTGCGTTTACGATAGCAAAAATATTAAGTTTAACATATTTTTCAGTGCGGTTGACAGGTATATAATAGAGGAAAACGTGGCAAGCACACCTGTCTATGTCAAAATCAGAAATAGCACAGGAAAAGAAATTATATTACACGAGTTTACCTTAGACGAAATATACGTGGATAAGTATTCTATGCATCGTGATGAAAATAAAAGATTGGTCTATAATTATAGTGAGGAGTTTACTTTAACCGAAGAACTACTTTCAAACGATAAGGGCTATATTACTATTGAAATCGGACAACCTTACGAGGAAGGAAAACACTGCTATGGAGACTCGTCTGTGAGATTTTACTACAAGGTGGAAAATGACAAGGTGCTAATATCATCTAAGCAAAATTATTAAAAAGGTATGAATGTGTACTAAATAAAAAACAAGCCGAGATTTCTCTCGGCTTGTTTTTTATTCATCGTTTTCGTTCTTTTCAACTATTTTCTTAGTTACAATACACTTTTCAATTCTGTGGTCCTCAATTTTAGTAACCTTAATTGAAAGAGTGTCGGTTTCAAGCTCAAAAACAGTACCATCGTCAGGAATTACGTCAATAGTACCAAAGATATAGCCACCAAAGGTGTCAAAGCTTTCGCTATCAAGCGTAATATCAAGCTCCTTGCACACGTCGTCAATAGGGGCAGTACCTTGAATTTCCCACACGTTGTCCCCTGTTTTCTTAATTTCAACAATTTCAACGTCGTCCTTGTCGTTTAGCTCACCAACCAAAACCTCAAGTAGGTCGTGCATAGTAACAACACCGGTTGTGCCACCATACTCGTCAATAACAATGGCAAAATAGTTTCTTGTTTCCTTCATCTTTTCAAAAAGAGTGTCTGCCTTTATAGTTTCAGGCACTAGGAATGGCTTTTCAACTGTCTTTTTAATAGCTGTTTCTTGGTCGTTGCACTCGCAACGGAAAAACTTCTTCGCATTCAAAACACCAACCACGTCGTCGGCATTTTCCCCACAAACAGGATAAAAGCCGTGTCTTGTTGAAAGAATAGTCTTTTTCCAATCTGCAAAGGAATCCTCTTTATATAAAAATGTAACGTCTGTACGGTGAGTGCAAATTTCAGCAATTGAAATATCATCAAACTCAAAGATATTTTGTATCATTTCGTTCTCGCTCTCGTCAATCTCACCACTTAGTGTGCTTGAGTTTACCATAAGTCTTATTTCTTCCTCGGTAACCTTAGAGTCCTCTTCATTAGGATTGATTTTAAATAGCCTTAAAATACCATTAGTTGTCTTAGTCAAAATCCAAACAAATGGTGTAAAGCAAATAGAAACAAAGGACAAAAGACCGGAAATGCCAAGGGCAGTTTTTTCAGGATTCTTCATCGCAACTCTTTTTGGTACAAGCTCGCCAAAAACAATAGAGAAGAAGGACAAAACAAGAGTAATAGCCAAAACGCAAACAGACTCAACAGTTGCAATAGCAGTTGGATTTTCAATAGCTAACCAACCAACAACCGAATCACTTAAAAGCTCACCGAAGCTATCTGCAGCAAAGGCAGAGCCTAGCAATGAGGCAAGAGTAATTGCAACCTGTATCGTTGATAAAAATTTAGATGGATTTGAGCTAATCTTCAAAAGCCTTTTAGCTCTTTTGTTGCCCTCGTCACGAAGCTTTTCAAGCTTAGCCGAGCTTGAGGAAATAACTGCAATTTCAGCACTGGCAAAAATTGCATTAAGCGAAATTAGTACAATTTGTAAAATAATAGGTAATATGTATTCCATAATATCGAGGCAAGCCCTCTTTTTTAATTCTCCTTTTTAAGTAATTTTCAAAAATAAGCACAAAAAGGCATTACCTGTGAAAAGTCAACACAGGCAACGCCTTATTTACTACAATCTCAAATAAAAAATACGACTGACGCCGTCGTCCATGATATTTCTCCTTATTCAGCGAGCTGTACAGAATGGTGAAAACGAAAAGCAGGGGATATGTGAAGGCAAAGCTATCAAGACGGTAAAACACCTTTTAAGGTTGAGATTTTTCTTCGAAAATCTCTTCATTATTTGCTTTTCTAATTGCGATTGCTACTCTGCCGTACACCAGTACGGCGACGACTACGCATTCGCAATTTTTCCCTCATTCTCTAAAGCTCTTTATTTGCTCAGTTTATTATACCACACCCTTGTCTAAAAGTCAATATATCTTACAATCTTTAGCCATTTCAATACAAAAAGTAGGTGCATTGCACCTACCGTTTGTTTTTATTCAGTTACTAAGCCTATCAATTTCTCAACCTTGAAATAGTTGCTTGAAAGCATATAAATATAGCCATCAAGGACGAATGCACGCTTAGTGCTATTTATGCCACTGAATGAATAGTTGCCAATTACCACAAAGCCCTCGTCTGTTGCTTGTAAAACCAAATATTTTTCTATGGTTGTACCGCTTTTCCATTGAGAATAGCCAAGACCAACAAGACCAAGGTCTCTATTTACCATATAGGATTTATAATTATGAGAAAATGATGCATTAACCTCGTACTTTTCAATTGACACAACCTGGTCGCCTACCTTTTTATAAAGCTCAATTTTAAGGTATGAGGTACTCTTCCCGTAGCCAATTCCTACTAGCAAATCATTACCAATATTTATAAGCGAGGTAGAGTAGCCGTATATTTCCGCGGACTCGTAAACCTTAACGCTTTCTAGGTCACTTAAGTCAATTACAAACACAGGGTCGGTCAGTTGTACTGCCGTGCATACGTAAGCAAGATTTTTGTCAAACCTTACAGAGCGAACTGTTTCCCCATCTGGCGCAAATCTATTAAGCGAATAAGCAACCCTTAAAGAGAGAAGGTCAATACAATAAAGACTTGCATTAGTAGGGGTGGAGTAGCCTCTATTTGTAGTAACCACTCTTAACATACCATTGTACTCGTCAAAGCTGTACTGATTGTTAATATAGCCATCAACACTTACAGCACCAACGTGTACAAATCTATCCTTATAGCCCATTATTGCAATATCTGTGTAGTATTTGTAATTCTTGTAAACCATTCGTGGAAGATAGATTCTGTCCCTTGATACGTAAGCATTCTGCGCCGTGTAGCCTGTATAAGCACAGGCGTCATTTACCTGGTGAGTGTCCATATCAATGCTATAAATTGTGGTCAATTCCCTTGCTTCTTCCTCGTCAATGCATATTTTGTCTGCCTCAACTCTTACAAAGCCACTGCCATTGTCATACTGTGGAATAAGTAGCTTGTAGAAGCTAGCACGATGGTTAGTAAACACTAAAAGCTGATTATCAACTAGCCTTGAGGTTTGATAATTACCAAATAGAGTAATTACGTTTTTAATACCAATTTTGCAAGGGTCGGTCACGTCAAGAAACATAACAACAGAGGTTGCAAGCTTGCTTTCGTCCCAAATGATGTCGTCCTTTGTGTTTGCAATAATTGTTAGTTGCTTCCCATCACTTGACAAAAGCATTTCCCAATTAGGCGCATAAGAATCTAAAATATCAACCTCTTCCTTAAGAGTGTCGTCATTTTCCAAAACGCTATCTACCTTACTTGAAATATAATCAAGAATGTACTTAATTTCAAAGGTATTTACAAGATTACTTTGATCCTTGTTAATATCATAAACTGCTAAATAATTACCACGTAGGTGGAAAATATGGGTATTTGTCCTTTTTACAAGGTCACCCTCAACAACTCCTGCAACCTGATTATCGGTTATATCATTTGAGCTATTTGATGAGCTGTCCTGCTCGATTTTCTCGGCTGTGTCCTCTAGCTCGTCCTTTATTTCCTCCTTGTCACTACCAACGCCAAAAATACCAAGTAGCTTGTCGTAGCTACTGTCAGGGGTGCTAGTGTTAGGCAAGAAAGAGTTTCCGTAATAAATTTCGTTGCCACCCTCGTTATCTGGTGGAATAACCTCAATTATTCCGTCGCCGTTACCACCTTCACCACCGGCGCCACCTATGTTACCTATGTCGCCCTCGCTTGATGGTGGTGGGGTAGAGTTACCACCGCTATTTTGATTTACAAGTGGAATTATAGTTGCAATATTTGTAATTAAAAGCGCTGCGCATAGCCCTGTGGCAATATAGGAAATAATCTTAGGCTTTTTTATTTTGTCCCAAAATGAAAATTTTTTAGGGTTAGCCTCGTCAACGTATTTTTCGTCAACTAGGTCAAGCATTTTATTTAAATTTCGTCTTTTCATATTTTTATCCCCCTTTCCTCTAGATGCTTTTTAAGTTTTTCTCTTAATCTTGAAAGAATAACCTTGACGTTTCCCTCGCTTAAGTCACGATTTTTTGCAATATCCTTAATTGAGGCAAAATACCAATATCTTTGAAGAAAAATAATTCTTTTTTCCTTGTCAAGTCCCTCAAGAAATGAATTTATAGCGCTCTTTAAATGTAGCTCGTCAACAATTTCTGTGCCTTCGCTACTTGAAATAACTCCCTCAAGCTCCTCAAAGGCAAGGTCAATTTCTTGCCCACCTCTTTTTTGAGCATGGTGCTTGTTATACCTGTCAAGAGAGATATTTCTTGCTATTTTTCCTAAAAAAGCCCCAAGACGTGTAGGTCTTTTAGGTGGAATACAGCCCCAAGCACGAGCGTATGTATCGTTTACACATTCCTCGCTATCACTCTGTGAGTGCAAAATATTGTTAGCAATATACATAAGGTATTTGCCATATTTTTTCTCACTCTCGGCAATAGCGTTTTCGTTTCGTTCAAGGAATAGCTTCACTATTTTCGAGTCGTCCATAAAATCACTTCCTTTCGTGACTGTCTAAAGGGTCCCTTCATAAGTAAAGACGAAAAAGGGAAGGGGGAGGTTACACATACCCTCTTAAAAATATTTTACCACCCCTACTATATTTTTTCAACCCTATGCTATTAATACTTGAAATTATACAAACCTTGTGCTAAAATATTTATATAATAAATTTTTAGGAGCTATTATGAAAAATAGAGGACTACTTTCTTTAATTCTTATAGCAGTAATGCTTCTTACCTTAGTAGTATTTTCTGCTTGTGGTGGTGGAGAAGCCCCACCCTGTACAACTCACGTTGACCAGGACGAAAACCTAATTTGCGATAACTGTCAGGCGGACCTTACACCTCACCAGCACGTTGACGTAAATAAGGACCTAGTGTGCGATACCTGTCGTGAAAAGCTAGAGGAGGAAAAAATCAACGTAACAATCACAGTAAAGGGCGAGGACGAAGCAGGCGTTAGTGGCGCTACAATCACTCTTTTAGATAGTAACGACAAGTCAACAGCACTTACAACAAACGACCAAGGCGTAGCAACAGCCCAGCTAGTAGCAGGGAACTACTACGTTTCAATTGAAAATCTACCACAATACTGGTATGTTGACAATAACTATTCAACGATTAAAGTATCAAGCACTCAATCAACCTTTGATTTTGTGGCAATAGACAACACCCCAAACGGCACAGAGGAAAAACCATTCCCAGCTGAGGATGCCGAAACAGGCGAGCCGGCTAGCATTACCTTCCCAGCTAATCAAAGATACACCTTTATTACAAAGAGTGTTGTAAAAAGATACCTAGTTATCAACAACCCAGACGCATTCGTTACTTATAATGGTACAGAATATCACCCAGAGGGTGGAGTTATAAGAGTGCCAATTAAGGCAACTAACTCAAACGCAGTTACACAAATTCACATAACTAATACACTTGATAGTGAAAACACAATTTCTTTGTCCTTTGAAGCAATGGAGGGCACACCAGATAACCCAATTTCAGTTACATATCGTTATGAGCACAAGGTAACAATTTCCAAGGGTGAGCAGGTTTACTATAAGGCAATTGCAACCCAAACAGGCTACATTATAGTACATTGCCCAACTGAATTTAATAACGTTTCAGTAAGCAACCTAACCTCATACGAAATTGCAGAGGGCACAAGAGGTGGCAAGGCAACCTATGTTTACGCAGTGGCAGGCGACGAAATTAGCATTTGCGTTGAGCTTCTACCAGAGGCAGAGGACGAGCAAATCCAGGTTAGCCTAACCGTTGATGAAAGACAAGGCACAGACTTTAACCAAATCGTGCTTTACGAGAGCGAAGCCTTTATTTTAAAGGCAGGAGAAACGCTTTATTTCGCAACAGGCACCCCAGTATCAATAGAGCTTGTAACCCTCGGTAGTGTCCTACTAAACGGCGCAGACCAAACAGTCCTTGAGGGAGTAGATAGCTTCTATGTTACAAACCAGGGGGATGCTGACGCAGAGGTGGCATTTGTAATCGAATTCCCAGAGGAATAGGGACTGCTGCAACGAGCACAGACCAAAAGCAGACGGGACCATTCCCAAAACAAAAGTATAGCTTAGGCAATAAAGTAAATATATAAGGTTGAGATTTTGCAATTTTGCAAAATCTCTTCTATTTATGTCTGCTTTTTAGACGCGACCTCGCACTCTACCGTACAAAGTACGCCTACGGGAACCCCCAAAACTCATTTTTCGTTTCGGGGAACCCCTATCTACGTGTACGAGTTCACGCCTTCTGCACCCGTTTCGCTAGCCCCCTCGAAAAAGTTATTTACATTTGTGCGATAATATAGTATAATTAGTATATATTCTAAAAGCGAGGTAATATTATGTTAAAAATCGGTACGCAAGCACCACAATTTACACTAAAGGACCAAGAGGACAAGGAAATTTCCTTGTCAAGCTATCTTGGAAAAAAGGTAGTTTTATATTTCTACCCAAGAGATAACACCCCAGGGTGTACAAGACAAGCCTGTGCCTTTCGTGATTTGTACAAGGGCTTCCTTGATAAGAATATACAGGTAATCGGCATTAGCCGTGATAGTGTAGAAAGCCACAAGAAATTTGCAGAAAAGTATCAATTGCCCTTTATCATTCTTGCCGACAAGGACCTAGAGATAATTAAGGCTTACGACGTATGGCAGGAAAAGAAAACCTGTGGTAAGGTATCAATGGGAGTGGTACGCACAACCTATATAATTGACGAAAACGGCATAATCCAAAACGCACAAGAAAAGGTGAAGCCTGACACAAACCCACAAGAAATTCTAAATATGCTTTAAGGAGAAAACTATGTTTGAGAGAGTAACACCGGAATCCGTAGGAGTTGCCTCTGGTAGCATTTTAAAATTTGTTAAAAAGCTAGAAAAGAGAGGGTCGAAAACTCACGGAATTTTACTTGCAAGACATGGCAAAATAATTTACGAATCCTATTATAAGCCCTACACAGTTGACTCACTTCATAGAATGTATTCGCAGACAAAAAGCTATGTGTCAATTGCAATAGGACTACTAGAGGCTGAGGGAAAGCTAAGCCTAAGCGACAAAATAGGCAAGCACTTCCCCGACAAAATAAATAATGAAATTGAATATCTTTGCGACCAAACAATAGAGGATATGCTTCTTATGTCAACGGTTGGAAAGGCAGATTCATGGTTTTCCGTTGAGGAAAAGGACAGGACTAAGCACTATCTAAGCAGTGAAAGAAAAACTCACCCCTCGGGCACAATTTGGGACTACGATAGCACAGGGTCACAGGTTTTATCCTCACTTGTGGAAAAATTAAGTGGCAAAACACTTTTTGATTACCTAAACGAAAAAGTATTTTCCCACCTAGGCACCTTTAAAAACGCAAAAATCCTAAAGGCACCAAACGGAGATAGCTGGGGCGACTCGGCACTTATTTGTACCCTTCGTGATATGTATTCCTTTGGTCAATTGCTTTTGCAGGGTGGAAGCTATCAAGGTAAGCAATTAATACCCAAGGACTATATTGAGAGGGCAACGTCTAAAATAGTTGACAACCGTGGCACACACGAAAGTAACTATCATCGTGGCTATGGCTATCAAATATGGCGTACAATAGGCGATGGCTTTGCCTTTATAGGAATGGGCGACCAGCTGACCGTATGCTTTCCAAACGGAGTAGTATTTTGTTGTGTATGCGACAATCAAGGAAGTGGCGTAATTCGTGAAATAATCTTTGACGCTCTTGAGGAATATATTCTAAGCACCCTAAGGACAGCCCCTATTTTAGAAAGCCAAGGAGCACAAGCCGAGCTTGAAAAATACGGGTCCACAAGAGAATTATATTCAGTAAAGGGAATACCCCTATCCCCCTTTATAAAATCTATAAGTGGCAAGGAATATATCTGTAAAGAAAACGAAATGGGAATAAAATCCCTTTCCCTAACCTTTAAGGAGGATTGTGGAATTTTCGCCTACGAAAACGCGCAGGGCAAGAAAAAAATACCCTTCGGCATTAACAAAAACGTCTTTGGCAATTTCCCGCAATATGGCTACTCACAGGAGTACGGTAGGACCAAAACCACCGATAAATCAACATATAAGGATGCAGTATCCCTTTGCGCCCTTGAGGAAAAAAAGCTATTTATGTACGTACAAATAATCGACCAATACCTAGGCAATCTAGGAATCCAATTCGGCTTCAAGGACGACCTACTTTACGCAACCTTTGACAAAACCGCCGAGGACTTCCTAGAGGAATACCAAGGAAGCCTAGTAGCAAAGCAAAAAAAGTGAACCAATCGGTTCACTTTTTTATTTTATTGAGAATCCTTATCCTCGTTGTCGCTTGCAACAATTAAAATCATTCATCGTCAGCTGGCAAAACAATCTTGTGCCCACAATTTGAGCAAAATTTAGGGAAGCACCCTATATTCCATAAATTCAAAATCGGCATAAGCACGACCGTTTTCAGTGCCTGTGCCAAAGCCTTCCCCTTTGTTCGGAGGGGAAGGTGTCAGCGAAGCTGACGGATGAGGTGTAGTTTTACTTGTCTAATACCTTATACT
>JAFQEG010000039.1 GCA_017399145.1 Clostridia bacterium | reverse complement strand
TCTTGCTATTTGGGGTATAAATCATAGAAAAGGCGAGCCTCATCATACGCAAAAAATAAAGGGACACAAAATGTGTCCCTTTTTGGCGCAAGCGGTGAGATTCGAACTCACGTGCCAGTTATGGCAAACTGATTTCGAGTCAGCCCCGTTATGACCACTTCGATACGCTTGCGTATTAAATTGTGATTTATTGCAATTTAATACGCAACAAAGAGAAGCGGCTCGCAAAATTTATTTTGCGAATCCACTGCGCATGCGAGGTCAAAATCGTCTGCGAGCTTGCTCGTAAGCGATAGACTGAAGCACAAACCGAAGGTTTGCTACGCGAAGCGTATTAAATCGTATTTAGTTAGATTGGAAGAAAATCCGTTAGATTTTCCGTTAGATAAGGTTTTGAAAATTGAACGACAAGAGGCGATGAAGCCAGATGGCAAAAGGGTTTGTCAAAATGCGGTTTCTGATATTAGCGCACGATTTCGAGTGCACCTCGTTATGACCTCTTCGATAACTCTCCGTATGAAGCTTTGCATATTTGCCTAAGTAGTATAACACAAATTGGTTGGGTTTGCAATAGTTTTTTGTTGACAAGAGAATTTTAATATGATAAATTGTAATCAAGGGAATAAAAGGAGTAGAAAATGGAATTAGAAATAGATAAAGCGGTAGTTAAGAGACACTCGGTGCGTCAATATCAAGACAGGGAAATTGAAAAGGACCTAGCCGACAAGCTAAATGAGTTTATAAAGGCGATAAATTTAGAAAGTGGGCTTAGCTTTGAGCTAGTATTAAATGAAAAAACTGCGTTTACGGGTCCACTTGCCCATTATGGTAAATTTGAGCATTGCTACAATTATATTATAATCAAGGGTCCTGCAAAAAGAGAAGAGGACGTTGGCTACTATGGTGAAAAAATAGTAATTTACGCACAACAAATAGGTCTTAATACCTGTTGGGTGGCGCTTACCTATTCAAAGGGAAAGCTAAACCTAAGGCTAGAAAAGGGCGAAAAATTTTATCTCTTAATCTCAATCGGCTATGGTAGGCACAGAGGCTTGCCAAGAAAATCGAAGCCAATGGAAGACTTATGCAGAGTAAACGGCGAAATGCCAGAATGGTTTAAAAACGGTATGGATTTTGCTATGCGTGCACCAACTGCAATAAACCAACAAAGGTTTATGATAACTCTTTTAGAAAATGGCGAGGTTGAGGCAAAATCCTTCTTTGGTCCTTGCCATAAAATTGACTTAGGTATTGTAAAATATCATTTTGAATTAGGTGCAAAAATACCGATAAAATGGAAAAAAGTCTGACACAGTGTCAGACTTTTTTTATTATTTATATCTTTCAATATGCTCAAGAGTCTTTTTAACAAGCGCATCAACACTTGATTTTTCATGGCCCAGGATTTGAGTTTGAAGAGTGCCGTTTATAACGTCGGTCCATTCATTGCCAATTGCATCAATGCCGTACATCATACCAAGAATTGAGCCAACGGTTGCACCATTACAGTCAGTATCAAAGCCTGTTTCAACAGCCATACAAATTGACTTACCATAGTCACCCTTACCATAAAGCAATGAGGCGATAACTATAAGCGCATTAGAAATAGTATGGCACCAATCGTGCTTATTCTTATAATCATATTTTGTATGTATTTTGTTAAATGCTTCCTCTTGAGAGGTACCGTTTTTGTAGTCCTCAATTAAATCCATAGCTTGCTTATACAAGCGACTTGTTGAAGGAATTTGAGCAAGTCCACCATAAATTACACCTAAAACGTCCTCGCAATTATGTGCACAGGCAAGCATTGCAGAAATTAGCATTTCGCCATAAATACCATTCTTAATATGAGAAATAGACGCATCTCTCCAAGCCAACTCGGCAGCAAGGGAAGGATTTGAGGTAATGTATCCGTAGTAATCACCACGGATTTGTGCGCCAATCCACTCTCTGTATGGGTTTTTAACAATAGCAGTATAGGGTGGCAAATAGCCGGCAACGTAATTGCGATAAGCAACTCTTTCAGCAGTACAGTATGCGTTTTTGCCTTGATATTTAATCCAAGCCTCAAGCACGTCACGAGGTGTGAAGTTAATACCACAATCCTCAATTAGACATTGACCCATTACTGTGTAGTTTGTATCATCATCAAAGGGTGCACACTCAATCATATCAGCAAAAGAGGTGTTGTTGAAAAACCATCTTTCGCACTCTGGTAGCATATCGTCCCTTAATTCGCTTCTTTTTATGTATCTTGTCATAGGGAAGTTGTTAGTTTTCTTCAAAACCTCTTGAATTGAGCTAGTCCAAGCACACTCAACAGGCTTGCCAAGTAGGCAACCACAAATTCTACCATACCAAGCTCCCTCAACCTTCTTTTCTAGGGAAACGGCGGGGGAAGTGTTTGAAATTAACCTTAAATTTCTTAATTCTCTTATACCTTCAAGGTTAGATGGTTCGTTGTATTCGTAGTCCTTAACTCTTTCTAGGTCGTGTACTAGGTCGCCTATAACAGATGCAAATTGCCCCTTCGCCTCTCCCTCGGGTAGCTTAGCGATAGATTCAAAAACCTCTTTATAAGGCTCAACGTCAAGACCCTCCTCAAGGCATTGACGATATTCGGTAAGGATTTCACCGGCGTAATTTTCCCAAATGTGAAAATTGTAAGGTGTTGGTTTAAATTTCATAATAATCTCCTCAAAAAAGTACTGTACAAGTCGTACAACTAAATTGTATCATAAGCTAGCATATATTGCAACAAAAAAATCGGGCAAAATGCCCGATAATTTTTTAAAAGTAAGCCCGCCAAGGCCGTGTAAACCGCTTGTTGAACCCTGAATTCCAGGGTGGTGTCCTCATAACGTTTTTACTGCTTCCAACGTCCATAAATCTCCGTCCGACAAAAAAGTCTCATTAAGAGAGAGAAGAATGGGAGGCCTGCAAACCAACGTAGGATATTGGACTCCATATAACACTTGTAGGTTCCTATATGCGTGAATATCACGCACCCAGCAGGTTTTGTGAACGATAAACGGCGCTTTTCTGTGTTGCTACTCGTTTGCGACCTCGACTATCACAAGATAGCCTTCGTCCACAAACTGCGTTGCGCCTTGAAAAACTTGTTTCTCCTTCCCAAAACAATTCAGGAAGTGAAGTTTTGCTAAATATGTTTTTCTGTGTTGTTACTCGTTTGCGACCTCGACTATCACAAGATAGCCTTCGTCCACAAACTGCGTTACGCCTTGAAAAGCTTGCTTCTCCTTCACAAAACATGTGAAGGAAATGAAGTCTTACATCGTCTGCCTTTAGTATATGCAGAGGGTGCAAGAATTATTTATCGTCGTGATTAATAATGTTGATTCGGGAATCGAAAATAGGGCAGACCTTATCAAGCTCCTTGCCCTCGACGGGGACGTAAAGGTCCTCTTTTTTGTTGGATTGCACCTTTTTGAGTACGTAGTACTCAGTTGGTGCGATTGCAACGTAGGTGTTGCCGTCTATTGTGCATTCGTCAATTAGCTCGTACACTGTTTCACTTCCGTCGTCGTTTGTGAAGGTTAGAAATTTTTTATCCTTTTGATTCAATTGACTCACCTCTTAATTTATTTTAACATAATTTGTGGTATATGTCAACCTTACTCGTGCTTGTTATCCTTGAAAGCCATAACAACTAAGGATTCACGATTTTCAAAGGCTTCGTTTACAAGTGCATTGAAATCAAGCTTATTTTCCTCTGCCACAACCTTTTCAAGCTCCGGTCTTGTTCTCGGGTGTCTTGGGGTGAATACAGTACAGCAATCCTCGTATGGTAAAACTGAGGTTTCGAAGGTACCGATTTTTCTTGAAATTTGAATAATTTCGTCCTTATCCATGCCGATAAGTGGTCGGTAAACAGGAATATCAGCAAGCACGTTTGTTACGTTGATTGCCTTCATTGTTTGGCTAGCAACCTGTCCTAGGCTTTCACCTGTGATAAGTGCCTCACAGCCGTATTCGTGGGCAATTTTTAGTGAAATTGCCATCATATATCTACGCAAAAGTAGAGTAAAGTACTCCTCCTCGCAATTGTCACGAAGCAACTCTTGAATCTTAGTCAAGGATACAACGTGCACTCTCATACGCATTGTATAGTTAGTTAAATGCTTAGCAAGGTCTAAAACCTTTTCCTTAGCACGCTCAGAGGTATATGGGTAGCTTTCAAAGTGAATTGCCTCAAGCTCAACACCTCTTTTTGCCATCATATAGCCGGCAACAGGGGAGTCAATTCCACCGGAAAGCAGAAGAAGTCCACGACCACTACAACCATAAGGAATGCCACCGGCACCCTTTTCCTGTCCTGCGTGAATGTATGCTTCCTTATCACGAATTTCAACACGCACCACAACCTCAGGATTATGAATATCAACCTTGATTTTAGGCACAGAGGAAAGCACAGCGCCACCAACCTCGGCAGAAATTTCAGGGGATTTTAGTGGAAATCTTTTATCGGCACGCTTAGCCTCAGCCTTAAAGGTTTTATAGCCCTTTAGTCTTTCAGGAATATAGTTGCGTACAACCTCAAGGATTTTTTCCATATTCTTTTCACAAGCAAAGGCACGAGAAACGGCAACAAAGCCGAAAACGTGCTTAGCTTGATATGTCATTTCCTCAATTTTATCAATTGCGTCCTGGTCAAGAGGCTCAATGTAAACTGTGCTTTGAGCATAGAAAATCTTGTAATTTCCGATACGCTTCGCCCTTAATCTTAATTGCTTAAGCATTTTAGCCTCAAAATCAGAGCGATTAGCACCCTTAAGAATTACCTCACCGTATTTGCAAAGAATTACTTCCTTAATCTTATTTTCACTCATCTAACTTGTCCGTTTCCTTTAATAATATATTTTTCAGAGGTTAGGGCAGAAAGACCCATAGGACCTCTTACGTGTAGCTTTTGTGTTGAAATACCAATTTCAGCGCCTAAGCCAAACTCACCGCCATCGGTAAATCTTGTTGAGGCATTAACGTAAAGTGCACAGGAATCGATTGCCTTTACAAAATAGTCTGCGTTTTTCTCGTTTCTTGTAATGATAGCCTCGCTATGTGCAGTTGAGTATTTTCTAATATGAGAAACTGCCTCATAAACGTCATCAACCACCTTAACGCTTACGATATAATCGTCGTATTCGGTGTTATAGTCCTCGTCTGTTGCAAGTGCAATACCCGTAAGAATTTGACAGGTTTTTTCACAGCCTCTAAATTCAAGATTATATTTTCTTGTCATTTCAAAGAATTTAGGTAGAAATTCCTCTGCCTCGTCCTTATTTACAAGAATTGTTTCAATTGCGTTACAAACAGAGGGACGTGAGCATTTTGCATTAAGTGCAACCTTAAGTCCTAGGTCAATATCAGCGCCTTTATCAATATATAAATGACAGTTACCTGCACCTGTTTCGATAACAGGCACGGAGGAATTTTCAACAACGTTTTTGATTAGTCCCTTGCCACCACGTGGAATTAAAACGTCAATGTATCCACGCATAGCCATTAGTGCGTTTGCACTATCTCTTGTGGTGTTTTCAATCAAGGAAACACAATTTTCGTCAAAGCCCTTTTTCAAAAGACATGCACGAATAATTCCTACAATGCACTTGTTGGAATTTATAGCCTCCTTACCACCACGAAGCACAACGGCATTACCGCTTTTTAGACACAGGGTAGCTGCATCTGGTGTTACGTTAGGTCTTGCCTCGTAAATCATACCGATAATACCTAGGGGTACACGTCTTTTTTCGATTTGAAGCCCGTTAGGACGGGTGAAGTGTACGCTTTCATTTAGTGGGTCAGGCAATTTAACAATTTGATAAATTGCATCGCTTATTGCAAAAATTCTGTCCTTGTTAAGCATAAGTCTATCAAGCATAGCCTGTGCCATACCATTTTCCCTTGCATTTTCAAGATCCTTCTTATTTGCATCTATAATGTCTTGATAATTTTCCTTTATAGCCTCTGCAATTTCTACAAGCAGTGCGTTTCTTTCCTCTTCACTTGCTAGGGCAATTGAGAGAGAAGCATTTTTTGCCCCTTGGCAAAGGTTTTTTACTGTATCAAAAAGCTCCATTATTTATCCTTTCTCTTTGCGAAATAAGTACCAACGTGCTTTCCGTCAAGAATATCGTATAAAATTGTTGGGTCCTCGCCGTTTAGTATAATCATAGGAATGCCATTGTCGGTAGCAATCTTTGCAGCTTGAATTTTTGTAGCCATACCACCTGTGCCACGGCTAGTGCCAGCACCACCTGCATAAGACAATATTTCCTCATTTATTTCGTCAACTCTGTCAATTAAAACTGCATCATCGAATTTTCTTGGGTCCTTGTTATAAAGACCGTTTATGTCACTTAGATTTATGATTATGTCGGCATTACAAGCGATACCAACGTAAGCAGACAGGGTATCGTTACCACCAAACTTAATACCATCACATGAAACTGAGTCGTTTTCGTTTACGATTGGCACACAGCCCATTTGTAAAAGGGTATTGAAGGTATTCTTTACAAGCTCAAGTCTGTGGGAGTCGTCAACAACGTCCTTAGTCATAAGAATTTGTGCAACCGTGTGGGTGTAGTTAGCAAAGAAATTTTCATAAATCTTCATAAGCTGACTTTGACCAACGGCAGCGCAAGCCTGTTTCTTCTCAACTGTATCAGGGTATTCGCTAAGGGCAAGCTTTGCAAAGCCAGCGCCAACAGCACCCGAGGAAACTACAACAACCTCGTGTCCTGCATTCTTAAAGTCAGAAATAGTCCTAACAAAGGCTTCAATTCTTCTAAGATTGAGTGCACCGTTTGAGTAGGTAAGAGTTGAGGTGCCAATTTTGATAACTATTCTTTTACATCCCTTAATCATAATAAAAGTCTCCGAAAAATTTAAAATGTACTTGAATATACTGAAACAATAATATATAATTAAATTGTAACAGTTTAATATATTATAGCCTCTTATTTACCAAATTGCAAGAGGTTTATCAAAAAAGGAAGGTAATAGATATGAAGGAAAAGGTTTATGTAGAAATTGCAGGCATAAAGCTTGGTATAGTTACAGAGGACGGCGCCTCTTACGTTGAGAGGATTGCTAGCACGGTTGAGGAGCAAATTACAGCGATGATAAAGTCACAAAGGAATTGCTCACTTGTTGAGGCGGCACTTTTTTCTGCTATGAATTATTGTAGCAAGGGCGAGGAGGACGCAAAGAAGGTTAAAAACCTTGAAACACAGGTTGCCCTCTATCAAGCAAACGTAAATAGACTAAAAAAGGAAAACGACGAGCTTCGTGCTAAGCTTAACAATAGATAATGAAAAATCAAATTGAACTTTTGGCACCTGCCGGAGATATGGACGCACTTGTGTCCGCCGTTTCCGCAGGGGCGAATGCGGTTTATCTAGGAGTTGAGGACTTTAATGCTCGTAAAAGAGCAAAAAACTTCACCCAAGAGTCGGTCAAGGAGGCAATAAGCCTTTGCCATGCTCACTCGGTTAAGGTATATGTTACTCTTAATACCGCACTTTTTGATAAGGAGCTTGAAAGGGCGCTTGATACAGCCATTGCTCTTTGGAATATAGGAGTTGACGGCTTTATTATAGCCGATTTAGGACTTGCCTCCTTGATAAAGGAAAAATACAAGCAGATTGAAATACACGCAAGCACACAATGCACCGTTCACAATCTTGACGGTGCTAATTTTTTAGCGGATAAGCTTGGCTTTAGTCGTGTAGTTTTGGCAAGAGAGCTAGACAGAGATAACATAAAATACATATCTCAAAACGCAAGGGCAGAAACGGAAATGTTTGTCCATGGCGCTCATTGTATGTCCGTTTCCGGTCAATGCCTGTTAAGCTACGCAATGGGTGGCAGAAGTGGTAACCGAGGCGAATGTGCACAGCCCTGTCGCTTGCCCTATCAAATTGGCAACAAGAGTGGTTATCCCTTAAGCCTTAAGGATATGTCTCTTGCAGGGCACATTACCGAAATATATAATTCAGGCGTTGCCTCATTAAAGATTGAGGGACGAATGAAGGGCAATGACTACGTAGGTGGCACTGTCGGTATTTGGCGTGAGCTTCTTGATAGTGGAAAAAACGCATCAAGGAGGGAGTTTGAGACACTGGGTGCCTTGTTTTCTCGTCAAGGCTTTACTGACGGCTACTATATGTCCCGTATTGACAAGGCTATGCTTGGTGTACGCACAGACGAAAACAAAGCACAAAGTACAAATGTTAAGCTAAAGGAAAATACCCTACAAAAGCCATCAATCAATATGAAGGCAAGTCTAATAATAGGCAAAAAAGCAAGTCTTACATTAAGCCTAGGTGAAAGAGAGGTAACTGTCCTTGGTGATATAATTGAGGAGGCAAAAACTGCGCCTATGTCAAGAGAGGATATTTCAACAAGCCTATCTAAGCTAGGAAATACACCCTTTGCCCTAGGTAGCCTTGATGTTGAAATGTCACAGGGGATTATGATAAGAAAATCCTCATTGAATGGACTAAGACGTGACGGAATTGAAAAGCTACTTAATCAAAATCCAGCAGTTGAAAAGGTGGATTTTGAGGTTAAGGAGATTAAAAAACCTAGTAAAATTAAAACAGCCCTATTTTCAAGAGAGGAGCAAATTCCTAAAAATAAGGACTATTTTGATATTGTATTCTTGTATCTTGACAGAGTGAGAAGGGGCACCCTTGCAAATGGAATTTGTATGCCACCCGTTATTTTTGATAGTCAATGGGACGAGATTGAAAAAATGCTAAGGGATGCAAAGGAAATAGGAATTGAGTATGCCCTTATAACAAATATAGGTCAAATTGAGCGAGTAAAAAAATATGGCTTTAAGCTTGTTTTTGACTATCGCTTAAATGCATTTAACGGACCCTGTGTTGGACTTTTGTGTGAGCAAGGGTGCGAAAATGTAATTTTAGCTCCGGAATTGATCCTTGCACAGACAAGAGATTATTCTGGCTTTGGACTTATTGTCTATGGGAAAATCCCTGTGATGACAACCCACAAGTGCGTAATTAAGGATACTGCGGGCTGTGCTAACTGTAAAACCTACATAAGGGACAGACAGGGCACTAAAATGTACGCAGAGGGAATTTATGGTCACTTGAATATTATTTACAATAGTGTACCAATTTATATGGCAGATAAGCCTGATTCAATCTCCTGTTACTCACAGCACTTTATCTTTACAGATGAAGAAAATGAGGAGTGCGAAAGAATTATTGATGCCTATAAGAAAAATAAAGCGCCCGTTGGTGCTTTTAGAAGAATTAAGTGAGGAAATAAAATGAAGCTTGTTTTGTGCTCTCAATCCCCAAGAAGAAGAGAAATTCTTTCTATGCTTGGCAAGGATTTTGAGGTAAGAGTTGCTAATATTGACGAGTCCTTTGACGAAAGCAAGCCCGTTTCAGAGGAAATAAAGAGAATAGCTGAAAAAAAGGCACTTGCTATTGATTTAAAGAACGACGAGGTGCTTTTGTCCTTTGATACTGTGGTTGTTTGTGGTGATTTGGTAATGGGCAAGCCTAAAAACAGGTGCGAGGCGATAAAAATGCTAAGGACCTATTCAGGCACTAGTCACGGAGTAATAACCGGTATTTGCGTAAGGACTAGGGAAAAGACCTTTACAGATAGTGAATATACCGAGGTATATTTTAGAAATCTAACTGATTGCGAAATTGAATATTACGTAGATACGAATAAGCCTTATGATAAGGCAGGTGGCTATGGAATACAGGAGCTAGCAGGTAGCTTTATTAAGAAAATCGACGGTGATTTTTACAACGTTGTAGGCTTGCCACTTTGTAGGCTTTGTGAGATTTTAAAGGAAGAATTTTCTATTGATTTATTCTAAAATACTTAAGGAAGTGTTTGAATTTGACTAAAAAAGAGAAAAAAGAAAGAATAGGACAAATAGTAAATAGGCTTAAGGAAATGTACCCTAATGCTTTATGCTCACTTGAGTATGAGGGAAGTGGCTACAAGCTACTTGTAATGGGTAGGCTAAGCGCACAATGTACCGATGAAAGAGTGAATATTGTGTGCCGTGACCTGTTTAAAAAATACCCTTGTGCAAAGGATTTAGCCGATGGTAATCTTGAGGATATTGAAAGAATTGTAAAGCCCTGTGGACTTTACAAAATGAAGGCAAAAAGCATAAAGGAAGCCTGTTATTTGCTTCACTATAAGTATAATGACGTAGTGCCAAATGATATTGATACATTGCTTACCTTTCCAGGTGTGGGAAGAAAGATTGCTAACCTACTTGTAGGCGACCTTTATGGTATGCCTGCCGTGGTGGCTGATACACACTGTATGCGTATTTGTGGTAGATTCGGTATGTACAAGGAGGGGGTAAAGGACCCACTTAAGACTGAAAAGATTTTAAGTGAGTTAATCGTGCCTAGTGAGCAAAGTGATTTCTGCCATAGAATAGTGCTATTTGGAAGAGAATATTGCAAGGCACAAAATCCAAAATGCGACACGTGCCCCGTAAAGGACCTTTGTGTGTCAAAGGAAAAGGGGAATAATTGAAATGAAAGAGATAAAAATCGAAAGGCTAGATGATAGCTATATTGATGAGTGTCTTGACCTTGTTTGGCTTGTGTTTTCTGAATTTGAGGTTCCGGTTTTCCCTAAGGAGGGTGGAATTGAGTACAAAAGAATTATAGAGGAAACTAGGCAAAAAAGGAATATTACCTTTTATGGTGCTTTAGATAATGGGATAGTTGTTGGTGTTTTGGGCATGCGTGAAAATAACCACATAGGTTACTTTTACGTAAACAAGAAATACCACAAAAGGGGAATAGGCAAGGCACTTTTTACAAGGATGATACAGGACTATGAAAATAAGACCTTTACAGTGAATGCAGCACCCTATGGTGTGCCGATTTACACAAGGCTAGGCTTTGTGCCAACTGACAAGGAAAAAAACGTTAAGGGCGTAATTTTTACCCCTATGAAATACAATTGAGGTAGACAGATGAAAATAACAGTAGTAAATGGTAGCCCTAAGGGAAAATACAGCATTACCCTGCAAACTATAAGATATCTTGAAAGAGTAAACAAAGCTTGCGAGTTTACAGTAATTGATGCAGGACAAAAAATCAAGTCACTAGAAAAGGACTTTAAAGAGGCTAAGATGCTTTTGGAAAATTGCGATATTGTGCTTTTCTCTTACCCCGTGTACACCTTTTTAGCGCCCTCACAGCTTCATCGCTTTATTGAATTGATGAAGGAAAACGACGTAAACGTAAAGGGCAAGGTAGCAACACAAATTACAACCTCAAAGCACTTTTACGACGTAACTGCACATAAGTACGTTGAAGAAAATTCTCTTGATATGGGTATGAATTTTGTTCGAGGCTTAAGTGCCGATATGGAAGACCTTTTGTGCGACAAGGGAAGGCAAGAGGCAGAAATGTTTCTTGAAAGACTTTTGTTTTCTTATGAAAATAAAATCTATGTTTCACCTAAAAATGAAGAAAAATCATACACTCCCCAGCCTGTTGTAGGACTTGAGGTGGTTGAAAGCAAAAAAGAGGACAAGGACATTTTAATAATAACTGACGAAAACGGCAAGGGTGGAAATCTTGGAGATATGATATCTGCCTTTCGTCAAGCACTACCATACAAGACAAGAATAGTAAATATTTCCGATTACCCTCTTGCTGGTGGGTGCCTTGGTTGCTTCCGTTGTGCCGTTTCCGAAAAGTGCGTTTACAAGGACGGCTTTGATAGCTTTTTGCGTAACTATATTCAAAAGGCAGATGCTATAATTTATGCATTTAAGATAAAGGACCACTCAATGGGTAGTCGCTTTAAAATGTATGATGACAGAAATTTCTGTAATGGTCATAGGACTGTTACAGTAGGTATGCCGGTTGGCTATCTTGTATCTGGTGAGTACAGTAGGGAAAACAACTTAAAAACAGTAATTGAGGCAAGATGCGAAACCGGTGGCAACTTCCTTTGTGGTGTTGCAACTGACGAATATAGCACAAGTGAGCAAATAAAAATGCTTGCTAACACCTTGACCTTTGCCCTTGAAACTAAGCACAGGACTCCACAAAGCTTCTATGGTGTGGGTGGAATGAAAATCTTCCGTGACCTAATTTATCAAATGCGTGGTATGATGCGTGCAGACCATAAGTTTTATAAAAAACAGGGAATATACGACTTCCCACAAAAGAAAAAGCTAACGTCTATGAAAATGTATCTTGTAGGTGCACTTCTTTCTAACGAAAAAATCCTTTCAAAAATGGGTAACAAAATGAATGAGGGAATGATAGCGCCTTACGAAAAGATGTTTGCAAAAATGGATAAAGCAAAACAATAAAAGCATAGTAGAAAAAGAACGAAAGGATTTCCTTTCGTTCTTTTCTGTTTAATTTACTTACCTGTATAATATCTCAGCAGGACAGTTTTCAAAGGGATCTCCTACAAAGTCTGTTGCTTTTGGAAGTACTATTTTCTTAAGTGAGGTGCAATTTGCAAATGCTCTAAGAGAAATGACGCAATTGTCACTTTGGATTTCAACCTCTTCAAGCGAGGTGCAATTTTCAAATGCTTCAACTTGAATTAGTGTAAGGCTTTTTGGAAGTGTGATTTTTTTAAGACTTTTGCATTCAGCAAATGCTGAAAATTGTATTGAATCTATTCCCTCGGGAATTGTAACATTAGTTAAATTTCCGCATTTATAGAACAATTGTTCGCTAACTGCTTTAATGCTTGGAGGGAGCTTAGCTTCTTTTAAATTTTTACATCCAGCGAAAGCACCAGTGCCAAGCTCTACAAGTGTGTTAGGAAGTTCAATTGATGTAAAACCATCACAACCACGAAATCCACCCTCACCTATTGATTTTAACTTTGCTGGGAATCTGAAGTTTCTTATACTTGAGCCGGCAAAAGCAGTTTTATTAATTTTTGTTACATTGTCAGTTAATTCAACTCGTGTTACCCAACTTTTACAGTAGAATGCACTTGTACCGATTTCGGTTATATTTTCTGGAAGGATATATGTTGATCCATTTCTACTTGGTCCACGAAAAACATTTCCGTCTATTATCCAACCCTTTAATTTGTATTTCAACTTTTCAAACATACTTTTTCTCCTTTAAATTTAACATTTACACCAATTTTCTCCACCGAGGTGGGTGAGACGGCATATTTTTTCGTACCCTTTTTTCAAGTACCAATCTCCATATGCATCCGTATCTACACTATACCCTGGATCGTAATCGCCACCAGTTCCAATGACCTTGTACTCATCTCCGCCCCAGCCGAATTTTTGCACCCGATAACTTATCCAACCTGATGCCCAAAACCATCCATCGCGGATTTCAAAATCATCTTTGATATAGTCTTCAAAATTCATACCTTACACTCCTTTCATTGATTGAGTTAAAAATTAACTCGTTAAAATAATTATATAGTAAAAATAACATTTTGTCAATAATATTAGTTAAAAATGCTATAATCAAATTGAATAGGAGGGGAGAATATGAGCTTGGGAGAGAAAATACGCAATATACGTGAAGACAAAGATTTGTCGCAAAGAGAAATGGCAAAGTTAATTCCTATGAATCAATCTAACTATTCAAAAATTGAAAGGGATATACAAGAGCCCAGTATTGGACAGCTTCGGAGAATTTGTCAAATATTAAGCATTGACCCTAGATACCTTCTTGATTTGGCAGATATCGAATTGATATCGGCAGAGGATTTAAAAATATTGAAGGATGCAAAGGAATTTATAAGAAAGCATAAATAATAAAAACCACAGTGGGAAAGCTTACCCACTGTGGTTTTTATATGGTCATTATTCAAGAATATTTGAGGTTATAAAATCAATGCCCCAGGATACTAGCTTTTCAGCCTCGTTTGGAGTATCAACTGTCCAGCAGTTGACTTTTAAGCCTGCCTTGTGGCAAGCTTCAATATGCTCACGAGTCAAGTCACGGCACCATACGTCAACGTCGATTCCATCACGGACAAGTCTTGCAATTTCCTCGTCGGTTACCTTCCAAAACAGATACTGGGCTGACTGCTTTGGCAAAATCTCTTTTACTTTCAGTAGGTTTTCGTAGTTAAATGAAATAAAGGTTGTATTTTCTAGGTAGTCGTAGCTTTTTATGATATCAATAATTTTTTGGATTTCGTCCTTAGTGAAGCTTGACTTTAATTCGAGGACTGAGTGCTTTTCGTATTTTTTGCAAATCTTTAAGTAATTTTCAAGACGTGAGGGGCGAAGGTCACATCTGTCCATTTCTCCGTCCTTGTCAAAAAATACTATACCTTGAAGCGTGTCAAGATTTTCCTTTTCAAGATATATTTCCTTGCCAGATAACCTTTTGTAATTGTCGTCGTGACCTATTACAAATTTACCATCGGCAGTTTTGTAAATATCTGTTTCAATTCCATAATAAGAGCGATTTCCGGCAGCTACAAAGGCAGAATTTGTGTTTTCAACCTCAATGCCAGAAAGACCTCTGTGGGCAATAACTCTTGTATTTTTCTTTTCAAATTTAATAGTATTCATAAAATCACCTTCCTTTAGACAAGGATATTTTATCATACTATTTTAGACAAGTCAAGGGAATGGAAATATTTACTTTTTCAACAAATTTCGACAAAAATATTTACAAACGAGAATATTTTTGATATTATATAAGTAGTAGAAAATATTTGGAGGGTATTATCATGGGAAAATTTGTCATTAAAAAAACACCAACAGGATGCTTCAATTTTAGTCTTTACGCAAGCAATATGGAAAAAATTGCAGTTGCCTCTCAGGTTTACACTACAAAATCTGCTTGTAAAAACGGAATTGCTAGCATAGGCAAGCACGCAGTACGTTGCATTGAGGAAAAGAGAATAGAGGACCAAACCTTGAAAACATTTGAAAAGCAACCTTGCCCTAAGTTTGAGATTTATTGTGATAAGGCAGGCTTGTATAGATATCGTCTTATTGCCTCAAACGGCGAAAGCATAGCAATGAGTGAGGACGGCTACAAGTCCAAAAACGGTTGCCTAAACGGAATTAAAAGCGTTAGCGTAAACGCACCAACTGCTGAAATCATTGACGAAACTCTAAAATAAATCAAAAAAGGACACAGACGTGTCCTTTTTATTTATGTAGGTCTGAAAGCTCTTTTTTTCTAATAAATTTGCTTATTTTGTAGGATAGAAAAGCGGTTAAAATTGTAAAGCCCTCGAAAATGACAAATGCTATTAAATATATGTAGGTTGGCACCTGTTGCATGGTTATAATATCCTTGTCTATTAAATTACTTGCAACTAAAATTCCTGATATAGAAATAGCATTTCCCGCCGACCAAGCAGAGAATACAGTGCAGAGTGAAAAGACTAATCTTGCACTGAAGGATAAAAGATAGTCAAGACAAAATTGAGGAAAGGTTAAATTGCGATTATTTTTAAAGGTTGCTAAGAAAATAAATAGTCTGTATACCAGCTCGAAAATGAATAGTGCTACAAGGGTTGCAACCTCACGCAAAAGTCCCTCTTCCTTAAAAATAAATCTTACAGGAATAACAATAGCACCAGATAGGAAAAACGAAAATACAAGCACACATACTTGAATCAGTAAGAAATATACAAGCCCCGCCTTCCAGTTTAGCTTCATAATACACCTCGCAAGTATTTTTTATTTTATTATACCATTAAGCTCTTGTAAAGTCAAGGAAAAGAGAAAAACCAAAGACATTAGAATAAATACCTTTAAAAAAGTTTAAATTAGGTATTGACAACAAGAATAAAGTGTGATAAAATACTTAAGCACTAATGGGATGTAGCCAAGCGGTAAGGCACCAGACTTTGACTCTGGCATTTCGATGGTTCGAACCCATCCATCCCAGCCATAAAGGACTCAGTTGAACCACAGGTTCAGCTGAGTCCTTTACTTTTATGGCTTGGGATGGTACAGGTTCGACCACTTTGTGTTGCAACGCAACACAAATATGGTTCGTAAGCAAGCCGAAAGGTGTCTGGGAGCTCGATCACAAGCACCTCG
>JAFQEG010000038.1 GCA_017399145.1 Clostridia bacterium | reverse complement strand
TTCAAGAATTTCTATCCCTTGTTGAAGATTGGCTGATTTTTTACAATACAACTCGATTAAAAAACAGGAAAAGGTGATTTCCTCTTCCTGTTCTTTGTCATGCTTTTTATTTTTTTGTGAACTATTTGGGGTTCACTTCAGTTTCGAAGTCCTTTTTTATTTATATCTTAAACACCTTATCAACTGGTACGGAAAATACTGTGCCTTGTGCTTCGGACTTTAGTCCAAATTCGGCGTTTACGTCCTCAAGGATTTGATTTCTTACACTGTCGGGGGCAAGAATTGTTACGATTTCTTTTTCCTCGTTTAGCTTCTCGTTTGCGTAAGCCTCAATCTCGTGTGCCTCGGCAAGACGTGCCTTGATTACTGTACCACCGGTTGCGCCTGCCTTTTTTGCCGTTTGCATTACTGCATCGGTAAAGCCACGGTTTACAGATATTAGAATTAGACTGTACTTATATTCGCTACTCATTTTGCCCTCCTGTTTTTCTTGTTTACTGTTTCTCTTGATTATTTCTGCCGAAATTCTGCTAAAGGCAGAGGTTGAAATTACCATTGCAAGACCGTTAAAGCCCATATTTGCGCCAACTAGCTTGCCTAACTCCTCGCTAAGACCAACAACTGTATTATAGGTTGTAAAGCTAAGCAAGATGTCCTTGTCACTGCTTCCGAGACCTAAAATATCCATCATTTCCGAGGATGCAGTACCTGACCCTACGCATTGATAGTGTAGAGGTACACTGCTTTCCTTTAGCATTTTGATATATTTTGCACCCTTACCACGTTGAATAATGGAAAGAAGCATTACAATTCTGTCATCATTTCTTGCCATGTGCCTTTACCTCCACTTCATCATAATAAACGATACCATCGCTGATTTGACCAAGCTCGCTATGGATTTGACGCATTTTCTTATCTCTCTTAGTTTTACCAATCAAGCCAAGGACTTGAATTGTAATAAGAGGAGTCATAGCAATCATAGCAACGACACCGAATGCATCGGTAAGCACGTTACCACCCATAGCTTGACACGCACCGATTGCAAAGGGAAGAATAAAGGTAGTAGCCATAGGACCACTTGCAACTCCACCAGAGTCGAATGCGATACCGGTATAAATTGGGGGTACGAAATAGGTAATTACCAACGGAACTGTGTAGCCAACTATAAGAATTGGCAAGATTGCAATACCTGTTAAAACTCTTAGCATTGCAACGCCAACGGAAACTGCAACACCCACGGAAAGAGCAATACCGATTGACCTTTGAGAGATAGCGCCGTTTGTTACCTCTTCAACCTGCTTTTTAAGAGAGTGTACAGCCGGCTCGGCAGATACTACGAAATAGCCAAGAATCATACCAATAGGGATAAGCACCCACTTGTAGCTAGTTGAGGCTAGTGTGCTACCGATAAGCTCGCCGGCAGGCATAAAGCCAACGTTTGCACCTGTTAAGAAGAGTACAAGACCAATGTATGTATAAACAAAGCCGACGCAAATTCTTGCAACCTGATTTTTGTTAAATCTTCTGAAGATAAGCTGAAAGACAACAAACATAGCAACGATAGGTAAGAATGCCATGCTTACTTCCTTTATGTACTTAACAATACCACCTTCAGGGTCAAGAAATCTTAAAAATGCCTCTTGCGTGTTTATATCGTAGGTGATAGGCGTACCTGCGTCCTCGGTGGCAGATGGGCCCTTAATAAGGCTAAGGATTAAAACGGAAATAATAGGACCTATTGAGCAAAGGGCAACAAGACCGAAGCTATCCTCGGCAGAGCGCTTATCCTTACGCATTGAGGCAAGACCTGCACCAAGTGCCATTATAAATGGTACTGTGATAGGACCTGTTGTAACTCCACCGGAGTCAAAGGCAGTTGGAATAAACTCAATTGAGCCAATGGTTGTAAGCCATTCTTGACCTGTTAGTCTTGCTAAAACCACGCAAGCATAGGGCACACAGGCAAGTAAAAGTGCAATTAAGTAAAGGGGAACTAGGATTTTTGCAAGGGGAATGCTACGTCTTGTTCTTATCAAGGCAAGGGCTAAGAAGGCGCCAACACCAATTGCTACAAGACCGATTAAAATCCAGTTGTCAACTCCGTCAACCTTTTCGGCAAGCACAGTTAAATCAGGCTCGGCAATAGTGATAAGAAAGCCTAGCAAAAAGCAGATAAGCACAGGCAAGACCCTTTTCTTTGACTTGCCAATCAAAACACCGATGCCGTCGCCAAGAGGCTCCATTGAAATATTTGAACCGATAGTAAATATGCTCATACCAGCGATAATTAACAAGGCTCCAAGAAGAAACATAACCATAACGCCGGGCATTATGGGTGAAAGTGAGATAGAAAGAAGTAGTACTATTCCACAGATAGGCAAAACAGACTGTAACGACTCACTCATTGAGCCACTAAAGGTGCGAAAAATATTTTTCAAAGCCTTCATTTTGTTCCTCCTTTTAATTTAATACACAATTGTATATATTATATCAAACAAAAATGATAAATACAACCCCAAAATGAAAAAACGGAGAATGAATTCTCCGTTTCCTTATTTTACCACGTTAAGGGTATTGATTCCGTAGTATTTGCAAGCATCAATTACACTTTCGTTTATTTCCTCGCCACATACGATTAAAGAAACCGCAGGGGGACAAGAGATAGCGCCAACACAAAGCACACGGCCAAGGCACCTATCAAGAGGTAGCACCTGACCAGCCTTGAAAAGGGAGTCTCGTATAGAGAATACCTTTTTTGGTGGCAAAATTTGTGGGGGAGTGTCTAAAATTGGCTCTCTTTTCTCGGTGGCTGTAAGCACACCTTCAAGGGTATCTAGACAGTCCGCCTCGCAACTAACCATTAAAACAAGGTAATCCTTGTCGTAAAACTCAGGTATTATTGAATTACTTTCTAGTAGGCTACCTAGCTGTATTCCTGTGTAGCCAATTGATTTTGGCTTTATGGTGATTTTAAGAGGCTCGTTTTCCAAAACGTCAATTCCTCGACCTCTTAGGCGATTTTTAAGGCTACTAACACGGGTGCAAAGACTATCAAGACGGGACCTATAATCCTCTGTTAGATAAGAATTTGCATTATCAAGTGATGCAAGCATTAAATAAGAGGGACTAGTTGAGCCAAAAAGGCGAAGCGCTTCCTTGCCATAGTCGGCTAATTCTTTTGGTGCACTCTTGGAAACGTGCAGATAGGCACAGCCTGTTAAGGTGGGCAGAGTCTTATGGGCAGAGTCACAGCAAAGGTCAGCCCCTAGGTCAAGAGGGTGTCTTGATGGGGTCAAGAATTTAAGATACGCACCATGGGCATTATCTACAATTAATAGTATTCCGTATTTATGGCACACCCTTGCAAGTGAGGAAATATCAAGGGTATTTCCTAGATAATCTGGACTTGTCACATATAGTGCAAAGGGCAAAATATCTACACTCTCCAAGGCTTTTTCCAAGCTTTCATCACTTAAATCAACACTTAGATAGCTATCCCTGCCAAAAAGCCACATAACATCAAAGCCTAGAAGTGAGGCACTTGTAATAAATGAAGAATGGGCATTTCGAGTAGCGAAAACGTAGTTACCTTGACTCTTTCTTTTGCATTTCATTGCCATATAAAGCATAGCTCGAATGCAAAGAGAGGACCCCTCACAGGAATAAAAGGTTGCTTGGCTTTCAAAAATAGCGCTTGCGTTATTTTCGCTTTCCTTTATTATTCCATTTGCAAAATATAGTGAGTCAGCACCATTTATTTCAGTAATATCCCAAGACTCAACACCTAAAAAGCCCTTGCCCTTATGTCCAGGGACGTGAAGGCGAAGTGGATTTTTTTCTTGGTAGTCTTTAATAAAATCAATTATAGGAGTAGTCATTTTTCCCCTTTCTTAAGAAACGGCTCCTTAAAAAAGAAGCCGTGGAAAATTATTCGCTTAATTCCTTGTCGATTGCAACCATTATAGCACATTCCATACGCTTTCTAAACAAGCGACAGCCATACTCATAAACACCCTTTACGCTACCTGTTGCGTGGTATGCGTTTGCTGCACAGCCACCTGAGCAATATAGCTTAGCCCAGCAGTCTGCACAGTCGGGACGTGCGTAAACGTTACAGCATGCAAATTCGTTTTGTGCTTCCTTATTAGTAACACCTTCGTAGATGCTACCAAGTCTGTATTTTTCCTCGCCAACGAATTGGTGACAAGGGTACAAGTCTCCCCAAGGGGTAACTGCCATATATTCAGTACCAGACCCACAGCCAGATATCCTTTTATAGATACAGGGTCCGCCCTTTAGGTCAATCATATAGTGATAGAAGGTAAATTCCTTGCCCTCTTTTCGTCTTTCTATCATAAGGGACGCTAGGTCCTCGTATTGCTTGCAAACAATGGGGAAGTCCTCCTCGGTTAATTCCTCCTTGTCACCCCTTGCACATACAACTGGCTCCATTGAAAGCTCATTAAAGCCAAGGTCAAGCATAACCTTTATATCATTTAAGAAGTCAGGGTTTGCGTGAGTAAAGGTGCCACGCATATAGTAATTCTTGCCACCTCTTTGGTCGACCAGGTCCTTAAACTTAGGAACGATTTTGTCCCAGCTACCATTACCTAAATAGTCAACCCTGTATCTGTCGTGTACCTCTTTTCGTCCGTCAAGAGAGAGGACCACGTTTGACATTTCACGGTTAGCAAAATCGATTACATCTTGGTCAATTAATACACCGTTTGTAGTAAGTGTAAATCTAAAGTTTTTATTATGTACCTTCTCAATTTCCCTTGCATAAGCAACTAGGTCCTTTATCATTTGGAAATTCATAAGTGGCTCGCCACCGAAGAAGTCAACCTCTAGGTTACGTCTTGTGCCTGAGTTTTCTACAAGAAAATCAAGGGCGCGCTTACCAACCTCAAGGGACATAACAGCCCTTTCGCCGTGATACTTGCCCTGTGAGGCAAAGCAATAGGAGCAGTTTAGGTTACAGGTGTGTGCAACGTGTAAGCAGAGCGCCTTTATAACTCCACTTGTCTTTTGCTTTAGCGTGTCTGCCATTGGCTCAAAGGTGTCGGGAGTGAATAGCTGACCGGTTTTCTTAAGCTCCTCTACTTGGTCGTAGCAGGTAATTATATCTTCCCTTGTTATTCCGTTTTTGCCCTCGTATTTTTGGCAAATTGAGGAAATTACCTCGTCACGTGTCTGTTTTTCATATATTTCTATTATGTCGTAGCATACGTCGTCAACAACGTGAACGCCACCCGAGCAGATGTCTAATACAATATTGTAGCCACCTAGCTTGTATTGATGTACCATAAAAAATCCTTTCAAAAAAGAGTCTATAATAAAATCGGACTGCGAAGGAATCCTTAGCAGTCCAGAATTTAATGTGCGTTTTTCAGTAATTACTTTCTGTCGCTATTTTCGCACGCTTGGTTAGCGATACCACAGCTTGTCTTGCAAGCGGACTGGCATGATGTTTGGCACTCGCCACAGCCACCCTTCTTTGCGCTTTCACAAAGATTGCCTGTCTTAATTGTTTTGATATGCTCCATCTTAAAATCCTCCGAAATATTTCGTTGCTTAAAGTATATCACAACTAATTTATTCTGTCAATATGGAAAAGCGTAAAAAAGTCATAAAAATTGATTGAAATATTGATAGCCTTGTGTTATACTATCTAGGTAAACTAATTTGTAAGGGGATAAAAATGGCAGGCAAAAAAAGGAAAAAGCGCCTCACTCTTAAGAAAAAGGCAGAGCTTGAAGAGATGAGGGCCAAGGACAAAAACAAGATAAGGCTAATGACTATTCTTGCCTTTGTTTTCGGTATTCTAGGTGGTGCCACAATCCTACTTGCAATCATATTTTTAAGTTAAGAGGTAAAAAATGGCTAAGAAGAAAAACAGTAACTATGTTACAGAAAAAACTAAGCAAAAGGCATTCGAAAAGGAAAAGGCAAAAAGAGCACAGAAGGTTAAAAGAATTGCAACTCCAATCGTTATTGCAGTTGTAGCAGTTGCCCTTGCGGTTTTGCTCGTATTTGGTATTATCGGTCTTGTAAATTTAATCAAAAACAATTCAAGCACACCTGATTTAACTGTTACACATCACGCATCAATTGAAATTGAAAACTACGGAACCCTACACGTTGAATTGTACGGTAAGGAAGCGCCAATTACAGTTGCTAACTTCGTTAAGCTAGCAGAGTCAGGCTTCTATGACGATACAGTTTTCCACAGAATCATTGACGGCTTTATGGCACAGGGTGGTGGCTTTGACAAAAACGGTAGCCCTAAGGAGTCCGACAAGATTAAGGGCGAGTTTCAGCTAAACGGTGTAAGAAACAGAATTAAGCACACCGAGGGTATTCTTTCAATGGCAAGAGAAAAAGGCGCACTAAATAGCGCAACAAGTGAATTCTTTATCGTTGAGGCAACAACCGCAAACAACTCAACATCTCTTGACGGACAATACGCAGCCTTCGGTAAGGTAACAAGTGGCATGGACATAATACACAAAATCTGCGAAGAGATTGAAAATACCGACAACGATGGTGGAGTTGCGAAGGAAAATAGACCTGTAATTAAAAGCATTTCTATCCACGCATCCCACTAATTCGGACTGTAATAAGCGGCAAAATACGTCGTTGCTCCGCACCCACAACCTTGACTATCGCAAGATAGCCTTCGCCTGTGGCTTTACGGTGCGCCTCGTCTTTTTTGCTTCTTCCAGCCCAAATACGTCCAATTTAGTTTGGTTGTAGACGGCGAATTTCTGTGTTGCTCCTCGACAGTGACCTCGACGTACAAAAGTACGACTTCGTCCCCTATCTGCGGTGCGCCGTGGTAGGGGTTTCCCGAAACGAAGTATGAGTTTTGGGGGTTCACGTAGGAGGGGTTCCCCGAAACGAAGTATGAGTTTTGGGGGTTCACGTGAATTGCTTGCTTCTTCCAGCCCAAATACGTCCAATTTAGTTTGGTTGTAGATGACGAAAATTTCAATCCATTTAAGATTAAGGCTTGAATAGATTATTAACAAAATGTAAAATTATTTTAATTTTAAACCTAAAAGAGGCTACCGAGTGGCCTCTTTTAATTTTTGTCTTGACACTTTTTTATCTTTAATATATAATATATAAGGTATATTTTTATTATTAAGGTGGAAAATGAAAAAGAGAATTGGTCTTTCTACTCCTACAATGCACGGCGAGGAGATGAAATTTGTACAAGAGGCATTTGACAAAAACTGGATTGCGCCTCTTGGCTTTAACTGTGATAATTTTGAAATTGAGATGAATGAGTACCTAAACAGGGGACTTCCCAAGGATTGCTTTAAGACCCTTGCCCTTTCATCTGGCACCGCCTCCCTTCATTTGGCTATGAAGCTAGCAGGGATTAAAAGAGGTGATGTTGTTTTATGCTCGGATATGACCTTTGCGGCAACCGTCAACCCTGTAACTTATGAGGGCGGAAAGCAGGTTTACATAGATTCAGAAAAAGATAGCTGGAATATGGACCCACGTGCCTTGAGAAAGGCATTTGAGAAATATCCAGAGGCTAAGGTGGTTGTTTTGGCACACCTTTACGGAACTCCCTCTAAAATGGACGAGATTCTTGAAATTTGCAGAGAGCACAATGCTATTCTAATCGAGGATGCAGCAGAGGCACTTGGCGCAAAATACAAGGGCAGAGAATGTGGCACCTTTGGTAAATACAACGCAATTAGCTTTAATGGAAATAAGATTATCACAACCTCTGGTGGTGGTATGCTTATTACCGACGACGAGGATGCTCGACTTCACGCATTCAAGCTTGCAACTCAGGCAAGAGAGAAAGCACCTTGGTATCAGCACGAGGAAATCGGCTACAACTATCGTATGTCAAACGTTGTTGCCGGAATTGGTAGAGGTCAGCTTTTACACCTTGATGAGCATAGAGATTTGAAGGAAAAAATCTATCGTCGCTATGAAGAGGGGCTCAAGGGACTTCCTGTTAAGCTAAACCCTTATCTTGAAAATACTGTGCCAAACTTTTGGCTTACCTGTATGACAATCGACGAGGGTGCTGACAAAAGCCCGATAGATTTACTAAACGCACTAAACGAGTTAAACATAGAAACAAGACCTATTTGGAAGCCTATGCATATGCAACCCGTATTTAGCGATTGCGACTTCATTTACGTAGAGGACAAGCCTGTTGACGAGGACATTTTTGCTCGTGGACTTTGCTTGCCTAGTGACATTAAGATGACAGACGAGGAGCAGGACTACGTAATAGAGGCAATTAGGAAATTCTTTAATTAAGGAGATTACAATGGATCAGTTTTGGGAGTTTCTTTTGGGAACAACAGGTGGATACATAATTATTGCTCTCATAGGTCTTTGCGCCTTTGTTGGCTTGTCAGCAATCTATTACAAGGGCTTTTTCAAAAGATTTTACGACATATTTTTAAGCGGACTTGCTATCATTTTACTATCGCCGGTGCTTTTGGTGCTTATGGTGGTAGGTGCAATCAAAATGAAGGGTAATCCCTTTTTCACTCAGCTTCGCCCAGGTAAAAATGAAAAGATTTTTAAGCTTGTTAAGTTTCGCACAATGACCTGTGAAAGGGATGAAAACGGTAATCTCTTGCCCGACGACAAGCGCCTTACAAGATATGGCAAAATTCTTCGCTCAACCTCACTTGACGAGCTACCCGAGCTTTTCAACATCTTCATAGGACAAATGTCAATAGTTGGACCAAGACCCTTGCTTGTTGAGTATCTTCCAAGATACAATAGTGAGCAGAAAAAAAGGCATAACGTGCGCCCAGGCTTAACAGGTCTTGCACAGGTAAATGGTAGAAATGCTATCTCTTGGGAAGAGAAGTTTAAGCTAGACGTGGATTACATAAACAAAATAACCCTATTCGATGATGTAAAAATCATTGTAAAGACTGTTGTAAATGTTTTGAAAAGAGACGGCATATCGCAACAGGGAAATGCGACAATGGAAAAGTTTTTGGGTACTCCAGAAGAGATAGACAAAAAGAAGGAAACGGTGGATGAGTAAGCAAGTAATTATTATCGGTGCCGGTGGGCATGCAAGAGTTATTGCTGACATTGTGCGCAGTGTGGGTGATATTGTTGTTGGGTTTCTTGACGATGCATATGAGTGTGGCAAGGAAATTTACGATGCCACAATACTAGGCAAGGTTGAGGATTGCTTAAGCTATAGGAATGAATGTGAAATGGTAATAGCCATTGGTGATAATAAAACGAGAAGAAAAATAGCGCAAAAATATCAATGTAATTGGTATACAGCTATACATAGCAGTGCAGTTGTCAGCCCTAGTGCAAAAATAGGACAGGGCACTGTCGTTATGCCAAATGCAGTTGTAAATGCATCTGCTAGAGTAGGCGACCATGCCGTGATAAATACAGGTGCAATTGTAGAGCATGAGTGTGAAATTGGCAATTTCGTTCACGTTTCACCGAAAGCTGTTGTGTGTGGTGTTTCTTCGCTGGGGGACAACTCTTGGCTAGGTGCAGGAGCGGTGATTGTTCATGTAACAAGGGTTTGTGAAAACGTAATTATCGGTGCAGGCTCAACGGTAATTAAGGAAATAACTGAGGCGGGTACCTACGTAGGCACACCTGCAAGAAGGATAAAGTAGGAGTATAGTGTGAGAATTTTTTTTGCTTGTAGTAAATCTACAACAGTAGTAACCTTTAGAAGAAAGCTAATAGAAAAATTATTGTCATTAGGACATAAGGTTTGTGTTTCTGTATTCGATAACGAGTGTGAAGAGGAAATACGAGCAATGGGCGTCGAATATTATTGCTTAAACGATGCTAACAGAGGACTAAATCCATTTAAGCTTTTGACACTAAAGGGTAGATATGCAAAATTAATTAAAAGAGTCAATCCCGACATAGTCCTTACCTTTATGTTAAAGCCAAATGTTTATGGAGTACAGGGCGCAAAAAATGCAGGTGTGGAAAACATCTATTCAATGGTTGAGGGTGCGGGCGACGTTTTTATCAATAACGGACTAAAGTGGAAGCTTATTCGCAAATACGTTTGCCACGGCTACAAGAAGGCCTTTAAGCATTCTAAAAGGGTGTTTTTCCTAAACAATGACGACAAAAAGGACTTTGTTAAAAGAGGGCTTGTTAAGGAAGAGCAGACAGAGGTTATTAGTGGTGGAATAGGTGTTGATGTTGAGCATTTTTCAAGTCAGCCTGTAACAAGCAATAATACCTTTTTGGTAATTGCAAGGCTTCTTAAGACTAAGGGTATTTTTGAATACTGTGAGGCTGCAAGGCTCGTAAAGGAAAAATACAAAGAGGCTACCTTTAACCTAGTAGGCCCTGAGGGTACGGTTAAGGCTGAGGATATAAAGGAATATATAGACTCAGGTGCAATAAATTATCTAGGACCAACTACTGACGTGCGACCCTTTATAAGGGATTGTGGCGTTTACGTTTTGCCTTCGTATAGAGAGGGCTTTTCTGTGTCGATTATGGAAGCACAATCGGTTGGTAGGCCGATAATCACCTGCGACACAAATGGCACAAGGGATTCTGTTGTTGAGGGATACAACGGCTTTTTAGTGCCTGTCAAAAATGCTCAAGCCTTGGCAGATAAGATGATATATTTCCTTGAAAACCCTGACAAGGTCGAGGAAATGGGAAATAATGCCAGAAAATATGCCGATGAAAAATTTGACCATAGAAAAATTAACGAGCATATTTGCAATATTATTTTAAATTAGGAGAAAAAATGGAAGCGATAAGACCAAAAATATCTATTGTTATTCCTGCCTATAAGGCATCAAACTATTTGGCAGAGGCAATAGATAGCGCGCTTGCACAGACCTATGACAATTATGAAATTATAGTTGTCAATGACGGATCCCCCGATGAGGGTGCAACAAGGGCGGTTGCGGGAAAATACGGTGATAAGATAAGATACTTTGAAAAGGAAAACGGTGGGTCATCATCTGCCCTTAATCGTGGTATTAAGGAAATGCAGGGCGAGTGGTTTTCTTGGCTTTCTCACGACGACCTTTACAAAAAGGACAAGCTAAGTGAGCAGGTAAAGCTACTGAATCAGCTTTACGAAAAGGGCGAGGTGCTTGAAAATCATATTTTGTTTACTGGCTCTGAGCTGGTAAATGCACAGGGCAAGGTGATTTCAACGCCTAAGGAAAAGGATCTTCTAAAAATTGCTGAGCATATTGATTCCATAACTGACAACAAATATTTAATAGCCGAGCCAACAAGATATAACTTTCATGGCTGTGGCTGTCTTATTCATAAAAGCGTCCTTGATAAAATGGGTGGCTTTGATGAAAAATTAAGACTGATAAACGACGTTGATTTGTGGTACAGGCTATACGAGGGTGGCTACAAGCTACACTTTATACCAAAGGTGCTTGTACAGGGTCGTGTCCATGCAAAGCAATTGTCCACTCAAATAGGCTATTCCTACCACAATCCTGAGCAGGATATGTTTTGGAACAGATGCTTAAATTGGTTAAAGGACAATGCAAAGGACGATTATGAGCTTTTTGTCCTTTACGGCAAAAACGCATATTTAAAAACCAGATATAAAGAGGGCGATGATGCCTTTGCAATGGCAAGGAGCCTAAAGCCTAAAAAATCATTTGGACTTTGGATTATTAAGACTAAAACAAAAACATACTCTAAATTAAGGAATTTAGCAAAAAAGCTATATCTTAAGCTAAGAGTAGGAAAGGCGAAATAAAATGATACCATATATATTGCTATTTGCAATCCCCCCAATAGTTGCTTACGTTTTTTGTTCGGCAAGTAGCAAAAGAGACAAAATGCCTAAGGTGGCAATTGCAGTATTTTTTGCAATTTTTATATTCCTGCTCTGTGTAAGAGATAAATCTATTGGAATTGACAATAGAAACTATGAGTGGATTTACAATCGTGTATCGAGTGTAGGTTGGGAGCATGTTCCAAATAGCTTTGAATTGGAAAAGGGCTATTTGTATTTGAACAAGATTGTTAGCGATTGGTTTGGTAGCTATCAAGCACTTATGGCTGTAGCGGCAGTGTTAGCAACTATTCCGCTTGTAATCTTTTATGTGAAGGAAAATAAGAGCGTAGTTTTGACAATTGCACTATTCTTGGTTGCAACACCATTTACATGCTACTTCTCTTCGTTAAGACAGGTGATTGCAATTGGAATTGCCGTGCCACTTTACTATCTTGCAAGAAAGAAAAAACTAATTTGGTTTATCCTTCTTGTAATTTTGGCAATGCAATTTCACGTGTCCGCCTTTGTTATGTTTGCGCTTTATCCTGTTGTAAATACAAGATTTACCGAAAAGGGCTTATTTTTCTCAATTCCTTTAATTGTGGCGGTTTATGTATTCAACGAACCAATCTTTAACTTCCTAAAGGAATTTGTAAAGGACGAGTATACTTATGATACTGAGCAAACAGGAGCTTTTATGATGATTATTCTGTTTGCACTGTTTGTTATCTTTGCCTTTGTTGCAATTGACGAAAAGAGCTTAACAAAGGAAGAAATAGGACTTAGAAACATTCTAGTTATTTGTCTTATTTTCCAGTTGTTTGCTCCTGTTAACATGGTAGTTATGAGAATGAATTACTACTATATGATATTTGTGCCCATCGCACTTTCAAAATTGATGCAAAAGCCAAGAAAGGGCTTTGAGCAGGTGGTAAAGCTAGCTTCTGTTGTTATGACAATATTCTTCCTTGGATACTTTGTATACGAGGGCTTTAATGGTGAGGACATGCTTCATACTTATCCATATAAATTCTGTTGGGAGAGTTAAAAATGAGAGTTGCTCAAATAAACGCTACCTGTGGTGCAGGTAGCACAGGCAAGATTGCTCTTGAAATTAGCAAGCTACTAACCGAGCGTGGTATTGACAATCGCATATACTACGCAAGTGGGAAAAGCGATTACCCACTTGGTGTTAAGTATGCAAGCGACAAATATATTAAGCTTCAAGCATTAAAGTCAAGAATTTTTGGAAAATATGGCTTTAACTCAAAAAGTGCTACTAAGAAACTCATTAAGCACCTAGAGGATTTTAAGCCTGATATAATTCAATTGCACAACCTACACGGACACAATGTACACCTAGGTATGCTACTAAATTACATCAAAGAAAAGGGCATTAAGACCTTTTGGACCTTCCATGATTGTTGGGCGTTTACAGGCTATTGCCCTTACTATGACTTGGCAGGGTGCAATAAGTGGACAGATGAGTGTAGGGCTTGTCCTCAAAAATCCACATACAGTTGGTTTTTTGATAAGAGTAGTTGGCTACAGGAACAAAAAAGAAGGCTAGTTAAGGACCTTGATTTGACTGTAATTTGTCCATCTAAGTGGCTTGCAAATGAAGCAAAGAAGTCCTTTTTCAAGGACTTCAAAATAGAAGTAATAAATAACGGAATAAATTTGGACGTATTTAAGCCTACCGAGGGTGACTTTAGGCAAAGGCACGGCTTGGAAAATAAGAAAATAGCCTTGGGCGTTGCCTTTGATTGGGGTGTGAGAAAGGGACTTGACGTCTTTTTAGAGCTTGCCAAAAGGCTATCTAGCGACTATCAAATTGTTTTGGTTGGAACGAATGACAGCATTGACAAAATGCTACCAGAAAATATTATTTCAATACATAGAACTGCAAACCAAAGAGAGCTTGCAGAGATTTACACAGCTAGCGATGTGTTTGTAAATCCTACAAGGGAAGAAAATTACCCAACTGTTAATATGGAAGCACTTGCCTGCGGGACACCTGTTGTAACCTTTGAAACAGGTGGTAGCCCTGAAATAATTGATGAAAAAACTGGCATTAGCGTAAAGATTGACGACCTTGACCAGTTGGAAAATGCTATTAGGAAAATATGTGAGCGAGGCGCGATTTCCTCCACAGATTGTCAAGAGAGGGCTAAGGGCTTCGATAGCGCAAGATGCTTCGAGAAATACGTAGACAGATATAAGTAAGAAAGGCGAAAAATGAGAGTTGCTCAAATAAATGCTATATGTGGTTCAGGTAGCACTGGAAATATATGCATTGGCATTAGCAAGGCTTTGTCGCAAGAGGGGATAGAAAATCGTATATTTTACACAAGTGGTAAAAGTGATTACCCTCTTGGTGTAAAGTATGCAAGCGACAAATATATTAAGCTTCAAGCATTAAAGTCAAGAATTTTTGGAAAATATGGCTTTAATTCAAGAGGTGCTACAAAAAGGCTTATTAAGCACCTAGAGGCTTTTAAGCCTGATATAATTCAGCTTCATAATTTGCATAGCCATAATGTGCACTTAGGTATGCTTTTTGACTATATTAGAAAAAACAACATAAAGACCTTTTGGACCTTCCATGACTGTTGGGCGTTTACAGGCTATTGCCCACACTATGCAATGGCAGGGTGCGAAAAATGGAAAACAAAATGCGAAAAATGCCCTCAAAGGTCTTCATACAGTTGGTTTTTTGATAAAAGTAATTGGTTATATGAAAAGAAGAAAGCACTTGTTAAGGATTTGGATTTAACAATAACCGGTCCTAGTGATTGGGTTGTTAATCAAGCTAAGAAATCCTTTTTAGGCGAATGCACAGCAATAACTATAAAAAATGGAATTAACCTAGATATATTCAAGCCTACTGAAAGTAATTTTAGAGAAAAATACGGCTTAGAGAACAAAAAAATCGTTCTAGGCGTTGCCTTTGGTTGGGGGGAGCGAAAGGGACTTGACGTCTTTTTAGAGCTTGCCAAAAGACTACCTAGCAACTATCAAATTGTTTTGGTTGGTACAAGTGATAGCATTGATAAAATGCTACCAGAAAATATTATTTCAATACATAGAACTGCAAATCAAAAAGAGCTTGCAGAGATTTACACAGCTAGTGACGTATTTGCTAATCCCACAAGAGAGGAAACCTTTGGTCTTGTAAATATTGAAGCTCTTGCCTGTGGCACTCCTGTTGTTACCTTCAATGCAGGGGGAAGCCCTGAGTGTGTTGACGAGAATTGTGGCAGTGTAGTTGAAATAGACGATGTTGACAGCCTTGAGAGGGAAATTGTTCGTATATGTCAAGACAAGCCCTTTACAAGGGAAGAGTGCGTGAAAAGAGCACGTGACTACAACAAAAAGGATAAATTTAAGGAGTACGTTTCCTTGTATAAAAGCAAAAATTAAACTTAAAAAGGAAAATTTATGAAAATAGTTCACATTTCACCAAGCTCGCCCTACAACGATTATTGGGGTTACCAAGAGAATATTTTACCTAAGCATCAAAAAATGCTAGGGCATGAGGTTACCTTGATAATTACCAATAAAATGCACGAAAATGGAAGAGTTGTAGAGGTACCAGAGGCTGATTATATCTTAAAAGACGGAGTAAGAGTAATTAGAATGAAGTCCAAAAGCCATTCCTCTCTTCGCCCACTAGCAAGAAGATTGGATTCTTGGCTAGACGTATATTCTACCCTTGAGAGTATTAAGCCAGACTTTATATATCATCATGGAATGGTAAGCTCCACCATGAAGCAGGTGGTTAAATATAAGAAAAAAATCAATCCAAATTGTGTAATTGTACAAGACAATCACTTAGATTACAATATAGGCTTTTCCAAGGAAAGCAAAAAAGGAAAGCTAGCGAATTGGTTTTATAAGAGGGCAAACAAAAAAACTCTCCCCTACGTTAGCAGAGTGTATGGCGTTACTCCTTGGAGAATGGTATATGCCATAAAGAATTATGGCGTTCCTATTGAAAAGGCTGACGTGTTGATAATGGGAGCCGATGATGAGAAAATCAATTTTGCTAATAAAGACCAAATTCGCAAAAGCATTCGTGAAAGGTATAATATAAAGGACACCGACCTTTTAATAGTTACAGGTGGCAAAATAGATAGAAGGAAAAACATTCATTTGTTAATAAATGCATGTAAGACCTTTGACAACGTAAAGCTAATTGTTTTTGGAAATATAATGGACGATGTGAAAGAGGAGCTTGAAAAGGCACTTGAAAATAATCCAAATACTCACTATATAGGTTGGATTCCGGCAGATGGAGTATATGATTATTTTCTTTCAGCAGACCTAGTAATGTTCCCAGGTCAGCATTCCGTTCTTTGGGAGCAAGCGTGTGCTTGTAAGGTCCCTGCGGTGTTTATGAGATGGGATGGAATGGACCATGTAAATAATGGTGGAAACAGTGACTTTGTTTTCCCAATAACAGAAGAGGACTTAAGGGATAAAATTGAAGAGCTTAATTATACCGAAAAATATTACAAAATGAAAAATGTAGCTCTTTCTGAAAAAACAGACGTGTATTTATATAGCAATATAGCAAAAAAGTCGATAGAGTGTGCACACTCTATAAACGAATAGGAGAATATTTATGAAAATTGCAGTAGCGGGTACAGGTTATGTAGGATTATCGATAGCGGTGCTTTTATCTCAAAATCATCAGGTAACAGCTGTTGATATTATACCTGAAAAGGTGGAAATGATAAATAACAAAAAATCACCAATTATGGACAAGGAAATCGAGGATTATTTGCTTAATAAAGAGCTTGATTTAAGAGCAACCCTAAATGGCGAAGAGGCATATAAGGACGCAGATTTTGTTGTAATTGCTGCCCCTACCAACTATGACCCTGACAAGAATTACTTCGACACCTCAGCGGTTGAGAACGTTATTGAAAAGGTAATTTCAGTTAACAAAAACGCAATTATGGTTATAAAATCTACAATTCCTGTTGGATATACAGTAAGTGTAAGAGAGAAATTCGGTTGCGATAATATTATTTTCAGCCCTGAGTTTTTAAGAGAGGGACATGCACTTTACGATAATTTGTATCCTAGCAGAATTGTTGTTGGAGCACCAAAAAATGATGCTCGATTACAAGAAAAGGCAAGAGAATTTGCCAATTTGCTTTGTGAGGGAGCAATAAAGGAAAATATTGTAACGCTTTTCCCCGACCTTACCGAGGCGGAGGCAATAAAGCTTTTTGCAAATACATATCTTGCACTAAGAGTTGCTTATTTTAACGAGCTCGACACCTATGCAGCAACTAAAGGACTTGACACAAGGTCAATTATTGATGGTGTTTGCTTAGACCCACGAATAGGGGACCATTATAACAATCCATCCTTTGGATATGGTGGCTATTGCTTACCTAAGGACACTAAGCAATTAAGAGCGAATTATGAAAATGTTCCACAAAATTTGATTAGCGCAATTGTAGAATCAAACAAAACACGTAAGGACTTTGTAGCTGAACAGATTTTGTCAAAGAAGCCAAAAATTGTAGGCGTTTATAGGCTTACAATGAAGGCTAATAGCGACAACTTCCGTCAATCCTCGATTCAAGGTGTTATGAAAAGAATTAAGGCAGAGGGCGTTGAGGTTGTTATTTACGAGCCAACTATGAAGGAGGATTCCTTCTTTAACAGTAAGGTTATCAAAAATCTTGATGAGTTTAAGAGCATCTGTGATGTAATCGTTGCTAATAGAAGTAGCAAGGATTTAGCTGACGTAAAGGACAAGATTTACACAAGAGATTTATATTGTAGGGATTAGTTAATGTGGATTAGCGGGGAATTAAAATGGACGAAATAAAGGTATCAATTTTGTGCCTTACATATAATCATGAAAAGTATATACAAAATGCACTTGAAGGCTTTGTAATGCAAAAAACTAATTTTAAGTTTGAGGTGCTAGTGCACGACGATGCATCAACTGATAAAACAGCTGATATTGTAAGAGAATATGAAGCCAGATATCCTGATATAATTAAGCCATTGTATCAAGCTGAAAATCAATATTCCAAGGGTGTCAAAATAAGCAAGGTTTACCAATATCCAAGAGCAAGAGGAAAATATCTTGCTTGGTGTGAGGGTGATGATTGTTGGACCGACCCCTTAAAGCTACAAAAGCAGATTGATTTTTTGGATAACCACAGTGACTACTCTATGTGCGTTCATCGTGTTCGCGTCAACGATATAAGAACAAATACAGAAGCATATATTCCAGTGATAAATAGCGACAGGGATTATAGTGTAGATGAGATAATTCGTAGTGGAACTATTTTTCAGTTAAGCTCAGTAGTTTTTAGAAAAGAGTTATTTATGCAAAAGCCAGAATGCTTTGATGCAAGGGGCTTTGGAGATATACAGCTATACATATACGGTGCAATATGTGGTAAGGTTAGGGCGATGTGTGACGTTATGTCAACTTATAACCATGGAACTGCAAGCTCGTGGACCGTCAATGTTGCAAGAAATAGAGAAAAAAGTATTCTTCATTCTAAGGAAAAGCTAAGAATGCTAAAGGCTGTAAATGAGTATTACAATTACGAATACGACAAGTCTCTTAGCTATATGATTAAAAGAACTGAATTCAATATAGCTTATGAGGAAAAGAATAAGAAGGAGCTGAGAAGGCCTGAATATAAGGACTTTTTGAAGCAAAGAAAAATGGCAGAGGTAAAGGGCTTTTTAAGAAAGCACTTCCCGTTTTTAGCTAAGATAAAGAATTCTCTCAATAAATTAAGAAGGTAAAGAGGAAAAATGAGCAACAATACAGTATCCAAGGCACTTGGTTGGAAACTACTTGAGCGCTTTGGAGTTCAAGGTGTACAATTTGTCTTGCAAATAATTCTTGCAAGAATATTGTCTCCTGACGATTATGGAGTTCTTTCCATAATGATAATTTTTACAACGCTGGCAACGGTGTTTGTACAAGGCGGATTTAATACGGCGCTTGTTCAAAAAAAGAAGATTGACGACGATGACTTTTCATCAGTTTTTTGGTTTTCTATGACGACGACCTTTGTTTTATATTTAGTGATGTACTTTTTAGCACCGTGGTTAGCTGACTTTTACGAAATGCCTACAATTATAACTCCATTTAGAGTGTTGGGGCTTATGCTTTTTCCAGGAGTTGTAAACTCAATTCAGCTTGCTAAGGTAAGAAGAGAAATGAATTTCAAAAAGGTTTTCGTAGGAAATCTTAGTGGAATAATTATTTCTGGTGCTGTGGGTATCATAGTTGCATTAAATGGCGGTGGTGTGTGGGCGCTTGTGCTTCAAACGCTTTTGAACGTGGTAGTGACAACTATTGTTATGGGATTTACTGTAAAGTGGGTTCCCAAAATTACTTGCAATTTTAGAAGGGTAGGAAGACTTCTTTCCTTTGGCTGGAAGCTTCTTGTATCCAATTTAATAGACACACTTTATCAAGACCTAAGAAGTCTTGTTGTTGGAAAAAAATACGATAGCGGTACTCTTGGCTATTACAACAGAGGTAAGCAATTTCCACAGTTTGTAATAAATGCAATAAATGGCTCTGTACAGGCAGTTATGCTACCTGCGCTTTCAAAGGAGCAGGACGACAAGAAAAGGCTTAAGGCTACAATGCGTACATCTATTGTTGTAAGCTCCTATGTTATTTTTCCAATGATGGCGGGACTTGCAGCGGTTGCAACACCACTTATTACTGTTATTTTGACCGAAAAGTGGTTGCCAGCTGTTCCATTTATGATGATTTATTGCTTTTCACTTGCATTTATGCCTGTCCATAGTTGTAACCTACAGGCTATAAACGCAGTGGGCAGAAGCGATATTTACCTGAAGGTAGAAATGGTTAAAAAGGCTATAGGAGTAGGCGCCCTTGTTATAGCGGTATTCTGCTTTGATTCCCCAATAGCAATTGCCGCAACGGGTCTTGTTACAACACTTATTAGTTGCTTTGTAAATGCATTTCCAAACAAAAGGCTTATCGGTTATTCCTATTTTGAGCAGATGAGGGATATACTTCCATCATTTGTCTTATCGGCGATTATGTTTGCTGTGGTTTACTTTATAGGCAATGCGTTGATACTACATCCAGTTTTAACATTGGTAATTCAAATAGTCGCAGGCGTAGCCATGTACGTATTAGGCTCAGCTATGCTTAAGCTAAAGGGCTTTGTGTTTGTAAAAAATATTTTGTTTAGTAAATTGAAAAGGAAACAGAAATGACGAAGCAAGTGCTTTTACGATTTTTGAAGCAGGTTGACAAGGATTTTCCCGTGCCACTTTCTAAAAAACAGGATTTGGATAAATTTGCAGACAAGCTTTTAGAAAAGGCAACAATTCTTACAAGAGAGGAAAATGGAGAGATTTTGTCCCTTGTGGCAGGCTATACGGGAAATATAGAGAATAATTCGGCTTACGTTTCAATTCTTGCAACACTTGAAAAAGCAAGGGGCTGTGGCTATGGCAAGAGTCTGATTGAGGAGTTTATTAGCTTGTGCAGAGAAAAGAAAATCGACTCTGTACATCTGTATGCAGTTAAGGAAAACCTTCCTGCCGTTATGCTTTATAAAGGACTTGGCTTTGTTGAATACAAAATGAAAAATGAGCCACGACCAATGGATTTACATCTTATATATTATATTAAGGAAAATTAAAATGAACGTTCTTTTAACCTCAGTAGGCAGACGTGCTTACATGGTAAAATACTTTAAGGAAGCAATAGGTAATGACGGACTTGTGCACGTATGCAACTCCGACGACAAAACCGTCGCATTTCATTATGCAGATAAATCGGTTATAGCCCCTCTTATTTACGACGAAAATTACATACCTTTTTTGCTTGACTATTGCAAGGAAAATAAAATAGATATGCTACTTTCACTTTTCGACATTGACTTAGGTGTGCTTTCTAAAAATATAGACAAATTTGCAGAGATTGGCACAAGAGTAGTTGTATCAAGTAAGGAAGTAATTGATATTTGTAACGACAAATGGAAAACCTATCAATTCCTGAAGGAAAATGGATTTAACGTACCAAAAACCTATCTTACACTAGAGGATACTATAAACGCACTTGACAGAGGTGAAATAAGCTATCCTGTAATTGTAAAGCCTCGCTTTGGCTGTGGCTCAATTGCTATGTCAATTGCCGAGGACGAAATGGCACTTCTGTATTATTTCAGAAGAAATACAAGAGCGATTAATAGAAGCTATTTGAAATATGAATCCTCGTTAGTTGAGGACAAGATTATATATCAAGAATGTCTTAAGGGTCAGGAATACGGTGCAGACATAATAAACGACCTAGAGGGCAATTATCAAAATACAATAGTTAAGAAAAAAATAGCTATGCGTGCTGGTGAAACGGATATTGCAGAGCTTGTGGACGAGCCAAGCATTTATAAGGAATGCAACCGACTTGGAAAGCTAGTGGGGCATATTGGCAATATGGACGTTGACGTATTTTTGGTTGACGGAGTGCCATATATTCTAGAAATGAATGCTCGATTTGGCGGGGGCTATCCCTTTAGCCATATAGGTGGCTGTGATTTGCCAAGGGCACTTGTGCTTTGGCATAAGGGACAAGAGGTAGATAAGAAAATTCTTGAGGCTAGTGTAGGCATAAGGGCTTACAAGGAGCTATCAATAACAGTAGTAAAGAGGAATTTATGAAGGATTTAAAGGGAAAAAGGCTATTAGTAATAGGCGGTGCATTTCAGCACTGTAAGGTTGTTGAAACGGCAAGAAAGCTTGGAGTAATCACTTATGTAACAGACTATTTACCAACAGAAAAATCTCCAGCTAAGCAAATGGCAGATTATCAACTGATGTTTAATATCACTGATATTGATGAAATAGTAGATTTTTGCAAAAAAGAGAAAATCGACGGGGTAATATCTGTTTGCCTTGATGCATGTCAAAAGCCTTATCAACAGATTTGTGAAAGACTAGGGCTTCCTTGCTTTGGCACCAAGCAACAGTTTGAAATTTTGACAGATAAGACATTGTTCAAGAAATGCTGTATAGAGCATGGGGTTGATGTAATTCCTGAGTATGACGAGGCGTACTTCTTAAATGATAATGACAAGGATGTGGAATATCCTCTTTTAGTAAAGCCTTGTATAAGCAGAGGTAGCAGAGGTTCTGCTGTGTGCTACAATAAGAATGACGTTATAAAAGCTATTGAGACAGCAAAAAAGGAAAGTGCCAATAGCAAGGCCATAATCGAAAAATATATGGGAAACAAGAAAGATATTTGTGTTTCATATATTGTCATAGACAAAGAGGTGTATCTAACCAGAGTAGGAGACAGAAGGCTAGGACGTATAGAGGATAAAATGGAGAGAGTTTCTATGATGGGAATGGCTCCATCGAAATATATAGAAATGTATTTAAAGGGCTCGGATAAAAAAGTAAGGCAAATGCTAAAAAGCATCGGACTTGAAAATGCGCCTGCCTTTATGCAGGGATTTGTTGATGGTGACACGGTTCGTTTTTATGATCCAGGCTTGAGATATCCTGGGGCAGAATATGAAAGAATGTACGAAAGAGTACATAACGAAAGCCTAATAAGACCCTTAATTGAATTTGCATTGTTGGGAAAAGTAAAAACCAAAATGCATAGCTTGGAAAATGGATATATGCAAAGAGGAAAGCTGACACCTTATTTGTTAATATCCGTAAGACCTGGAAAAATCACAGAAATAATTGGTGCAGAGCAGGTGAAAAGCCACCACTGTGTTGTATCAATGTGTGAAAAATACAAGGTTGGCGATGTCGTCGGTGAGCATTATAATGTTAATCAACGCTTCTGTGAAATAGATCTCGTTTGTGAGGATATTCATGAACTTTGTAAAACCATTGATTGGATATATGATACGCTAATAATTAAAAATGAAAACGGAGAAAACATGGTGTTTTCAAATGTAGATACCAAGGAATTGATGGAGGAGCACAGATGACACCAGAAATTATTAGCTTGATTATTTTAGTGCTGTGCATAGTGTTATTCGTTACAAGAATAATACCAAACGCAGCAACCGCTGTGCTAGGATGCCTTTTATTTGTTTTGACAGGCGTTTGCGACCTTAAGGATGCTTTTTCAGGATTTTCAAACTCTGTTGTAATATTAATGTTTGGTATGATGGTTGTAGGCTTGGCTATGCAGGAAACTGGAATTGCTAAGTTTATAGGTCAGAAGGTTACTTCCTTGTCAAGAAGAAAAGAAAGAATATTTATTCTAGTGGCTGGATTGACCTCTGCTGTGCTTTCCACCTTCTTATCAAATACTGCCGTTATAGCAATATTTCTTCCTATAATAGAGAGTGTTGCCCGTGCAGACAAAAAAATGAACAGATTGAATTTAACCTTGCCAGTAACACTAGGCGCTATGTTTGGTGGAGCTTGCACCTTGGTAGGCTCGACACCACAATTGACCGCTAACGGAATACTTTCCGAAATGACTGGTGTGGAAATCGGAATGTTTGACTATACTCTAGTCGGCGCAATACTTACTGCTGGATATCTATTATATGCTGTGCTTCTAGGACCTAAATTGGCAAAGAGAATTTGGGGGAATAGAGAAGTAACAGAGGGTGCCGAGGCGGAAGCAATTGACGCCCCCGAAACCGAAAAGGTGGAGCTAGACAAGAAAAAGGCAATAATTATGGCTATCATTTTTGTTGCCACAATAGTGTCGTTTATCGGTGCTTGGATTTCTACTGCATTAACCGCCGTTATTGCTGCCTTACTTTGCATAATTACCGGTTGTGTTAAGCAAAAGACTATTATCAAAAAAATGGACTGGTCTGTTGTATTTGTTCTAGCTGGTTGTTTAGGTATTGCATCAGGCATAACCAAGGGTGGCGCAGGCGATTTGATAGGAAACGCCTTGTCCTCAGTTTTAGGAAATGGAGTTCCTGTCTTTATAATATTCGCAATATTTGTTGTTGTAACAATGGTTGTAAGTAACTTTATTACAAACTCTACTGCTGTCGTTATAATGCTACCGATTGCTTTATCGCTTTGTATCGCTAACGGATACAGCCCAATTCCATTTACATTAGGAATAGTTTACGCGGCAAACTTGACATATAGTACACCACTAGCAAACGCACAAACAGCAATGACTCTTGTAGCCGGCTACAAGTTTTCCGACTACATTAGATATACGTGGCCATTAGTATTAATTGTTCTAACAAGTATTTTAGTATTCGTGCCATTGGTGTTTCCATTTTAGTTGGATTTGAAAATATTTTTATGGAGCTTAATTTGTGAAGCTTCCGGTAATAACAAAAGGACGAAAATAAATGATAATTGATACAGAAATAAAAGAGGTAAAGCTAATTACGCCAAGAGTTTTTAGCGACGAGCGAGGCTCGTTTAACGAGGTGTTCAGTACAAGGGCACTTGAGAATGCAGGGATAGATTTCAAGCCTGTACAGGAAAATTGTGCCTTTTCAAAGAAAAAGGGTACAGTAAGAGGTATACACTTCCAAAATTACCCACACGCACAGGCTAAGCTTGTTCGTTGCACTAAGGGTAGAGTAATGGACTATGCAATTGATTTAAGAAAGGACTCACCAACCTATCTTAAGCACGTTTGCTATGAACTAACCGAGGAAAACAAAAAGCAATTATTTATTCCAAAGGGCTTTGCTCATGCAGTAATAAATTTAGAGGATAATTCGGAAATTGAGTACTTGGTTGACGCACTGTACGAGCCAAGCTGTGACCGTTCAATTACCCCCTACGATAAGATGATAAATATAAATTGGGGCTTTGATGAGCTTATCTTGTCAGAAAAGGACAAAAACGCACCAAGCCTAGAAAAATCTGATTGCAACTTTTAAGGAGAAGAGATATGAAAAAAATTAACGTAACACGCTCATCAATGCCGTCTTATGAGGAATATTGCGAGGAAATTAAGAGCCTTTGGGACTCCAGATGGTTGTCAAACAGAGGCGCAAAGCACAGAGAATTTGAGGAAAAGCTACAGGGCTATCTAGGTGCTGAAAACATAGCTCTCTTTGCAAACGGACACGTTGCCTTAGAGGTGGCAATTGATGCCTTTGGCTTTAAGAAGGGTAGTGAGGTTATTACAACTCCATACACCCATTGCTCAACAACTCACGCAATTGCAAGGAACGGACTAATTCCCGTATTCTGCGACATAAACGACAGAGATTACACCATTGATGCAGATAAAATCGAGGATTTAATCACAGACAAAACAGTTGCAATCGTTGCAACTCACGTTTACGGCTACGTTTGTGACGTTAAGAAAATTCAAGAAATTGCAGATAAGCACGGCTTGAAGGTTATTTACGATGCAGCCCATGCCTTTGGTGTAACTATCGACGGCGTTGGAGTTGGTACCTTTGGTGATGCAGCAATGTTCAGCTGTCACGCAACCAAGGTTTTCCACACAATTGAGGGTGGAATTACTACCTTTAAGAATAAGGAAATTTATTCAAAGGTTGATCAGCTCACAAACTTTGGCTTTACAAGTCATGAGTCCGTTGCTTACGTAAGCACAAATGCAAGAATGAACGAATACGAGGCTGCTATGGGTCTTTGCAACCTTCGTCATATTGATGATGAAATCGCAAAGAGAGAAGAGGCAGCTAAAAGATACGTTGAAAGGCTATCAGGAGTTGAGGGAATTAAGCTTATTGCACCACAAGAGGGTGTAAGACAAAACTACTCCTACTTCCCTGTATTCTTTGATGGCTACAAGCTAAACAGAAATGAAATACAAGCAAAGCTTGCAGAAAGCCAAGTTTTTGCAAGAAAGTATTTCTATCCATTGACAAACGAGCTTGAATGCTACGCACAGGACTACGGCTTCTCTGTTGCAAGCACACCTATTGCTAAGCACGCAGCAGAAACTGTTTTAACTCTTCCTATGTATGCAGATTTGACAATTGAGGACGTTGACCTTATTTGTGACATAATTTTAAGCTAAGGAGAAGATATGAAAGGTATTATTTTAGCAGGCGGAAAGGGTACTAGGCTTTACCCTATGACAAAGGCGGTATCAAAACAGCTTTTGCCTATTTACGATAAGCCACTTATTTACTACCCATTATCAATTTTGATGCTAGCGGGAATTAGAGAGATTTTGATTATTTCTACCCCCGAGGACACTCCTGTTTACGAAAAGCTACTTGGCACAGGCGAGGAAATGGGAATTAAGCTTACATACAAGGTACAAGAAAGTCCAAGAGGACTTGCAGATGCCTTTATCCTAGGCGAGGAGCACATTGGAAACGATAGCGTTTGCCTAGTTTTAGGCGATAATGTTTTCTACGGACCTAACCTTACAAAAATTCTTCGCACAGCTATGGAAAACAAGACAGGCGCTACTATTTTTGGCTACCCTGTAAAGGACCCACGCGCCTTTGGCGTAGTTGAATTTGACGAAAACCACAAGGTTATTTCCATTGAGGAAAAGCCTCAAAATCCAAAATCCAAATATGCTGTCCCAGGTCTTTATTTTTACGACAACCATGTAGTTGAAATTGCAAAGAACGTAAAGCCCTCAAAGCGTGGCGAGATTGAAATTACTGCTGTAAACAATGCCTATCTTGAAATGGGCGAGCTAAACGTTGCTCTTTTAGGTCGTGGTATGGCTTGGCTAGACACAGGAACACCGGAGGGTATGCTAAAGGCGTCAGAATTTGTAAAGACAGTACAGGATTGTCAAGGCTTTTACGTTTCCTGTATCGAGGAAATTGCTTGGAGACGTGGCTTTATCACCACAGACCAGCTACTAGCCCTTGGAAAAAAGCTAGAAATGACCGACTACGGACAATACCTTATCTCACTTGCCAAGGAGGGCAAATAAATGAAGATATTAGTAACTGGTGGAGCAGGCTTTATAGGCTCTAACTTCGTTTATCACCTGCTTAATAAATATAAGGATTACAAGGTTATCTGCGTTGACTGTCTTACCTATGCAGGCAATATGTCAACACTTGCCGAGGCTATGAAAAATCCTAACTTTACCTTCTATAAAACAAATATCTGCGACAGGGTAGAAATCTACAAGATTTTCGAAAACGAAAAGCCTGATATTATAGTAAACTTTGCAGCAGAAAGTCACGTTGACCGTTCAATTGAAAATCCCGAGGTTTTCTTGCAAACTAACATTTTAGGAACACAGGTATTGATGGACGCATGTCGCAAGTATGGAATTACACGTTATCATCAGGTTTCCACCGACGAGGTTTATGGCGATTTGCCTCTTGACCGTCCCGACCTTTTCTTTACCGAGGATACACCAATTCATACAAGCAGTCCATATAGTGCATCAAAGGCAAGCGCCGACCTTTTGGTGTTGGCTTATCATAGGACCTTTGGCTTACCTGTAACAATTTCTCGTTGCTCAAATAACTATGGTCCTTACCATTTTCCAGAGAAGCTAATTCCTTTAATGATAGCTAATGCATTAAACGACAAGCCCTTGCCTGTATATGGAAAGGGTGAGAATATTCGTGATTGGCTATACGTTGAGGACCACTGCAAGGCAATCGACCTAATTATTCACAAGGGTAGAGTTGGCGAGGTTTACAACGTTGGCGGACATAACGAAATGGCAAATATCGACATAGTTAAGCTAATTTGTAAAAAGCTTGGCAAACCTGAAAGCTTAATCACATATGTTGCGGACAGAAAGGGTCACGATATGCGCTACGCAATCGACCCTACAAAGATACATACAGAGCTAGGCTGGCTACCTGAAACAAAATTTGCCGAGGGTATTGATAAGACAATAGACTGGTATCTTAACAACAGAGAATGGTGGGAAACTATTATCTCTGGTGAATACAAGAATTATTACGAAAAAATGTATGGTAACAGATAAATCAAAAATAATATACCTAGGACACTACTCAAATAGCCCACAACGACCTGCCTTTATAACTGCAGTTACTATGATGAATTACCTAATTGAGGCACTAAACGAGTCTTGTGGAGAGATTAGTGTTTTGTCTGCCTCGCCTCGAAGGGGTGGCGAGAAAACACCGAGGGAAGTGTCCAAAATTAACGAAAGGACAACCCTTACTTATCTTGCGTGCAAGGGGTCCTATAAGGGCAAAAATCCCTTTGCTAGGCTAATTGCTAAGGTAAAGCGAGAAAAATTGCTTTATTCCGAGCTTGATAGCCTAATTGATGAGGGCGACACGGTAATTGTTTACCACAGTCTTGCCTTTATTGACGTACTAAGAAAGCTACGCAAGAAAAAGAAATTCAAGCTAATTTTACAGGTTTGCGAGATTTACGCAGACGTAACTGAAAACAAAAGGGTACGCAAAAAAGAGGTTAGCTTTATTAAAGAGGCTGACTCCTATATCTTTTCCTCGTCTGTTTTGGAAAAGGAATTAAACGAGGGTAAGCATTATGCAATTTGCATGGGCACCTATCACAGTGAAGAGGTGCTAGAAACATCTGCTACAAACAGAATACACCTAGTATATGCAGGTACCTTTAACCCTAAAAAGGGTGGGGCAATCAATGCAATTGAGTCTGCCTCCTATCTTGACGAGGGCTATCACCTACATATTTTAGGCTCGGGTGACGAAAAGGTCACTGCCTACCTGACTATGAAGGCAATTGAGGCATCGGGCAAGTCGGGCTGTAAGGTTACCCTTGATGGGCGATACAGCGGTGAGGTTTACAAAAGGATTCTTCAATGCGCCCATATAGGAATAGCTACTCAAAACGTAAACGACCCCTTTAGCAAAACCTCGTTTCCATCAAAAATACTTGTGTATTTATCAAATGGATTAAGGGTTGTAAGTGGTAAGGTTTTGCCTGTGGTTGAGTCGCCACTTCGAGATAGCATTACCTTTTACGAGCATGATACACCTGAGGAAATTGCAAAAGCAATTAGGTCAATTAACCTAGAGAGCGAGTACGACTCACGAGGCTTGATAGACAAGCTACACAGAGGTCTTGTAGAGGACCTAAAAAAGCTCATTTTGTAAAAAAAGTGTAGCCCAGTGTATGATTTTTTAAGATAAACTAAGAATAAACATAGCTTTATATGAAAGGAAGAATATATGGAATGGTACGTAATACCCCTATTTATAGTAGGACTTATATGTCTTATTAAGGGTGGGGATTGGTTTGTTGACGGTGCTTCCGGAATTGCTAAAAGGTTTAAAATTCCACAGATTTTAATAGGTGCTACCGTTGTGTCGATAGGCACTACCTTGCCTGAGGTTATGGTATCTGCCACCTCGGCTGTTCAGGGCTTTGGGTCAATGGCTTATGGTAATGCCATAGGCTCGATAATTTGTAATACTGCCTTGATTGCTGCAATAACAGTTGCAATTAAGCCAGCCTCGGCTGACAGAAGGCCACTTTTAGCCCCATCAATATTCTTCTTTGCAACTGCAATCTTCTACGTATGCATTGCAATTTTCTTAAAGGACTTTGCAAGATGGGTAGGAATTGTATTGCTAATAACCTTTATTGGCTATATGGTAACGACTATTCTATTAATGAGAAGAAAAGACGATACTCCTGAGGAATTAGCCGAGACAGAAGCATACGGCGAGGTATTGCCCCCTAAGACGAAGGGACCTCAGCTAATTAAGGAAATTGCGTTTATTATAATTGGCGCTACCCTTATTGCCGTTGGCGCTAAGCTAATGGTTGACAACGCAACCATTATGGCAAAATTCTTTGGTATGAGCGAGGCGCTAATTGCCCTTACAATAGTGGCGCTTGGTACGTCCTTGCCAGAGCTAGTAACTGCAATAACAGCCCTTATTAAGGGTCACAGTAATATGTCCCTTGGTAACATAATAGGCGCAAATCTATTCAATTTAGTCTTGGTATCTGGCGTGTCAATTACAATTGCACCCTTTGCCTTGCCAAGCGAGGAATTGCTTTTAGGTATGCCCGTTTCAATGATTTTAGATATTCCCGTAGCCCTTTTGTCAATGGTGATTTTGGTAGTACCAACGCTATTTCGTCAAAGGCTATCAAGAATACAGGGAATTAGCTTACTTGTAATTTACGTAGGCTACACAGTAGCAAGATTTTTAATTTAAGAGGTATAAATATGAACAATTCAATTTTTGCAGGAAAAACACTAATGATTACAGGAGGCACAGGGTCCTTTGGTAATGCAGTGCTAAACAGATTTTTAAAGACAGATATTGGAGAAATAAGAGTTTTCTCTCGTGACGAGAAGAAGCAGGACGATATGCGTCACGAGTTTCAGGCAAAAATGCCTGAGGTGGCAGAGAAGATTAAGTTTTACATAGGTGACGTGCGTGACCTAGCTAGTGTTAAAAATGCAATGCACGGAGTTGATTACATTTTCCACGCAGCAGCCTTAAAGCAGGTGCCATCCTGTGAATTTTTCCCAATCGAGGCTGTAAAAACTAACGTTTTAGGCACAGAAAACGTGCTTACCGCTGCCATTGACGAGGGTGTTAAAACTGTAATTTGTCTATCCACCGACAAGGCTGCATACCCTGTAAACGCAATGGGCACCTCAAAGGCTATGATGGAAAAGGTTATTGTTGCAAAATCAAGGACGGTTAGCCCTGAAAAAACTAAGATTTGCTGTACAAGATATGGTAATGTAATGTGCTCACGTGGGTCCGTTATTCCACTTTGGATTGACCAAATTAGACAGGGTAAGGACATAACAGTTACCGACCCTAAGATGACAAGATTTATTATGTCCTTAGAGGAAGCAGTTGACCTTGTTTTGTTTGCCTTTGAAAATGGCGAAAGTGGTGATATTCTAGTACAAAAGGCGCCTGCCTGCACAATCGAAACTCAGGCACAGGCAGTAATTGAATTGTTTGACAAGGAAAAGAAAACAGGCATTAAGGTTATAGGTATTCGTCACGGCGAGAAGATGTACGAAACACTTCTTACAAACGAGGAGTGTGCAAACGCAATTGATATGGGTAACTTCTATCGTGTGCCCTGCGACAAGCGTGGCTTGAATTACGATAAGTATTTCAAGGATGGTGACGCTAAGAGAAATACTCTTACTGAGTTTAACTCAAATAATACCGAGCTTTTAAGCGTTGAGGAAGTAAAGAATAAGATGCTTCAGCTTGAATACATAAAAGAGGAATTAAAAAAGGAAGAGAAGTAATGATAACTACCCTTGAGGGGGACATTATATCTATCGTAAAAGCGTCTTTATTAGACACAGTCCCCGACTTATCAAAGGAATTTGACCCAAAGGAGGCGTATGTGCTTGCAGTTAAGCACCAAATTGTGCCCCTTATTTACTATGGACTTGCAAAAACCGATAAGCTAGGTGTGGCAGGGACAAAATTCTTAATGTCAACTGCTAACCTAACTCAATATAGCGCTATTCAGCTTGAGGAGGCAGAGAACTTCTTCGATAGGCTAGATAAGGCAGAAATCCCTTATCTAAAGATGAAGGGCACAATCCTAAAAAAGCTATACCGTTATCCGGAAATGCGTATGATGAGCGATATTGACGTGTATGCTAAAATGGATAGGTATGAGGAAATCAAGGCGATTTTAACCGACCTTGGCTATACCTACAAGACCGAGAGTAATCACGAGATTATTTGGGAAAAGGGCAAGATTGTTTTTGAATTGCACAAAAGGCTAATTCCCTCATACACTAAGGATTTGTTTAGCTATTTTGGAGATGACCCTTGGGACAGGCTAACACGAGTAGACAAAAATCGCTTTGAATACAAAATGACGGAAAACGATACCTATATTTACCTATTTACTCATTTTGCAAAGCATTACAGAGATGGCGGTATCGGTATTAAGTTTTTAACTGACTTTTACGTTTACGAAAAAAATAATAGCCTAGACTACCAATACATAGAAAACGAGCTAAATAAAATAGGTATGCTAGAGTTTTACAAAAACACTAAAAGGGTCCTTGACGTGTGGTTTTTCGATAAGGAGGGTGACGAAATAACCGACTTTATCACGGGAAAAATCTTTGCATCAAGCACCTATGGTGAAAAAAAGGCAAAGCTAGAGGCAGAGGCACTAAGACTAGCGCAAGCCAACAAAAACGCAAAAGCAGGCAAGAGAAAAAGAAAATTACAAATGATTTTTCCACCATATCAGCAAATGTGTGGAAAATACCCATTTTTAAAGGGCTGGGCTATTCTTTTACCCCTTATGTGGGTGGTAAGAATTATATCTGCCTTGTTTAAGAAAAAGGGAGGCAGTGCCATTGCATCACTGAACAATTTGGATAAGGTAACTAACGAGCAAATTGAACGCTATGATGCAGAGCTACACTATGTGGGAATACCCTATAATTTCTAAAAAAGTGGCACAGAGTGTAGGAAATTAAGTAAAAAATTAAGAAAAGAGTAGAAAATGAACGTACTTGTAACAGGTGCAAGAGGCTTTGTAGGTAAAAACCTTTGTAGGGCCCTTGAAAACATAAGAGATAAAAAGGATAGGACAAGGAATATCGAAATCAATCATATTTTTGAATACGATATTGAAACTCCCGAGGAATATCTTTTAGACTATGCAAAAAATGCAGACTTTGTTTTTAATCTAGCAGGAATTAACAGACCTAAGGAGGAAAAGGAATTTGAGGGCAATTACCTCTTTGCCGACAAATTGCTTTCTGCCCTTTTGGAATGTGGAAACAAATGCCCCGTTATGCTAGCCTCCTCAATTCAAGCAAGTCTTTTAGGAAGATATGCAACCTCGGACTATGGAAAAAGTAAGCTTCAAGGGGAGAATTTGTTGTTCGATTATGGCAAAAAAACGGGGGCAAGCGTCTTAGTTTACCGCTTTCCTAACCTTTTTGGCAAGTGGTGCAGACCTAATTATAATTCTGCTGTTGCTACCTTCTGTAACAATATTGCAAACGACCTACCTATACAAGTAAATGATAGGGCAACCTCTCTTACTCTTCTGTACATAGACGACCTAGTCGAGGAAATGCTAAATGCCTTAGAGGGTAAGGTACATAGATGCGACTATGAGGGCAACGACCCTGTGCCAAGGGAAAATGGCAAATTCTGCTATTGTCCAATCTATCACACAGTTACCCTAGGTGAGATAGTTGACCTCTTAGATACCTTTAAGAATCAACCAAAAAGCCTAGTTATGCCGGAAATACCAAAGGGGTCCTTTGCAAAGAAGCTTTATTCCACCTATCTTTCATATTTGCCCCGTGAGAAGGCTTGCTTTGATTTAAAGATGAATATAGACCAAAGAGGTAGCTTTACGGAGCTTTTAAAGACAGAAAAATGCGGACAAGTGTCTGTAAATATATCAAAGCCGGGAATTACTAAGGGTCAGCATTGGCACAATTCTAAGTGGGAATTTTTCATAGTTGTTTCAGGTAAGGGACTTATCGAGCAAAGAAGAATAGGCGATGATGAGGTCCTTCGCTTCGAGGTAAGCGGTGAGAAAATTCAAGCAATTCATATGCTACCTGGCTATACACACAATATAATCAATTTGTCGGAAACTGAGGATTTAATTACTGTAATGTGGGCAAACGAGCAATTTGATAAGGATAAGCCCGACACCTTCGGCGAAATAGTATAAAGGAGTTAAAAATGGGAATTAGAACTGATTATTCAAGCGTAAGCTTCAAAAATGATGGAAGATTAAAGCTACTTATTATTGTAGGAACAAGACCTGAAATAATTCGTCTTGCTTCAGTTATCAATAAGTGTAGGAGGTATTTTGACGTTGTACTTGCCCACACAGGTCAAAACTATGACTATAATCTAAACGGAATTTTCTTCCGTGACCTAAAGCTAGCTGACCCTGAGGCGTATATGGACGCAGTAGGCGATGACCTTGGGGAAACCGTTGGCAATATTATCAATTGCTCATACAAGCTAATGTGTCAAATTAAGCCTGATGCACTTTTGATTTTGGGCGATACTAACTCTTGTCTTTCTGCAATTTCTGCAAAAAGACTACATATTCCTATTTTCCATATGGAGGCAGGTAATCGTTGCAAGGACGAGTGCCTACCCGAGGAAACAAACAGACGTATTGTTGATATTATCTCCGACGTAAATTTGGCTTACTCTGAGCATGCAAGACGTTACCTACACGAGTGTGGCTTGCCTAAGGAAAGGACCTATGTAACAGGGTCCCCTATGGCAGAGGTGCTTCATGAAAATCTTGATGAAATCAAGAAATCTAACGTGCTTGAAAGACTAGGTCTTGAAAAGAAGAAATACATTCTTTTGTCAGCTCATAGAGAGGAAAATATTGATACGGAAAAGAATTTCTTGTCCCTCTTTACAGCCATAAACAAGCTAGCAGAGAGGTACGATATGCCTATTTTGTATTCCTGTCACCCTCGCTCAAGAAAAAGGCTAGAGCAGTCTGGCTTTGTCCTTGATAAGCGAGTAATCAAAAACGAGCCTCTTGGCTTCCATGACTATAACAATTTGCAAATGAATGCATTTTGCGTTGTGTCTGATAGTGGCACACTACCTGAGGAAAGTAGCTTCTTTACAAGCGTAGGAAATCCTTTCCCAGCTGTTTGTATTCGCACCTCAACCGAGAGACCCGAGGCACTTGACAAGGCTTGCTTTGTCCTAGCCGGTATTGACGAAAAATCACTTTTACAGGCTGTAACCACAGCAATTGATATGAATGAAAACGGCGACTACGGTATCCCCGTAGATGTTTACACCGACGAAAACGTATCAACTAAGGTGGTAAAAATCATTCAGTCCTATACAGGCATCGTAAACAAAATGGTTTGGAGAAAATAAGAAAAAGCCTTCCCTGAAGCGACAGGGAAGGCTTTTTCAGTTATGAGTTGACTCCGTCAACGTTATGATTGCCCTTGACAAGTTATGAGCCGACAAGGTCAGCGTTATGAGTCAACTTTGTTGACGTTTGGGATTTGTTTTAGTAAGGCATAATTCTGTTTTGCAAATAATACAAATTTATTTACAAGTTGGCTAAATCTCTTTTTTAAGAGGGAAATTTTAACTTCACATACAGAAAAATTCGTAAAAACGAAAAAATAATCGAAGACTCTACATTTTGTAGAGTCTTTTTTCTTGAAAAAACGGCTAACCTCTGTAAGAAGTGACAGATAGGAAGTGACATTGTGTAAGAAGTGACAGATAAGAAGCCCCCTATAAGAAGTCTCCAAAACGGGTGAGCGGTACGAGGAAAATTGGACGTGTGGCTTGGGGATATTAGGACGAGGGAATGGAAAAGGGGAATGGTGGGAAAGGGGACATAATTGGGAGAGAAATTGGGATTGTAATGGGAATTAGTTCAAGGTTAATTGAGTGCGAAATTTGGTGTAAATAGCTTGCCGTGTCTCGCAAAATTGTAAACAATTTGTGAATTTTCAAATTATGGTGTTACCTGAAAGTGTGAAAGAGTCATCAATTTTGGTGAAAAAATCAACCTTGAAATGTGAAAATTTGTGAGCAAAAATTCACAGTGTGAAGACTAGGTGAAAATGGTCCAAGAATGTACTGAAGAGGAGCCGAAACTTTGGAAATTCTATGGAAAAAATTACCCTAGTAGGTTATTATAATAGTGGCGATTGGGCAAGTGGTAAAAATGACCACCTGTCACCAAGCCGAAAACCGTATATTTCAAGCCCAGTGAAGCGGGTAATAATTCGAAAAGGAGTGAAGAAAAAGCCAATTTCTAAATTCCCTTAATGCCAGTGCACCTTGAAGTGATTGTTTAAATGACAAAGACAGCGTAACCTTTGGGCAATTTAAATAAAATTTTCAAGGCACAATCAAGTGCAAAAAAGGAAAAATTGTGCAACCCGACGAAAAAAGGTTGTACAACACACAAAAATCTTGTTTTAGTTGCAAAAAAAAGTTACGCATGCTATAATATTAAAGTAAACAATAACTAGGAGGTTATTATGAATCTAAACCTAAACGAAATGATTAAGCCCTACAAGGACAAATTACTTGTAGAGTCGCTCGTTAAGTCAGGTGCACTTGGACTATTAGCTGGTTGCGCACCTGGATTAATCCTTGCGGTAATTTTCGCTTTTACAGGCACAATAGGCCTTGTACCAATAATAGTTACTGCTGCAGTAGTGCTTGCAGTTGCAATTCCAGTAGGAATTACACTATTTAAAAAGCGTTACGACCAAGGAATGAAGGACATTGCAAAGAGAATGGATAAGGTTGGACTAAACGATCGCGTTTCAACAATGCTTGAGTTTAAGGACGACAAATCCTTCGTTGCAAAGATGCAAAGAGAGGATACCGAAAAGCGTCTAGTAAATCTAGATATTGAAAAGGTAGAGGTTAAATTCCCAATCTTTACAATACTATCCACTATTGCTATGGTACTTGTAATTGCTTTACTACTTACAATAGTAGCACAGGCAGTTCACAACGCAAACATCAACGCACCTACACAAGAGGAAATTGAAATTCAAGACCAAATCGACCAAACCTATGAGGAAATCATTGAGGAAATCGAAGAGGCTCTTGAAAAGGAAGAAATTAACCAAGACCAAGCCGACGACCTAAAGGAAACCCTTGACCAATGGAAGGAGCAAATTGAAAATGCTACAACCAAGGAGGAAAAGGAGCAGGTTAACGACGAGTTCAAGGAAAAGTTCGACGAGATTAAGCAAAACGAGCAACAAAAGCAAGAGGACCTAGCTGATGAGCTTCAAAAGCAAGAGGATATGAAGGAGCTTGGCGAGGCTATCAAGAAGGAAGACGAGGAGCTTATTAAGGACGCACTCGAAAACATGAAGGAAAAGCTCGAGAATGCTACAACCGATGAGGAAAGACAAGAGATTGCCGAGGATATGGCTGACCAGCTTGACAAGGTAATCGAGGAGTTCGAAAAGAACCAACAGGAGCAAAACAAGAGTGAGGACTCACCACTTAAGGACGCACTTGAAAACTTCAAGGAAAACCTTGAGCAGGTAAAGACCGACCCAACCAACAAGGAACAGCTTGACAAGACCTTTGACGATGCTGAGAAGGATATTATCGACGCAATGGATAAGGTTGATAAGGTTGAGGAAATCGTTGACAAGACTCAAGAGGAGCTTGACAAGGTTAGCGATAAGCTCGTTGGCGAGGATAAGAATACCGCTGACGATATGTACGAGGATATGAAGGACAAGATTGAAAACTCCGACCAAAGCGAGGAGGATAAGCAAGAGGACCTTGATAAAATCGAAGATTCACAGGAAAAGGTTGATGACATCCTAAAGGACGAAACAATGACCGACGAGGAAAAGAAGGATGCAATCAACGAGGAATGGAAGGATATGGAAAATCAATTCAAGGACGAGTTCCAAAAGGAGCAGGATGCCCTTGATAAGATTACCGACAACATTCAAAAGGATGAGCAATTAAAGGAAGACCTTGGCGATATGAGCGATGCTCTTAACAAGGAATTCAATGACGATAAAAAGGACCCAAGCGACGACCCAATTAGCGATGCTCTTGACAAGATGGAGGAGCAGATTAAGAATCCTACCGACCTTAACCAAGACGGTAAGGTTGACGAGCAGGATAAGCAACAGGCAGCTGAGGACCTAAAGAACGACCTAGAAAACGCAATTAAGGATACTCCTGATTCCGATATGAAGGACGCAATTCAAGATATGGTTGACAATCTTGAAAGCGCAATTCAGGATAGCAAGGAAAATGGCGAAATGTCAGACGAGCAAATCTCCGATGCATTCGACCAATTCGAGTCCGACCTTAAGGACGCAATCAACGACGCAAAGCAGGACAAGGAAACCTCTGACGAGTTCCACGAGGGCCGTGAGGAAATGGTTGGTAAGGACCAGGTTGCAGTTGAGGATATGCTAGATAAGGTACAGGATAGCGTTGACAAGTCAGAAGTTAGCAACGAAACATGGGAAAAGATTGAGGACGTGCTTGACCAGCTAGACAAGGACGTTCACGATCAGCTACAAAACGATGCATCTAAGGAAGAGATTAACTCAACCATTAACGATGCTAAGCAAGAAATTAATGACCTAATTCAACAGGACAAGAACCAAACATCACAGGACTTCGAAAACTTCGATAAAAGCGACACAATGAGTGGCCTTGAGGACGTTAAGGACAAGATGGAAGAGGGCGACTACGAGGGCGCTAAGGAAGACCTTGATAAATGGGAAGAGTCCATGAAGGACCGTTACGAAAACCTTGAGGGTGATGCACTTGAGGAGGAGCTTGGAAACATCAGCTCCGAGCTTAAGGACTTTGCATCACAATTGCCAGAGGGCTCACTTAAGGACCAAGTAAAT
>JAFQEG010000037.1 GCA_017399145.1 Clostridia bacterium | reverse complement strand
TTTTTATCGTGCGGGGTATACCTGTTATCTCCATTCCGAACACAGAAGTCAAGACGCACGGAGCCGAAGATACTTGTCTGGCGACGGACCGGAAAAATAGGTCAATGCCAACATTTTTTCATTTATTTGATTGGAAAAATTTCAGAATAACCAAAACCTATTATACAATTTCGGTGTAGATAGCTTGGCTATCCGTCATAAAACACTGGACCCTGTGTCTGTTTTGATTATTCTGTTAATATATTCTTTAAAAACTAACTATGCGAAGCATATCATAACTTGCCTTTGGCAATCATAACTTTTGCATAGCAAATTCATAACGTTTCGTAAGAAACTCATAACTCAATACGTATTCCTCCTTAGCTCAGTTGGCAGATAAGTGACACTCCAAGAACACGAGTGTAACGAAGTGCGATTGGCTAAGTGGAACTTAAGCATGCGAGCAAAGCGAGTCGATGCACCGTAGGTGCGATGCCTCAATCAAATTTAATATTCCTCCTTAGCTCAGTTGGCAGAGCACCTGACTGTTAATCAGGTTGTCGCTGGTTCGAGCCCAGCAGGGGGAGCCATAAGAAAAAGGACACCAAATCGGTGTCCTTTTTTTTAAGTCTCCCTCTGCGTGCTCGAACCAATGCTAAAGCATATGGTTCCTGCTTCGCAGCCACTCAAGTCGTATGGTCGATTGATTTCGCTTTGGTCAAAGCTTATCACTCTCCCTACTTTGTAGATAGAACTTCGACGAAAACAATACTCAATTGTTTTCATCCTCGTTCCCCAGCAGGGGGGAGCCATAAAACGAAAAGGCACGAACTAAATCGTATCTTTTTTTTGCCTTCTTGTTGTGGCTCAAGACAACGTCGAACGCAGTGAGAGAGCTGTGAGCTACGAAGTAGCCATCCCGCAGGGTGTGAGAGCCCAGCCACAACAAGAACCCTGCGTGCTCGAATCAATGCTAAAGCACAGGTTCCTGCTTCGCAGCCGCTCAAGTCGCATAGTCGTTCTGTGTCGCAATCATAGATTGCTTCGAGAACTCCTTGCTTGGTAGAGAAAACTTTGTTGAAAACAATACTCAATTGTTTTCAACTTCGTTTCCCAGCAGGGGGAGCCATACAAGAACGACACGAACCAACCTCGGTGCGTGTCTTTTTTTTACGCGACTACTTCGGTTCTATATTAATTTTCAACTAAAACCAATGCAAAGAAAGGCATACCTGATATTAATCAAGTATGCCTTTTTTCTTTTACTATTGACAAAGTTATATAGTTGTGATATAATCTAATGATTTAGTAAGTTGTTAACTAAATGGGGGCTTGGGATAATAATTTTTATAAGGAGGATACATATGCACGATTTTCAATATGTAACCAAAAAAGAAGCGGCTCCAGTAAAAGAGGAATTGCTAGACATCATTCACGAGGTGCAAAATATTTTGAGGGAAAAATTTACTTTTCGCTATGATTTTATTGGTAGTTCAAGTAGAAATATGATTACCGAAGATAAAAAATCAAACATTGGTTTTGACTTTGATGTAGATTTAGAAGTAAACGATGAAGATGAAGAGTATTCTGCTAAAGAAATAAGAACATTGATTCGAAATGCTATAGACAGAGTTGCACCAAAGTATGGTTATAATCACTGTGAAGATTCAACGAGGGTGTTGACAATCAAAAAGGTTGACAAAAAACGTTGTCGTATTGTTCATAGCTGTGACTTTGCCATTGTAAATACATATGAAGATGGTAAGCAAGAGTATATTAGGTTTAACAAACCAAAGAATTATACTTGGGAAAAGCAAGGAAATGCATTTGATTACTGGGCGGAAAAAATTGAATTTTTAAAAGAAAGCAAATTGTGGAACGATTTTAGAGATTATTATATTTACAAGAAAAACTCTAACACTAATCCAGACAAGCATTCTCGTTCAATATTTGCTGAAGCATTAAACGAAATGTGTGATAAAAACGGTTACTAAAACAAACTAATGATTGAGCCATAGGAACTAAAAATCCTGTGGCTATCTTTGTTTCTATACTATCTGTCATATTTACCTTCCCCCGAGCCTATTTTAGCACAGGTGTTGCAGATGTAAACAGCGTAAAAATATTGCATTAAGCCTTTGAAATATAAGGATTTAGTGCAATATTTTTTCTTTTATCTGTTGACATCTGTTTTGGTACTAAAAAGTGATAAATATATAAACTCCGCCTGTGCTTTTTTTGACTCTGCTGAAAGGTAAAAATAAGAACCTGCTAAAGCAGAACCTTGTTACCTGCGGTAATTAAATATGAAAGGTAGGTAAAGTCCTATGAAAAAGCAAAGTCAAAAGAAAATTGAAAAATCAATGGAACTCAAGAAATATTATCTTTCTGAATTTCAATTTCACGATGGAGAGGTATTCGTTACCTTCAATATCGTAGCTATTGATACAAGCAAACTCAACATTTCAATGATAATGGACTCATACGGAAAATCCAACGAGCTAAGGGAATTTATCGCATACCTTGTAGCCAAGGGCTTTTCAATGCTCGAAGTACACAGAGCCGAAAAATTCACAGACGGCAACTTTCCAAAAGCAGAACAAGATAACGAACACGTTATTTTAAGAGCTGCTCAATACGGTATGCCAGATATACAGACTAGCGGTAGCAAAACAGTAACCATAGCAAATAGATATTACTCTATAAACAACTAAAAAAATTTCAAAGCCGCCTTCATAAAAAGACGGCTTTTAGTTTTGCTTTGAAAGTATTTTAACAATATTATCAAAAAGCCTTGCTACATTGTCAGAAAAAGTATATAATATTTTTAGTGTAACAATAATTGTTATGACAGATATTATTATACAAAAGGAAGTAAAATGGGAAAACAAATTATTGATTTAATTGGTGAATATGTATCAATATCGGGTAATTCAACAATCGATAGTATTATTTTTGCAATCATTGGCATTACATCATTTTTAATAGCATTCGGTGTTGTTGGAATGTTTTTTGATGCAATAGGTCTTTATGATTCAGATTTGATGAGTGGTGCACATTGGTCTGTTCGTGTAGTTGTTTTTTGTGGGCTTACATACATAGGAGTAAAAATTGCACAGTTTATAGAATGGTTATTTAGTTTTAAATGGTGGGTATATGTTATTACAGGTGCCGTTTTAATTGGAATTATCATTTTAGCATATTGGATCAAATTTAAAATTTCTAAAAACAAAGCACAACAAACTATTGTTGTAGAGGAGTTCGAAAATGCAGAGTTAGAACTCAAATCGGAAAAAATTGAGAAAACTGATGTGGAAAATAAGCACTATTGTCCGCGTTGTCATTCTAAATTGGTGAAACGTTATGGACCATATGGGGCATTCTATGGCTGTGCGTCTTTTTCAAAAACAGGGTGCAGATACACTAGAAAATTTCTGTAATAAAATACAATACAAAATTTTCTAATAAGATGGAGGAAAATATAGGTGAAGCTGTTTGATGGATTTGATTATTTACAAGAACATACCGTAGTGCAGTTGTTAAAAATATTTGAATTACCATTATATGTTCAAAAAGATGGCTGGACAGAGGATTTTTATTATAGAATAGATGAAATTGTTGATTTTAAGACAAAGGGAGTTTGTTTTAAAAATGGTAAGCCACATTACAAAGAAAGAAGTTATAGTGTTTTTGATACATATTTTTTAGTATGTATGGAACCGAAGAATAAGTTTATAGACAACTCAACAAATTAATAGCTGAAATTATTAATATTAAACTTACATGGGAAACTAGATGTCGCAAAATCATGACACGTCGAGGTTGACTTTTTCATAAAACACTGATAAAATAGTGATGAAAAAGTTACCTTAAACATTGTAAAAATCATATTGAAGTAGCATAGATAAATGCTTTTAACAAAAAGGAGGTAACTATGAAAAAATTGAATTTTATAAACAAAAAAACTTTAAGTTGTTTTTGGCCAATTGCATCTGGAATATTAGCAATATTCTCATTAATAGCACTTTTTATTGATTTTGATACCAAGGCTAAGTGGTATTTTTTAGGTGTACTTATATTTGTACTAATAGTTACATATGTATCTATATACATTTCTCATAGAAAAAAGAAAAAAGTAACTTTAAAAATAAGACAAACAAAAATTGTCATCAAAGAAGGGGATATTTTTGAACAAGAAGGAAAAAAACTAATTTCTTTCAATGAGTATTTTGACACTATTGTTGATGATAAGATAATAGCAAAAGGAAGCTTAAATGGTATTTTTATTGAAAACCATGTAGAAGACATAAAAGAGCTAGATGAGCATCTTAAAAACGAATTAAATGATAGAGTACCAAAATTTGTAGATGAACAGCGTCCAAATGGCAAAAAATTCAAATATGATTTAGGCACAATAGTTCCATATGGCGACTACCTATTGCTTGCATATTCCAGGTTTGATTCAAATAATCGTGCATATATGAATAAAGAAGACATACCAGTTTGCTATATGAATATGTGGAATGAAATTGATATATATAGGGCATCATATTCCATCAACATGCCATTGCTTGGTGGAAAAAACTTTATAAGAGGAATATCTTACACGGCTATGCAATGGTTAGAGTTAATTCTTTGGTCATTTAGAGTTAGTGAAGTAAATTTGGCAAAAAATGCCACGTTGAATATTATAATTCATGAATCGACAGTAGATGAAATTGATTTTTTAAAATTAAAGGATTATTCAGATTGAGGACAAGATGAGAAAGTGTTTTATAAGCTATAAAAAAGAAGATATACATTACAAAAACTACTTGATTAATAAATTGGGTTCAGAAAGCTTTATTGATAAATCGCTTGATAGGACAATCGAAAGTGATAATGGCGATTATGTAATGCAGGTAATAAGAGAGGAATATTTAGCAGATTCTACTGTTACAATATTTATTATTGGTGAGCATTCTTCTGAAAAAGAAGGCTATGACAATATGGGCGATAAGAATTACTTCATTAAAAGAGAATTAAAAGCATCATTACATAATGGAGAAGGAAACACTCGAAATGGTATATTAGGCGTTGTTTTGCCAAGTATGTATGACAAAATATATAAGGGACAATACTATTGTAGAACTTGTGGAAATCAACATAATTATGTGGACATAAATGATGACACCGTCATAAGAGAATTCAGCGCTAATTATTATTTGAAGCCACATAATGGCTGTAGCTGGTCGGAAGAAGAAAGATATTGTGTTCTTGTTAAATGGGACGATTTTATCAATAATCCTGAATCTTATATTGAGGTTGCATTCAAAAAAAGAGAATCAAATTTGAAAGATAAAGTTCGAATTAGAAATTTACGATAAAGGTATGGTTGTTATGAGTGAAATAGTTTTACACGACAAAGAGTTTCAAAAGCAAAAAGGACAATTTTATGTGCCAATTTATGGAAATATTAGTTGTGGTAGACCAAAATTCATTGATGATTATTTAGATGGCTATCTTGAAATACCTCAATCAATGATAGGAAAAGGGAAATTCTTTGCATTGAGAGCAAAAGGGGATTCTATGGTAAATGCGGGCATAAATGACGGTGATTTGTTGGTCATAAAAAAGCAGGAATATGCCGAAGATGGTCAAATAGTAGTGGCATTAATTGATGATAATGTTACATTAAAAAGATACTATAGCTTAAAGCCAGAGAAAAAAATCATATTACATCCTGAAAACGAAAAATATGAAGATATTGTTGTTGAGAACTGCGCCATTATGGGGGTTGCTGTAAAAATATTGAAAGATATATAGAGGTAAAAATGTATTACGGAACATATAGAACAAAAACATATATTGCGGGAGATTGGACTGGCGATAAAAGCGCTATAGACCAACTTAGAAAGTGGAATGACAGCGAATATTGGAGCTTAAGTTTTGTAGATGCACACGATATAACACAAGCAAAAGATAGCAGCTTGAATTGTAGTATAAAAGCATCTTTGAAAAAGAGATTAGATGTTTCTAAAACTTTTGTATTGGTCGTAGGTAATGACACAAAGAGTTTGCGTAGTGGTAGTTGTAGTTATTGCCAAAGTTATAATAGCTATTGGAGTGGTTGTGCAAGAGGCCATAGCGTGGATCTAAGAAGTTATATAGAATATGAATGTCAACAGGCAGTGAATGCACAAATGAAAATAGTTGTTTTATATAACTCCACTTATGTTAATAAGGAAAAGTGCCCGAATAGTTTAAAATCTTTAGGAACTCATGTAGCGATGAAATATTATAGAGAAGGTTATACATATTGGAATTATGTTGAAATCAAAAATGCATTAATGAATTAAACTTAAACCTCCAAAAAAGCGAGTGCCGATTTTTCGGCACTCGCTTTTAATTTGGTTGTGTGGGGGAAGTTGGATTTTCTTGTGTTTTAGTAAAAATTGTGGTAAAATTAAATAAATCATAACATTTTTTCAAAAAATACCCAACCTTTTTTCATTCTACTGCGTCTTAAAGGTGAGTACTCAAAAAATGGTCGAAGGGAGATGACTGTGAGTGTATAAAAATCAAACGGACGAAACTTTGGTGCTTCTTACTCTGTCAGGGGAGCAAAAGGCTTATGAAGTGTTGGTGACCCGTTATCAAAATTCTGTAATAGCTTCTGCAAATAGCATTGTGCGGAATCAATTTATGGCAGAGGATTCTGCACAGGACGCATTTGTTACTGCTTGGATGAAGCTGAACACTCTTTCTGAGCCGAGTAAATTCGGTTCTTGGGTGTGCAGAATTGCAAAAAATTGTGCATTAAGTACCGTAAGACGCTACCGTGGTATTGTTCCACTTGATCAGTTGGAAAATTATGAAATTACGAATATTGAGTGTATAAGTCCCGAGGAAGAATATGTTGCCAAGGAAGAAAAAGGCGAGGTAAGAAACAGTCTTGAAAAACTTCCTCAAAAGGTTAAAAAAATAATACAACTATATTATTTTGAGGGACTTTCCGTATTTGAAATTGCAAAGCAAATGGGTATTAGCGAGGGCACGGTAAAATGGCAGTTGAATGACGGAAGAAAAAGAATGAGAAAGGAATTGTGTGCTATGAACGAAAAATGGAATGATACATTAGTAGAAAAGGTAATGAAAAAGGTTGAAGAGCTTAAGCTCTGGAGACTGAAAAATAGCAAGGACGGATTTGAGGTTGTATATAAGGATGTTTTAAAGGAAGTAGAAAATTTGCCTGAAAGCAATGGAAAATATCATGCTCTTGCAGACGTTTTGCATAGTGGTTGGTGGTGGATCCCCGGCACAAAGAGCGACGAGCTTTTTGAAAGAATAAAGGAAGCATCATTAAAGGGTAAAAATGAAGAGGTAATGGAATTTATCTTAGCAAGAGAAAAATCCCAAATATACGGCAACGTAAGAGAAAAGCTGATTCTTGAAAAAAATATTCCTTTGCTTGAAAAGCACGGATTTAAAAAGGCGTTGGCAACCGAATATTTTTTGCTTGGCTATTATTACTATGAAAGTGGAATGAAAGAAAAGGGCGCAGAAGCAATTACAAAGGCAAGGGCGCTCTTATCTCCTACGGATGAAAAATATTACCTTTCTTCTTGCGTGAAAGATATGTTTGACAAAAAAGAAAACGAGTTAAAGGACAAGGACAGTAAGAACTACGGTATCGGCACTACCATTGAAAAGTACAGATATATAGATGGTGTGCTTCGTTTCTGGAACAATGATGCCATAGGAGAGGGATATATACATTCCTTTGATGAGAAAGCTAATGACATTTACAGAAACGCATCGTTTTGCGACGGATACTTTTTTGGAAATTTAGAGCTTGGAGAAACGTACGTGGGTTCTGATAAAACAACTCTTACCTTTATAAGCGAGGGAGAAACGGTACAAACTCCCGCAGGCATTTTTGATAATTGCAAGGTGTACAAAATAAAGCATTTTACAAAGTGCGGCGAAAGAATCTACACGAATTATTATAAGGAAGGCGTTGGAATAGTAAAATGCATTTCTCAAGTGGGTGGACTGACGGAAGAAAGGCTTTTGAAATCATACAGAATAAAAGGCGGATATGGTCTCATTCCTATGGTCAAGGGAAATACTTGGGAATATACAACAAATTACAATCCTGAATATCTCGACATAAAAATTGAGTATAGTGTGGAGTATTCGGATGCAGACACGGTAATTTTAAAGCTTAATACAGAAACTTTAAGAAGTGGATACGACAAAAATTCCTTTGTCGATATGATACAGGCTGTAAGAAACGAATATTATTACGAGCAAAACGGAAAAGAACGATTAAATGACGTTTCAGAATATATTATCCGTGCCAAAGAGCTTGCGAAAACTGAAATAGAAAAGGTACACGCAAGAATGTCAGGTTCGTGTGCTGACAGAATTTATGCAGGAAAATACAAAGATACCTTTACGGGACACTGGGATTTCTTTGAAAAGGAAACTGTGACAAAAGAAAAGGGAAGCTTTAAATTGTCCGGAGATTACAGATGGAGCTTTGAGTGGAAGAATACAGACTCCTCAAATGCGGGAACAGCTATTCTATTTAACGATATTTACGGCATTTTAGATACGGCAACGGGCTGTGTTTGGAATGATGAATGGCAAAAGGGCGCTTCACCGACTGTGGAGTATATGCTATGGGATTCTTATCCTGTAAAGACAAGTATTAAATGCGAGGACGGTGGAACGGTTGAAACGAAATCGGGAGTATTTGAAAGCTGTCTTAAAATATCTCTTGATATATCGGGACTTGGCGGAGGAATGTCCTACCGCGAGGGACACAAGGAGTATTATTTTGCCGAAGGAATCGGTATAGTAAGAATGGTTAACGAATATTGTAACGGAGCATTGAATGCGGTATACGATTTGGTTTCGTACAAAGGAACAGGCGAGGGTTATATGCCTTTTGCAAACGGCCTTGAAAGAAGATACGAGGCAACAAACCTAACTGACGGTTATGTAGCGGGAGCAGAATACGTTTACGTTGAAAACGAAAACGGGGAAATAGTTGTATTTTCTGATAGAACCGGTATAAGAAACAAACAATCTCCAATTACATCTTACTCTGAAATTTTGAATGAGTTTAAAGAAAACAATGAGTGTAACAGCATAGAAGAAGCTCACGAAATGTATGCACTTAATACCTTTAATTTGATGGTACATACAATATGTCGCCCTGCTCATCATAGAAACAATGCTCCTCGCTCCATAGGAGTGTGTAAATTCAATATGGAAATGATGGAGAATTTTGGAGGCGGTACTGTGCCAGATGCTTGGATTTGCGCTTATGCTTGGACATCACTTGTTAGAAGTGCGGCGCACTTTGGTAATGGTGAAACCGAAGAGGGCTTTAAATATCTTGATATTGCCTTTGGTTTCTATGAAAAATGGAAGAATATAAAAACAGGCGAGGAGCTTGACACGGGAAATATATCCATTTTCGGTGGAATTAAGCTGATAAAGGGCAAAGAGTGCATTGTTTTGCCGAACAAAGAAAAAGCACCTATTGAGTATGGGTACAGAATGGACGGAAAATGCAATGCTCCGTATTATGCATTGTCTGCCGACTACGGTTGGGAATGGTTTAATTATCTAAGAGGAAATGAGTCATATTACTCCTATATTGATAAATCAAAGGAGCTAATGAAATAATATTTCGCTAAGGAGCCACAGGACAAAATCCTGTGGCTCATTGCTTTAAGCAATACGGACGGCATGGTATAATAAAGGCAAACCATGAAATATAAATCTAAATGTTTTTTATTTTTGTAACTCCTTAAAAATAACTATCTGACAGTTAGGCGTGTGCTTGTATATATACAAGTCGCCTCGCCAGCTACACCTCAAAGCGAGCGTCAGCGAGCTTTGAGGACCCCGTAGGGCTCGGTGAATACAAGCACACGCCTAACAAAACTGAACTAAAAACAAAAGGAACAAAAGAACTCTACCAGAGTAAAAAACACAAAAACGAAGGCGAGCGAAGTGGGGGTTCGCGCTGAGCCGCTTGCGAAAACACCCACTTTCGTCGCTAACGCCATATTCGTAATATTTGTAGTTTAAGCTCTGCTTTAGCAGGGCTTTTCTTTTTGCCTTTTTTGAGAAAAAATTTTTAATTCGTGAAAATCTTGCACAGTTTACAAGTTAAAATTTTTTCAACGTTCAAATTACCTCTAATGAATAGTAGCATCATACATGGATTTTTACGAGGAACCTCAAAAGCCTTAAAATGGAAGTGATATAGTTAGTTGTGTGGAAATATGGAAAGCGGGACTTTCCACATTACCACACGGTAGGGTTCGCTTTTTTCTCTTATCGTTCAGACGCCATGCGGAAGAGAAAAAAGCTAGCAAAAAAGAGAAACGCAGGCTAGAAAATGGATTGAAGAGGGTCTGAAAATGGTGACTGGAGAAGACAAGACGAAGACGCAGGCTAGGAAATGGGTTGAAGAGGGTCTTTTTTAACTTGGGGAGGTGTGCATCACCCTTTTTTGTTGACATGAATTAGAGTGTGTGATATAATTTAAAAAGAAGGCCTTAGGGCACGTTTGATTTTAGGGGGTGAGAAAATGAATTTTGATCCTGTTGAATTAACTAAAGAGTATCTTGCAATTAAGGATGAGCTTGAGGCGCTAGTTTTGAAAAAGGTAGGCAAAAGAAGAGGACTTGGCTATTGCCATCTGTATTGGGCGACAAAGAAGAGAATATTGAAGGAAAAATACGGAATTGATTGGAAGAGCCCTGCCGAGTTGAATCCCGGTGTTTTGTTCGATTAGCTAAGGCTGATTTGGACTTTGTTTTCAAAAAAGATTTTTGTTGAATTGTAGCGAAATATTTGCTATAATGAAATATAAGAACAAATATGTGGTAGGCTCAAATAAAAAAAGGAGAGAATGACATGAGAAAATTAACTATTAAAAGAAAATGGAGCTTTGTTGCTTGTGCTGGTACTGCTAAGGTTTACATTGAGGACCATAGCTCTAGTGAAATGACAATCACCGGCGTACCTGTAAGAAAGCTAGGCAAGCTAAAGAACGGAAAAGAGGTTTCCTTCGACATACCAGAGGGTGAGCTTAAGGTGTTTGTTATCTTTGATGCCTTGAGCAAGGAATATTGCAATGATATTTACAAGATATCTGCAGAGGGAGATGTATCGCTTACTGGTAAGTGTAAGTTTAATCTTGGTACAGGAAATGCGTTTAGATTTGATAATAACAACACAGTTGATGCTTCGATTAACAGAAAGAAGGGTTCGATAATTGGTTGGATTGCAATGGCTGTTGCCATAATTATTGGAGCAGTTGTTGGTTGGTATCTTTCCGAAATTATAGTAAATATGCTATAATTAAGCACAGCGAAAACGTTGAGAGAGTATTTCAAGCAAGCATAACACCTCCACAACGGACAACAAGCAGATTAAAATACAAAATAGACTTTAAGGGCAGAGAAATTTCTCTGCCTCTTATATTTTGATAAAAGTGGTTGAAAGTGGTCGACTATTGTGGTAAAATTTAATTATCACGGGACTAAAAGAGGTTTCTATGGAGTTAATAGCAGTTGGTGTAATTTTGTTAGGCATAATATTGCTTGTTCTTATTATCAAATTAATCGAAAAGAAAGAAAAAGAGCTAAAAAGGATTCAAGAGGAAGAAAATAGAATTAAAAGGCTACAAGCAATAGTGGACGAGGAATTGCCACAGCCAGAGATTGTAGATATATCGGCAATTGATTGCGATGGGAATCTTACTACGATAAGAATTAACAACGATTATAAAGGTATATTAGAAGAATATAACGATTATGTTTGTGCAGAGAATGAATTTAAATGGCTCGAACGGAAGATAGATGCAAGGGCTAAATTAAATCAAGACAAGGTTGAGGACGAGGAGAGGCTAAAGGTGGCTCGCGACAAAAGGGACACTTTACTTAAACATTTTTACGATTTTCAAAGGAAAGAGATAGATTTGCCGTATGATCTGAAAAAATCTATTTGTTATGCTAAGGAAAGTGTTTTGAGCTCTATGAAAGGTATGCCAAATGATGGTGGTGCAACCAACATGGTGGATGCTGTCTTTTTTAAGGGTGTACCATACATAAGAATAGACACAGATTTTTTGTTTCTTCTTAATACCTGTTGTGTTCTTAAGGATTGCTTAAAAAACACCACACCTGTTATTATTGATTATAGTGAGTTAAAGGTAAAAAAGATCACTTATACTATAAAAAGTAGTACATATTCTTATGTGGATGATGAGCTTGTTAGAGTAACGTACAGGCATGAAAAAAAGGACGGAACGAGAGATAGAAGATACTTGCCGGAAAATAACCCTGCAACTTATCACATAAAGAAATCAGAGATTATTCTTAAAGTAAGAGAAAAAAGTAAGAGCTTTGTACTGAAGCGAGAGAGTAGAGCTAATGAAATAGAGCGTAATTTTAACAAATTAGTAGATATTTTCAATCAAAAGGAAGTAAAAGCTCTTATAGATAAGGCAGAGAGTGCCTTCAAGGAGAATTGTAGAGCTATAAGGAGTACAAAATAAAATTTAAGGGGGAAATATGCAAAAAATTAAGGGGAGTGGCTTGTTTCTTTTTGATATGGATGGAACTCTGTATTTAGGGAATAGGCTTTTTGATTTTACTAATGAGTTATTAGCTACTATTAAGGCTTGTGGTGGCAAATATATGTTTATGACAAACAATTCCTCAAAGAGCGTGGCTGACTATATCAAGAAGCTAAAAGCTTTAGGGGTTGAGTCTGTGTATGATGATTTTATTACCTCGTCACAGGCAACTGCTTACTATCTAAAAAAGCATCATTTAGGGGCTACTCTTTACGTTTGTGGTACAGAATCTCTAAAGGAGGAGATTAGGTCGCATGGCTTTAGGGTTAGCGAGTCCTTAGAGGAAATTGACGTTATCGTAATGGGCTTTGATACGGAGCTAACCTTTAAAAAGCTTGAGGACGTGTCTAAATTACTACTAACAAGGAAGGATATTCCCTATATTGCAACTAATCCTGATTACGTTTGTCCTACTGAGTTTGGTAGTGTGCCTGACTGTGGTAGCGTTTGCGATATGCTTTATAACGTATCGGGCAGACGACCCGTGGTTGTTGGCAAGCCTGAGGCGCTTATGCCACAGCTTGCTATGGAAAAAACAGGATATTCAAGAGATGACACTCTTGTAATTGGTGACAGAATTTACACAGACATAAAAAGTGGAATTGGGGCAGGGACAATTACTGCCTTAGTCCTTAGTGGGGAAACAACAAGGGATATTCTTGAAAAATCCACCGACAAGCCTGATTTTGTTCTTGAAAGTGCTAGGGAATTGATTGAAATCATAAGGGGTCAAGAATAAAATTGTTGACAGAGTGTCTAGAATATGGTATTATTAAAGAAAAAGGGGTAAAAATTTATGCCAACAATTCAAAGCGCAAAGGTGCTTACTAAAAGCAAAAATCTATATTTAAGAGTTTCAAAGGGACACTTTGCAACTAGCCATAGCCATATTAACTATTACATTGACGTTACTATGCAAAAAACGAGATTATCTGAGGCTAAGGCTGTTGCTAAGGAATTGGCCCAATACTACAATTCAACTGCTATCGTCGATACTATTTTGTGTCTTGACGGTATGGAGGTAGTTGCTACTTGCCTTGCAGAGGAATTAACAAGCGGTGGACTTAGGTCTATTAACTCACACCAAACAATTTATGTTGTTACACCTGAGCATACTAGTGGTAGTCAGCTTATCTTCCGTGATAATCTAACTCAAGCTATTGCAGGAAAGCATGTGCTTGTGCTTGCTGCATCTGTTTCAACAGGCTACACCGCAGGGGCAGCTGTTGAGGCTATCAAATACTATGGCGGTATGGTGTCTGGTATTTGCTCAATATTTGCAACGGTTGATAAATATATGGACTATGACGTGCACGCAGTATTCGACCCTAAGGATTTACAGGATTATCAAAGCTATCCATCTCATCTTTGCCCTATGTGCAAAAATGGTGACAAGATTGATGCACTTGTAAATAGTCACGGCTATTCTAAGCTTTAATTAAGTTAATCTAAGATAGGCTACGGCAAGTCCGTAGCCTATTATTTTATTATTGACATATAAAAAATATTATGTTAAAATAAAAAAGTAGGCTCATATGAGATTTAAAATTCGAAAGGAAGCTTTTAAATAATGGCATTTAGCGACGAGTTGCGTGGCTTTGAAAAAAGCGCAGAGCAAATTAAGCACGAGAAAAAGGAAGATGCAAAAAGGGTTATCGGTCAGCTTTTGAATGATAACTTTGAAAATTGGGCGACTTACATTTTCGAGGCGATAAGAGATGATATTAAGAAAAAGGCGGAGCAAGGCTTTTTTCAAATAATTGGTACGGATAAAAAGGAAATAGTCGGCACAACCGAGCTTTGTGGTGAGACTAGTGGCTTTTATAATTCTTCTAATAAGATTAGATGCACTGTACACCCTTGCTTTAAAATTGCTCTTGACAAGGAGTCAAAGGAGATTTTAGAGGTGGGCTTTGACAAATATGCAAGAGGTAGGAATACAAATTCCTGTATGCCTTGTATGGGTGTTGGTCTTATGCTTGTTGACGATTGTCTATGGTGTCAAAGACTATACTTTACAAAAGAGGAAAGGCTACTTTTCTTTATTAAGCTTAGTGGTAAGCCTAAAACAGAATACGTTGAGTCCCTTATGAATAGAGTTGCAGAGCTATGTGCTTCCGAGGGAATTAAGATTAAGTTTCAACGTGATAGTGGCTGTGTAAGAGTTAATTATTCTATCAAGTATTGAAAAAGCTATTGCCTAAGCAGTAGCTTTTTGCTATTTAGAAGGAAATTAGGTGGAATTATGGATTTTGAGGTATTAGAGGAAATAAAAGAGATTATAAGAAATGCAGAAAGCGTTGTTTTCCTAGGTGGCGCTGGCGTTTCTACTGATAGTGGTATTCCCGATTTTCGTGGTAGTGGTGGACTTTATACCGAGGAGGACGAGGGTATATCCCCTGGTGAGATTTTAACGGTTAGGTATATGAAGAAGTACCCTGAGGAGTTTTACGAATATTACAAAAATAATATGGTTTACACCTGGGCAAAGCCGAATGAGGCACACAGAGTCCTTGCTAGAATGGAGGAGGACGGAAAGTTAAGTGGTGTTGTAACACAAAATATTGATGGCTTGCACCAAATGGCAGGAAGTCAAAACGTAATTGAGCTACACGGCACGGCTAAGAGAAATTACTGTGTGGATTGTGGCAAGGAATATAGCCTTGACTACGTAATGGAAAGCGAGGGCGTACCATATTGCGAGGAGTGTGGTGGACTTGTTCGACCTGACGTTGTTATGTACAACGAGGCACTTAGCGCGCACGCACTCTATGAGGCTGAGGAATTAATTTACAATGCAGACGTATTAATAGTTGGGGGTACATCCTTACAGGTTTTCCCTGCGGCAGGACTTGTTGATGCATATCAAGGGGACAATTTGATTATTATTAACAGGGACCCAACCGATTTTGATAACAGAGCAAGATTTGTTATAAATGAGTCAATTAGCGACACTCTGTCGGCAATTTACCCAAATGATTAAGGGAGAATTAAGATGATTACTTACATACCAAGAGAAAATGAAATTGAATACAAGGTTAGCGAGGGCGACAATGAAAATATAAAGGCGGTATCAAGGGCGCTTTTTGAGGCAGGCTTTAAGGAGTCCTCAAAAAGATACTTTGTAAGGGCAAGTGGTGGTGACCCATACTTTGTTATTGCAAAGCCTTATGCTAAGGAAAATGAAAACGAGCCAGATACTATGAATATGTGGATTGACGTAAGTTACGAGTTTACTGTTACTGCACAATACTATTATCATACCCATTTTGATAATGCCAAGAAGGCAGTTGACGTGGTTTTGGACTTCTATAATGAAAAGCTAGCAGAGTATGTGATTATTACTCCCAATTTTAATATTGCTTACGCAGACGAGGCTAAGCCAAATTGGAAGGACGCAATGAAGCTTTTCGCAGAAAAGCTCCCCATTGTAGTGCCTGTGTTCCAACAAATGTTGCCTTCTATTCCTGAAAATAGCCATCACTGTCATTCGTATAGATACAATCAAGGCTTTCCTCTTAACGATATCGTTATTGGAAAGGAAAATAATCAGCCTATTGTAGGAAGAGAGATTTATCAAGTATCTGTTATTTTTGGCAAGCAGGCTGAGTATTATTTCCAGAATTAATTGACTTAGCATATTTGATATGCTAAAATGTATTAAAGGGTGGTGATTAAGATGGATAAGAATGCCTTGGCTGAGGAAATCAGCGCTAATGGAGCGAAATACGGAAATGAATATACAAAGCTAGTTAAGGAGCTTATTGATCTTTATGACGTCATTGAAAAGCTTACTACTAGTGTTAAGAATGCTAACAAGAATTTAGTTAAATCAATGATTGCTTGCTATGAGGGTATGCTCACAAAGGGGCAGATGGGCGAGGAAAAGCTAAAATATGGCACCGCCCGTGATAGCTTTATCAAGCATAGTGTTAAGCTAAACGAGGCAAGGACTCTTGCATCAATTGTTGAAAAGCAGATAGAGGCAATCAAGGCTCAAGGATAAGGAGTAAAAATGGATAAGGATTATAAGCAGATTTTATCAGACGAGCTTCTTAAAATTGAGAGGGAAATTGGAGAGGAGTTCGAGTCTAAAAACGGAAGACTCACCGACGAGGAATGGGAAGCTCTTCAACGTAAAATCGAAGAAAAGCTAAGGGCGTTTAGCGAAAAGCATAGTGGAGTTACCTTTGGTCCAAGAGAAAAAAGAAAGATTACAGATAAGCCAGGGGACTTTACAGGTAATTTCTGGGAAGAGGACTCAAAAAATGAGGAGCCAAGCGACCCGCTAGATACACCTGCGAAAAAGGAAGAGGATTCTTCCAAAAAGGAAGAAATACCTTCTAAAAAGGAAGCGCCAGGACAAGAAAATAAAAATACACCAAGGGGGGATAAAAAGGTGGATAAGCCTAACGACGATAAGGGAATGAACATAGGCAACGGTGCTCCATCTACGCCTAGAGGCGAAAGAGTGGTGGTTAAGGATCGCCCTAAGAAAAAGCCCGTTGAAAGAAAGATGAAGAAAAAGGAGCCTAAGAGAACTAGTGGACCAAAAAGACCGCTACCTAGGAACGCAATAAATATAGGTATGCTTGTTATGTTTTTGGTCGCTTCGATTGGGTCACTTATTGCTTCAAGCGTTGTTTATTTCTTGAAGGATGCCTTGTATCCCTTCAATTTATTGAGTATTCCAGTTACACTTCCAGTATTTATTGGAATTACTTGCCTAAACGTGGCAACTATTGTGCTTGTGGCAATTGGAATTTACAAAACTGCAAGCCGTAGCCTAGGCTATGGAATTGCTATGACCGTTTTATGTCTAGCTTCTGGTGGTCTTAGTGGTGGCATTTTGTTTGTGATTGGTCTTGTTACACTTATAAGAGCTAAGAAATATATCGGTGATAGCATTATATATGGTATGGTTATTCAAGGCTTCTTGCTTGGTCAGGTTATTCAATACGTTGAATACTTTAGCACAGGTAAGACCTTTATAATTGACTATTTCTTTGGTCAGTATATGACCGAGGGTATGCCTTGGTGGCTATTACCTATTCTAAGCGTACTTGGTGTTATTACCGTTTGCCTTGTAGTGCCTAGAGTAAAGGATTTGTCTGAGGATGAGGGTAGTGATTATACTGCTAGATGGTATAGTATTGTTGCGACAATTTTGTTTGTTGCCTGTCCTCAGGTTGCATCTAGCATTGGACTTGTTGTTGCTGCTATGTGCTTCTTTGCAGGTCAATCTCGTGATGAGAAGCTTCCTGTTTGGGCTGTTCTTTGTGGCACCTTCCTTGCAGGTCATAGCATTGCGTGGCTTACGTATGCAAAAAATGGCACGGTGCTTTTGGTTGATTTGTTTATGTGCAAGATTGACTTTGCCGGCTTTAATCCTTTGGCATATTTGATTATTGCAACGGTGCTAAATCTTGCAACAACTATATTAACCTGTATAATTCTTGCGACTATTTGTGACTACCACAAGGAAGCACTAATTGTTGAATTGCCATTTGCTATTTTACAGCTTGCTTTACCTATGATTAGTGCAGTACCTTATGCACTTTGTGCGATTGCGTTCTTCTTTGTTATAAGGTCTCGTGATGTAAATAAGATGCTTTATGCCGGAATAGGTGGCTCTGTTGCAGTTGTTGTGGTGGCGCTAGTTCTTTCTGTGGTGGGTCTTACCTACAATGAGAGCCAAAAGGACTTCTGCGTTGTAACTAATGGCTCACAGATTACCGATCGTATGGACGAGAAGAATATTATGCTTGACGTAAGTCAATATTCAAGCGAGATATATATTGATACATACAGGGATTGTCAATCTATAAGGCTAAGAGGCGGCACGGAGCAAAAGCAGACCGTCTACATAAGAACGGATGCAGAATACATTGAGCTAGACGATATGAACGCAAGTCTTGAGCTAGCGCTTAAGGGGGACTGTCAGGTTGTCTTGCTAGGTGAAACGGACCTTGAAACAAAGCGATTTGTTTTAGGAGAGGGTGTGAGCAACCTATCTCTTGAGGCAAAGGAGGGCAAAGAGGATCTTTGTATAGAAAGCCTTGAAATTAAGGATACAAGTGCACTTTCACTAACTCTTGATAATGTTAGTCTAAGTGGCTGTGGCACTCTTGATTTGGGTGAGGGAGACCTTGCACTTACGACTAAGGGTGAGATTGTTCTTGGTTTTGGACTCTATGCTAAAAATATTTCTGTTAAAATAGAGGATAGTCTTGAAATTACAGGCGACGACATGGGTGTTTATGCGAAAACTAGCCTAACCCTTGATGGAAATGGTAAGCTTGTTGTAAATGCAGGTGCTCACGACGAGCCAGACTATGATCAGCTAGGAGCAGACGGCTTCTGCGCAGTAAAGACGGATAACCTATCTGTTTTGGGCGCTCTTGACATAACCATTACTGGTGGTAATGGTCAAAATGGTGGCGTAGGCTCCCCTGGGTCAGCTGGACTTAAGGGTCAAAATGCAAATGACGATTTTCAAGGTGAGGACCCTGTATATGGCTACGACGGAAGACCCGGTGGCAACGGTGGTAATGGACTTGATGGTAAAAACGGTGGCAAGGGTGGTGCCGGACTTTGTGTTGGCGTAATCAATAGCCTTTCAGCTACCTCAAAAATAACACTTATCGCAGGAAATGGCGGTAATGGTGGCAATGGCGGTGCCGGTGGAAATGGTGGTCAAGGTGGCAGAGGTGGAATAAAATCCCTTCTTGGTGGCTTGATTGAAACCTATATTGGTAACGGTGGTGCCGGTGGTATTGGTGGAATCGGTGCCTCTGGTGGAATTGCTGGTCAGGGTGGCGTAGGTCTTGAATATACGCTTAAGCCCGACAGTAGCATTCTAGGAAGAATTACAATAACTAACGGCATAGCTGGCGTTGATGGTGTAAGAGGTGCAGATGGAGTAAGTGGTCCACGAGGTGACGGTATAAAGGGCGAAAACGCTTAATATTAAATGGGCAGAGAAAACTCTGCCCTTTTATATTAGTCAATAAATATTGACTAAATATGAAAGCTGTGTTAAAATTAAAAGGAATTAATTTGAAAAAGATAGGAAGGGAAAGAAAATGGGGGGTTATGAAACAAGTGGAAGTGGATTTATAATTTGCAAAATATGTGGAAGAGATATTATGACACACGAGGACTTTGTCCTTTGTCCTGATTGTGCTAGCCCCTTTCACAAGGGATGCTGGAGAGTACGTGGTGGCTGCGGAAATCCTAATTGCAAGAGCTTTGTAGATAAGCAAACAAGCAACGCAAGTGCTATGGGTAAAATAGTTTCTTCCCTTAATGAAAATGGTGAAAGATGCTTACAATGCTGTGAATACGGTCAGGCTAGTGTTTTTTACAAGAAGGCATTGGAATATGATTCTAAAAATAGTATTTCCCTTTTAGGCTTAGTTTTGGCAGAGTGCAAGGCACAAGGTCTTACACAGCTTGAGGGAATGGATATTGACCTTGAGAAAAGCGAGGCTTACAAGAGTGCCTTGGTTAATGGGTCAAGTGCCCTTAAGAAAAGCCTTGAGGACGTTTGCAAGAAAATAAAGACAAGAAAAGAGGAAAACGAAAAAAGGGCTAGGGAAAAGGCTGAAAGGATAGAAAAGATAAAGAACTCACTTTCGCAGGTTACAGATAAAATAAATGCAAACGAAAAGCAAATTGATAGCTTGGTAAAAGAGGAAGAGCGAATCAAAAAAGAGATAGATACCTTAAGAGGTCAGGTTGAGTCCCTTAATAAGGATAAAAGAACGCTAGAGGACCAGCTTTTTGTCCTTGACGGAATAGGTGTCTATGGCGACGTAACTCCTACCGACAGTAAAAAGTTTATTGTGAGTAAGTCGCTACACAGGCTTGATACGACTATTATCGGAGTTGCTGATAAAAATATTACAACGGCGATTATTCCTTCTGTGATAGATGGAAAAGAGGTTTGCGAAATAGGTATCAACGCATTTAAGGACTGTAAGAAGCTAAGGCTTGTAATCTTGCCTAACACTGTAACTACTATTGGAGAGAGTGCCTTTGAGGGCTGTGAGATGCTTTCTATGGTGGTTATCCATTACGGTGTGACGGAAATAGGGCTTGGCGCATTTATGGGTTGTATATCGCTAGCTAGCATAACCTTGCCTGATAGCGTTAGAAAAATAGAGGGCTATGCGTTTTGGGGGGATAAAAGCTTGCAAAGAATTACACTTGGCAAGAGTGTTTCCTCAATTGGTGAGCGCACATTTTGGGGTTGTGATAGCCTTAGCTCGATTTTTATACCTAGAAGTGTTTCAATGATAAGAAAAAATGCCTTTGAAAATTGTCATACCTTGACAATTCGTTGCGAGAGAAAAGCTCCAATGTCCAGTTGGGACGAGAAGTGGAATCCCTCAAATAGACCTGTTATATGGGGCAAAAAAGACAACGATTCTTCGGATACTAGTGGAGTTGATGCACAGGATACAGTCACTAGTATTAGAAAATTTAGGTCAACTAAGTAAATAATAAGGAGAGGGAAAATGGGGCAGATTCGTCCAACTAAGGGTGATTATAATTTTGATAGAGATGTAGTTGTGTGTCAAATTTGTGGTATGGTTATGAACAATAATGACGAGTTTGTTCTTTGCCCTGACTGTATAACTCCATTTCACACAAGCTGTTGGAATAATAGGGGTGGCTGTGGAAATCCCAAGTGCGAGAGCTATGTTGAAAAAACTGAGAAAAACGATACGCTACAAGGCAGAATTGTAAGTGCTATTAACGAAAAGGCTAAGAAAAGCCTAGAGGCTGGCGAGTTTGAAAACGCATCAGCTCTTTATAAAAAGGCGCTAGGCTATGACTTGTCTAATGAGGAAGCACTAATAGGCACACTTTTGGCAGAAATTTGTGTTACAAGCCTTGAAAATCTCTTCCTTTTAAACATTGAATTTGAGAGATTTCCGGCTTATGAGGCGATTCAAAACAGATTGTCTAACAAAACTAAAAGCCTTTTAGAAAATGAAATTGCACTTCGCAAGGAAAGAAAAAGATTAGAAGAGGAAAAGCAAGAGAAGGAAAGGCTAGAAAGGGAAAGACAGGAAAGAGAAAGACTAGAAAGCGAAAAGCAAGAGAAGGAAAGGCTAGAAAGGGAAAGACTGGAAAGAGAAAGACTAGAAAGCGAAAAGCAAGAGAAGAAAAAACTGAAAAGAGAAGGACGAGAAAGGAAAAAGCAAGAAAGACTAGAAAATAAAAAGAAAAATTCTCTAAAAGATAAGTCTAGTCAAGACCCTAAAGAGAAGACGAGAAGAATTGCTTTAATAAGTGCGATTTTAGCAATACTTATTTCCGTTTCAATTGTGATTGGTGTTTCCTTGAGTATGCAAGGGCCAAGTGATGATGTCCCTCCCATTGATTATTCGTACCTTGACTACGAGGAAGTAGATGGTGGTATTAGAATAGTTGGGCTAACGGACAAAACTCTTGAAGAGGTGATTATTCCTAACGAGATTGGTGGATTGCCTGTTACGGTAATTGGTGATGATGTCTTTTTTGGTTGCACGGGACTTACAAGTGTAACAATTCCAAATAGCGTAACAACAATTGGTAGTTCTGCCTTTTCTGGTTGCACAGGACTTACAAGCATAGAAATTCCAAATAGCGTAACAACAATTGGCGACGCTGCCTTTTATAATTGCACGTCACTTGCAAGTATTGTAATTCCAACCAGAGTAACAACAATTGGAGACGCTGCCTTTTATGATTGCACGTCACTTGCAAGTATTGTAATTCCAACCGGAGTAACAACAATTGGCAACTCTGCCTTTTATGATTGCACGTCACTTGCAAGTATTGTAATTCCAACTAGAGTAACAACAATTGGTAGTTTTGCCTTTGGGGGTTGTACGGGACTTACAAGCATAGAAATTCCGAATAGCGTAACAACAATTGGCGACGCTGCCTTTTATAATTGCACGTCACTTGCAAGCATTGTAATTCCAACCGGAGTAACAACAATTGGTAGTTCTGCCTTTGAGGGTTGCACAGGGCTTACAAGCATAGAAATTCCAAATAGTGTAACAGCAATTGGTAGTTATGCCTTTTATAATTGCACGTCACTTGCAAGTATTGTAATTCCAACCGAAGTAACAACAATTGGTAGTTCTGCCTTTGGGGGTTGTACAAGACTTACAAGCATAGAAATTCCAAATAGTGTAACAGCAATTGGTAGTTATGCCTTTTCTGGTTGCACAGGATTTACTATTTACTGTGAGGCGGAAAGCAAGCCAAATGGCTGGGATGGTATCTGGAATTTTTCAAATTGTCCTGTTGTTTGGAATTGTAAGGAGCAAAATACAAGTGCTAGTGACTTAAAATGGGAAGTAACTGAGGACAACGAGGTTATAATTGTCGGCGTTGACGATGAAGCTACTAATGTTGTAATTCCTGCCGAGATAGAAGGAAAGCCCGTAACCATAATAGGAGAGGGGGCTTTTGCGGGATGTTCAGGACTTACAAG
>JAFQEG010000036.1 GCA_017399145.1 Clostridia bacterium | reverse complement strand
TCAAGAATTTCTATCCCTTGTTGAAGATTGGCTGATTTTTTACAATACAACTCGATTAAAAAACAGGAAAAGGTGATTTCCTCTTCCTGTTCTTTGTCATGCTTTTTATTTTTTTGTGAACTATTTGGGGTTCACTTCATTGAAAGGGCTTGCTTTTATTTACCTTTAAATAGTGAAAGTGCGTCGTAAACGCCTTGGATTGGAATTGTAGACACGCCCTTGGGGATTTTCACCTTTGAGTCAAGGGAATTGTGGGGGACTGCGATGCAGTCGAAGCCAAGACGGTGTGCCTCGTTTAAGCGCTTGCCTAGGTTTGTAATTGACCTACATTCGCCGGCAAGACCGATTTCGCCCATAGCGATTACGTTTTGAGGGATTGGGATATCCTTAATGCTAGAAATCAAGGCAAGGGCAAGGGCAAGGTCGACAGACGGGTCGTCAACACGCAAGCCGTTTACCACGTTTATATAAACGTCATTTTCTGAAAACTTAAGACCTAGTCTTTTTTCAAGCACTGCCAAAATTAGACAAAGTCGATTATAGTCGATACCATTTGAGGTGCGCCTAGGGGCAGGAAAGGCAGTAGGAGTAACGAGGGCTTGCACCTCTGCAATAAGAGGACGGGACCCTTCCATAATGCACACAGCACAGCTACCACTAACACCAACAGGCCTACCGGAAAGAAGCATTTCCGAGGGGCTAGGCACCTCGCAAAGTCCCATATCCGTCATTTCAAAAACACCAATTTCGTTAGTTGAGCCAAAACGATTTTTAATAGCTCTTATAATTCTGTATGAGTGAATTCGTTCACCCTCAAAATAGAGCACAGCATCAACCATATGCTCAAGTAGCTTAGGACCGGCAATCACACCCTCTTTATTTACGTGACCAACAAGAATAATAGAAATACCCTTGCTTTTTGCCTTGGCGATAAGCTTAGTCGCACATTCCTTTACCTGTGTAATGCTACCGGGAATAGATGAGCAAGCAGGGTCAAGCATAGTTTGAATAGAGTCAATAATAACAACCTGAGGACCTAGCTTATCAGCATACTTCAAAATGTTATCAACGTTAGTTTCAGTTAAAAAATAGGTATTTTCACCATTGATTTGTAGCCTTTGACCACGTAATTTAAGCTGACCTCTTGATTCCTCACCGGAAACATACAAAACCTTAGATGGAAAGTTAGAGCAAATTTGCATAAGCAGAGTTGACTTACCAATACCAGGCTCACCGGCAAGTAAAACAACACTACCATTTACAACGCCACCACCTAAAACTCTATCAAGCTCACCAATACCTGTATTTTGTCTTATGTACTCGGGCATTTCCATTTCCTTAAAGGAAACAGGCTCTTGTGAGTCGGAGAAAAGAGAAACGCGGGGATTCTTAGCCACAGGCTTTTCCTCATAGGTTTCCTCAACTAAAGTATTCCATTTTCTACAAGCGGGGCATTGACCCATCCACTTAGGACTTTGATAGTCACAGACGGAGCAAACAAAAACCTTTTTTTCTTTCATTTTATAAATCCTTATTTTAATATTCGTTACGTATATTTTATCATAACTAAAAAGACCTGTCAACACTCAAGTGTACCAAAAGTACCACATCAAGGCCCTTAGTCAAGAGAAATCAAGGAAGAAAAAATGCAAATGGCAAGTCTTTTTCTGTATTCCTCGTTTTTTAGTGCTTCAAGCTCACTTTCATTTGACATAAAACCACACTCAATTAGCACAGAGGGGCACTCTAAATTGTCAAGAATATAAATTCCACTACCTGCCACCTTCGGCTGTCTTTTGTTATAGGGCTGTAAAAATTCCTTTGTCCTTTTGCTTATATCACTAGCAAGAGAGGAGCTTTTTTCATTGTGCTTAGAATAGTAAACCTGCAAGCCACTATACTTAGATTCTTGAAACTTATTCATATGAATTCCAACGTAAATAGGATTTCTTTGTGACTCTGTTATCTTTAATCTATTTTTAAGGTCGTAAACCTTTTTGTGACCTGTGTAATCCTCAAGGTCGTCGTAGTAATCGTAAAGCAATTTGTCATCACACCTTGTCAAAATCGCGTTATTCCCATTTAACTCGCAAAGTGCATAAATCAAGGTAGAAATTTCTAAATTTAAGTCCTTTTCAAGAGTGCCGTCACTGCCAACCGCACCTGGGTCCTCACCACCGTGACCTGCATCTATAACAATTGTGTAGCCATCATCAGGTAAAAAGGTAGGCTGTGCCTTGTCCTGACTGTTTTCTAAATGCTTAGTAAAGAAAAAGCCTAAAGCAGAGAAGGAAATTGCCAATACAAGACCAACCAAAATGAATTTAATTGAATAAAGGGTAGCACTCTTTTTCATAACATCACCTCAATTCAATATATGAAGCGCACCAATAAAAAAGCACCACAAAGGTGGTGCATCTTTCATTTAATACTAAATAGTCTTTTTGCGTTTTCGGTGGTTATTCTTTCGATTTCCTCAAGAGTTGTGCCACGTAGCCTTGCAATTTCCTCGGCGGTTAGCTGTACGTAGGTAGAGCGATTTAGGGTACCTCTGTGAGGTGTAGGCGCAAGATAGGGTGAGTCAGTTTCAATAAGCAACCTATCACTTGGCACAACTACACAGGCTTCCTTAGGCACTCTTGCATTTTTAAAGGTAATAGTGCCGGAAAAGGAAACGTACCAGCCTAGCTTAACTAATTCCTTCACCATCTCGGCACTACCACTATAGCTATGGAAAACACCTATAACCTCTGGATATTCCTTAATAACCTCTAAGCAATCCCCGTGGGCATCTCTGTCGTGAATAATAACAGGAATACCTAGCTTTTTTGCAAGGTCCATTTGCTTTCTAAAGTAAACCATTTGTAAATCTCTTGGCACGTTTTCGTAGTGATAATCAAGACCAATTTCACCAAGGGCAACAGCCTTTTCGTCCTTTAATAGGTCCTCGATTACAGAAATTGCCTTGTCAGCATCCTCGTAAAACACGTCGGATGGGTGAATACCACAGGATGCGTAAAGATTTTCAAACCTGTGGGCAAGGTCAACGGACACCTTTGAATTTTCAAGGTTAGTACCGATATTTATAATATAGCCTATATTGTCATTAAAGCAATCCTCAATAAGCTTAAGAGTACCACCCTCGTATTCCGTATCAAATCTTTTATCGTCACAATGAGCATGTGAATCAAATAGCTTCATAAAATCTCCATTCTTAAAAATATGGGGCAGAGTGCCCCATATTATTTATCTAACTCTTTCGCCGTTAGGTGTATCCTTATCAAGGAATACAACTCGTACAGTTTCCTCACCTGATGCAAGAAGCATACCCTGACTTTCAATGCCACAAAGCTTTGCAGGGGCAAGGTTAGCCACAACGATAACCTTCTTACCAATCAATGATTCAGGCTCATAGAATTTAGCAATACCAGAAACAACCTGTCTTGTTTCGTAGCCAAGGTTAACCTTTAGCTTAAGTAGCTTCTTAGCCTTAGGCACTCTTTCGCACTCAACAATTTCAGCAGTCCTTAATTCAACACCCATAAAGTCGTCAATAGAAATAATAGCACAGCCCTCTGGCTTTTGTGATGCTTTTTCCTCGGCTTTAGCCTTAGCCTCAATTTCCTTAGCAACCTCCTCAAGCATCTTAGCCTCGTCAATTCTTGCAAAAAGAATCTTAGAGTCACCCAAAACAATACCGCTTTGTAATTCGCCAAAGTCCTCAATTGATGCATAGGTATCAAGGGAAGTATTTAATTGCTTAAAGATTTCATCGCAGGTTGCAGGAATAATAGGTGTCAAAAGCACAGCACTAATTCTAATAACCTCTAAAAGATTGTAGAGCACAGTGCCAAGTCTACCCTTAAGACTCTCGTCCTTAGCCAAAACCCAAGGAGTAGTCTCGTCAATATATTTGTTAGCACGGCTAAGCATAATAAATACCTGCTCAACAGCCTCGGAAATATGGTAAGTATCCATAAGCTCGGTAAACTTAGCTACACATTCCTTGCAAACACTCTTCAAATCAGCATCAACACCCTCATCACCCTGAGGCGCAGGAATAATGCCGTCAAAGTATTTCTTTGTCATAGCCACAGAACGGCTAACAAGGTTACCAAGATTATTAGCAAGGTCAGTATTAAAGCGATGAATAACTGCCTCGTAGGTAATGCTACCATCATTTGCATAAGGCATTTCGGAAAGAGCAAAGTATCTAACACCGTCAACACCAAATCTATTTGCTAGCTCGTCAGCATAAACAACGTTACCCTTAGATTTGGACATCTTGTCCATACCAAAGTTAAACCAAGGGTGACCAAACACCTTCTTAGGCAACTCAACGCCTAGCGCCATTAGCATAATAGGCCAGTAAATTGTATGGAAGCGAACAATATCCTTACCAATAACGTGAACGTCACAGGGCCAATATTTTTGGAATAGCTCAGGTTGAACCTCATTGTCAGGGTCATAGCCTAGACCTGTAATGTAGTTAGAAAGAGCATCAATCCAAACATAGGTTACATGCTTAGGGTCAAAGGAAACGGGAACGCCCCAGTTAAATGATGTTCTTGAAACGCAAAGGTCCTGAAGGCCTGGCTTTAGGAAGTTGTTTATCATTTCCTTCTTACGGGATTCTGGCTGAATAAACTCAGGGTGAGTCTCAATATGCTCAATAAGTCTATCTGCATACTTGCTCATCTTGAAGAAGTAAGCCTCCTCCTTAGTCTTTACAACCTCACGGCCACAGTCGGGGCACTTGCCATCAACAAGCTGAGTCTCTGTAAAGAAGGACTCGCAAGGAGTACAGTATAAGCCCTCGTAATAGCCCTTATAAATGTCGCCTTGGTCGTATAGCTTTTTAAAAATATGCTCAACTGCAGTTTTATGATAGGAATCAGTTGTCCTAATGAAATAATCGTAGGTGGTATTCATTAAATCCCAAATACCCTTGATTTCCTGTGCAGTTTTGTCAACAAATTCTTGAGGTGAAACACCAGCTGCCTCTGCCTTATTTTGAATTTTTTGACCATGCTCGTCAGTACCTGTCATAAAGCGTACGTCAAAGCCTCTTTGCCTTTTGTATCTTGCCAATGCGTCAGTTGCAATAACCTCGTAGGTATTACCAAAGTGAGGCTTGCCAGATGCATAAGCAATAGCAGTAGTTATATAAAATTTTTCTCTTTTTTCGTTAGCCATTTTATTCACCTCAATCTATCTTATTTCCACCAACGTATACTGTATCAATAGTAGGGTCATTAATATCGCCTAATACAATAAAGTCGGCACGATAATTCTTTTCAAGCTTACCAACAAATTCAGCACCAACCATTCTTGCAGGGTTGATTGTCGCATACTTAATCGCACGATTAAAGGGTAGCTTTAGGAATTTAACCATGTTTTTAACACCTTGGAAAAGTGTAAGAGTGCTACCTGCAAGTGTGCCATTTATATCTGTGGCAACACCATCCTTAACGTACACGTGCGTACCTGCAATATCGTATTCGCCATCAGGCCAGGTAGCGGCAGCTAAGGAGTCGGTAATCAAAACCATCTTATCTCTTGGCTTTGACTTGTAGATAAGTCTAATTATTGCAGGGTGTAGGTGCATACCATCGCAGATTGCCTCAGCGTATGACGAATCATTTGTAAGGGCACAAACAGTAGCGCCGGGCATTCGGTGATGAATAGGTGTCATTGCATTAAATGTATGCGTAAATGCAGACGCACCCCATCTTACAGCCTCGAGTGCCTTTTCGTAGGTTGCACTTGTGTGGGCAATGCCAACAGTTGCGCCATATTCCTTAGCCTTCTTAATAAATGCCTCAGCACCCTCTAATTCAGGCGCTAGGGAGAAGTGCATAGGTGCAGGAAGCATAGATTGTGCTAAGGAATCTAATTCCTCTAAAGAGGGAAGTGCCAAATATTCAATATTGTGGGCACCCTTCTTTTCAGGATTTAGATATCTACCCTCTAGGTGAATACCTAGGATGTTAGCACCGTCATTCTTGCTTTCAAGTCTGTTGGGATTTATTGCAAAAATTGAATTTACAAGAGAGGGCATAGGTGCAGAGGCAAGAGTTGCCATAATAGAGGTAGTACCATGCTTAGCATAAGCACGACACATATCTGCAACCTGCTTTTCGTCAGCAAAATTAAAGTCACAGCCGGCAATTCCGTGAGTGTGCACGTCAATAAGACCGGGTATTACGTGCTTACCTCTTAAATCAACAACTATGTAGTCACTAGGTGCACTAGCAGAGGAAATATCAGTAATATATCCGTCCTCGCACAAAATATTAGCGTTTACAAAGCTTTCCTCGTCAGTATTAAAAACCTTACCATTTATAAAAGCAATTTTCTTCATACAACAAAACCCCCTTCAATAAGCTTCATTTCTATATATTATAACAAACATTTGTGGATATATCAAGAGAAAAAACACAAATTATGAAAAAATACCCAAATCGACAAAATAACAAGAAAAGGTACTTTTTCACTCTGTTTCATTCTTCTTTAGCAAAAAATTGACAAAACAGCCTTGCTTAACAAGGAAAAGGGATAAATACCCATATCAGTGTCGAATTTTGACAAGAAAAAAGCCAAGCAATAGAATCTATCACTTGGCAATTCGACAAATTTTTCAAATAAGAAAGGTAGAGAAGAGAGGGTTAGCTATCACTATTTACAATCTTGTAAATTTCATTCTTTTGTACGCCACGGTCCTTAGCTACCTGCTTTATTGCGTCCATTTTCTTCATTCCTTGATTTATATAATGGGCAACGTGGTCCTTGATTGAAAGATTAGTCCAAAACTCACAGACTGCTTGCTTTTCACTCGACCCCTCAACAACTAAAACGTATTCGCCACGAGGGGCGTTTTCCTTGTAGTACTCAATGGCACCACTAATAGTAGTGCGAATAATTTCCTCGTTTAGCTTAGTTAATTCACGACAAAGAGAGATTTTTCTGTCTCCCAAAACCTCTAAAAGGTCATCAAGAGTTTTTTGTAGCTTGTGGGGGGCTTCGTAAAAAATAGTGGTACGAGTGTCGTATTTTATCTCATTTAGTCGAGAATAACGCTCGTTTTTGTTTACACTTAAAAAGCCCTCAAAGCAAAATCTACCAGTCGGCAAGGCAGACAATGCTAGCGCATTGACAACTGCACAACAGCCAGGAATTGAGGTAACTTTCACGCCTGCCTCACTACACATTCTTACAAGGTCCTCGCCAGGGTCACTAATTGCAGGTGTGCCTGCATCGGTAACTAACGCACAGGACTCGCCATTTTGTAGTCTTTCGATTATCTGCTGTCCCTTTTCTCTTTTGTTATGCTCGAAATAGTTTATCATCGGCTTTGAGATTTCAAAATAGGCAAGTAGCTTGCCTGTGTTTCTTGTGTCCTCAGCAGCGATAAAGTCAACCTCGGAAAGCACCTTTAAGGCACGGCTCGATATATCTGCCAAATTTCCAATAGGTGTTGCAACTAGGTATAGCATACCACCAACTATTTGATTCTTTTCCTCACGGGAGGCATTTCTATGTCCTGAAGTACGCATAAAATCTCCTTAAAGCTTATTGTCCTCATATATTTTGTTAAATTGGTCTGTGTATTCGCTTGTGCCGTCCTTATAGATATAAATAGGCTTGTCAACTGTAAGTCCGCTTTTAGCACCGAGTTTAGCTTGAATTAGTAAAATTGAAGGGGAGGTGTTTGAATTTGGATAAACAAGCACTAGTCTTTTAGGCTCTAAATTGTTACTTTTAAGAGCAAAAATCAGGTCCGCGAGTCTATCGGGACGATAAACCACGTAAAAGCTACCACCAAATTTTAAAAGCCTTTTTGCACAGGCGCAAAAGTCGTTTATATCACCAAACATTTCGTGCCTTGAAATAGTTTTACATTGGTTTTCGTTAAGCTTGCCTGAGCTTGATTTCATATAAGGTGGATTAGAAAATACAATATCAACCTCACCCTCGGTATCCTTTGTAGTAACCTGTCTTAAATCCTTATTTATAACCTTAAAATTATTTCCTGGGAAATTAAGCTTGCCGTTTCTTTCGGCTATATCTGCAATAGCGTCCTGTACCTCAATTCCGTACACTTCATCACACTTTTTTCTATTTAAGGCAAGCAACGAAACAATTCCACTACCTGTGCCAAGCTCAACGCCTTTTGCGTTTTTCTTGCCTTGAATAAAGGCAGAAAGCAAATATGCGTCTGTGCCAAAGGTTAGGCTATCCTTGTTTTCGATAAGCCTTAAATCATCATTTACTATATTTATTCTTTCGTTTTCGCCCAAAAGCTCGTTATAATCCATTTGACCTCTTCCAAGGAATGCCAAAAAAGAAAAGACCTCTGCTCGATAAAGCAGAAGTCTTTAAGCATTTATACTCTTCTTTAAAGGCTTTCCATAATGTATATTATGTTATATCAATGTAGAATTGATAACCTAGTCTTTTAACTTCCTGTGATTGAGATTATTCCTCAACTGGAGCACTTACTGGGCAAACGCCAGCACATGAGCCACAAGAAATACACTCGTCAGCGTTAATTTCGTACTTGCCGTCGCCTTCGATGATGCAACCACAAGGACAAGCATCAACACAAGCACCACAAGCGATGCAATCGTCTGTAATCTTAAAAGCCATTGATAACACCTCCATAAGATATTGTGCCGAAATTGATGCGGTCGCCTCCGACTAAATATATTTTATCACAAAAAAATCATTTGTCAATAAGTTATAATTAATTTAATAGCACTAAAACAAAAAATCGTTGCCTAAGCAACGATTTTTATGTCGAAAAATTATCTATAAGTATAATTAGTCTTGAACGATAGCATCAACTGGGCAGTTAGCTGCGCAAGCGCCACAATCAGCACACTTATCAGCGTCGATAACGTAGATATCGCCCTCTGTGATAGCGTCGCAAGGACAGTTAGCTTGGCATGAACCACATGCGATGCAAGCATCTGTAATCTTATAAGCCATGATAGTACCTCCATAGAATTAAGTTATACATACATTCTATACTATCAACTATCGGTTAGTCAAGATTAACTTACAAAATGCGACAAATTTCTAGATTTGTTATTTGCTGGTGTCGTCGCCCTCGGTGTCGCCTTTCTTAGCCTTAGGTAGAGAAATAATCTTTACATTTTCTCTTTTGTAGGTTTTAGTTGAGTCGTTTATTTTAACCTTAATAGTGCCTTGAAGTGGGCTAGTCTCAACAACCTGACCAACACCATCATCTGTTTTTACAGTAGAATCAACTGGTGGAGTTTCCTTAATTTCCTGTACGTAGGTATCGTGCTCAAAGCGTAGGCAACACATAAGTCTGCCACAAGCACCAGAAATCTTTGTTGAGTTAAGAGAAAGGCTTTGCTCCTTTGCCATCTTAATAGAAACCTGACAGAAGTCGGGTAGGAAGGTGCTACAACAGAAGGGTCTACCACAAGACCCTAAGCCACCCATAAACTTCGCTTCATCTCTTATACCTATTTGTCTTAATTCAATTCTTGTCTTAAAGGTTGAGGCAAGGTCCTTAACAAGCTCACGGAAGTCGATTCGTCCGTCAGCGGTGAAGTAGAAGGTAAGCTTTGAGCAGTCAAAGGTATACTCAGCCTCAATAAGCTTCATTTCAAGCTGATGCTGTGCTATCTTTGTTTGACAAATTCTTAAAGCCTCAGCTTCCTTTTTCTTATTTTCTGCATTTGCTTGGATATCCTTTTGAGTTGCTATTCTAACAACAGGGCGAAGAGGTGGTACAAGCTCACTTTCGTCAACCATTTTGTTTGGACAAGCAACCTTACCAAATTCAAGACCACGAGAGGTTTCAACTACTGCATAATCGGTGCTTTTTGCCACATTACCATTTGGCTCAAAATAGTAGGTCTTTCCACCAGCCTTAAAGATAATACCAATAACCTCATATTGTTTTTTTGTATCTTCCATTTTATTTGCCTTTCTTAGTTAATATTGAAACAAGTGTATTAGAAACAGAGGCATTTGAATTTAGGTCCTCAATCGCTTCATCGATAGCCTCATAAAGTCCCAAAAGCTTTCTTACGCTATGCTTTGTAGCAAGCTCAAGCGCTTCCTCAGTTGAGGTAAAGAAGCATAGAGTAGCACCTCTATATTTTTTAACAAGCGCTAAATCTCTTACGGCAACAGCACACATAGATAAAAGGTCCTTAAGCTTGTCCCTTTGCAAGAAGAATAAGGACGTAATAAAGCTTATAGACTCGCTATTGTCGTTTAAGTATGCACAAACAAGGGCTTTTGCCCTTTCTCGGTCCTTTGAAAGTGCTTGAGATTTCTTTTCGTCAAGCATATCAATTACGTAGCCTAGGCTACCACCAGAGGCTACAATAATTTCCTTTAAAGCATCATCACCAACCGTAATCTTGCAATTCTTTCTTACATAATTATATATGGTGTCGCTATCAAGAGGCTTAGTCCTCAAAATTTGAGCACGAGACCTAATTGTCTCTAAAAGATAAGATGAATCAGTTGTTAAAAGAAAAAACAAAACGTGAGGTGGTGGCTCCTCTAAGGAAATAAGAAGAGCATTTTGCGCCTTAACGTTCATTTTTTGAACGTCGTTTAGAATGTAAATCTTGTACTCACACTCAGTTGCGCTATCGTAAAGATTTTCCTTAATCTTTCTAACCTCATCGATTTTAAATGCATCGTAAAATCTAACGTCAGCACAATTATCACTTAAAATCTTCATACAGGAATTGCAGGTACCACAGGGTATTTTGCCATGACCCTTATTCTTACAAAGAATAGAGGCGGAGGCAAGACGTGCAATGGTATGCTTACCGGTGCCCTCGGGACCCTCAATAATATATGCGTGAAGAAATTGAGATTCTAAAATAGCATTTCCTAGGGAGCTTTTTATTTCCTCATTACCAATAAGACCAGAAAAAATATCCATAAAAAGCACCCCCTTATCTTCACGAAATAATACACTATTCTAAAGTATAACAGAAAAAAATCAATATGTCAAATACAAATAAAATTAATTTTATGTAAAATGCATAAAAAAAGCGAAAAAAATGAATATAATAACAAAAAATCTACAAAATTTCAAAAAACACTTGTATAATTCTAAAAAATGGTATAAAATATGTAGATGGTAGGGAATGGAAATGTTCCATACACAAATTTTAAAAATTCGGAGGAATTTCAAAATGTCAGTAAAAGTTGCTATTAACGGCTTTGGCCGTATCGGACGTCTTGCATTCAGACAGATGTTCGGAGCAGAAGGCTACGAGGTAGTAGCTATCAACGATCTTACCAGCCCAAAGATGCTTGCTCATCTTCTAAAGTATGACACAGCACAAGGTAAGTACGCACTTGCAGATACTGTTTCATGCACAGACGACAGCATCACAGTAAACGGCAAGACAATCAAAATTTATGCAGAAAAGGACGCTGCAAACTGCCCTTGGGGTGAGCTTGGTGTAGACGTAGTTCTCGAGTGCACAGGCTTCTACTGCTCAAAGGACAAGTCAATGGCACACATCACAGCTGGTGCTAAGAAGGTAGTTATCTCTGCTCCTGCAGGAAACGACCTTAAGACAATCGTATTCGGCGTTAACGAAAATACACTTGATGCAAACGACCAAATCATCTCCGCTGCATCATGCACAACAAACTGCCTAGCTCCTATGGCTAAGGCTCTTAACGATGCATACCCAATCCAAAGTGGTATCATGACAACTGTTCACGCTTACACAGGTGACCAAATGATCCTCGACGGTCCTCACAGAAAGGGTGACCTAAGAAGAGCTAGAGCAGGTGCTCAAAACATCGTTCCAAACTCAACAGGCGCTGCAAAGGCTATCGGTCTTGTAATTCCTGAGCTTAACGGTAAGCTTATCGGTTCTGCACAAAGAGTTCCAACCTGCACAGGTTCAACAACAATTCTTGTTGCAGTAGTTAAGGGTAACGACGTAACAAAGGATTCTATCAACTCAGCTATGAAGGCTGCTGCATCTGCTTCCTACGGTTACAACACAGACGAAATCGTATCCTCTGACGTTATCGGTATGACATACGGCTCACTCTTTGACTCTACACAAACAATGGTAGCAAAGATTGACGACGACACATACCAAGTACAAGTTGTTTCTTGGTACGACAACGAGAACAGCTACACAAGCCAGATGGTTCGTACAATTAAGTACTTCGCTGAAATCTAATTATACCAAAAATAAAAAGGACGAGAATTTCTCGTCCTTTTTTTCGTTTATTCGGCAAGCTTTTCAGCACTTATTGTAAAGTCAGAAAGATTTATTGTAAGCCTATACGTACCAGCCTTCTTAAAATAATAGGAAATCTCACCCTTATAATCAAATTCACCAATAAACTCGCTTTCAAGTGGTGTAAGAGAGTATTCCTGATAGCTTGCACTATAAATGCTAGGTAGGTCGTCACGTCTGTAATTTTCGTAATCAGCAGTTGTTGTAAAGGTATATTCGTAAATGTAAGGAATATCGCTATTTTCTAGGGTCAAGTCCTTAAATTCGTTGTTTTCATATACAACAGCAGAGTAGGTCGCTGTTTCCTTATCTACTAACTCAACACTGACCTGGTAGGTTTTTACATTTAGATAAATATTGTATGTGCCACCAATTATGAAAAACGTAGTGGTTGGATTACTTGCAAATGACTTGTATATATATTTGCCTGCACAGGATTCATCTATTGTGGTTTTGTAGTTGCTTGTGTGAATTTTGTTAAAGAAGGAAACTGCCTTGCCGGCACCCACTGTGAAGCCTTCAATGAAAAATTCATCACCATTCCTTTGCATATCAACCCATTCTGTTTCAGTGGTGAATATTTGACAGTTATGAATATCCTCGTATACGGGAGTAGTAATAGGACTCTTGTATACAACCTCAAACTTCATTGTGGTAATATCTAAAATTAGCTTGTAAATACCAGAGACCTTAACGTTAATTTGTAGGTCGTAGCCCTCTGCCTTTTCCTCCTCAACATAGGAGTAAGGCTCCTTAAGACTTGCCCAAATGTCGCTTAAATCACTAGCGTAAACTGCAAAATAATCGCCCTCGTACAAGTATAAATCATCATAGATTCGCAAATTTTCATTAGCTGGGTCAAGGGAAAAGGGTCTGTCTATACTGTATGACCCCATAACCTCCGTTACAAGGAAAAGTGCCTTTGACGTATAAAGGTCGTCCTTTTTTTCTGTATCATCAGGCACCTCGGTATCACTAACAGGCGGAATGTATTGGTCTAAATCAAGGGTGTTGTCAATCACAGGAATATTGGCACCGCCACTACTTATGCCCTCGCTACCTAAAATACCTAAATCACAGCTAGAAATTGCCAAGGTCAAAACGAATAGTGCGAAAATTATTAAAAAGATGCGTTTCATAAAAGCTTCTCCTTTGCTATATATTTCTAATTCTATTCTAGCACTTTACGAATGAAAAATCAACAAAAAAATGAGGCACAATTTTTGAGCCTCATTTTAAGTTATGATTTTTTCCAGGTGCGTGGATTGAATAGTATCAAAACAGGTAGAATTTCCAAACGGCCAAGAAGCATAGTAAAGGTCAAGGCAAGAGTGGAAATAGGACTAAAGCCTGCAAAGTTTGAATAAGGACCAACAGCCTCAAAGCCTGGACCTATATTAGAAATACAGGAAAGCACGGCGGAAATATTAGACATCATTCCGTGTTTAATCAAGTGACCGTGACCGGCTAAATCTGAAAATACAGTAAGTGTCGAGCCGTTTACTGGGTCGAAGGATAAAATCAAAAGAACGGCAAAAATTGAGAATATATAAAGTGCAGCAAAAGCAAATACGTCTGAAATTGTCTTTTCGTCAAGAGATTTACCCTCAACCTTCACCTTTGAAACGTATCTTGGATTTATAAGCTTTCTTATGCTTACGTAAAGACCCTTGATTGCAATAACCACACGAGAAATCTTAAATCCACCGGCAGTTGAACCTGCCATAGCACCAATGAACATCAAAATTAACAAAATTGTATGTGCTGTGACGGGCCAAAGGTCGTAATCGGTTGTTGTAAAGCCAGTTGTAGTTATAATTGATGACACTTGGAAAAGAGTGTGTCTGAAGGCAGATTCAATAGAATATCCAAATTCCTCAAGTCTGGTTACAAGAGAAATGAAAATCGTTGTAACAGAAACAACTACGATTGAGAGATAGCATTTAAGCTCCTCACTTTTGAATAACTCCTTGAATTTTCCAAGCAAAATCAAATAGTACAAGGCAAAGTTAGAGCCAAATAACAATAAAAAGATAGAAATGACGTACTGAGTGTAGGGAGAATACATCTCCATGCTACCGGGAACAAAGCCAAAGCCACCTGTACCTGCTGAGCCAAAGGCGGTTAGCAAGCAATGGAAAAAATGGTCGTTCTCGTAGCCCTCGATGGGCTTACCAAATAGTAGGAAAATTATTTCAAGAATAGTTAGTCCTAGGTATATAAGGTACAAAATTCTAGCAGTTACCTTCATTTTAGAGGAAATCTTACCAACCTGTGGACCAGGGCTTTCTGCACGCAGAAGATGCATAGAGGAGCCGTCGTTGCTTTCGGGAATAAAGATAAGCACGAAAACAAGTATTCCCATACCACCTATCCAGTGAGAAAAGCTACGCCAAAATAGGGAAGAGTGGGAAATTAAGGTTATGTCCTCAATTATACTAGCACCGGTTGTGGTAAAGCCTGACATCATTTCAAAGCAGGCGTCTATATAATCGGGAATATCACCATTTATTACAAAGGGAAGTGCACCGAAAAGTGTCATAATAATCCAAACCATAGCAACGAGTGCAAAGCCCTCCTTTTGGTAAAGAGAGGACCTTTTTGGCTTAGGAATTTGGAGTAAAAATCCAATAAGGACTAGGGCAAGAATAGGAAAAACGAAAGATAGCTTATGCCAGAGGGACTCGTTGTAAATGAAGCTTACCAAAAGTGGGGCAACCATCAAAATACCCTCAATTATCATAATTTTTCCAAGAATTTTGCCAAGGGCTTTAAAATTCATTGTCTAAAAACCACCTTTTATTCAAAAATGTCAGTTAGGTCGTCAAAATTCTTATGAGTAGTAACAACGACAACGTTGTCTCCCTGCATGATGCAGGAATTACCATCAGGAATAATAACCTCGTTGTTTCTCAAAATACAAGCAATAAGGCAATTGTCCTTAGTCTTAAGAGTTTTAAGAGGCTTATTGTAAAAGTCCTCGTCAGTCTTAGCAGAGAATTCAAGGGCTTCAACCTGATTATTAACTAATCTATAAAGGGTCAAAACGTTACTACCTCTCTTGTTAGCCAAGGCACGAATATACGAAATAATTCTGTTAGCAACAATAGTTTTTGGAGAAACGTTATTGTCAAGCCCCAATTCAGCAAGCATACCGTAAAGGTTATCACTCTTAATTTGAGCAATAGATTTTCTTACCCTCATCTTGTTTGCAAACATAGAGGCAATCATATTTTCCTCGTCAATCTTAGTAAGGGCAACAAATGCGTCCATTGCCTCGATACCCTCTTCGATTAGAAGGTCGTGCTGAGTGCCGTTACCATGAATAATAGTTGTCTTAGGCAAAAGCTCGGCTAATTCCTCAGCATCAGTTTTGTTATTTTCAATAAGCTTAACGATGAATTTCTTAGTAGAAAGCTCCTCAGCAAGATAAAATCCGGTTTTGCCACCACCAACAATCATAACGTTTTTGAGAGGCGATTTTTCAAGCTTAACCTCGCTCAAAAACTTGTTTAGAGTAGTAGCATCGGCAGTTAGGTGGACCTTGTCACCTGCACAAAACATAAAGTTACCGGAAGGAATTATAATCTCGTTATCTCTTTCAACTGCACAAACAAGCACCCTTGTGCTAACCTTTTTGCTAAGAGAAATAAGAGTTTCACCAACTAAAAGACAGCCATCCTCTGCTTCAATACTAGCCAAAAGCACCTTACCCTTAGCAAAATGCTCAACCTGTGAAACAGATGGTAGGTTAATAAGGTTAAATATTTCCTGTGCCGTTTCCTTTTCAGGATTAACAATCATAGAAATACCAAGGTCGTCCTTCATATCTATGATTTGTTGACGATAGTCAGGGTTTCTTACTCTTGCAATTGTGTTTGTAACGCCAGCCTTCTTAGCAACAAGACAAGCAAAAATATTTAACTCGTCACTATTAGTCAAGAAAATAGCAAGGTCGTTGTCCTCAACGTTAGCTTCCTTTAAAATGTCTAGACAAGCGCCGTTTCCTACAACGCCATAAACGTCATATTTTTCGATATAATTTTCAATTTTATCCTTGTTTTCATCAATGATTGTAATAGTGTGTCCCTCGCCCGATAGGCTTCTTAGGACAGTTTCACCAATTGTGCCAAGTCCAACAATAACGATTTTCATTGTTCCTAACCTCACATCAAAATGCAATATACAGTATTATAGCACTATATTGTAAAAAATGGAAGAGCAAAAGAAAAAAATATAATAATTTTACCAACTGTCAAAAATCTTTTTGTCGAAAAATGGTGGAGAAAATAGAGAAAAATCATATTATGGTATTGAGGCGAAAAGCCTCAGAAGGAGACAAATATGAATATAGACAGAGGCGCAAGAAGAATGACTCGTCAAGACTACAACGACTTTGTAAATCTTCTTGGCATAAATGGACAAAAACAGGTAAAAAACGACACAGGGTCATCAAATTTATCTGATAATCATATAGGTAAGTCCCTAGCTATGGTTTATGCAGAGGAGCAAGCCTGGAGAAATATCTTTGACCCAGAGCTTGCCCTTGTAAACGGAACTATATTTAGTGATTTACACAAGCCCTTTTATCCAATAGCCTGCTCAGGCAAGGCAAATAATTTTGGGGAGGGTTGCTTATGATAAGTCATAACAGAGGCACGACAAGAGAACGTCTGCTAAAGGAATTGAGCACCTATGCCTTTTCTGCCTATGAGGCACTGTTGTATTTAGATGCTTATCCAAATAGCAGAGAAGCACTTAATTTCTACAACAAATACAGAAGATTAGAGGCAAAGGCAAGAGCAGAGTATGAAAGCAAGTACGGACCATTGACAATGCCCTACGATTCAACCGAATGGAATTGGACAAAGGGACCTTGGCCATGGCAGCTTGAAGAGGAGGTAGGTTCATAATGTGGCAATACGAGAAAAGACTTCAATACCCAGTTAAAATCAAGACACCTAACCCCAAATATGCGCAAATTATCGTCAGTCAATTGGGTGGCCCCGACGGAGAAATAGGCGCATCCCTTCGTTATTTAACTCAAAGAGTTGCAATGCCTTACCCCAAAATTGTAGGTATGCTTACCGACGTTGGCACAGAGGAATTGGCACACTTTGAAATGATTTCTGCTATTCTTTATCAGCTAACAAGAAACTTAAAGAAGGACGAAATTGTAAAGAGTGGCTTCGACACCTACTTTGTTGACCACACAACGGGTATTTACCCAGTTGCCGCAAGTGGCTTCCCCTACTCAGCATCACAATTTCAATCAAAGGGAGATGTTTTAGCTGACCTAAACGAGGACTTAGCAGCCGAGCAAAAGGCAAGAGTAACCTACGACAACATTTTAAGGCTTGTAGATGACCCAGACGTTTGCGATGCAATAAAATTCCTTCGTGCAAGAGAGATAGTACACTATCAGCGCTTTGCTGATGCACTAAGAATTGCACAGGAAAATATGAATTCCAAGAACTTCTATGGTTATAACCCAGCCTTTGATAAGGGCAAAAAATAGACACTCCCCTGACAAAAAAGCCAAAAAGCAAGACTTTTTGGCTTTTTTCTTTTTTGAAGTGCTTAAAAAATAACGTCAAGCGATTGACAAAATAATATTTGCGTGTTAAAATACTAACTAAATAAAGGAATTAGAAAGGAGGCATATAACTTGAAAAAGGCTATAATCATTCCTAACTATCTAAAGGAGAACAGCGTAGGCTTTTCTCAAATCGCAAGGGACCTACTATCAAAAAATGGCTATGAGGTACAGGTCCTTGATGAAAAGGAAGCCCCTGACGAAAGAGCAGATTTTGCCCTTGTGCTAGGCGGAGACGGCACCCTTCTTCGTGCTTGCAAAAGGCTTTACGAAAGGGATATTCCTATGCTAGGCATTAACTATGGAAATCTAGGCTACCTAACAGGCTGTAATCCAGAAAACGCCCTAGAGGCTATTGAAAAAATAGTGGCTGGCGAGTATACAATTGAAGAAAGAGCAATGATAAGTGGCGAGGTTATAAGAGACGACAAGAGTGTATATTCCTTTGTCGCCCTCAACGAGTGTGCCTTCTATCGTGCTTCCTTCTTAAAGGCATTTACCATGGAAATTTACATAAATGGAGTGTATACACATAGTGTTGTTGGTGATGGACTTATCGTTGCAACACCAACAGGGTCAACCTCTTACAATATGTCCGTTGGTGGACCTGTTTTAACCCCTAATTCCGACAATATGGTTATAACTCCGGTTTCACCAATTTATTTCCCTAAGTCCTCACTAGTTACTAATGGCTCAGATAAAATTGATATTGGCATAAGGGTAAATAGTGTTACAAGAATAGGCACACCTTCATTGCAAATTGATGGTGACGTTGCCTTTGATTTGCAAAATGGCGACGTTGTAAAAATCCAAAAGCACGAAAGGTGCGCAAGAATTATAAAGGTAAGCCAAAGAAGCTTCTATCAGGTTTTAAGCCATAAGCTATCTAAGGCTACCCTCGATAACGTATAAGCGAAATTCACTAAGGAGACAAAATGTACAAAATAGTTAATAAAAGGGTGCTAAATCCCACAGTTATTTTGATGGATATTGAAGCACCACTAGTTGCAAAAAAGGCAGAGCCAGGACAATTTATTATTCTTCGTACCGATGAAAACGGAGAAAGAATACCCCTAACCGTGGCTGATTTTGATAGAAAAAAAGGAACAGTTACAATAATTTTTCAGGTTGTTGGTGCAACCACAGAAAAGCTAGCCCATATGGAAAAGGGTGATTCACTTTGTGATTTTGTAGGACCACTAGGCAAGAAAACTCACACAGACGGACTTAAGAGGGTAGCCGTTGTTGGTGGTGGAGTTGGTTGCGCAATTGCTTACCCTGTGGCTAAAAAGCTTCATAGCCTAGGCTGTGAGGTCCACGCAATTTGTGGCTTTAGAAATAAGGATTTAGTAATTCTTGAAAACGAATTTAAGAAAGCATCCTCTAAGTACGTTTTAATGACCGATGACGGCACAGCTGGCAAAAAGGGCTTAGTAACTAACGCACTTAAGGAGTTAATAGATAGTGGTGAAAAATACGACGAGGTAATTACAATAGGCCCACTACCTATGATGAAATTTGTTTGCCTACTTACTAAGGAATATGGCATAAAGACAGTTGCATCAATGAACCCAATTATGATTGACGGCACAGGCATGTGTGGTGGCTGTCGCTTGACAGTAGGTGGCAAAACTGTGTTTGCTTGCGTTGATGGACCTGAGTTTGACGGTCACCTAATAGATTTTGACGAGGCAATGGCAAGGTCAAATATCTACCAAGCAACTGAAAGAAAAAAGCATGACGAGGCTTGTAACCTCTTTAAAAAGGAGGTAGAGTAAAATGCCAAATATGTCACTTGTAAAAAATGAAATGCCAACTCAAAAGCCTGAGGAGAGAATAAAAAACTTTAACGAGGTTGCTTTAGGCTATACTGAGGAGCAGGCAATTGACGAGGCTAAAAGATGCCTTAAATGTAAAAATAAAATGTGCGTTGCAGGCTGTCCTGTAAAAATTCAAATCCCTGATTTTATTGCAAAGGTAGCTGAGGGCAAATTTGAAGAGGCATATCAAATCATTTTAACCCAATCCTCACTTCCAGCAGTGTGTGGTAGAGTTTGCCCACAGGAAAATCAATGTGAGGGTAGATGCGTAAGAGGAATAAAGGGAGAGCCTGTTGCAATAGGCAGACTAGAGCGCTTTGTTGCCGATTATCACAACAAAAATTGTAAAGAAAAGGTGAAAGCACCTACTAAAAACGGACACAGGGTGGCTATAATTGGCTCAGGCCCTGCCGGACTTAGCTGTGCCTCTGACCTTGCAAAAAAAGGATACAGTGTAACTATTTTTGAGGCACTTCATACCCCAGGTGGTGTTTTAGTTTATGGTATTCCTGAGTTTAGACTTCCTAAGGCTATCGTTCAAAAGGAAATAGATGGCTTAAAGGATTTGGGCGTTGAAATTAAGACCAATATCGTTATAGGAAAAACGTTATCCATTGACGAGCTTTTGCACGAATACGGCTACGAGGCTGTGTTTATTGGCTCAGGTGCAGGACTACCTAAGTTTATGGGTATTCCTGGCGAAAACCTAAAGGGTGTATTTTCAGCAAACGAATTTTTGACCCGTATCAACCTGATGAAGGCATATAAGGAAGAAAGCGACACACCAATTTTAATGGGTAGAAGAATTGCTATCGTAGGCGGTGGCAACGTTGCTATGGACTCTGCTCGTTGCGCAAGACGACTAGGGGCTGAGGTTTACGTTGTTTATCGTCGTGGTATGGAGGAATTACCTGCAAGACACGAGGAGGTTGAGCACGCAATCGAGGAAGGAATCATATTTAAGACTCTAACTAACCCAACCGAAATTATAGCTTACAACAACCCAGATGATAAGCGTGACCCAAGAAATATGTCTGTTAAGGGCATTAAGTGTGTTGAAATGACACTTGGCGCACCTGACGATAGTGGTAGAAGACGTCCTGTTGTAAAAGAGGGCAGTGAGCATATAATCGACGTTGACTGTGTAATTATGTCACTAGGTACCTCACCAAACCCACTTATCAAGTCAACCACAGAGGGACTTGATACAGAATATTGGGGTGGAATTATAGTCGACCTAAACGGACTTACCTCAAAGGAAGGAATTTACGCAGGTGGAGATGCTGTAACCGGCTCAGCAACAGTTATTCTAGCAATGGGTGCAGGCAAAACTGCTGCCTCAGCAATTGACGACTACATTCAAAGCAAGAAAAAAGCATTCGAATAAGCACAAAAGGCTCAACCTCGGTTGAGCCTTTTTGTATTGAGCCTGCTAATGCTTATATTTGTGCATAATTAACAAAAAATACTTTTTTTTTTTTTTTTGTTTATTTTGTTGACTTTTCCACACGCGTGTGGTAAAATTTGCGTATAAATATATTTAAGGAGATATCCACAATGAAAAAGAAACTTTTATTGGTAGTGTCAATGCTTGCTATACTTATGTGCTTGCTTGCAATTTCTGTAAGTGCTGCAGAGTACACCGATGCTAACGGAATTAAGTATACTACAAATTCTGATGGTACTGCACAGGTTGCTAAAAACCCCGACTTCACCGGTACGGAGGCAATAATCGCTGAAAAAATTACAGTTGACGGAGTTGAGTACACTGTCACATCTGTTGCTGGAAATGCGTTTGACTATTTGACAACGTTAACAACAATTTATTTTCCCCCAACAATCACAAAAATCACTGGCTGGACCTTCCGTGGAGCCTCAAATATGGAAAAAATTTATATTGATTTTGAAAATCTTACATACGTGGGTAGCCAAGGCTTCACAACAGGAACTAATGGTGGTGGCTATAACAATGTAAAAGAGGATATTATAATCTATGCCACCTCAGAATATGGTAAGGAAACACCTACTCAAACAACTGTGGCAAATTTTGCAAGCATTACAAATATTGGTCAAGCCTCCTTCCAAGGACTTAACGTTCAAAAGATTATTATTGGAGAAAACGTAACCTCCTTTGGCATTCAATCCTTCCGTGGCTCAGCTGTTACGGAATTAGTTTTGAATTGTTCTAAAGTTGACACACTGCCAAATTATTCCTTTGACGCTTGTAAAAATTTAGTAACTATCGATGCAAGAAATACCGAGTTTAAAGCTGTCGGTGGTAGCGTGTTTTCAAAATGCACGTTAGTAAAAGAAATTAGAATAGATATGTCCCAAGTTGTATCTGTTGGTGCCAATGCGTTTTGCTTCGCTACACAATACGATAGTGGAAACAGCACTGTACAATGGTACAACCATAACGGAGAAAAGGTAGTTGATTTAACTTCCCTTGAGACTATAGGTGGTGGTGGACAAAGCGGAGCCTTTGCATCATCAAATCTTGGCTCGGCGAAAATTATTTGGCCTAAGGCTATTAAGTCAATCGCAGACCAATGCTTTAGAAAATGCAATATAAATCAACCAATTTATTTAAATGCAGAAGAGGGTGCAAATCTGACTCTTACCTACTGGGCGTTTAATGGAAATGCTCCACAGCTTTTTGTACTTGGACCGGGCATTACGACCTTCAAATGTCGTCTTGAAGCTCAATGTACCTTGGTATCATTGGCGAATAGTGTTGAATTTACAGACTCTGAGGTGTTCAATGTATCAGGTAGCCAATTCTATGGTAGGGCATATTCAGGCACAGATATTAGCACTAAATCAAAGGTAACAGTAAATACAATTTCATCAGGCATAGCAGTAAACTATGGTGCTTGTGGTATTGACTGTAACGTAACACTTACAAGCGATGGCTCAAACGTTGTAATTTCTACACCTGTTCATACTTGGAACGAGGGCATAGTTGATGAAACAAAGTGTCCAATCGGTGCAGTTTTGAAATTCGATTGCAATTATTGCGATGCTACAAAGGCTGAGGGCGAGGGCACAGACCATAGCCATACCGTAGCTATAATTGTATATGGCGACAATAACTTCTTTGCTAAGGGCACAAAGACGTATAAGTGCGCAAATGAAGAATGTACGTCAAAGCTTGCAGAGGGCACAGAGGTAAGCCCAATCTTTACATCTCTTGGCTACTCCAAGACAGAGGTTGGCACAAAGGCTGTAAGACAAGGCTTTGCAATCAATCAAGATGCGCTCAAAGAGTATAATAACTCAACAGATAACAAAATTATCGGCTTCGGTGTACTTGCAGCAAGCAAAAAAGCACTAAATGGCGAAACAGAGGTATTCGAAAATGGTGCGCTCAACAATACAAGAGTTGCTTACGTTGACTTTGGCGCAAGGACCTTCGATATAATGGAAATAAAGATTTCAGGTCTTGAGGGTAGCGACGAAACAAACGGCGACTACGTAGATCTTGAGCTATATTGCTGTGGCTATTATCTAGTACAAAACAACACAAGCGTTGATTCATACTATGCAAGCGAGGGCACAGTGACCGAAAGCCTTAGCGCAACGGTAACCTTTAATAGTGTTAAATAAGGAGGATATAATAATGTACGTTTCACCAGAATACAAGCTTGAAGTAATTTCAAGCGAGGACATTATGGAATTTTCACCTAACGATATCGTAACAACAAAGGAAACCTTTGACTTTGGCGAGGGTGAGGTAGAGGTAACTAAGGGTACTTCTACTGCCGACATTAAGGATTTATTGTTCTAGGAGACGGATACCTGCTGGTAAAACCATAACCACGTGGAAAATAAACAAGAAGCAAGGACGTTTTGTTCTTGCTTTTTTGTATATACGGCAAAGGTCGAAAGGTGTGCCACCTTTCCTCATTTGATACGTGGTTACTATCGCCGTTTTCACCTCTCGATGTACAAAGTACACCTTCGGTTGAAAACGACGATTTTTCCTCACCATCTATCTCGTCTAGTTACAGCTTAAAACTACACCTCATCCACCGTCCAAGCGTCCCTTTGGCAGGGCGCAACCCTTTTGTCGCTTTGCGACATTTCCCCTCACAGGGGAATCGCCCCCTTCTGCACAAGGCACGCCCTAAAGGGTGCCTCAAGGGGAAGGCTTGATATTTTTCCTCACCATCTATTTCGTCTATACACAATATGAAATTATCACCTCAACATTCAACCTTATTAAGAATGTGTATTTCTAACTCTTGACTATAAGAAAAAAGTATGCTAAAATTACTATGTATTTTATAATGAAGAAAATGGAGATTTTTATGAAATCAATTTTACGCAATGGAAAGGCGATATTTTTTGCTATTCTTATCTTGCTTTCTGTGGTGCTTGTATTTACCGCTTGTAGTGGTGAGGAGGATGGTGTTTTAGACCACGACCACACCTTTGAAAATAAGGTGGTTGCGCCAACCTGTGTTGACAAGGGCTACGACCTAGGCATTTGCTCAATTTGTGGCGAGGAAAAACGCTCAAATTTCGTTGATCCAACAGGACACACACCAGGCGAATGGCAGGTAACTAGCGAGGCTAACTGTGTTATTGCAAAAACAGAGGAAAAATTCTGTACAGTATGTAAAAAATCAGTTGAAACAAGAATTGGCGAAACCTCAGCACACGACTTTTATGAAACAGAGGTGCCACCAACCTGTAGAGAACTAGGCTATACATTAAAGGTTTGCTCAGTTTGCAAGGCAGAGGAAAAGAGCGACTACGTACCCGTTTCAGCCGAGCACACAGAGGGCGAATGGGTTATTACAAAGAAATCAACCTGTATGGACACAGGCTATCAAAAAACCTTCTGTACAGTATGCTCAAAGGAGCTTCGTGGTGAGGCAATTGCCGTTTCTGCAATTCATGACTTCTCGACAGAGTATTTTACTAAAGAGGACGGAAGTGGTGGATATACAAAATTCACCTGTGCACTTTGTGGACACTCAAAAACACTTGACCATACATCAACCGTTTCACCTGCTGTTATCTACGAGCTAATTTCAAGCTCAATGGTAAGAATAGAGGTGTACGATAAGAATAACAACCGTACAGGCGTAGGCTCTGGCTTCTTTATTAGCGGTGACGGAAGAATCGTAACTAACTACCACGTAATCGAGGCTTCCTATTCAGTTAAGGTAACCAACTATGCAGGTAGAGAATTTGAGGTTGTAGGCGTTATGGGCTATAATGCCGAGGATGACGTTGCTATGCTAAAGGTAGTTGCCGAGGCAGTGCCTTATCTTGAGGTTGTAGGTACCGAAAGTCTAAAAGCAGGGGACCCTGTGTATGCTTTAGGTAGCCCACTAGGTGTTGACAATATCTTTACAACAGGTATTATTTCAAATCCATCTCTTACAATCAATGGTGCAGACTCAATCGCGTTTACAGCGCCAATTTCTGCCGGAAATAGTGGTGGACCACTTGTAAACTCAGAGGGTAGAGTAATCGGTATCAACACAAGGACTGCCGTACAAGGACAAAACCTTAACTTTGCTGTAAGAGGCGAAAAAATTACCGACCTTGATATCTCAAACGTGCGTACAGTTGCAGAGGTTTACGAAAGTGAGCTTCAAAACAACGCATACCAAATCCTTGTTAACTACATAAAAATTAACTACACAGGTACAAAAAATAATGGTGAAGTTTACTACATTCATAAGCATTTAAAGGACGGAACCGACACATCTTATGGTATCGAATATCTCTTTAATTACGACACTGTGTCCGGCGAAATCACTTTACTGCTCAATCTTTTGACAGGTCGTGCCACAAGATATGAGATAGGTGTTTATATCACCGAGGTAAGCGATACGTACGAAATGTATCTATTTGACTACAATATGGGACAAATAACAATTGAGGCAGATATGCTAGCAAACGAAAAGCCAAGCATGGAAAACCTTGAGACGATTATGGATATATCAATGATGAAGTACGACAATTCAAGTGACAACCCAACACTTGTTGACTACATTACAAAGCTTTCATACCAATGCTATATGACTCTTGTAAGCGAGCTTGGAAAATTGCTTGACTCCTCAAACACAGGCTTAGACCTTGGAAACTTTAATTTGGTAGACCCAGAAATATAACCAAAGGGCACACAGAGATATCTGTGTGCCTTTTTATTTAAAATATTTATCTTTTATATATTGAAAAAATATTTTTTTAATGTTATAATAAAATGTAAAAATATGTATAAAGGGAGGAATAGCTATGAAAATAGGGTTAATTGGCACTGGGTCTATGGGTAAAACCCACGCCTATGCAGTAAAAAATATTCCTTTCTTTTTTGATACAGACATAAAGCCTAAAATAGTAGCACTTTGCACTCGCAGACCAAGCAAGGCAAAGGAATTTGCAGAGAAATATGGAATCTCTACCTACACAACAAGCGAGGATGACCTAATTCAAAATAAGGACATTGACGTAATAGACATTTGCACCCCAAATATCTATCATTACGAAACTGCAAGGAAAGCAATTCTTGCAGGCAAAAGCGTTTATTGTGAAAAGCCACTTACAATAACCTATGACCAAGCTAAGGAGTTAGCAACCCTAGTCGAGGAAAAGGGTGTTTATTGTGGTATGGTATTTAACAATCGCTTTCTTTCCCCAATTATGAAGGCAAGGGCACTAGTTGACCAGGGCAAGCTTGGTAAAATCCTTTCCTTTAACGTAAAATATTACCACTCAAGTGCCCTTGACGTAAATAAAAGTGCAGGCTGGAAGCAGGACAAGGACATTTGTGGTGGTGGAGTGCTATTCGACCTAGGGTCTCACGTGGTTGACCTTGTTTATTACCTTTGTGGTAATTTCAAAAGCGTAATTGGCAAAAGCCAAATTGCATACCCCGTGCGCCTAGGCACAAATGGTAAGGAATGGCAGACAAACGCAGACGAGGCATTTCATATTATCGCAACCCTTGAGTCTGGTGCAGTTGGCACTATAAGCGTTAGCAAAATTGCACAAGGCACAAACGACGACCTAACACTTGAAATCTATGGAGAAAAGGGCAGTATTAAATTTGATTTAATGAACCCTAATTTCCTTGAATATTATTCAACCGAGGCACAAGACGGAGTCCTTGGTGGTGTGCGTGGCTTCACAAAAATTGAGTGCGTGAATAGATACCCACACCCAGGGGGCATATTCCCAGGTATAAAGGCACCAATCGGTTGGCTTAGAGGACACATAGGCAACTATTTTGCATTTTTACAAGCCGTTGAGAATAAAAGGACTCCTTGCCCAAGCTTCCACGACGGCGCATACGTACAAAGGGTATTAGAGTCTGCCTACCAATCAGATAAAAGTGGCAAAGAGGTGTATATCTAATGAAGATAATTGGCATATGTGGTACTAGTGGGTCGGGCAAAAGCTACGTTTGTAGACTTTTCGCAAAATACAAAATCGCCCACATAGACACCGACCGCCTTTATAGAGAGGTAGTTGTAAGACGTGGCACTCCTTGTCTTAAGGAGCTTGTAGAGTCATTTGGAAGTGGTATTCTTGATTCTGTTGGAGAGCTAAACAGAAAAGAGCTATCAAGATTAGTTTTTGAGGACGTACGCTCCGAAAAAAACAGATTGCTTTTAAATAGCATCACTCACAAATACATTTTAAAGGAAACCCTTGCACTAATTGAAAAATACAAGAGTGAGGGTGTCTTGGCAGTGCTTGTTGACGCACCTGTGCTATTTGAAAGTGGCTTTGACAAGATTTGTGATATTACAATTTGTGTTACAGCAGACCGACAAGAAAAAATCGACCGAATCATAGCAAGAGATAGAATATCCAGAGTAAATGCAATATGCAGATTAGCCTCCCAAAAGTCTGATAGTGAGCTAAGGGAGCTTTGCAATTACGAAATTGACAATTCAAGCGGTGCAAGGCCCGAGGAGCAGGTCAAGGATTTAATAAGTAAAATAATTTAAGTAGCACAAGCTACGGAACAGGAGTATAAAATGAAGAAAAACGATTTAAAGGAATTAAAGGAAAAGCTTTTCTACAAAAAGGAAAACGTGTTTGACACACGCACAAAGAAGGAAGAAAAGCTAATTACTGATTATGCAAAGGGATATATGCACTTCCTAGACGTTGCTAAGACAGAAAGAGAGGCAGTTGTTGAGGGCATTAAAATGCTTAAGGCAAACGGCTTTGAAGAATACGTTTTAGGTGGTAAAATCGTAAAGGGTGGTAAGTACTACCTTAATAATCGTGGCAAGAGCCTATTTGCATTCATTGCAGGTACAGAAAGCGTTGAGACGGGTATTAGAATTTGTGCAGCACACGTTGACTCACCACGTCTTGACCTAAAGCAACACCCAATGTTTGAAAACGAGGGCTTTGCATATCTTAAGACCCACTACTATGGTGGCATTAGAAAGTATCAATGGGTTACAATTCCACTTGCACTTCACGGTGTAGTTACAACTGCAGACGGAAAGAGTGTTGAGGTTGTAATCGGCGAGGACGACAAGGACCCAATCTTCTGCATTACCGACCTTTTACCACACCTTGGCAGAGAGCAATCTCAAAAGCCACTAGGCACAGCCCACACAGGTGAGGGTCTTAACCTACTTATCGGCTCACAACCACTTGAGGGCGCAACCGAGGACAAGGTTAAATTTAATATGCTCAAGATTTTAAACGAAAAGTATGGCATTACTGAAAGCGACTTTGTAAGCGCAGAGCTTACAGCAGTACCAGCAGGCAAGGCAAGAGAATTAGGTCTTGACCGTTCAATGATTGGTGCATACGGTCACGACGACAGAGTATGCGCATACCCATCACTTACAGCTATTATTGAAAATAAGAATAGTGAGCACACACTTATGTGCATTCTTGCAGATAAGGAGGAAATCGGCTCAGAGGGCGTAAGTGGTATGAAGTGCCGTCTTATCGTTGACCTAATTGAGGAAATTTCCAAGGAGCTTGGTGGTAATCCTAACGTGGTAAGAGCCAACTCAATGTGCTTGTCAGCTGACGTTAGCGCAGGCTTTGACCCTAACTATCCAGAGGTATTTGAAAAGCGTAATAGTGCAATTATCAACTGTGGCGTAGTTATGAATAAGTACACAGGTGGTGGTGGAAAGAGCTCCACAAACGACGCAAGCGCTGAATATGTTGGTCAGATTAGAAAGATTTTCAAGGATGCAGGCGTTGTATGGCAAACTGCCGAGCTTGGAAAAATTGATGCAGGTGGAGGCGGTACAGTTGCTATGTACATCGCAAACCAAAACATCAACACAGTTGACCTAGGCGTTGCAGTGCTTTCAATGCACGCACCAATGGAGGTTATTTCTAAGAACGACTTGTATGAGGCACACAAGGCACTTTCTGCATTCTGCAAATAAAGGTAGGTAAGGACAATGGATATTATTAAGGATTTACACGATTTTGGACTAGTTCCAGTTATTAAAATTACAGACGTTAAAAATGCAATTCCTCTAGCACAAGCACTTGCTAAGGGTGGACTCAATTGTGCAGAAATTACCTTCCGTACAGCTTGCGCAAAGGAAGCGATTGCAGAAATCACAAGGGCTATGCCTGATATGCTTGTTGGCGCAGGTACAGTTTTAACACCAGAGCAGGCAGACGAGGCAATCGAGGCAGGTGCTAAGTTTATCGTTAGCCCAGGCTTGAATCCAAGAGTTGTTAAGCACTGTATCGAAAGAAACGTGCCAATCCTTCCAGGCTGTGCAACACCATCTGAGGTTGAACAGGCAATTGAGCTTGGCTTAAAGGCAGTTAAATTCTTCCCAGCCGAGGCTGCAGGTGGACTTAATATGATTAAGTCAATGAGCGCACCTTACGGTCAAATCAAGTTTATGCCTACCGGTGGAATTAACGAGGAAAATATGCTTGATTACCTTGCATTCAATAAGATTATTGCGTGTGGTGGTAGCTTCATGGTTAAGGACTCCTTAATCGAGGCAGGCAACTTCGAGGAAATCACTCGTCTTACAAGAAATGCAGTTATGAAAATGCTTGGCTTTAAGCTTGTTCACGTTGGTATCAACTGTGAAAACAAGGAAAAGGCATTAAAGGGCGCACAGCTACTTTCAACACTCTTCGGTCTTGACTATAAGGTAGGCAATTCCTCTACCTTTGCAGGCACAGAGTTTGAGCTTATGCACACAAAATATTTAGGAGCAAATGGCCATATTGCAATGGCAACAAACTTCCCAGACAGAGCTAAGGCTTACCTTGAGAAAATGGGAATTGAGTTCAACGAGGAAACAGCAAAATATGACGACAAGGGCAATTTGACTGTTATCTATCTTAAGGACGAGATTTGTGGCTTTGCAATCCATCTTGTAAAGAAGAAGTAATATGTTTAACAGATTAAACGAAGCAGAAAAAAGATTTTTAGAAATAGAAGAAGCTCTTGCAAGTCCCGAGGTTGCGTCAAATCAAAGCGAGTTTACAAAGCTTATGAGGGAATACAAAAACCTTACCCCTGTTATTGAAAAATACAGAGAGCACAAAAAGGTTACATCTGACATGGAGGGCGCCAAGTCCTTAATGGAGGAGGAGAGCGGAGAGCTTTACGAAATTGCCGTTGAGGAATATAAGGAATGTAAGGAAAGGCTAGCTACTATTGAAGAGGAGTTAAAAATTCTTCTAATTCCTAAGGACCCCAACGACGATAAAAACGTAATTGTAGAAATTCGCGCAGGTGCAGGTGGTGAGGAGGCAGCCCTCTTTGCCTCTGTGCTTTACAGAATGTATTCAATGTACGCAGACTCAAACGGCTTTAAAACCGAGCTTACAGGAGTTAACGAAACAGGCTTAGGTGGCTTTAAAGAGGTTACCTTTATGATATCAGGAGAGGGCGCATTCTCTCGCTTTAAGTTTGAAAGTGGCGTTCATCGTGTACAAAGAGTGCCAGAAACCGAAACACAGGGTAGAATCCATACGTCAACTGCAACCGTTGCCGTTTTGCCAGAGGCAGAGGACGTTGAGGTTGAGCTTAATATGGGTGATGTTGTGGTTGAAACCTGTAAGAGTAGTGGTGCAGGTGGTCAGCACGTAAATAAAACTGAATCTGCAATTCGTCTTATCCACAAGCCAACAGGTATAGTTGTTGAGTGTCAGGACGAAAGAAGCCAATTCAAGAATAAGGACAAGGCATTTAAAATTCTAAGAGCTAAGCTGTACGATATGAAACAGCAGGAGCAAAACGACAAAATAGCAAGTGAAAGAAAGAGTCAGGTAGGTACAGGCGACAGAAGTGAAAGAATTAGGACCTATAACTACCCACAGGGACGAGTAACAGACCATCGTATTGGCTTTACAATCTATTCACTTGACGCATTTTTAAATGGCGATATCGGTGAAATGCTCGATAAATTAGCAACTGCCGATGCTGCCGAAAAGCTTAAAAACGGTAACGCATAAGGAAAAGGGACAAAATGAAAACGGAGATTTTTTGGGTTGATGAAAATAGTATAGATATACTATCAAGAGCATCACAGCTTATAAAAGACGGCAGTCTTGTGGCTATCCCCACAGAAACTGTCTATGGCTTAGGCGCTAATGCACTTGACAAAAACGCATGTCTTAGTGTTTTCAAGGCTAAGGGCAGACCGGCAGACAATCCCTTGATTGTTCACGTGTCAAGCCCTGAGGAGGCCGAAAAAATTTCCTTCACCTGTCCCCTTTATTATGAACTAGCAAATCGCTTTATGCCTGGACCACTAACTATAATCCTTCCTAAAAGGGATAACGTACCAAGGGAAGCAACAGGAGGTCTTGACACAGTTGCAATTAGGTGTCCTAGTCACCCAGTTGCAAGAAAGCTAATTGAATTGTCGGGTGTGCCAATTGCTGCCCCCTCTGCAAATAGCTCAGGTAAGCCCTCGCCAACAACGGCTATGCACGTTTTTGACGATATGAATGGCAAAATTCCAATGATTTTAGACGGTGGCGAATGTGACGTAGGTGTTGAATCTACCGTTATAACCATAAAGGATAATTCGATTATCCTATTGCGACCGGGCAAGGTTACCCTTGAGGATTTAAAAACAGTATGTAAGGATTCTCAAATTGCAGGTGCAGTAAAGGAGGAATTAAAGGCAGGAGAAAAGCCACTTTCCCCCGGTATGAAATATAAGCATTACGCACCTAAGGCTGAGCTATATTTAATTGACGACAAATATATTGACTTTGTAGAATTTACAAAACAAAAGCAAAAAACAGAAAACTGTGCTGTGATGTGCTATGACGAGGAAATATCACAGCTTGAAAATAAAAATCTTTTACCGGTTGGCAAAAGAGAGGACATAAAGATGCAGACTCACAATCTGTTTATTCTTTTGCGTAGGGCAGACGACCTAGGAGTTGATACTGTCTATGCTCACCTTCCACAGGACGAGGGTGAGTCCTTGGCAATCTATAACAGAATGATACGTGCATGCTCGCACCGTGTATTAGGAGGTATAAATGGCAAAGGCTAAGAAAAAGCAGGTTAAAAGGGACTACGTTGAATATGTAGAAAGCGACCCAGTATTTCAACCTATAACAGAAACAATCGAAACTAACTATATGCCTTACGTTGTAAGCGTAATGCTATCAAGAGCAATTCCGGAGATTGACGGCTTTAAGCCCTCACACAGAAAATTGCTTTATACTATGTTTAAAATGGGTCTTATGCACGGACATAAGACAAAGAGCGCTAACATTGTTGGTGAAACCATGAAGCTAAACCCTCACGGTGATGCAGCAATTTACGAAACAATGGTACGTCTTACAAGAGACCACGAGGCACTTTTGCACCCATTTATCGACTCAAAGGGTACCTTCGGTAAGCAATATAGTGACGGAATGGTATTCGCCGCATCAAGATATACAGGAGGAAAGCTTGACCCCTTCTGTCAAGAAATTTTCTCAGGCATAGATAAAAATGCGGTAGATATGATTGATAACTACGACAGCACCACAAAGGAGCCAAGACTTCTTCCAACAACCTTCCCAAATATTTTGGTAACGCCAAATATGGGTATTGCGGTAGGTCTTGCCTCATCAATTTGCTCATTTAACCTAGCAGAGGTATGTGATGCTACAATTGCAATTCTTCGCTCACCAAGATGCGATATTGAAAAGATAATGGAAATTCTAAAGGCACCAGACTTTTCAGTAGGCGCAAACGTAATATACGACCGAGACCAAATTAAAAAGGTTTACGAAACAGGTAAGGGACCAATCAAGCTTCGTGCTAAGTACGAATACAACGAGGATGACAACTCGATAGAGGTTTTAGAAATCCCATATACAACAACCATTGAAAAAATAACTAAGCAAATGGATGACCTACAAAAGGAAGGCAAGCTTAAGGAGGTTGTTGACCATCGTGACGAAATCGGTATTCACGGCTTTAGATTTACAATTGATTTAAAGAAGGGCACAGACCCTGAGGCACTAATGCAAAAGCTATTCAAGTATACATCACTTGAGGACAACTATGCTTGTAACTTCAACGTTATTATAAATGGTGCACCAAGACAGCTAGGTGTTAAGGAAATTCTTGTTGAATGGATTAAGTTTAGAACTCAATGCGTAACAAGAGAAAAGACCTACGAGTGCAACAAAAAGAACGAAAAGCTACACCTCCTAGTAGGCTTGAGCAAGGTGCTACTTGATATTGATAAAACAATTAGAATTATAAGAGATACCGAAAAGGACGAAATGGTTGTGCCAAACCTTATGGAGGAATTTGAAGTTGATAAGGCACAGGCAGAATACATAGCTGATATTAAGCTACGTCACTTAAATAGAGAATACATTATGAATCGTCTAACAGATATTGACGTTCTTCGTGCCGAAATCAACGAATTAAGAGCACTTCTAGAGGACGAATTAAAGCTAAAGGCGTACATAATCAAGCAACTAACAGAGATTAAAAAGAAATACGGCATTCCAAGAAAAACAGGTATTATTCAAGCAACAGAGGTTAAGACCCTTGATAAGGAGGACTTTGTTGAGGATTATACCGCAAGACTATTTGTCACAAAGGACGGCTATCTAAAGAAGATTACTCAACAGTCGCTTCGTGGTAATGCTGAGCAAAGATTAAAGGAAGGCGATAGCTTTATCTATGAGGGCGATATAAGCAACAAGGACGAGGTTATTTTCTTTACAGACAAGTGTCAATTATACTTTGCAAAAATGTCAGACTTTGAGCTTTCTAAGGCATCAGATCTTGGCTTGTACATACCAAAGCATCTAAACTTTGACCCTGATGAAAAGGTGGCAAAGATGATTATCAACCCATCATATGAAGAGGGCAAAAAGATACTATTTGTGTTTGAAAATGGTAGAATTGCAAGAGTGCCAATGAGCCAATATCAGACACAGGGTAACAGAAAAAAGCTTAAAAACGCATATTCAAGCGCATCTCCAATTGTTGGTATTATTCCTGAGGAAAACGACGAGTACTTTATGCTTATAAACTCAGAAAAGAAGGCTATACTTATAAGACCATCCTTCGTTGCACCAAAATCCACAAGGACAGCAAATGGTGTGGTTGCATTTGCAATGAATTTAAAGAAAAAGCAAAAGGTAACAAAGGTGCTTGTAGATTACGAAAAGCAATATCCCGAGGCATTTTCCAATTACAGAAAAATTAAAATCCCGGCAACAGGCATACTAATGCAAAAGGGACGCAAATAATAAGATATATTTAAGGAGGACATAAAAATGTCAAAGAACGATAAAAACAATGCACCAAAGAAAAATCTAGGCGTTATTGTTATGGTATGGGTGCTTGCTATTCTTATGGTAAGCGGTGGTATCGCTGCAATGATTGCAGGCTTTATGGCCTAATTAAAATCCACTTAAAATGTAAAAAATGCGACACAGTGTCGCATTTTTTACTTATTTAAGCATTTTAGAGAAAAAATCCCCAAAAGGGTACTCACACCCCGTGCTAACTTTTTTTCAAAAAATTCAAAAAAGGTATTGACAAAATCAAATAAATTTAGTATAATACTTGAGCAAGCTAAAAAGCAAGCAAATATATATGCGAGAGTGGCGGAATCGGCAGACGCGCACGTTTGAGGGGCGTGTGGGCAACCGTACGGGTTCAAGTCCCGTTTCTCGCACCAAAAAAGTCGTATCATTTCGATACGACTTTTTTTATCCAAACCGCAGGTTTGGTATATCATCACGCTTTAGCGTGCATCTCATCAGCTCCTTTGGGGCTGTATATCATCAACCAAAGGTTGTATTTTTTCGCAACGATATATCATTGACAAAAATAAAAAGCTCTCCTTTTGAAGTGAGAGCTTTTTAAGTATTTCTCAATTAGTCAGCAAGAACTGTGATCTTATTAGAAATGATTTCTGTTACGAGGTCAACTACCCAAGCAATCATGTTACCAATGCCTGTGAAAAGAACGAGTAGACCTACAACGAGAGTAACAACATTCTTTGTTTCGGTAAAACGAATAATTCTGTAAATACCACCAACAACAGAACCGAGCAAAAGTTGAATAACAATCTTAAGAAGCTTTGGAAGCTCTTCGTATGTAGCTGTTAATGTCTTGTTTGCCATTTCTCAACACTCCTTTACTAAATTTGAAAACGAGAAAAACTCATAATCGTATGTATTATAACATAAGGTTTTTGAAAATGCAACACTTATTTTAAAAAAGTTGAAAGAATCAATAAAAGACAAAAATTGAAAAATCGTACAATAAAAACTTGATTATTTTATTATATTATGCTACAATACTTTATGTATGTTAAAATTTATTATTTTAAGGAGGAATTATGGCAAGCCTTGTATCAAAAGAAGAAATGCTAAAGCAAGAAAAGTATATTGCCACAGTTAACTCCTTAATTAAGGGACAAGGCAAAAAGGCTTTTGTTTACACCTTAGGTTGTCAGCAAAACGAGGCAGATAGCGAAAGAATAATGGCTTTACTTTTAAAAATGGGCTACGAGAAAGCCCAAGACGAAAAGGAGGCAGATATTTTAATCGTCAACACCTGCGCAATTCGTGACCACGCAGAAAAAAGGGCGCTATCAATAATAGGTCGCTTTAAGCACTATAAGGTGGCAAGACCCGACATTGTAATTGGTGTTTGTGGCTGTATGACTGCACAAAAGCACAGGGCAGACCACCTAAAGCACTCCTATCATTATGTTGATTTTACCTTTGGCACCTCAATGCTACACCGACTAGGCGAGTTTGTGTTAAGCGCACTAAATAAGGGCAAGCGTGCCTTTTATCTAGACGAGGCAACACCCGAAATTGCCGAGGGTATCCCTCACGAAAGAGAAAGCACGTATAGGGCTTGGGTTAGCATAATGTACGGCTGTAACAATTTCTGCACCTATTGTATCGTGCCTTACGTAAGAGGTAGAGAAAGAAGTCGTAAAATGTGCGATATTCTTGCCGAGATAAAAGACCTTGTCAAAAGGGGCTATCGTGAAATCACCTTGCTAGGTCAAAACGTAAACTCTTATGGTAAGGACTTAGAGGACAAGCCTACAATTGCCAACCTGCTAAATGAAATAAACAAAATAGAGGGTGACTTTATAATTCACCTAATGACCTCTCATCCTAAGGATGCATCAAAGGAAATGATTGAGGCAATCAAGAGTAGTAAAAGGACAAAAAGCCATTTCCATTTACCCCTTCAATCAGGGTCCGACGATATCCTTACGAAAATGAATAGGCATTACGATATTGAAAGGTACCTTGGCATTATAGAAAGACTAAGAGAAAACAACCCCGATATAGTTTTAACAACAGATATAATAGTTGGCTTCCCCGGGGAAACCGAAGAGGATTTTCAAAAGACTCTTGACATTATTAAAAAGGTTGAGTTTGACACAATTTACAGCTTTATTTACTCACCAAGACAAGGAACGCCGGCTTATTCAATGGAGCAAATTCCCGAGGAAATTAAGCACGAAAGATACGAGCGCTTTTGTCAGGTACAAAACGAAATTGCAAATAAGCTAAACCAAAAAATGCTAAATAAGGTCTATCGTGTCCTAGTTGACGGAAAAAGTAAGGGCAACGAGAAAATGTACACCTCAAGGACAGAGGGCAACAAAATAGTTCATTTTGAAAGTGATACCGACTATACAGGTAAATTCGTAAACGTTAAAATCACAAGGGCAGATACCTTTAATCTGTTCGGTGAAATAATAAATTAAAAGGAGAAAGCACTATGGAAATTATGGAGCTTGCAGCACAGCTTGGTCAGGCAATTAAGGCAGACTCAAGACTTGTAAAAATGGAAGAGGCAAAGACAGCCTACGAAAAGGATGAAAAGGTTCAAGCGCTTATGCTTGAATACAACACTCAGCAAATCGCACTTGCAGAGGAGTACAAGAAGAATCCTGTTGACGAAAAGATTGTTGAGGCAATCGAGGGTCGTCTTGACCAAATCGTTGCAGAGGTTACCTCTAACCCTAACTTCATTGCACTAAACCAAGCGCAAGAGGAGGTACAGGCACTTATGGAGGCTGTTAACGGAGAAATCGAGTTTAACATTACAGGTAAGCGCCCATGCACTCACGACTGTCATTCCTGCGGTGGAGATTGCGGACATCATCACCACGACGAGGACGAGGAATAATTAAGAAAAGGAGGTAAGACCGTATGACGTCTATGATGCTTCAATATCTCGAGATAAAGGAACAATATAAGGATTTTATACTGTTTTACCGTCTTGGAGATTTTTACGAAATGTTCTTCCAGGATGCAATTACTGCATCAAGAGAGCTTGAATTAACATTAACAGGCAGAGACTGTGGAGAGAAGGAGCGCGCACCTATGTGTGGCGTTCCTTACCACAGCGTTGAGCCATTTATTGGAAAGCTTATTTCCAAGGGCTACAAGGTAGCCATCTGTGAGCAAATGGAGGACCCAGCCTCAGCTAAGGGTCTTGTAAAAAGAGAGGTAGTAAGAGAAATTACCCCTGGTACAGTCCTTGAAAGCTCACTTCTAAACGAAACTAAAAACAATTACCTATGCTCAATTTATTTCGATAAATCAGGAGTAGGTATTTCCTTAGCAGATATCACAACGGGTGAAATTTGCGCAACCTCCTTAGAAAACGAGCCAAGTAAGCTTCTAAACGAGCTTGGTACCTACGGACCTAAGGAAATTATCACAAACATTGATAGTGAAAGGGGTGCATTCTTAAAGTCCTTCGCTAGTGAAAGACTAGGTGCATTCGTTGAATTTGACGTGCCACAATTCGACTATCAAATATGCACAAGACGTGTGCTTGAGCAATTCGGCACAGATTTTCTTGATAAATACGGAAATGACGGTTGCCTCGTTTGTGCAACGGGCGCAATCTTAGAATACATACAAAAGACACAAAAGACAGATATTTCCTATATCAACACAATAAACGTGTATGGACAAGGACAATATCTTGAAATGGACCTTAATACAAGACGCAATCTTGAGCTTTGCGAAACCATGCGTGCAAAGGAAAAGAGGGGTAGTCTTTATTGGGTGCTTGATAAAACCAAAACCTCAATGGGCGCAAGAATGCTTCGCAACTACGTTGAGCATCCACTACTTGATGTAAGAAAAATTCAAGACAGGCAAGGGGCAGTTGCAACTCTTTTTGATAACCTAGTTTTAAGAGAGGAAATCTCTGCCCACCTATCAAAGGTTTTAGACCTTGAGCGCCTTATGACAAAGGTAGTGTATGGTACAGCAAATGGTAAGGATATGAGGGCAATTCACTCAACCCTTAGCGTAATACCAGACATTAAAAATCTACTTTACACAGTAAATACCAAGGAGCTTGCCATAATAAGAGAGGGACTTGACCCACTTGATGATATTTGCTCACTAATCGATAATATGCTAATCGACCTACCACCATTTTCCATAAGAGAGGGTGGCTTTATCAAACAGGGCTACAATCAAGAGGTTGACCAGCTAAGAGATATAATGACAGACGGTAGGGGCTGGATAGAAAAAATCGAGGAAAGAGAAAGAGAAAAGACAGGCATTAAGTCCTTAAGAATCGTATATAACCAAGCAGCAGGCTACTTTATCGAGGTTACAAACTCATTCCTATCAAAGGTACCGGAAAGGTATATAAGAAAGAGAACTCTTGCAAACTGTGAAAGATTTGTAACTGACGAATTAAAGGAAATGGAATCTGCAGTTTTAGGCGCAAAGGACAAGCTAAGCGCCCTTGAATACGACCTTTTTGTAGAGCTAAGAAAAACAGTTGCAGACAACCTAAAGAGAATACAAAAGAGTGCAAATATGCTAGCAAAGCTAGACGTATATATCTCACTTGCCGAGGTTGCAGTTAAGAATAACTACGTTTGCCCAGAGGTTGATTATAGCGACGTAATCGACATAAAGGACGGCAGGCACCCAGTTGTTGAAAAATTTGTAAAGGATAGCTACTTTGTGCCAAACGATACCTATCTTAACACCACAACCGATAAAATGGCACTTATCACAGGACCAAATATGGCAGGTAAATCAACCTATATGCGTCAAAGCGCAATAATTGTCCTAATGGCACAAATCGGGTCCTTTGTACCTGCAAAGAGTGCAAGAATAGGTGTTATCGACAAGCTATTTACAAGAGTAGGCGCATCGGACGACCTAGCCTCTGGACAATCAACCTTTATGCTTGAAATGACCGAGGTTGCCTATATTCTGGCCAACGCAACCAAGAAAAGCTTTATAATTTACGACGAAATCGGCAGAGGAACCTCAACCTTTGATGGTATGAGTATTGCAAGGGCAATTGCAGAATACACCACAGGCAAAAAAATCGGTGCTAAGTCAATGTTTGCAACCCACTATCACGAATTAACCTCACTTGAGACAGAATTTGACGGCATTGTGAACTATAACATCGCTGCAAAGAAGAGAGGGGACGATATCACCTTCCTTCGTAAGATAGTAAAGGGACCAACTGACGATAGCTACGGTATTGAGGTAGCTAAGCTTGCAGGTGTGCCAAACGAGGTTGTAAAGCGTGCTAAGGCAATTTTGGCAGATATGATTGAAACAGGAATTGCCAAGCCAATTGAGGTTAAGAAATCAGCACAGCCAGAGTTAAGCCTAAGCTTCGAGGATATGGCGACCTACGAGGCAGCCGATAAAATCAAGAAGCTAGACCTAAATACAATTACGCCAATCGAGGCAATGAATTTTATATTTGAGCTTAAAAAGCTATTTCAATAAGATTAACTAAGGAGGAAAAATGGGAAAAATCAATGTACTTGGCTTTGAAATTGCTAACTTAATAGCCGCAGGCGAGGTCGTTGACCGTCCATCCTCTGTTGTTAAGGAGCTTTTAGAAAACGCAATAGACTCAGGTGCTAACAAAATAATAATTGAAATTAAAAATGGTGGTAGCACCTTTATAAGAATAGCCGACAACGGCTGTGGTATGGAATTTGACGACCTACCCGTTGCGATTTTAAGACACGCAACTAGCAAAATTAAATCTGCAACTGACCTAGAAAGCATTATGACCCTAGGCTTTAGAGGTGAGGCACTAGCTGCTATTTCCTCTGTATCTAAGGTTAGAATAATGTCAAGACAGGAGGGTAAGGAAATGGGTGCCTTGCTTGAGGCACACGGGGGACAAATTCTTACCCATATTGAAACAGGCTGTATGGAGGGCACAACTGTAATTGTTGAGGACCTATTCTATAACGTACCTGCAAGAAAGAAGTTTTTGAAAAAGGATGCAAGTGAAACTGCATCAATTTCATCAGTAGTTGAAAAGGTAGCAATGTCCCGTCCTGACATTTCCTTTAGATACATAGTTGACGGCGAGGTTAAATATTTAACCGCAGGTGACGGCAATTTACAAAACGTAATTTATGCTATTTTAGGCAGGGACGTGGCTAAAAAAACTATCAAGGTTGAAAGAGAGGACGGTGGAATTAAGGTTGAGGGCTTTATCTCAACCCCTGAAATCGCTCGTTCAAGCCGTAGCCTTGAAACCTTTTTCGTAAACTCACGATTCATAAGAAGCAAAGCACTTTCAGCCGTTTTAGAGGAAGCATATAATTCATACATACCACAGGGCAAATTCCCATTCTGTGTATTGAATATTACAATTGACCCAACAACAGTTGACGTAAACGTGCACCCATCAAAGCTTGAGGTTAAATTCTCAAATGAAAGAATTATAAATCAAGCAGTATATTATGCCGTTAGGTCAGCCCTATCCCAAGGAATTGAAAGACCTAGCCTATATAACGAAAATAAGGACCCTGTGTCCGAAAAGGCAAAGCAGTTAATCAACGCACAAGCACCAATAAGGGACAAGGAAGCCCCCTTGCAAAGGCCAGAAAAAATAGTATTTGATGCCAATGCAAACGTAGGTGTTTTGCGTCAAAATAATACAATCGACTATTCCTCTCTTGATATGTCAAAATTTGAAGCACCAAGACAAGCACCTGTAAAAATTGAGGTGCCAGAGGAGGACGACTTCTTTTCACTAAAATTCCCTAAAAAGCCAAGCAAGGTAGTGGAAAATAAGGAAGAGATACCAAACAAGCCCTTCGTCAAGGAAGAAAAGGTCATAGCTGAGGAAATTTCCTTACCAGTTGACCCGGTAATTGAGGAAAAAGCACCTGAAAATAACGTAGTAGTGCCCGAGTACAAAATTATCGGCGAGGCATTTAACTCTTATGTAATTATCGAAATGGGCGATATTGTTTACCTTGTAGACAAGCACGCAGCCCACGAAAGAATTATATTTGAGGACCTAAAGTCTAAGTACAACTCAAGCCTACAATCCTCTCAGCTTTTGCTAATTCCGGTTGAGGTTACTCTTGACACAGAGGAAATTGCCACAGCGATCGAATGGCAGAGTGATATTGAAAAAACAGGCTTCCACTTTGAAATCACAGGCAACCTAGCCCAAATTACCGAGTATCCTGTTGAAATTGAATTGCCAGCTGTACAGGATTCCTTCCTAACTCTTGTTTCTAAGCTAACAAGAGGGGAGAGTAGCGCAGAAATGGCACATTATGAAAGATTTGAAAGGGCATTGTATCAAACGTCTTGTAAGGCAGCAATCAAGGCGGGAAGAATTTACGACGAGGCACATATTAAGTGGATATGCGACAGGGTTTTGACGCTTGACAATATTAAATATTGTCCACACGGTCGCCCCGTTGCCTTTGAGATAACAAAGGACTTTTTGGAAAAGCAATTCGAAAGAAAATAGTAAAGGAAATAATAAATGTTCAAGGTATTAAAGACCGAGGGTCGTGCAAGACGTGGAGTAATGGAAACAGTCCACGGCACCATACAAACCCCAGTATTTATGAACGTTGGTACCTGTGCCGCAATTAAGGGTGGCGTATCAACAGACGACTTAAGAGAGTTAAAGTGTCAGGTGGAGCTATCAAACACCTACCACCTACACATAAGACCAGGCGACAAGCTTATTCATGACCTAGGTGGACTACATAAGTTTTTCAATTGGGACAAGCCGGTTTTAACCGATAGTGGTGGATTTCAGGTTTTCTCACTTGCTAAGCTTCGTAAAATCAAGGAGGAGGGCGTATATTTTGCCTCTCACGTTGACGGAAAAAGAATATTTATGGGACCTGAGGAATCAATGCAAATCCAGTCAAATCTTGCATCAACCATTGCAATGGCATTTGACGAGTGTATAGAAAACCCAGCCCCCTATGAATACACGAAAAAGTCCTGTGAAAGAACTGTTAGATGGCTTGTAAGATGCAAGGCAGAAATGGAAAGATTAAATTCCTTGCCCGAAACGATAAATAAAAATCAAATGCTCTTCGGTATAAATCAGGGTAGCACCTATGAGGACCTACGTATTGAGCATATGAAGCAAATTTCTGCCCTTGACCTAGACGGCTACGCAATAGGTGGACTTGCAGTAGGCGAGGCAACTGAGGATATGTATCGTATAATCGACGTAGTTGAGCCCTATATGCCAAAGGAAAAGCCAAGATACCTAATGGGTGTTGGCACACCTTGTAACATAATTGAGGCAGTACATCGTGGAATTGACTTCTTCGACTGTGTTATGCCATCAAGAAACGCAAGACACGGCAACCTCTTTACCTGGAAGGGTAAGATGAATATCGTAAACGAAAAGTATGCAACCGACAAAAGACCAATTTCCGAGGAATGTGGCTGTCCTGCATGTAAAAGCTATTCACGTGCATATATAAGACACCTAATTAAGGCTAAGGAAACCCTTGGTATGCGTCTTTGCGTGCTTCATAATCTATATTTCTATAACGAGCTTATGGAAAAGATAAGAGAAGCCCTTGATAATGATTCCTACGAGGAATTTTACCAAAAATACAGAATACTACTAGGCGAAAGAAACCCAGATTAAATTAAGGAGATTCTTATGAATAACAATTTTATGTGCTTTCCTGAGGGAAAGACAAAGGCACTTACCTTTAGCTACGACGACGGAGAAAAGCAGGACGTTCGTCTTATTCAGCTTTTCAATAAATATGGACTAAAGGGCACCTTCAACCTAAATAGTGGATTAATGGCAAAAAGCGAAAAAATGCCTTCCTCTAAGGTGGCGCTTGAAAAAATCAAAGAGGTTTATGAGGGACACGAGGTTGCGGTCCATGCTGCCCACCACCCATTCCTTGAAAGAATACCAAGACCAATTGCTACAAGAGAAATTGTTAAGGATAGGGAAACCCTTGAAAAATACACTGACTATATCGTAAGAGGCATGGCTTACCCCTTTGGCACCTACAACGATAACGTTGTTAAAATCTGTGAGATGAGTGGAATTAAATATTCACGTACAGTTGAGGCACATCATTCCTTTAAAATTCCAACCGATTGGTTAAGAATGCCAAGCACCTGTCACCATGCTGACGAAAAGGTTTTCGACCTTGCCGACCAGTTTATAAATGGTGACCCAAGAGAGCATTGGACACATATTGAGGGCTGGCTTTTCTATATATGGGGTCATTCCTATGAGTTTAGGACCGAGGAGGATTGGCAACGCATGGAGGAGCTTTGCAAAAAGCTAGCTAACAACGACAACGTTTGGTACGCAACAAACATTGAGATTTACGAATACGTTGAGGCATATCGTAGCCTTGAATATTCAATGGACTTCACAAGAGTTTATAACCCAAGCGCTAAGGACGTATGGTTAATTTGCGAGGGTGAGACGTATAAAATCCCAAGTGGTAAGGAAGTAAAGCTTGCATGAAAAAGTATGAGATTGTAACCTATAAGGACGAAAACGGCAAGGAAGGACTCTTCGAGGTGCTTTTCACCTTTGATATCAAGGAAGAAAATATCAGCTGTGCCGTAATTTTCCCAAAGGGTGGTAACGGACAAACAGACCTTCAAATCGTAACCTATAAATACGAAAACGAAAAGCTAGTCTTAGGTGTACCAGAGGGCGAGGCTGTTTGGAAAAGAATCGACGAGGAAATCGAGCACTATTTCGAAATATTTGGTTAAACAAAAAGGATTGTCGCAAAACGACAATCCTTTTTTATTATAGCCTACCGGAAACCACAAGGGTACTTGCACCAGGAGTAACAGACCACACACCCGTTGTAGGGTCTTGAGTGTAGGTTGCACTTGGAACAGTAATATTTGATGGTACAGTTTCAAAAAGACCGGTTACCTCGTTGTAATTGTATTCAGTGCCCTCTGTCCAGCCTTGACCATTAAAGGAAACGGAAAGGTCGGAAAGAATAGGATTAAATAGGTCAGTTACAAAGGAATTATCGGTTGCTACAACAGGAACGTTACCTGTATTTTGAATTAAGAAGGTGTAGGTTACAATGCCATTTTCTGCAACAGGTACAGGAGAAATCGACTTAGTAATAGTTAACCTAGGAGTTGAAACTGCAGTAATAGTCTCACTTGCAGAAATAGGTGCAATGCCGTTACCACTTGCAACGGCAGTATTTGTAATTGTAGAGTCAGCCACCAATGGTGCAAAGCCATTTACATTTGTTTCATAAACTAATATTGCATTACCATTTGCAGGGATAGTTACACCTGAAATAGTTAAGCCGTCTGTTGTATCGGTTGTCAATTCGGGCTGAAGCACACCATTTGTATAATATCTTAAGCTACCATCAATGTAGGTAAGAGGTACAAGAGTGCCCCCGCCAAACTCATAAGCGCCAAGGTTATCAGTAATGGTAATACCATTTAAGTCAGTGCCACTTGAATTGATAAGACTAATGATATAGGTCACACTATCACCCTGAGTATAGGTGTCAACAAGTGCAGTCTTGCTAATAGACAAAACCTCAAGAGTTTCACCAACTGCCACGTTAGAATTAGTAACTACATCTCTGTAGGTAAGCTGTGCTTGGTTAGTAAATTGAGCCATAGTTGTCCTTTCATAATAAATTATAGTGAAATGGGGGATAACCCCCAATATCATTTTATGTAGAAAAATAAAAAAGGGTATGATAAACATACCCTAAAATTTATTTATTTTCGTAGTCCTCGTAGGTTATATTCCATTCTACCTTACAGTAAGAGGAATTCCAGCTATAATCAAAGCCAGAGGGTTGACTTTCAGCCTCGCAATAAATTGTAAGCTTTTCGTCATCGCACTCGTAAAATACGTCCTTGCCAATTGTTACACAGGCTTTTGGAATAAAAATCTTTTCAAGAGATGTACATCTGTAAAAGCTATCCTCACCAATTTCTACAAGAGTAGATGGAAGCTTTATAGAGGAAAGCTTATTACAACGCTTGAAAACATCAATTCCAAAATGAGTAATGCCCTCAGCAATAGTAACAGTCTCTAATTTTGTAGCATTGTAAAACGCCTTTTCACCGATATGAGTAACAGGCACACCATTGTAGGTTGCAGGTATAGAAACAGAATTAGTTTCGTCATCTCTTAGCTTTGTAAGAGTATAAGTCCCACCCTCGTTTAATTCAAAATCAAAGGGCTGATAAACGGTTTTTGCATAAAGGGTAATATCACCAGAGGACCCTATTTCAATCTTAGTAAAGGGCTTTGTAAATTCCTTGTCCCAAAACCAACCAAGAAAGTCGTGACTCTTTAAAAATCCGTCCTCAAGAGTAAATTCCTCTTCCATAGTATAGGAATCCTTTTTACCCTCGGCACCAACGTAGGTAATATCAAAGGTAGTAATAGTCCATCTTGCCTTTAGTGTACAGCTTTTAATAGGTACATTCTTTTCAAAATCCCAAATAAATGTATCCTTAGCATCGCACCAACCAACAAAGGTATAGCCAACAAGGGTAGGTGTTTTTGGCACAGGGATTTTATCCCCCTTATTTATCTCAACAGAGGAAACAGGGCTTCCACCATTTGAGTCAAAGGTAATTGTTAGCTTTTCCGTTGTCCCACCATTGCCTTGACCGCCTTGATTAGCAGGTGGTGTAGTAGTGTTGCCTGAATTACAGCTACAAAAAAGCATAATAGCCAAGACAAGCAAGCTAAAAAGTATAAGTAATTTGTTTTTCATACTAAACCCCAAATAAAAATATAATTTCTACTAAAAATAATACCATAAAAAAGGGCAGTAGTCAACTAAAATTTAATTGACACCATATAAGTAAATATGTTATTATAGAATAAAGAAGAAAAAAGGAGGAATATATGGAACCTGTATTATTAACAGCCCTAGGTGTAGGTGGCGCAACGGTAATAGGCGCACTAATAGGCTTTATATTCAAAAACCTTTCACATAAATTTTCAGACATAGTCTTGTCCTTTGCCGCAGGAGTAATGCTATGCGCCTCGGTGGTAGGCTTGATTTTGCCCTCAATCGATTATGGTGGCAAGTACGGACTTCTAATAACAGTTGCAGGTGTTTTCGTAGGTGCTATATGCTTAAACCTAATAGATAGACTAGTCCCTCACCTTCATAAAATTGCGGGACGTGACCTAGAGGAACACAAAAAATCAAATCTAAATAAGGTGCTTTTATTTGTCCTTGCCATAGCAATTCATAATCTACCCGAGGGTATTGCCGCAGGCGTAGGCTTCGGCACAGGAAATAATGCAGAGGCACTTGTAATTGCAGGCGGTATAGCCTTGCAAAATATCCCCGAGGGTATGGTAATTATAGGACCTATGCTTTCGGCAGGAGTGTCTAAGAGAAAAACACTTCTAATAGCCTCACTAACAGGTGTAGTTGAGGTTGTAGGCACCTTAATCGGCTACTTTGCCGTATCAATTTCAACTGCAATCTTGCCCTTTGCCCTTGCCTTTGCAGGTGGCACAATGCTATACGTAATAAGCGACGAAATGATACCAGAAACCCACGCACACGGACACCAACGAGGGGCAACCTACGCCTTGCTTGTAGGCTTTTGCGTAATGCTAATAACCGACGTTTTGTTAGGCTAAATAAAGAAAAAGGAGGGCTTACAATGAATTGGAAGAAAATAGGCAAATCGTTGCTATATCCACATGCCATAGTTATGATAATTCTAATTCCCGTATCAGCCCTTTTGTTAATATTAGCCTTTACAGCCTTAAAGGAAAATCAACCCTTTTCCTATGTGTCTTACGTTATTTCTGCCTATACGCTTTTTGTGTGGTGCATAAGAATCCCAAGACTAATAAAAAGAATCAAAGCATTAAAAAATGAAAATAAATACGTTCAAAAATGGCAAGAGGACCAACAACTGAGGGCAAGTGTAATTCTTTATAGTGCCCTTGCTTGGAATATAGCCTACGCAACCCTTCAAGCATATCTTGGCATTTTGAATAAATCCTTTTGGTTTTTCTCAATATCATTTTATTATATTTCCTTGGCAATAATGAGATTCTTACTTGTCAAGCATACAAGACGGTTAAGATTAGGCGAGAATATAAAAGCCGAGCTTTTAAAATATCGCACCTGTGGGATAATCCTTCTTATAATGAACCTGTTTTTATCTCTTATGATATTCTTTATGGTTTATTGGAATAGACATTTTGTATATGATGAAATTACCGCAATAGCTGTGGCTGCCTATACCTTTACCACCTTTACCGTTTCAATTGTAATGATGGTAAGAGACAGAAAAATAAATAGCCCTGTTTTGTCAGCTATACGAATAATAAGCCTATGCTCAGGCTGTGTATCAATGTTAATTTTAGAGTCAGCAATGCTAAACACCTTCGGTGGTGATGAAATACAAGACCAACAGTTAATGCTAGGAATTACAGGTGGGGTAATAGCACTATTCGTTTTAGCAATGGCAATATATATGATTGTATCAAGTACAAAAAAGCTAAACAAAAATGAGTAAGCGAAATGCTTACTCATTTTTAATTAAAGAAAACTAAAAGAAGTGACATAATAGGTATTGTAATAATTGATAGCGACGTGCCCAAAAGCACGAGATAAGCTGCGTGCTTTTGACCCTTGCCTATCATTTCGGAGAAGTTTAAAACTACACTTGCCACAGGACAAGCACAAAGTATGTAAATAGATGCTTTCATCTGTGGGTCAAGAGGCAATACAAGTAAAATCAAAAATGCAACAAGTGGCAAAAATACTTGCTTAATAGCTATAATTAAATACTGAAATGGATTTAAAAATACACCCTTAAGAGATGAGCAAGCAAGACGCATACCCATAATTAGCATGCAAAGTGGAGTTGTCATTTTGCTAAATAGTGTAACCACAGTGCCAATTGTCGATGGCAGAGATAAGCCAAGGACAATAAAGGGAATTGAAATAAATAGGGCAATTGTTGCAGGATTTAAAATAATCTTTTTTACACTCATATATTTCTTATCTCTTGAAATAATATAAGACCCAACACTCCAACCAATTATATTAAGGGCAAGAGAAAACATTGCAGAAAAGGCAACGGCAAGAGGGTAGTCGGGGAATAAAGCCTCAAGGACAGGCACACCCATAAAAGCACAGTTGCCAAGAGAAGTTGCAAGATTGTAAATTCTATATTTTACGTCACCGCTTTTCCTTTTGAAAACAAGATAGAAAAGAATAAGTCCAAAAAGAAAGGAAAAGGTAGCAAAAATAAGTGCAATTAAAAGCTGAGTAAGTAATTCTCTTGAAAACTCATTTTTAGTAATTGAGGTAAAAACAAGACAAGGAGAGCAAATAAACATAAGTAGCTTAGCAAAGGCAGAAATAGACTCTTCCTTAACAAGCTTACACTTGACAAGTGCAAAGCCGGGCACGGAGTACACAAGCATAGTGAAAACAACCCCTAGCGCAGCAAGAAACGTTTCTAGCATTAAATCCCCCCTTTTTCATAATACAGATATAATACCACAAAATATTAAAATTTGCAACATAAGATTTGATTAAAAATGCAATATTAATATAAAAAGCTAAGGGAGAGAAAAATGGAATCAATTTGGACTAAGGAAACAGAAGAAAACAAAAAATATAAGGAATTAAAGGGCAATATAGAAACAGATACCTTAATAATAGGTGGGGGACTGTGTGGTATTTTGTGTGCATATATGCTTCAAAGGGAAGGAGTTGACTACACCTTAGTTGAGGCAAATAGAATTTGTGAAGGTGTAACAAGTGGTACAACGGGAAAGATAACATATCAGCACGGACTAATATATGACAAAATAATAAATACCTATGGCTACGATAAGGCAAAAATGTACCTTGAGGCTAATCAAATGGCACTAGAGGAATACAAAAAATTATGCGAAAAAATCCCGTGTGATTTTGAAATTAAGGATTCAGTAGTTTATTCAATAAATAATCCCAAGGCGATAGAAAAAGAGGCAATGGCACTATCTCGGCTAGGGATAAATTGTGAAATTACAGACACTCTACCCATTCCTTTGAAAGTAGCAGGAGCCTTAATAGTAAAAAATCAAGCACAGCTTAACCCATTAAAGCTTGCAAGAGAAATAGCAAGGGATTTGAATATTTACGAAAACACAAGAGTAACAGAATTGACAAAAAATAAGGCGATAACAGAAAATGGAGAAATAAGCTACAAAAAGGTAATAGTAGCAACTCACTTTCCATTTTTAAATAAGCATGGTGGCTATTTTTTAAAAATGTATCAGCATAGGTCCTACGGAATAGCACTAAAAAATGCAGACAATGTAAGAGGAATGTATGTTGACGAAAGCAAAAAGGGACTATCCTTTAGAAATTATAAGGATATGCTACTAATAATAGGAGAGGGACATCGCACGGGAAAAAGCAGTAGTGCATGGCAAGGACTTGAGGATTTTGCAAGAAAGAGCTTTCATAATTCAATTGTAGTATCAAAATGGGCAACACAGGATTGTATGACACTAGACGGAATACCATATATAGGACAATACTCAAAAAGCACAGAGAATTTATACGTTGCAACAGGCTTTAATAAATGGGGAATTACCTCGTCAATGGTATCATCAATAATACTCAAGGACCTAGTCCAAGGTAAGAAAAATAAACACTCCTCTGTGTTTTTTCCATCAAGAAGCATACTTCACTCCCAACTACTGGTAAATGCAGGCGAATCAATCCTAGGACTTATTACACCAACTGTGCCAAGATGTCCTCATCTTGGCTGTGCATTGAAATACAACAAGCAGGAGCACACCTGGGATTGTGGATGCCACGGCTCTCGCTTTGACAAGGAGGGACGAGTCCTTGACAACCCTGCCAATGGTAATAAGAAAAATATTTAAAAAAGATGGTTAACAACCATCTTTTTCCTTTGAAATGTTGAAAAGAGTCTTGATTAGTGCTATAATAAGCACAGTAATATATTCAAGGGAGATTTAAAGTGAATTTTACAACCGAAACTAAAAACCAAATAGAAAAGCAAGAAATCATTCAAACAAAAAAAGGCGAGGTTAGCGAATACCTTGTAAAAATAGTATTTAAGGAAAAATGCTCACCCGAAAAGTTCACAATTAAATGGCAGGAGCCTCAAATTGATATGATGGGCTTTTGGGGACCTATGAATGGTACGGATAATAATATTACCCCCGAGTGGTGGCCAAGACAGGTAAATAGTAGGACTGCTTCAGGCTTGCCTCTTTTTACTCTATACAGTAAGTCGAATGAAAATAAGGTAACGGTTGCGTTGTCCGACCCGTCAACCCCATGTACGCTTTCGACAGGTGCAGTTGAGGAAAACGGTTGTGTAAGTGTAAAAATAGACTTATTCTCACAGCTTACCTCAGCTATTAAGGAATACGAGGTAACTATTAGAATAGATAGGAGAAAAATCCCATTCTATGATGCAATAAAGGACGCAAGAGAATGGTGGGATACCCTAGGCTATAAATGTGCCTACGTACCAGATAGTGCGAAGCTACCTATGTACTCAACCTGGTATAGCTTCCATCAAAAAACAATTCCTGAGGAAATTTTATACGAGTGCAAAATAGCCAAGGAATATGGTATGGACACAGTAATAGTTGACGACGGATGGCAAACTGACGATAACTCCCGTGGCTATGCCTTTTGTGGCGACTGGCAGGTATGTGAAAAGAAAATACCCGATATGAAGAAATTCGTTGACGACGTACACGCAATAGGTATGAAGTTTATGATATGGTTTTCAGTGCCCTTTGTTGGTAGCGAAAGCAAAAATTACGAAAGATTTAAGGGCAAGTATCTAAGATTTAAGGGAAACACAGGGGAGGCGGTCCTTGACCCTAGATTTAAAGAGGTGCGTGATTTTCTGACAGACGTATACGTAAGTAGTGTTGAAAAATACGGCTGGGACGGACTAAAGCTTGACTTTATTGATAGCTTTTCTCTTACCGAGAATAGCCCAACGGACTTTGAAAATATGGACACAGTATCCGTAGAAGAGGGTGTACAGCTACTTCTTAATCAAACAATGGAAAAGCTAAGGAAAATCAATCCGGAAATCCTTATCGAATTTCGTCAATCCTACATAGGTCCTGCAATTTCCAAATACGGAAATATGTTTAGAGTAGGCGACTGTCCCACAGACCCAATTTACAACAGAATAAACTCCTTAAAGCTACGCTTAACCTCAAAGGATACAGCCGTACATAGTGATATGATAATGTGGAATGAAAATGACACAAACGAGGGTGTTTTATATCAGCTTTTAGCCGTTATGTTTGCAGTGCCACAAATTTCAATTCGCTTTGACAATATAACAAGCGACCACAAAAGGCTACTTAAAAATTATTTAAGCTTTTGGAGAAATCACAGAGAAACCCTTTTGAATGGGGAGTTAACATTACTCGATGCAGAGGCTAACTATTCACTTGCACAAAGCAAAAATGACAAGGAGAGTGTAGCAGTTTTGTATCAAGGAGTAGTTAAAAAGGCAGAAAATCTTGAAAATGAATACATTTTCAATTCAACAGGCTACGACGGAATATATGTAGATGCATCTAAAGAGAGAAATTACGAAATTTACGATATTTTCGGCAACAAATACCAAGAGGGAAAAATACCAGGCGGTGTTAGCAAGCTACCAGTTAAAAACTGTGAAATGGTAAGACTTTTTTAAGAAAGGAAAAACAACAATGAAAATGTGCTTTCGTTGGTACGGAGAGGGTAATGATAAAATTAAGCTCTCTGACATTAAGCAAATACCGGGTGTTGATGGTATAGTATGGGCACTACACCACAAAATGCCGGGTGAGGTATGGGAAAAGGAGGAAATAGCAAGTGTTAAGGCACAGCTTGACAAGTATGGCTTTAATATGGACGTTGTTGAATCTGTAAACGTACACGATGATATAAAAATCGGCTTACCCACAAGAGATAAGTATATTGAAAATTATAAAACCTGTATTCGTAACCTATCTGAATTTGGTGTAAAGGTAATTTGCTACAACTTTATGCCTATATTCGACTGGACAAGAAGTAATCTTTTCCATCCGGTAGGTGACGGGTCAACTGCCCTTTTCTACGAAAAGAATATGATTCAAGACGACTACAACGCAATGGCTAAGTATATCTTGGATTTTACAGAAAAATACAATATGTCCTTCCCAGGCTGGGAGCCTGAAAGAATGGCTAAGCTAGATGAGTTATTCCGTGCATATGAGGGTGTAGACCACGAAAAGCTATGGGCAAACCTAAAGTATTTTCTAGAGGCAATTATGCCAACCTGTCGTGAATGCGATGTGAAAATGGCAATCCATATGGACGACCCACCGTGGGACATTTTTGGACTTCCTAGGCTTTTAGTTGACGAAGCTAGCATTGACCGCTTCCTAAAAATGGTTGACGACGAATATAACTGTCTAACCCTTTGCTCAGGTAGTCTAAACGCAGACCCAAATAATAACGTTGCCGATATAGTGCGTAAGCATTGTGATAGAATTGCCTTTGCCCACATAAGAAACGTAAGGCACTTTGAAAATGGAGATTTTTCAGAGGCTAGCCACAGAGATTGTGATGGTGATACAGGTATTCTTGAAATTCTAAGAGCATACCACGATTGTGGCTTTAAGGGCTATATTCGCCCAGATCACGGAAGACATCTATGGGACGAGGGACCAGGAAACGTGCGTCCCGGCTACGGACTTTACGACCGTGCCCTTGGCATTATGTATATGCTAGGTGTTTGGGACACTCTTGAAAGACTAGATAAAAAAGGAGAATAAAAATGATAAAGCTTCCATTAAATATAGACTACAAGGATAAGGTAGTAGTAATAACAGGCGCTGGTGGACTAATTTGTGGTGCTATGGCACGTGCCTTTGCCCAGTCAGGCGCTTCTGTGGCTGCCCTTGACCTAAACGAAGAGGCAGTAACCAAGCTTGCAAGGGAATTAAACGAGGAGGGCTTTGTTTGCCGTGGCTACGGTGCAAACGTCCTTGACCCGGAGGCATTGGAGGTAGTACACCAAAGAGTTTTAAAGGACCTAGGCAAGTGCGATATTTTAGTAAATGGTGCAGGTGGCAACAACCCAAGGGCAACAACGGATAACGAATATCAGCACGAGGCACAGGAGGGAAAGAAATCCTTCTTTGACCTAGACCCAAGTGGAGTTGACTTTGTGTTTAAGCTAAACTTCCAAGGTACTCTGCTACCAACACAGGTCTTTGCAAAGGATATGGTAGAGAAGAATTGTGGCTGTATTCTTAACATTTCATCAATGAATGCATACACACCACTTACAAAAATCCCTGCTTACTCTGCTGCAAAGGCAGGTATTTCAAACTTTACACAATGGCTTGCAACTCACTTTGCAGGTACAAATATTCGTTGTAACGCAATTGCCCCAGGCTTTTTAGTATCAGCACAAAACAGGTCCCTTCTATTTAACGAGGACGGCACACCAACGAAGAGAAGCGCAAAGATTTTAAATGGTACGCCAATGGACCGCTATGTTGATGCAAGTGAGCTTTTAGGTGCAACCCTTTTCTTGTGCGACAACAATTCTGCATCTGCAATAACAGGAGTGGTTTTGCCAATCGACTGTGGCTTTTCAGCATACTCAGGTGTATAAAAAGCCCTAAGAGTGTCTAAAAAAGGAGAGAGTAATGCAAATGCAATTTGCTAAAACAGGTATAATTTGTCATGGCGCAAGGGCGACAAGACAGGCAGAGTCCTTAATTCGCTATTTGAGTAAATACCTAAGCGCCACAGACTTTGTAAAGGGCAATATAGAAAAAGAGGAAAGAGACAAAATGTGGGAATCCGTTTCCTTAATAAGCCTTATAAATTACCCAAATGACCTGGAAAAAATCGACACAGGGCTAGACGTTTTATTTCAAATAGTCTATGGCGACAACGAAATTGGGTTAAAGGAAGCTATAAGCATTAAGGAAAAAGCCTCTATACCTACGATTACGTTAGTAATAAACGGACTAAAGGACACAGACCTTGATATTCCATATATCGAATTAGAGGAAAATGAGATTAAAAGCATTTTTCTTGATTTGTTTTCCGTTTATACCTTCCCACAGGAATATGGTGCCGATTTTGAGGAGTTAACACCACTATTTAACCATAATGGAAAAATACAAGCGTCAACTGAATTTTCAAGTCTAGAGGACGCAAGCTTTTGTCTTGTTTTCAAAGGCAATTTTGGACCAATTGATTGCCCAAAGAATACCCAAGTTGTGCTAACAAGCAGAAAATATCAAATCAACGAAGCAAAAAGATGCTATTTCATTGTAAATAATTGAGGCAAAGGCTTAAGTACAAAAGGTGTAAGGAAACTGCTATTAGTTTGAAATAGCCATCACTTAGTATCTTTTGTATTTTACAACCATCTCGACTGCAAATTTCTATTGAAGTTAACTAATAGAAAAAAGCCAAGGAACGACACTTCCTTGGCTTTTTTTGTTATTTCAGTATTAAAGTAGCATTTAAAGGACCAACTGTATATCTTGTGCCGTCGATTGTAAAATCAAGGGTACAATCCTCAGGGTTTACAACAATATAAGCAGTTTTCCCACTCTCGTCCTCCCAGGAGGAAGAAAGTAAGCGAGGTAGTCTTGAAATGGGCTTTCCTCTTAGCTGTGGAATTTCAATTTCCTCACATTTAACAGGTGAGGCATTACTCATTCTTCCACAGTATAGATATTTTTTACCACTCTTGCGATAAAACTCCATAAGGTTTTTAATGAGCGTTAAGGCTTTTTCCATATCAGGTGCGTGCTCAAAATCCTGTGTACTCCAATGAGTCATTAAATCCCCGTTAGGTGCAAGGACAAGAGTCATTATATCACCCACAGAAAAGGAATAGGCAAGACGATATCTAAGGGTATCAAGCTTAGTATCAAAGGGACAACCACATTGATTTCCCATAAAGCTTCTTATGTATTCGTGATAAATGAACGCATAAACAGGCACAGGAGTGCCATAAGGGTAATTTAACTCAAACCTGTTATCACTCATCAAAAGATTAGGAATAAAGGGCTCAGCCGTGGCACTTTCACAGCCAAACACCATATTAGGCGCAGATTTATTCCATTCTGTAAGTAGCTCCTTCATATTTGAGGTCATCCACAAGCCGGGCATAGGTGGGTGATTGTGACCTCTTGCGTAGCACATATATTGACCGCCACCGTGGTTTTGGTCAAGGATTTGGGCATAGTCAACACCACTATTAAAAACAGGTAAGTAGGCTTCCTCTAAAATCTCACGACCACGACTTGAGGCAGGGCATAAATCATAGCCGTATCTTTGATAAGGCGTACAGGTAATTCCAAGCTCAGGCTTGTTTTGTGGTGAGTGGCAAACACCCTCTAAAACGTTTTCCTCTTTGATTCTTTCTTCACAATTATAGCTTTCAATCAAGGTGCTTTTTAGAGTATATCCAAAGCCGGAGCAATAAATTCCCAGCAAATCACCATTTTCGTGTAGCTTATCTCTAAATTCGCAAAATAGCTTTTCTCCACCATATGGTGGCCAAACGTAGGGTGGTGCCCAAGGGGCAGTGCCCTCCCAATGCATTAATAGTGCTAAAATGCGACACTGGGTAGCATTTTTTATTCTTTCAAGTATAGGTAAAGCATTCGTGTATGGAAAAAGCGCATTAGGCACCATTTTGTCCATATCGTGTACCCCTCGCACAGGATAGGTAACCACAAGGGGTGAGTCCTCATACCACCTTGGCAAGGCTTTGTTTTTAGAAATCGGTACCATTCCCTCGGTTGGATTTTTGCTAAGCCAAGACCTGTAAATTTCGCAAGGGGACTGCCAATTGCCAAGACATACCTGCCAAACAATAGGGTAGTCTTGTATAAAGTCTTGTCCGTAATCAACACCCGAGTAAAGACGCATTTGCATAGCAACCCCATTTTCATAAGGGTAGAAATCAACACCCTTTAGGGACCGACTTGGGTCGTGTGCGCCAATGTAAAGTCCAACATCATCAAATAGATAAGCTATAAATTGTGAGCATATCTTATTGGGAAAGGTAAAATACGCACCGGACGATGGAAACTCAGGCTCGTATCTTGGCAGACTTCTTTCGTCACTGAGAATAACACCTTCATCGTGCGGAAAGAGAATTTTGCCACCGTTTTCGTTGTTGTCAATAAGTGATGGTAGGCAGACCTTAGGAAACTCAACCCATTCAAGTGCATAATTTTGTGGCACACCCGAAACTGTAATTTGCCAAGAAATATTATCATTTGCAACTACGCTTACAGTAATACAAAGGGAAGAAAAGTCCTTGTCAAAGCCACTATATGTAATTTTACTACCATTTATACTGACGTTTAGCTTTTCTCTTGAGTCAATATAAAAGCATTTTCCCTCTAAATTACGAAGCCTTGCTATGAAAATAGGACATTTGCAAGAAATAAGCTCAACCTCGCCAAGCTTAAGTGAGGAAACGAAGCCACCTGCTTCATCAATTGTCAATTTAATATTTCTTCCGTTTAACGTAATCATTACTATTCCTTTCGCTTTTTAATATCAAGCCTGATAATTCCGACGATAATGGAAATCAAATTCAAAATTTCACTTGCAATAGCGCCAAATGAGCCACTAAAGCAATTGTAGATAAGCCACATAGGTGAGCTAAAAAGTCCTAAGAATCTAACTGCCTTAGCTGAGCCGAGCCTTAAGCTTATTGTAGCAATAATCATAGCAATAACAGGTAGAGCCTCAATAATTAGCTTATCTGTCGTAGGCTCTGTTCCAAAGGCTAAAAATGTAAGAGGATAGGAGGAGGCAAAGGCTAAGATAAAGAATACAAGCCAGCCTATGCTATTTGCCTTAGTTTTTTCCTTGAAGAAAAATACGACAGAACGAAGGGCACCAACTAAATTAAGCATGCCACCTACAACTGCACCCAAAAGGAAATAGTTTAAGCAAAAGCTGACAGCTGCAAAAAACTGCCAAAGTAAAACCTTTTTGTGTGTCTTTTGCTGAAAAACCAGTATATTGCATGTCATACCGACAATGCCGAAAATCTGTGCAGCTATATCCATATTGCTCACCCCCTTACAATCTTAATCATTATAACACAACGTATTGAAACTTTCAACAAAAATATTACGCACAAATATTTAAAATCAGTTGAGTTTTCGAAATATCTATGATACAATGAAGAAAAGCAATCAAAAAGGAGCTTTCTTATGAAAAAAATTTATATAGGCGCAGCCTACTACCCTGAGCTTTGGGATAAGGGCGAGATTGACAAGGACATTGCAAAAATGAAGGAATACGGTATGAACTGTATGCGTATTGGCGAGTTTGCCTGGAGCACAATGGAGCCAAACGAGGGCGAGGTTAACCTTGACTTCTTCAAGTACGTGGTAGATAAGCTATATGAAAATGGTATCTACACAGTAATGTGCACACCGTCCTGTACACCACCAAGATGGCTATTTGCAAAATACCCCGATGCTATGCGTATTCGCTCGGAAAGACACGTTGTTTCATCAATGGACGTGCACTCACGTGTTCACGTTTGTAAGTCAAACCCAGGCGCAAGATATGAAAACGCAAGAATAGCAAGAGAAATGGCAAAGGTATTCGCTAACCATCCAGGCGTTATCGGCTGGCAAATTGATAACGAAATTTGGGCTTATGATTACGGATGCTATTGTGACAGATGTAAGGCAGGCTTTAGAGAATATCTAAAGGAAAAATTCGGCACGGTAGAAAATCTTAACAAGAGCTGGGGTATGTATCGTTGGTCCCTTGATTACAAGAGCTTTGACGAGGTTATGCCACCAAGCTGGAAATCTTGGGAAAATCCATCACGTATGGTTGAGTGGCTTCGCTTCCAAAATAGCCTAATCTACTCATACGTAAACGAGCAGGCTGAGGCAATAAGGGAGTATTCAAAGGCACCTATCGGCACGGATATGATGGTTGACGACTTCCTTGACTACAACAAAATGAACAAAACCCTTGACGTTGTACAACACAATCACTATAACACGGTTGATGATTTGTATAGAATTATTTTCAACTTTGACTTCTATCGTACCCTAAAGGAAAGACCCTTCTGGGTAACTGAAACCCTGCTTGGCTGGAATGGCTCAATTGCCGCTTGCAATGGATACAGAAACGTAGGCTATTCCTTTATGAACTCACTTTTGCCAATTGCTCACGGTGCTGAAATGAACCTATATTGGCTATTCCGCTCCCATCCAAACGGACACGAGCTTGGACACGGTGCCTTCCTAAATTCAAGTGGCAGACCAAACAACGTGGCAAAGAGTGTAAAAATGATAACCGATACCCTAACTAAGAGTGAGGACTTCTTGCTTAATAGCAAGGTTAAGTCAAAGCTTGCGCTTACATACTCAGGCGAGGCATTTAATATGTTCTTGCATGCACCTATCGTTGAGAAGTTTGACCATGACGTTAATATTAAGTTCGTTGACCATTTCCACAAGGTGTTCAGACACTATAACCTTGACGTTATCGAAATGGATAGGGACCTTGACGAGTACGACACGATTATGTCCCCGTTCCTTGCGTGTACAGAGTACGACAATTTTAAGGAAAGAATTGTTGAATGGGTTAAGAATGGTGGTACGTGGATTGTAGGACCACTTAGCGACATAATGAACAAGGATACAACAAAATACACAGATAAGCCCTACTCATTCCTTGAGGAGCTATGTGGAGTTTACACTAAGTATCAGCTACCAATGGAGGACGAATCCTTTAGTGCAAGCTGGAGCGATGGTGAAAAATTCAAGGTTTCTATGGGCTGTGATGCTTATGAATTAAATGGTGCCGAGTCACTTGCAACCTACAATATAGAGGACCTTGACAACCTAACTGCAATTGCAAGACGTAAGGTAGGCAAGGGACAGGTTATAATCCTCGGCACAGTACCAGATGAAAAGGCACTTTTGAGGCTCGTTAACAAGGCGCCAATTGCTAAGGCATCATCAAATATCGACCTTGTCGCACGCTTTGGCAAGGAAAACGGAATTATTGCAATGGAAATTGAGGGTAAGGACGGCTTCGTTGACCTTGATAAGGAATATTACGATATAATTTCTGATAAGGTAGTGTGTGGCAGAATTGAAATGAAGCCATATTCTGCACTCATCTTAAAGACAAAATAAGGAGAAAAGAAAATGAGCAAGTATTCAACCTTTGGTAGTGATTTTCTTTCATATACAATAGATAACGAAAAGGGAAAAATCGCATTTTATGGTGTTGAGTCAGGTGGACGTGACAGAGATAAGCACGCAAGCTACAACCTAATGCTACCAGGCTATGGTGGAGTAGCAGGTTGCTTTAAAAAAGCATTTCCCACAAGTCAAGAAATTACAGAAAACAGTGCAAGCTTTAGAAATGAAAAGGCGAGTGTTTCATACAATATGAAGGACTTGAAAACCCTTGAAATTGTGCTTTGCGGTGTTGATAAAAACGATATCTTTTCAACAAGGCTTTCTATCAAGACAGCACCACCAACAATTTGGACTAAAAAACAGCCTAAGCACCTAAAAAGCAGAAACCCATTCACAATCTACAAGAGTAGATTTGAATTACCCTTATACGTGCATTTTCCCGACTTTGGAAGAATAGAAATTTCCTCATCCTCAAAGGACGTTTATTGCGTTGAGGAATTACAGCTATCAAAGGACTTTACAGGTCTTGACCTAGGCTATAAAAACCATAGCTTTAATCATAACAGAATACATGCACTCCATTACGGTAGCTCATTTTTGACCTTTAAATCAAGCAAGCCACTTGAAAACGTGACCCTTACCTTTAAGGTCCTTGAGGAATGCTATCCCTCATTGCCAGATGAAAACGACGAAAGATTTAACGGCTTAAAGCGTAACTGGCTAAACTGCTTTGCTATGAATAGAGAGCTTTTCGATATGGGCGACAATATCTATTTCCACGGCACAGGTCACTTAGCTATTCATATGAAGTCAGATATGCTACAAATGGCAAACGACGACGAGCAATTTAAAATAATTCGTCAAACCTATGAAAGACAGGTTGAAAGAAGCTTTAAAAATTCCCAAGCCCACGACGGCGAGGTAAGTGTAAACTTCTTTAACAGAGAAAAGAAAAAGGGCTTCGGCTGTGCCGTTGACTCAACACCAGGCGCTATAATTGGTCTTACAGGTATTGCAAATTGGAATCTTCCCTTTGCAAAAAAGCTTTTGCCTAACGCAATTAAGGCAGCAGACTACCTAATGACAAGAGATACAGACGGCGACGGACTATTTGAGGTACCATTCCCAGGGGATTATATGTTCCAAGAGTGTGAATTTGGTCAACAAACAAACTGGTGGGACAACTTTGCCTTTGGTCATAAGGATATTTACTTTAACTACCTTTGCCACCGTGCATTAAGAGAGTTGAGCGCACTACTTGAAAGAGTAGGACAGGGCGACAAGGCAGAGAAATATAAGAAACAGCTTGAAAAATTTGATAAGGTATTTTTCGATACCTTCTATAATCCCGAAACAGGACTTATGGCAGGTTGGATTAGTAAAAATGGCAAGGTGCACGATTACGGCTTTACCTTTGCAGTATCAATGGGAATCAACGAGGGCTTAATTCCACTTGAAAAGGGCAAGGAAATGCTAAAAATCCTACTTGACTATATGAAAAAAGAGGGCTATGGTGACCTTCGCTTCGGTATTCCGGGTAACGTTATGCCTGTTGCACCTGAGGATACAATCTATTGGCCTTGTATGAGCGACTGGGGAAGATACGAAAATGGTGGCTTGAATGGTATGAATGGCTTCCACTTCCTAACCTCAATGTACAAGGTAGGACTAACAAAGGAAGCGGACAAGATTTTATTTGCTATTCTAAATACCTACGAAACAGAAATGACTCACTCAGGACTTATGCCAGGCTACTGCCGTAGCGTAGACTGGAGGACAAAGGAGGGCATTAGCTGTGGCTATAACTACCTAGCAGATAACTATTACTTCCTACTTTCTGTATATGCAGGTAAGTATAACTACCCACATCCTGCTGTTTTGAAATAACCTAAGTGTCGAATTTGTTAAAGATATAACTAATAGTAGAGGATAAAATGAGAAAGATAATAGATAGTCACCTTCACATTTCTAAATGGGGTGAGGATGATATAATTTCTTGCTTTGATAATTATAAAAGGGAGAAAAACGTTTCTACTCTCAATATTTGTGCAATCCCATTACGTATGTCAAACGTGGCTAATAACATACTTGTAGCCTTGTATAAGCTTGCACACCCGGACACATATATTCATGGGGGAATCGAAATTGTCAATATTCCCCTTGACAATATGCCAGCCGATATGAATGCAGTAACTCAATATAAAGAGCTTATGGAAATTGGCTTTGACGGAATAAAAATGCTAGAGGGCAAGCCAAATGTACATAAAATTGTCGGCAAAAATCTCAATCACCCATCACTTAATATGCTTTATAAGGCGATGGAGGAGGACGGGACCCACCTCTTAATGCACTCAAATGACCCTGATGAATTTTGGGATACTGAGAGGGCACCCGATTGGGCTGTTAATGCAGGCTGGACCTATACAGACGGCACCTTTTCATCCTATGAGGAAATACAAGGGCAAACGATAAAAATCCTTGAGGACCACCCCAACCTGTCCTTAACTCTTGCCCATTTCTTTTTCTGTGGCAAAACACCAGAATTGCTTGAAGGACTATTTTCTCTTTACCCAAATTTGTGTGTTGATTTAACTCCCGGTGGAGAAATGTACGTGGAATTTGAGAAAAATTATAGCTATTACAAGGACTTTTTCAATAAATACTCAAAGAGATTGATTTTCGGTACAGACCGTGCATATCTCGGTGACGAAAAATATGGAAACTGGATTTTCGACCTAGTAACCACCTTTATCGACACCGATAAACCAACAAAAAGCTTTGATAACAAGGACCTTTTAGGTCTTGACTTATCTCAAGACAAAAGAAATGATATTCTTTTTGGGAACTTTACCCGTCGTGTAGGCGAAAAGCCAAGGACAATAAACAGGGAAGCCTTAAGGAAATATATTGACAAATATTCCTTTGCACTAACCGAGTACGACAAGGAAAAACTAAAGCCACTTATCAAGAAATATTTATAAAAAACAAGACAGGCGACCCCTGTCTTGTTTTTTTGTACTAAATACAAGACACCTTGCCCTTTACAAAAGGCAAAAAATATGATATGCTTGAATAAAAGGAGTGTGAAATATATGACAACTAAAGAAAATATATTTGCTGGCTTTAATAGAGTAACAGTAATTCCAGAGGGAGTAAAAAGAATTTTACCGGGGTCACTCACAAAGCTTTGGGTAACAGAGACCCTTGTTTTGCCAAGCACACTTGAGTATTTTACCGCTTCGGCAATAATCGACCTTGATAGAGCGCACAGTTACACCTATAATATCGAAGAAATAAAAATAGAGAATAATGACCATTACCAAACAATTGATGGTATTCTTTATACCAAGGACTTGAAAACTCTTGTTTGTGTGCCTCCAAAAAAGAAAATAGAAAAATTGATAATTCCAGAGGGAGTTGAAGAAATCGGTGAGTGTGCTTGCGCATGTGTTAATGAGGGCACTATGCGATACAACTGCAAGTGCGTGTTTCCCTCAACTATTCGAAAAATCTCCAAAAATGCCTTTTACAATGCAGGTGTTAAGATAGATTCCATACCGAAGGACGTACAGCTTGAAGAAGGGTGCTTTTGTGATTGTACCTGGGGTAAGCTCTTGGAGATACATAACGAGATAATTCCAACAAATGCCTTTGCGAATGCACAATTCATAAATGTAAGACTTTATGATACTGTAAAGGAAATAAAGAAGCATTCCTTCCGCGCGAGTATGCACAAGATTTATATTCCACCAAACACCATAGTTGATAATGAGGCTATTGCACCTACACGCTACACGACTTCCAATTGGAATGATGACGGAGATTTTAAGGAAACTGAGCATATAACCTTTGGCGTTTTGGAAATAGGTGGACAGGCTGGCTCAAGTGCACATAAGTTTGCCTTGGAGAATGATATAAGCTTCGAGGAGGTTGAAAATACAAGCGAGGCAATTGAAGCATTTTTTAACAAGATGTCAAGTCCAAAGGTCAAGAATGATGGTGGCTTTACTTTTTAAAGGAGTTAGATATGCAAAATAACGAATTGTTTATAATAAATGATGGAGATTTGATTGGCTTAAATGAAGAGTTTAGCATTCCAGACGGTATTGTTAAATTGGAATGGTATTGCTTTAGGCAATGTGACTTTATAAAAAAGCTTAATATTCCTGCATCCTGTACTGTATTTCCTATTGATTTTTTTGGAGAGCTAGATAACCTTGAATATATAAGCATTGACAAGGATAATGAAAAATACACGTCCCTTGAGGGCTGTATTTACACAAAGGACAAAAGGGAATTTGTAAGGTGCCCAACAGGGTGCAAAAAAGAGGTTTTCTATATAAACGACCAAGTAGAAATTATAGGAAAAAGTGCATTTAGAAGAGTTAAGGGTATTAAAAGCGTTTACGTAGGCAAGGGAGTTAGGAAAATTGAATCCGATGCATTTAATGACACTGACATAGAAAAAATATACATCCCACCAACAGTAACTGATTTAGATGAAGTCCCTTTTAATTATGACGAATATGACGCTCAATGCTTTTATGGTACGATAGTAGGTGGAGAAAAGGGTAGTGTTATTGAAAAGTTTTGTAACAAAAACGACATTCCCTTTGTTTACGTAGATGAGAGTAATTTAGATTGGTTCTTTTCCTTGTCCTATGAGGAGCACAAAAAGCTAATAAGGCAAAGGGCTGAAAACGAATCTGAATATGAGGTGGATTTTTCCGACCAAGGCTTTATGGCAAGCTTTGAAAATGGTACGCTTACTATTTCATCAAATGAGGTCAAGGGTGTAACTATTGGAAATTTGAACGAAAGAATTTCTGAGGCAAGACGTAGGAAAATAAAAAAGATAATTATTGGAAATGGTATAACAAAGATTTCAAACGAAGCTTTTGGCAAATATACTAAATTAGAGTCACTATTTATAGGCAAGGACGTTTCAGAAATAGAGCCTGAAGCGTTTGCAGAAGCAACTTGCTTGAAGGAAATTATGGTTGACAAGGAAAACAAGCACCTTGTAAGCATTGATAATATAGTATATACAAGAGATTTGAAGACCCTTGTAAAATATCCAGCTGGCAGAGAAAACAAGTATTTTGAAGTGCCAAGCCACGTTGAAGTAATTAAAGCCTATGCATTCCAACATAGCTATAATTTAGAGTGTGTAAAAATCAGCGGTGGAGTAAGCACCATTGAGGAATTTGCTTTCTTTGATTGCTATGCTTTATGCCACGTTTATATTGATGAGGGTGTAACCAATATAGGAAACGAGTATGTATTTGCTGTTGAAAAGGATTGGTACCTTTGCGTATGTAGTGCAGCCTTGATTGTAGGTGGAAAAATAGGAAGTGTGGCAGAAAGGTTTTTTGCAAATACCATCGTAAGCTTTTGTCACATAGAGGACGAGGAAATAGAGGACTTTTTAAAAACACCTATTGAATTTCGACCTTTTTTAGGCGAGGACCCATACGAGAAAAGACGCATCAAAAAGCCTGACTCGAGTAATGGAAATCCATTTGGAGATGCCCCAGATGGAGATGACCCTATATTTTAATAAAAAAGTGCTAGCAAAATTTATGACACTTATGCAAAAGACCTACTTTTTGAGTAGGTCTTTTTGTTATTTTAAGGTTATACGCAAGGGGGCACGCCACACAGTAATTTTGGACGAAAGGAATTCACTCTTTGTAATTCCATCAAGGTCGCAAAGAGAGTTTACATCCTTGTCGTTGATTGCAACAATTACGTCACAGGGCAAAATTCCCTTTGCCGACACGTCAGCAAATTGGTCAACATCGCAAACAAGCACACCGTTGTGTCCTGCCGTTGCAAAGGCAGACATTTCACCATCTGTTTCGATATTTTTAATTTGCATATCAAATAGCTTAACAATATTAGATTTGCTCTTTTTAGCACCTTGATTGATTTTTGGCAATAGAGGAGTCTTAGCTAGCCTTTTAAGTGGTAAATATCTTACACCGAATTGAGAAGGGAAGTCCTCAAAGCCTGAAATTTTAGGTGAGATAAGTCTGTAATCGCTACCTCTTACGTTTGCAAAGGTGCATTTTGTCTTTGTTGAGTTCTTGTCCATGCCTGTAATTTTTTCAAGCTCAGGTGCTTTTTTAACACCCTTTGTATTCCTTGAATGTAAAACGTTGAAGTCAATGCTTTTGCCATAGCCGTTGTTCATTAAAATAGGCTGATATTCTGTGAAAATAATGTTATTTTCAACCACGTCTCCGCTATTTTCATACCAAACGTGCAAATGTATTGAGTTGTTTACAGTTATGTTGTTATGTACGTATCTGTTAAAGCCCTCACGTAGCTTTATACCACCATTTAAGCACAAATTATTGTAAATTTCATAATTTGACGAGCCGTCATCAAGGTCAATATCCCAACCTCTGTCACAACGAAATCTGCTATTTCTAATAATGGATTTTCCAATACAGTCAAGTCCAACATATTTGTAAAGCTCACTATCTGCAATATCGTATAGGTGCCAATATCTGTCCCTACCCCAAGAGTTAAAGCTACCATGGTCGCCAGTTTCCTTAACTGTGTCGAAAATATCGCATCCGTCAATTAAATGACCACCAAACGTACCCTCGGAAATGTTAATTCCGGCACGGGACGTGTCGTAAATGCTAGTGTTGATAACACTAATACCATAGGACATTGAAATTTCAACACCTGTGGCTTGCTTTTCGACTGTACCAACATGCTCAATTAAGCAATCGTCAACAACACAGTCCTTTGGATATTCGTTACTCTTAGGACCTCTTTTTTTGTCAATTTCAAGAAAGCTTTGACTCTTTATAGCATCAAACAAGGGACTTCTTACTGCACTTGGTTTACCAACAAAGCAAACACCACTTGCACCAAGGTCCTTAAGGTGACATTTTGAAATTGTGATATTATTGTTTTTGCCATCAACAAAAACACCATTTGTGCCTATATCGAAAAGAGAGCACTTTGAAATTGTGCAGTTGCTAGAATTGGCAAAGTAAATTGCACCACCTCTGTATATGGTCCAGTCACTTCTTAAAAGTGGCTCGTTTGTTAGCATAAAGGTTCTTTTTGCACGTCTTATTTTGATGTTTTCAACGCTTACGTTTTTACAATTCTTAAAGACAAAAAAGCTTGAATTTACACAAATTTCAGCATCATCTAGACTATGTCCATCCTTTAAAATTGCGTAAGCACGCTTGTTTTCCTTGTCAAAATACCATTCTCCTGGCAGGGTCATTTCCTCACGTAGGTTTTCGATGTACTTAAAGTCAGAGTGCATACCCATTTGTCGGTTGTTTTGCCACCCACCAATATAAGTAAGATTGCCGTTTTCGTCCTTGCCAGTTACCTCGTAGGAAAAGCCACCCCAATTGTGCTTGTGCATTGCGTGAATATAAGCACCCTTCGGGTTTTTCCACTCCTTAGCCTTATCCACTGACAAAACATCTCTTGAAAAGCCACCGAAAATTCTTACACTTGGGTTATATTTAGGGAAACGTGCCATTTGATATTTTTCGCCACTAATGTAAAGTGCATCTGCGTCATATTCGGTACTTGCAGAGAATACACCATTACCCTCGTCTACCCAGTTGTCAATTTTTGCACAGCCCTGTATAATGGTATTTTTGTCCCCACGGATTGTAATATTTTCACCCTTAACTAAAATAGGACCTGTCAAATTATAAACACCATTTTTTAGAGATATAACAGCTTTTTCGCCCTCGTTGTGACAGGTAAAGCCTGCGGATTTCTTATTGTTAATCAAAGAAGAAAGCTTGTTATTAGATAGCTTTTTTAGACACTCCTCGCGATATTTTGCCTCTTTTCTGTTGGCAAACACCTCAAAATAGCAAAGACCAACAGGCAATCTTTTGCAAAGAAGGTCGGTGCATACACCAAAGCTATATTTTTCCTCATTTTTTGTTAAGTAGGTATAAAACATAATCCACCTCAAAAAGCATTTTTCTTAATTATATCGCCAAAGGCCACTAAAGTCAATTGAGTAAATCAAATTTTATTTGATTTTTTATTATCTGCTGACATTGACAGATAGATGTATTTTGTGATATAATCAAACAATAAAGTTCAATGGGAATGAGGTAATAGGTATGGATAGAAAGCTTTTAAGAGATAAGATACTCGGTTGCTTTAATGGTAAAAACGTAGGTGGTACACTTGGCGCACCACTTGAAGGAAAGAATGGCTTTTTTGATATTGAATATTTTATTCAACCGAATATCGAAAGCAATCCTATGCCCAACGATGACCTAGATTTGCAAATATCTTCCTTGAATGCCGTAAGAAGATACGGAAGAAATGTAAATTCGGAAATTTTGGCTGAGTATTACAATATCTTTGTAAATCCTAGCTGGGCAGAATATGGCTTTGGAAAATCGAATTTAAGACGTGGTATTCCAACGCCTATATCCGGATATCATGCAAATAGCTATAAGGATAGCTGTGGGTCCTTTATTCGTAGCGAAATTTGGGCATGTCTTTGCCCTGGCCACCCTGCACTTGCAACTCGCTACGCATACTTTGATTCTTCAATCGACCACGCAGACGAGGGCACCTATGGAGAGGTATTTTGGACGGCTATGCAAAGTGCTGCCTTTGTTGAGAGCGATATTAAAAAGCTAATAGATATTGGACTTAGCTATATTCCTAATACAAGTGCTCTATATAAAGGAATCACCCTTGTCAAGGACTGCTACGAAAGGGGAAAAACCTACGAGGAAGCAAGAGATATTGTTTTCAAAGAGGTTACAGGTGCCTTTTCCTATCAGCATACAAAGCTAAAGGACATTAAGCTTACAGAGTATAAGCCTGCACCGGCTGGATTTGATGCCCCACAAAATATAGCAATTGCTATTTTGGGCTTGCTATACGGAGAGGGAGATTTTGGCAAGAGTATGTTACTTGCCGTAAACTGTGGAGAGGATGCAGATTGCACAGCGGGAAGTCTAGGGGCTACTCTTGGCATTATTCTTGGAAACTCTCGCCTTCCTGAAAAATGGATAAAGCCCATTAACGACGTGATTGTTACAGCAACTCTAAATACCTTAGACTATGGAATGACAATGAACATTCCATTCTTCTTGCCTAAGTCCACACAGGAATTGGCAGATGAAATTATTCGTTGTATTCCAAAAATGTTAAGTCCTGAGGAGTACGATATAACAAACGAGGGCTTGGAGGTTTTTTCCTGTAACGATTTTTATTGTAAGGATACCGAGGAGGTTTATTACAAGGGTGCATTCGGCAATAGAGGAAAAGAATACTTCAACACAACCGAGCTTATAAGCTTGCCTCATTATTCTATTTTTAAAGAGTTTTCACTTTTTAAAATGCAAGCGATTTATGAAAAGGATTTCTTCTTCGAAAACGGAAAGGAAACCACAATTAAGCTGAAAATTTTTGACAACGGAGAGTCAAAAATTCAACATTGGCTTACTATTCGCGCATATACACAAAGTGGAGTAGAAATAAAGGAAAGGGTCACTACCGTGCCCTTGAGTAATTGTAACGGCGAGGTAATAGAAAAAACCTTCCATATTCTACCTACACAGGTTGAAGGTGATAAATTCGACGTTGTATTTGACATATCAATGGAAGGTCACGCAAGCATGAATTTGCTTAAGGTAAGCTTTTTTGCAAGATAAACGAAAAAATCTACCGTGTCGGGTGTAAATTATGACTCACTTGCATTTGCATTTAAGAATAAGGAAACGATTTTATCTGAGCTTGTAGGCTTCAAGCTTATACACCTATGTCGTCAATGGACTATAATTACTTCGAATAATTATTTCGTTAAAACAAGTGTTGACATAAAGGGCAAAGTGTGATAGAATTGTTTAGAAGATTAAATATAAAAGGAACCAGCTGACTGTAGAGGACGTTGGTTCTTTTATGCTTTTTAGAGGATAATCTTATGGTTAAAAAAAAGAAATTCACGCTTTCAACCACACAAATTATACTGCTTAGCTTTCTTATAACTATTCTCGTTGGAAGTGGTCTTTTGGCGTTGCCGATAAGCTCCGCCACAGGAAGTGCTGTCCCATATCTCGATGCACTTTTTACAGCAACAACCTCAACCTGTGTTACGGGGCTTGTTACACTTCCTACGGTATCAACGTGGAGCATATTTGGACAGATTGTTATATTGATTTTAATACAGATTGGTGGTCTTGGCATCATCACCATTATGTCGGGCTTGATGCTTCTTATTAATAAAAAAATGGGCATCGGAGATCGTTTGCTTATTCAGGATGCATTCAACCTTAACACTATGTCAGGACTTGCAAAATTCGTTAAGAACGTGTTGATCGGTACACTTATTATAGAAGGAATAGGTGCTGTTCTTTATATGTTCGTGTTCGTTCCTGAATTTGGGGCAAGAGGTGTTTGGATATCTGTATTCAATTCGGTTTCTGCCTTTTGCAATGCTGGTATTGATATTATTGCAGAGAATAGTCTTTGTAATTATGCTACGAATCCATTAATCAACATCGTGACCTCAACTCTTATCGTTCTTGGAGGTCTCGGTTATATCGTGTGGTGGGACGTTCTTCGCGTGGTTAAGGGATGCTCGAAGAAGAATCGCAAGATATTCAAGTATCTAACGTTGCATTCAAAGATTGCTATTACCGCTACCGCAGGGCTCATTCTTGTGGGTGCGATTCTTATATTTATCTTTGAATATAAGAATCCGTTGACTATCGGTGAGATGTCTGTCTTTAATAAAATTCAAGTATCCTTTTTTCAATCAATTACAACGAGAACTGCAGGCTTTGCTACAATTCCACAAGAGAATCTAACAAATGCTTCTGCAACAGTGTCTATAATTTTAATGCTGATAGGAGGCTCACCTGTGGGTACGGCTGGAGGCATGAAAACGGTAACCCTTGCCGTGCTTATTTGTTCGGCGTTGGCTACCATTAGAAATAAAAGCAGAGCAACTCTGTTCGGCAGATGTATTTCTGAGGGATCAATAAAAAAAGCGGTTGCCGTAGTAGTAGCATTTCTTACGATATGCATCGTATCAACAATACTTCTAATGGCAACAAGCAACACATCTGCCCTTGATGCGATTTATGAAGCTGTCAGCGCTACGGCAACAGTTGGTCTTTCAAGAAATTTGACGTCAGCGCTAAATACGTTCGGACGGGTGATTATCATAATGACTATGTACCTTGGCAGAGTAGGACCGGTATCACTTGCAGTGGCTCTTGGAAGTAAAAATGAAAGTCAAAACGTTATCGCTGAGCCGACGGAAGATATAAGTATAGGATGAGGATAAGAACAATGAAAGTAAAGAAAACGTACGCAGTATTTGGACTTGGAAGATATGGAACAGCCGTAGCAAGAGAGCTTGAGGAAAACGGTATAGAGGTTATTGCGGTAGATGCTGATGAAAAAATCGTCAATGATTTATCTGCATATTTGCCCGTGTGTAAGTGTGCCGACGTGACAGATGCAGAGGTTATTTCTCGACTTGGAATCGGCAATATTGATACAGTTATCGTTTGTATGGCGAGTAATCTTGAGGCGAGTGTGATGGCGGTAACTCTTTGCAAGGAGGCGGGTGTTAAGACGGTTATTGCAAAGTGTGCAAACGAGATGCAACAAAAGATATTACTTCGTGTGGGGGCGGATAAGGTAGTCTTTCCGGAAAATGAATCAGGTATACGCCTTGCAAAAAATTTACTTAGCTCGGGCTTTATTGATATGATCTCCCTGTCAAAGGACGTATCAATGGTTGAGATTGACGTAAAGAACGAGTGGTGTGGTAAAAATCTGATTGAATTGAATCTCCGTAAAAAATACGGATTTAATATCGTCGCTATCAAGAAGGGCGAAGATGTCAACGTAAATATCAATCCTGAGCAGGTGCTTGATAAGGAAAGCTCGTTGATAGTTATCGCAAATACGGCTAAATTGGAAAAACTGAAATAAAGAGTTAAGGGCTGACAATTATATTCTTGTCAGCCCTTATAATATAGAACCAAGACTTTAAAATACAAAAATCACCCTCTGTTTTTGAACTAAAGATATTGAAATGGGACAGCCCTTGTAGTATAATTACTACATACAAGGAAATTTGTATATGATAAAAGGAGAATTACTATGAAGATAACATTTATGGGTGCAGGAAGCACCGTGTTTTCGAAAAATGTTTTAGGAGATACAATGCTATGCGATGCGTTTCACGATGTAGAAATTGCACTTTACGATATAGACGAAAAAAGACTTGATGAGTCATATCTTCTCATTTCGAAAATGAATGAATCTATAAACGAGGGACGTGCAACAATCAAAAGGTATTTAGGCGTTGGCGAAAGAAAGGATGCATTAAAAAATGCGGACTTTGTTATAAACGCAATTCAAGTAGGTCTTTACGACCCTTGCACAATTATAGATTTTGAAATTCCAAAAAAGTACGGACTTCGCCAAACCATTGGCGACACTCTCGGTATTGGTGGCATTTTCCGCGCCCTTCGTACTATCCACGTGCTCAAGGATTTTGCAAAGGATATTGAAGAGGTTTGCCCAAATGCGTGGCTCTTAAACTATACAAATCCGATGGCTATGCTCACAGGCTATATGCAAAGATACACTAAGGTAAAGACCATAGGACTTTGCCACAGTGTACAGGTTTGCTCAGAGGGCTTACTTAAGGGCCTTGATATGAGTGACAAATTAGAGGGCAGACACGAGAAAATAGCTGGCATTAACCATATGGCGTGGCTTCTTGAAATTAAGGACAAGGACGGAAACGACCTATATCCTGAAATTAAAAAGCGTGCAAAAGAGAAAAATGCAAAAGAAAAGCATGGCGATATGGTGCGTTACGACTATATTGATAAGCTTGGTTATTATTGCACGGAATCAAGTGAGCATAACGCAGAATATAACCCATTTTACATAAAGCCAAACAGAAACGATTTAATCGAAAAATTCAATATTCCTCTTGATGAATATCCACGTCGTTGTATAAATCAAATTGAGGGCTGGCAAAAGCAATACGAGGAGTTAATGTCAGGGGGCAAAATAGAGCATACTCGTTCAAAGGAATATGCATCACACATTATGGAGGCAATTTATACAAACAAGCCATACAAAATTGGCGGTAACGTTATAAATAACGGAGTTATTACAAACCTACCATATGATGCTTGCGTTGAGGTGCCTTGCTTAGTAGATGGAGAGGGAATACACCCTACCTTTGTTGGGGCGCTTCCACTTCAGCTTGCTGCAATGAATTCGTCAAACATCTATGCTCAAATGCTAACGATAGAGGCGGCTCATACAATGGATAAGCAAAAGATTTATCAAGCCGCAATGATGGACCCACACACGGGAGCAGAGCTTTCAACCGGTGAAATCAAAGCTCTTTGTGACGAGCTATTCGAAGCACACGAAAAAGCAGGGTATCCAATCTTTTAAATGCACCGATAGAAAAATTGTTGGAGAGCCGTGAGTTGTTTTCGCATCAAACGAATCGCCTATTTCCTAGTAAGAAACTGAAAAAGCTTTAACAAGTATCAAAAATAATGAAAACGAAAAAAGACTACTCTTTTTGAGTAGTCTTTTTTCAAATCTCTAATTTTTCAAAAGGCAGATTTTGCATTTTTCTACAAAAATATGAGCATTTTGTTTGTAATTTGAACCGGATTGCCATAGTAAAAAGAAAGTTGTAGGAAAAAGTTTTTTAAGCTTTGATATTTTTATTCTTCAATAATAGCAATTGCCCTTGCAGGAGCACCATCAGAATTTTCGATCTTGATAGGCAAGCAAACGAATGTAAAAAGCTCATCTCCACATAGGTCAAGGTTTTTCAGATTTTCAATATTTATTATTTTTTTCGACATAAACAGTTTTTTATGCATTTTAAGAGAAGCATCGCTTATGGGATCAAGACCGATAACATCAAATCCAATTCCTTTGTAATCTCCGTTTATTATGTAATCCAATACTTCGTTTGAAAGATACGGATAGTTGCCGAAATATGCGTTATCATTCCATTTCTTATCCCAACCGGTGTTGAAAAGTAGAAAATCAGCTTTATGCATTTTTTCACGGTATTTCTTTATAAGCTCTAAGGTTATTACTTCTCCATCTAGAAGAGAACGACAATCAACAACCAGAGCTTTACCAACGAATTGAGAAGCAGGAAAACTGTCAAGCGTAGCCTTGCCCGAAAAAATATGAGAAGGTGGATCAATGTGGGTGCCCGTATGGCTGAACATACTAAGAAGTGTTTCCTTGAAGCCGTCCTTTTCATAACTACTGGCTGGGGCGAGGATCGGAGGTTTTGTTCCAGGATATACAGGCATATTTTCTTTTATCGTATGAGTAAGATCTATTATTTTCATTTGGTTGTTCCTTTAAAATAAAATTGGTAAAAAATCAAATAGATGTAATAAACATTGAAATTTTTGCTCTATAAAAGTATAACATAAATAGAAATATATTTCAATAGTTGAAGGTAATATCATCGAGAAGATGTGGGATGGTGTGCATCTTAGACAGAAGCACTCTGTGTTTTCTTTTGAACTAATGATATTGAAAAGTGATAGATTTCGTGGTATGATATAACCAAACGTAAGCTATGATAATGCAATTAAGGAGCAATGAAAGGTTATGAAATTAAAATTTGATGTAGCTGATAAGCATCAACCCGACCCTTTTATTTTTGAAGACTGTGGCAAGCTTTATCTGTATGTAACAGGCAAAAAAGGAGTGGAAGCATATTCAACGAATGATTTATTTGATGTTTGGCATTACGAAGGGATTGTTGCCTCAATTGACGGACGTCATAGCTATTGGGCACCGTCTATTACAAAATACAAGGACCGTTATTACCTTTATTTTTCCTGTTCGTCAGAGGATGAATGTCAATTCATGCACGCAATGGTTGCAGACTCTCCCCTTGGTCCGTTTATGAATCCAACTTGCTTTTATAAGCGATTTTCAATAGATTCCCACGTGGTAGAAACCGAAAAGGGATTGTTTTTATGGTATTCTGAAGATAACAAGGATTGCGACCGCATAGGTACACGAGTTTTCGTAGATAAGCTGATTGACCCTATGACACCCGCAAATCAGCCTCGTGAGATGATTGTACCGACTATGGACGAGGAAATCTTCAAGCGAGGTCGCAATGGCGACAAGGATTGGCATACCATAGAGGGACCTTTCTGGTTTCGCGAGGGAGAGTGGCAATATGTTATGTATAGTGGCGGTTGCTATGACAATGACTCGTACCATATAGGATACGTTGCCGCACGAACACGAGAAAGTGATTTGACAAGGGTGCAGTTTGTCAAGCACACGAACAACGGTAAATTTGCCCCTGTTATGTACAAAAACGATTTTGAAGAGGGCTCGGGACACCACAGTGTAATAAAATACAAGGGACAGTATTACGCAATTTATCATGCCCGTGACTTAGACTGTCAAAAGCGTAATGAATTTGACGAAGCACGTACGGCAAGAGTGTGCAAATTGCACGTGAATGACGGGGTAATCACAGCTGAACGTTACTCTGATCATATATAATGGATATAAGTCATTAAAAGTAAAATATATTTTTCAACATCAAGGTTTTTTTAATGTTAAGCATTGAATTTTGTATAAGGAGAAGAAATGGGCATTAAAACAAAAATTGCGATAGCAAAGCCCTTTGAGGGAAAACCACAAATAAACTTACCATCAATAATAGGTGCATCAAGTAAAAAGCCAATTTTAGTAAGAATTGCCACAATCGGACAAAGACCTATTGAGTATGAAG
>JAFQEG010000035.1 GCA_017399145.1 Clostridia bacterium | reverse complement strand
TCTTGACAAAGTAAAATCACTGTGATAAACTAGAAGACAGGGGAGAAGACAGGTGACACTTCCTCGTCTCCAAAGGATTGACGTTTAATTAACTCAAAAAAGGGACAAGGGTGCCTTTTGGCACCCTCGGTCTCCAACAATGAAGACAGGGGACGGTGGCGTGTCTTGACAAGGGAAGACAGGCGAACTTCCTCTCCAATGGATTGACGTTTTAATTAACTAAAAAAGGGACAAGGGTGCCTTTTGGCACCCAAGGTCTTCCACAATAAAGAAAAAGCCGACATTTAGTCGGCTTTTTTATCTAAATGAAATCTCTAAAATATCAATGTCACCAGACCCCTCATATCTAAAATATAAGGCTTCCTTGCCATAAAGGCAAATTTCTGCAAGAGTTGTTGTCCATTCCTTGCTATCATTTATTTCCAAATAGCAAAGAGGGGTGCCATTTTCCTTAGTCGTTACATATAGCTTACCGCAAGGTGTAATATCACCTGTGCGATATTTTACACCGATTTTTGTAATTCCCTTAAAGTCAAAATATTTGTAGCCAATGACTGTGTTGTTTTCTACCTCTTTTATAAATCTTTCATTATTTTCGCAGATTAGGTGAGGCACTCTTTTGTCAGCGCAATAGCCATAGGTTAGCTTACCATTTGATAAATGACAACAAATAACAGAAGGGTAGGACCCACTTGCTAAAAGAGGACCACCATTTAAGCCACAGCTTGTAATTTCCACCTGTGGAATAAAGCCGTTTTCTAGTATTTCTATTTTTTCGGCACAGCCTTGACGAGATAACTCAGTTTTAGTCGTGTGTCTATGATAGAAAATGTACCAATTACCATTTATATATTCAATGCTACCGTGATTGTTACCGATACGCATAACCATATCCTCGTATTTTCTACCCTTGTAGCCAATGTCACCATTTGATACGATAACACCACCGAATTTAAAATCTCTGTCTGGGTAGTCACTTATTGCATAGGCTAACTCGTGACCTTGAAAGGTAGAGTATATAAAATAGTATTTATCGCCAACCTTTCGCATCGAGCTTGCTTCAAAAAACTCGTGACCCTCAAAGTCAGTACCGGAAAAATCTCGTGGAAAAATTCTTTTTGGTGTGTTCTTTGCTGTTATCATATCACTATCAAGTGTAACAACAAAGGGACCCATAACTCCATTGGTGGAGGCAAGAATTTCCTCTTTTGATTTTTTAAAGGTGGCAACTTGTTTTTCTATTGATTCCTTTTCGCAAAAATCTCTTTCAAAATTCCACCACATTCCGTAGTAAAGCCTGATTGTGCCATTATCATTTAAAACGGCAGGGTCAAAGATAACACCGTCATTCAAAAGGGTGCCATCCTTGTTTTTTACGTGACCTAAAAACTCAAATTCCCCACAGGGTGTGTCGCAAACTGCCACACTCAATACGTACGAACAATTTGGATAATCATTTGCTAAAGAATAGTAAAGATAATATCGTCCGTCGTTGCCACGCACAACGTCGGGTGCAAACATATATTTGTATTCTGGATAAAGTGGGTCCTTTGATGCTTTGTAGATTATACCCTCGTATGTCCAGTCTTTTAAATTGTCAATGGGTGCTGAGTAGGTAACGTAATCAAGCATACAAAAATGCTCGCCATTTTCCTTGTCGTGAGAGCCATAAACATACACTCTGCCCCCAAAAACGTGAGGCTCGCCATCTGGAATATATTCGTTGAGTGGTAGGTATGGGTTAAATACTTGCTTCATTATAATTTCCTCTTTTATTCTTGCTAGAATGATTTTAACACACAAGGAGAAATTTATCAACTGTTTTTTTACTTATACTAGACATTCGTTGCCTTTGGTGCTATAATTAAAATAACAAAAGGGGGGCGATGACAATGGAAGAAAAAACGAAAAATTATAAGCATGAGCTACCGGAAAATTATGAGCAGATTTATCACATAGATGCTAAGGATTTTAAGGTTGGCTTACTAATGAATTTAGGTGCCTTAATTATTATGGCTTTAAGTGGCGCACTTGTTGTGATAACAACAGTTTTATCTGCCACATTTAATCAAACAAATGCAGAAGAATTTATAGATTATTGGTTGCTGTTTTTGGTAATATTTTTACCAGGAATAATAGCTTATATGATTTTGCACGAGCTAGTCCACGGAATAGCCTATAAGAGACTAACAAAGGAAAAGCTTACCTTTGGACTTAGCTGGAGCTGTGCTTATTGTGGAGTACCTAACATTTACGTGTATAGGAAAGCCTCAATGATTGCACTGATTATGCCTTGCATAGTATTTTCAATATTATTCATTATCTTAGGAGCTATATTTTTCTTTGTAAACCCAGCTTTACACGCAGCAATAGGCGCATTATTCTCAATGCACATTGGTGGTTGCGTAGGAGACCTTTATATGTTTTTCTTGTACATCTTCAAGTTCAAGGATAAGGAAATCTTGATGAAGGATACAGGACCGGAGCAGTTTATATATGAAAAAATCAAATAAAAAACTCGACCAAGTGTCGAGTTTTTTATTTTAAGCCCTCTTAATAAATAATACAACAGGGTCAAGAGTGTTAGCTGAGGTATCTAAAATATATAGATTGTCAGCTTTTTTAAAGCTTACTAATTCTTCCTTGCCGTTTGGCATTAGCTTGTAAAATTCCTTAGCTTCAAATTCGCACACAAGCTCAAGACTTTCGATAGGGTCAGTGCCTAAATTGAAAAGGGAAACGAAAACGTCGCCGTTTTCCATTTCGGCAGTTTTTAGGTAAACCTCCTCGTCACCTGGGTAGTAAACCAAAAGCTCACCTGTCCTTTTTAGCATATCAATAAGCTGTTCCTTTCTTGAATAAGTAAGGAAGGAAAATGCTTTGTCAAGGTGAAATTCAGATACAGGGGTGCCACAAAATGTAAAAATCAGACCACCTAACTGATTTTTATAGATAGTTGTAGCAGGGAATAGCCTTTCATAGCTTTCATAATCCGTTGTGTTGCAAACGTAGGAATCAATCTCAATCTCACTATCAAGAGGCACAAGCTCCTTTGTGTTGTTTTGTAACTTAGTAAACTTATTATTTTTAACAAACCTTTCTCTTACAGGAGTTTTGCCCTGCCACTCTCTTACGTCAACACCCAGATGCTTACCAAAGCCTCTTTTGATAAGATTTTTTGCAGTATCAGAGGCTAAAAGCACAGGACCGGAAAGAATTTTTTCAATTTCCTTATCACTAAGGCGAGTATCAACGTCACCCTCAAGACACACAACACCAGTAGGCTGTGCTGAAAAATACATAGGAATACCAAGCCTTTCAAGGACGCAGTAGCTCCACCCGTCCCATTCCTCCTTAACTCTACCGTAGGTAAAGTCGGGGGTGCTAGGTGTAAAAATGCGACAACCCTTCCATTTAAGCGTAGGCTGAAGAGAGGCAAGCTTTTCGTAAAAGCCAAGATTTTTGCCAAGTATTTTTCTGTATGCACGGCCACTTTCTGGCTCGTATGTTATTAAACGGGTAATCCAATGCTTTGCACCATTGGCACCCTCTAAAATAGTGCCTGTAAAATGACTATGTAGTGCCATAGCCCCTGTGCTGTATCTGTTTTGAGGACAAGTGTCAGTTTCTGCAAGAATTACGTCAACCTTGTCCCTTAGCTTTGCTATTTGAGTTGCGGCACGGTGGAAAATTCTACTAAAGCCCTTATTGCCAAGTGCAGTATAATTTCCGTTATTTATTCTAACAGTTACAGGGTTGCCTCTGCCAGCTAGCCTTGATGCAATTTCGTAGGCAAACTCTGCATTGTTACCACAACAGCAATAGGACGCAGGCAAGGAGGGGTCAATGCTATCAATTCCCGCACGAATCACCTGACTTGCTTCAACTAAAGAATCTCTTTGAACGTCAATGAAAATATCGGTGTATTTCTTTCTGTTCTCACCCTCATTGTTTACAATTTCCCAAAGTGCCTCCCTTGATAACGAGGTGCCGGCACGCTTGTTAAATTCCTTCAGGTGCAAGGGACAAGCACACCCCTCACCCTTAAACCAAATTGTCCTTAGGTCGTCGTCAATCATAATGCAAGAGGGACCCTGCATAGCAATAGTACGCATTACGTTGTATATGTAATCTAAAAAGCCCTTGTCATAAGGACAAGCACAACGAGTTGCAATACCATCTGTAAAGTTTACGTGGCTTTGATATGGAAACATTTCTCCAAGAATCCAACCGTGACCAACGGTAGCTTGTACTAAAATTCCACACTCAAGCCCCATTTCGTCAAGACGTTTTTTAAATTGAGCAAATTTCTTGCACAACCCCTCTACCTTGTTAGCAGGGGGATTGCCCTCGGGCACAAGAGTCATTGAGAATAAAGCACAAGAGGCAACACCACTTTCGTATTGGTCCTTAATATCTTGGCAAATCTCCTCTAAATGGTCAGTATCAAGAGGCATAATGCTATAAGAATGTAACAATTTGTTTTCCATGCAATCACTCCTTAGTAAGCTATTAAAAATAGTATATCATATAAATTTCATAAATGAAATAATAAGACTAAAAAATAATTGATTTTTTACAATAAAGGTGTTAAAATTAAAATACCAATCAAAAGGAGAATTTATATGAGAATTTTATTTCAAGGTGATTCAATCACAGATGCAGGCAGAAGCAGAAGTGACGAGGCAAGACTAGGCTTTGGCTATGCAACTCTAGTAGAGGCAAGCCTAGGACTTGAGGAGGCTGGCAAGCACGAATTTATAAATAGAGGAATTAGTGGAAACAGAATAGTTGACCTATACGCACGTATTAAATCAGATATAATCAACCTAAAGCCTGATTTTATTAGTATTTTAATCGGTGTCAACGACGTATGGCACGAGCTTGGTGAAAATCCAAACGGAGTAGAGGCAAATAAGTTTTTCAAGATATATTCAATGCTAATTGAGGAAATTCAAGAAGCATTACCAAGCACAAAAATTATGATTCTTGAGCCATTCGTTTTAAAGGGTTGCTCAACTACTGAAAATTGGGACTACTTTGAAAAGGAAGTAGCACTAAGGGCAGAAATGTCAAGAAAGGTAGCTGAAAAATACTCACTCCCCTTTGTTGAATTGCAAAAGGGCTTTGATGACCTTTCAAAGAAAGCCCCCGAATCCTATTGGCTAACAGACGGAGTCCACCCAAGCGCAAAGGGCCACGAATACATAAAAAATCAATGGATAAATACATTTCACAAAATGAAATAATAAGAAAAAGTGACTGTACATTGCGACAGTCACTTTTTACTCGTCAACCTCGCATTCGTTCATAGCGAAGTCAAGTAAAATATTTATTAGTTCATTGCGAGTGCGATTGGTTTTTATAGCAAGCTCGTTAAGCTTTGCCACGGTCTCGTCCTTAATTCTTATAGAAAAGGTTTTATATCCATCCTCTCCCTTGATTGACTTTTTTGTGATAACAAGTTTTTTCTTCATAATTTCAACCTCACTTACATGCTACCATAATTATAATCTTGACAAAGTTAAAAATATATGTTATAATTTATAACATAAAAAAATAACATAAAGGAGCGTGCGAAAATGGCATGGTATTTAAAGTTGAGCGAAAAAGAATTGGAAGAGAATAAAAAAATAATGCATAGAAAAACGATTAATGCTATGTTAATTCGTTTAATACCATCGGCACTAGCTGGAATGTTTGTGAGCCTTATGTTTTGTGCAGGTGGATGCTCTGTGTTAAGGGAACGCGAGGAATTTTTTACAGTAGCATCTAACATTTCAACCACCTTTGCTGGGTTCGTAGGTGCGCTTATTGGTACCTTCGTTGTATATATAATATTTTTGTGTTTATCTGATGATATGTTTCCTTGCCAGTATTCTCCTGTAAAACAGTCGGATTATGATGAGTTCGTAAAAAAACTATTTGTTAGTGGACTTATAACACTTGGTGGAACACTTCTTCTTTGTATATTTGCAATACCATTTGTTGGTATGAATTTAGAAAAATGTGATATTGCTTATATAATTCGAGGCTTGCTGACCTCGTTACTTTCGTCTATTGGCTTTGTACAACTATTTTTCAGACCGCGTAGCGAGCATGGGAATTGTAAAAAATGTAAATTGGCATTTTCTAGATCGCCGAAATACAAGGGGTCATATACCGCATATTTTAGTAAACTAACTTATGTGGACGGAGAGCAAAAAACAGTAAAAATGTATGATAAATATGGTAATGGTATTGGTACAGCAACAATCAAGGGTGAAGGAACATACGTGGACGAAATTTCAAAAGAGCAAAGAAGCAAATATGACTTTATATGTTGTAATTGTGGTGATGTCGAACAGGTCAACAAGTAAAAAAGCCGAGTTTTACTCGGCTTTTTTCTTTAATCTATTAAGATATGCAACAATTTTTGGTCGGTTGTATCTTTGTGCAATTACAAAAATTGAATCAAACAGGGACGCACCCAACGAGGTTAAGATAAACACAAGAGGTGTGCCAAATGGAATAATTAACAAAAGAGGCAAAAAGCTAAAAAGAATAATTACCTCGTGTACAATTTCGGCTTGTGCAGTTGCCCTTGCAATCTCTTCCCAGCTATGCTTTGTAATATCAAAGGTTTCAGGTGAATAGGTTGGAATATTTTTAGTCCATTTTCTTACCCTTAAAAGCTTGTAAAGCTTCTTTTCAAATTTCCTTGGCTTAAACCACAGTTGATTATAATCAATATTGTTTTTGAAAATACAATTGATAGAGGTGCCCACCAAAAGACGCATAAGGAAGTGATAGGCAATTGTGCCAAGTGTTATAGCCAACGATAAAGCGACACTATTAGGGTACAGTATTTGCCATACCAAAAAACCAACAAACAAAATCGTTGAAATAAACGCTATAATTTTCATTCCCTTAGCCATATAATCACCCCTTTTTTATCATTATATCAAAGTAAAAAATTCATAATGTAAAGAGAATAATCTAAATGATGAGTAGTCGCAGAGTTACCATACCAGTATTCACCCTCAAGCATTTTCACCTTTAAATTCGTAAAAATCTCCTAAAATAGCCAATAGATTTTTTCAAAGCCAAAGTATTCCTTAGTGGTTGATGGTGTACCACGCCACTGTGACTCCTTTACATTTTTGTCCCAATAGTCAACATCTGCAAAAATAGGCGCAATGGAAGAATATTGTTCGATTTTCAATAGTGCGACCTTGCCACACATTTCCTTGTCAAATTTAAAAATAAAGGGATAGGCAATACCCTCGCCAATGAGGGTGTTGTTTAAATATACCTTAGTATATTGTGTGGTCCCACTAATTTCAATACCACAAGCGTCTTGTGGCACAAGCACCTCTTTGGAAAAAGATATTTTTCCATAGTCATAAATAATCTCGCCAGAGTGATAGCTAGTCTTACGCTTATCTAATGTTAAGCTATCATTTTCTATTAAGGCAGAAAAGTCACCTGCCACAAAAACACTAGGCATATATTTAAAATCATTTTGAGAACATATAGTGTGTGCACCCTTTTTCAAAAGAGTATTCAATGATTGAGTATATAACTCCTTCATTCCTCTGGGCAAAAGAGTACAGCTATTTACAGGAATTTCCTGATTATTTAAACACGCCCCTTGACCTTTTCTTAAAATAAAGGTGGTGTCAATATCCTGTAAGCAGTTAATTGTAGATGCTTGATTTTCATTTAAGTACATAAGCCTAACAATGTTAGGATTGTGATAGGCTACGTTGAATTCACAGTGAAGTGCCCTTACTTTATAAGCTTCCTCTTCGTTAGATAAAAGCACCTGATGTAATTCTAAATATGTCCGTTTACCATTTACATAATAGTAGTCTGATGGGGCAAATAGATTTAAAATTATAATGCTTCCATCATTAAAGCATCGTACAAAAATACCCCTAGGAGTGTCGCCATTTTCATCAACAACTATTGGTTTTTTACCTATCAATTGAATAATTTCATCAATTGTGAGGTTAGGCACAAGCATATCGTCAAGCTCGATTACAGGTGCATCAACCGATTCGTTACCAATAAGCTTCCATTGAATTTGATTATAGGTAAGGTCGTTTAAAAGCTTGAAAAATTTATCCGAATAAATACATTTTGAAATAAGCCTTGCGCACTTAGAAAAGGGATATCGAATATAAATTTGAGGGGTGTAGTCCTTTTTTGCATAGAATGATGCAATTTCAGCCTCCTTTGAAAGTAGTCTCATTCCACCAAAGTTAGGTTGGTCATCACAAAAATTATTAAAAAAGTCAGTAACCTTTAAATTTCCTCTAATATCAAGGTGGGAAATAGCAAGAAAGTACTTGTCGATTTTATGACAGGCACAAAGGTATAGCATACATCTTTTTTTAGCATAGGACATATCGCAAGGGCCGAGAGCAAAAAGCTCTGCCATAGCGCCATTTGTTCCACTTGCGTATTCAATAGAACCAAAAAGCGACATTTCATTTCTACCATCTAGCTGTGTTGAAATTTCATCAATTCCCGGTAGCAAAAATGAGGAAAGATTTTCAAGATAATTGCCACCATGCTTAGTTGCGTGGACTGGGTCATCATCACACATTAGGTGCCCTGTCATTAAAATATTGTGATTCTTGCACCAAGAGTTAAGCTTGTCTATGTAGCATTCCTTAAAGCGCCTTGAAATCAACTCAACAAAGCAAGGATAAAAGTTATTGTACTCACTCCTTATGTCCTCGAAAAAATCTCTTTTGAACTCTTTTTTATAGTCCTCTTCGGCACCCTCGTAATAGGGAATAGAGTCCTCGCTACAGCAATAGCCAATCGATGGCTCATCTGTAAAAATACCCTTGATAACAGTGCCAAAATATTTGCCAAATCGCTTGTAATATTCCTCGTGAGTGCACTTAATAAAATAGTCAACACAATCACTTGATAAAAGATTAGGAAAAAACTTTTCGCCAAAAAGAGAGGAGTTGTGTTGAGATTTTGCACTTACCTGACCGAAGCTTTCCCTTGCTATGCTAATAGCCTTAAGACGATATTCTTCTATTTTCGTAACTCTGCCACCTGCATCACCAGAGGGCCAGTTAAAATCATCATAAAGCCAAATGCACATATTAAGCTGGTCGGCAATTTCAATAAAATTGCCAATGGTTAAAAACCATTCTTCGCTTAAATATTCAATCTCACACCCTGCCCTTGGGTATAAAAGCACCTGTCTAATTCCATTGTCAAAAAGGCTCTTTAAATATTTTTGTATTTCATCACGAGTTGGCTTGCCAGTTATTGCTGACATAATGATAAGTGGATTTTTCATTTTATTTTTTAAATATTAGCATATTCCAAGAATGCTTTTTAAGGGTAATAGGACCATTTCCATTAACCTTAATACTAGTTGGCTTTATGCGTTCATTTTCCTTATCGTTAGTTGTATTTAAATCATCATTGTATAGCTGAGTGTGACTATCAAGCACGTAGCCCTCTTGTCCACAAAGGTCAAGAGTAATATCCTCGTCTAAGCTACGATTTACGGCAAAAACAACCATACAATCCTCGTTTTCAATAACAGAGGTATAAAGATATGGAATATCCACTCCGTCACTTGTTTTATAGGTGTCAACCTCAACGTTTGTCTTTAAAGCTTTACCATTACCGTAAAGAGAAGCATAGTAAAAAGGATAGAAAATAGTCTGCTTCCAGCAAGCACCATCGTTTTCCGTCATAATAGGCGCAATTACGTTTACAAGCTGTGCGATGCAAGCTATTTTAACTCTGTCACAGTTGTTTTGTAGGGACATTAGCATAGTGCCAACAACAAGTGTGTCCTCAAAGTTGTACTTTTCCTCAAGCAAATGTGGTGCAATTTGCCATCTTTCCATTTGCTTTTCCTCGTCCTTAGTCCTATACCAAACATTCCATTCGTCAAAGGATAGATTTATCGTTTTGTTGCTATTCTTCTTTGCTTTAATTTCGTCACAAATATTCGCAACCTCTTTAATAAAGCTGTCCATTACCTCGGCACTTGCTAAAAAGTCAGGAGTGCCCTTATAATTTCCAAAGTAGCAATGAAGTGAAAGGTAATCAATATAGTCATAGGTGTGGTCTAAAACAGTTCTTTCCCAACTGCCAAAGGTAGGCATATGAGGATCTGCACTACCACAAGCAACAAGCTCAATTGAAGGGTCAACCCACTTTAAAACCTTTGCGGTTTCCGTTGCCACTCTGCCATATTCCTCGGCAGTTTTGTGGCAAATCTGCCAATCGCCGTCCATTTCGTTGCCTAAGCACCAAAGCTTTATTCCAAAGGGCCTTTCAAAGCCGTTTTGACGACGCAAATTAGCATAGTAGGAATTCGTTTCACTATTACAGTATTCAATTAAATTTCTCGCCTCGTCAGGACCTCTTGTGCCAAGGTTTACAGCCATCATAATGTCAGTGTTAGCACGCTTTGCCCACTCTTGAAATTCGTCAATTCCTACTTGATTAGTTTCAGTTGTAAGCCAAGCCAAATCAAGCTTAACAGGTCTTTTAGACTTGTCACCGATTCCGTCCTCCCAGTTGTAGCCTGATACAAAATTTCCACCAGGATACCTAACAATAGGCACCCTTAATTCCTTAACAAGAGATAAAACGTCACCTCTAAATCCCATATCATCGGCAAGAGGGTGACTAGGCTCGTAAATTCCATTATATACAGCACGACCTAAATGCTCAATAAAGGATCCATATATACGTCTGTCTATTTTTCCTATTTCTTCGTTTCTGTTTATAAAAAGCTTTGCTTTCATAATATCCTCCAAAACCTAAGCTATCAATATTTTATCATAGCAAAACATAAAATTCAACAATATATAGTTGATTTTAAAAATTATATATGATAAAATATAGTAAACACTTTACAAAAACAAGATAGAGGGCAAAAATGACAGATATAATTTTTTCCTTTGATACAGAGGACTTTACCTCCTCTCGCGCAGCTGATGGAATTTTGTACGAGGCTAATCTGTTTAAGGAAGAGGGAGTCAAGGGTTGCTTTTGTGTGGTTGGCTTACTTGCTAAGCACCTAAAGGAATGGGGAAGAGACGACGTAATCGAGGCACTTTCTCACCACGAAATAGGCACTCACACCTATGGGCACACCCTTCACCCAATGATAAATGAATACACAGATATAGAGGACTTTTATGAGGCACAAAAAAGACTTATAGAAGAGGAAAGCCTTGGTATCGAGTATATAAAAAACACCTTAGGGGTTGAGCGAGTATGGGCAGCTTGCCCACCGGGCAACCAAAAGTCTTACGTTGCAATGTATGGCTATCATAAAATGGGAATCCCAATTTATGCAGACACCTTCTGCGATACAGAATGGGGCACAGGCGCATATTACTGTAATATTTTCCACGCAAACTATACCTTTGGTATTGAATGGTTTTTGCGTGATGCAACAGAAGATGATATTAAAAAGGTGCTAAATGACCTTGCTAAAAGAGAAAGGGCAGTAATTTACACTCACCCAAATATGATTATAAAAGAGGACTTTTGGGACGCAGTAAACTACCACAAGGAGAATCTTGTACCCTTCGGTCAATGGATTGAGCCAAAGGATTTACCAAAGGAAATAACAAACAAGGTTCTTGAAAATATGCGTGTGCTTATACGCATGATAAAAAATGACCCGAGATTTAGAATAATCACCTATTCACAGCTTGCAAGCGAGCTTTGTGCGGACGGTCAAAGGGTTATAAAAAGAGAGCATATCGCAGAGCTTTATAATTCCTTAAGGGAAAGAATTTTCCCTGTGCAGGACCCAATGTCCTTATCTCTTGCCGATATGACTCTTGCCTGCCGTGATTTTCTTAAGGGCAAAAATGAGCATATCTGTGGGGATGTGTACGGATTTTTAGATAAGCCCTATGAGATAGAGAGGGAAATAACGCTTACAAGCAAGGACATAATTTCAGCTTGTGACCAAATAAAGGACAATGAGTTTTTACCTAACCAAATAAAGGTAGGAAAAGAATACATAGGACCAACTGACTGGCTACTTGGCGCAATGGAGGTTATCTTAGGTAAGGAAACAATCCTAATTTCACCTAAGCCACAATTACCAAGCCTTGACTGTATGCCAGAGGTACGTGATAGTAACTTCAAGGGCACGTGGCAACACTCTGATTCCTTTGAGGATAAGTATCTATCCGACCGACTTCGTTACCAAGCTTACACAATGCGCTTCCGTGCATCTAGTAGAAGAATTTAATTAAAGGAGAAATATTATGTTTGATATTGCAAAGGACCCGAAGGTATGGGAAAGAGTAAGAAACGATGAGGCATTTGCCCGTCACAGAAAGGAAATAAAGGAGCAATACGATAAGGTTTTCCAAAAAAGACCGGGTTGTTCCTCTGCGTGGTTCGTGCTTAATTATCCGAACGAAGAGGGTGGTGCTGATAGCTTCCGTCAATTGCAGACCTCAGCCTTGCTAGCTCTAATTTACCCAGATAACGAGGAATATTACAAAAATCTAGTTGAAACTGTATGGGAAATATGTAACGAATATACATGGGCACCTCTAGGTCACTATAATGATTACTATCAAAGAACCCCAAAGGATTTTGACCCAGGACTTATCGATATTTTCGCTGCCTCACTTGCTTTCTCAATGGCAGAAATTAAGTCTTTATTCAAGGATAGATTTCCAAAGCTACTAAACGATAGAATTAGCTACGAAATTAGAAGACACACAATCGAGCCATACCTAACAAGAAAATTCTTCTGGGAGCATCACAACAATAACTGGACAGCCGTATGTACAGGTGCAGTTGGTGGTGTTTTGATGTATGAGGACCCTGAGGAATTTAAAAGACAATTACCTCGCCTACAAGCATCAATGGAATGCTATCTAAATAGCTACGACGATGACGGAATGTGCGTTGAGGGTACTGCATATTGGGGCTTCGGCTTCGGCTTCTTCTCAGTTTATGCTATGCTTCTTCGTGAGTTTTCAAACGGTGAATACGACTGGCTAAAGAATTCAAAGGTAAAGGCAATCTCTCAATTTATTCAAAAGATGCACCTACAACCAAACATTCTTGCAATGTTTAGCGACGTAAACGCAAGAGAGGGCTACTGGGTAGGACTACCTCATATGCTAAAGACAGTATATGGTGATGTAATTGAAAAGCTACCACTTGACCAAGCTACAATCGTTGCATACTGTCACTGGGCATTTGCAGTTCGTTCAACTGTATATTTCAACCCTGAATATACAACAGAAAAGCTTGCAAACGGCACTTACTCAGCACCAGTATCAAACTACTTCATTAAGAGAACTGATAATTACGGACTTGCCTTTAAGGGTGGTAACCAATGGGAAAGCCACAACCACCAAGACGTAGGCTCATTCATTCTTGCAAGAAATAACAAGCAAATCTTCTGCGACTTCGGTTATATCGGTCCAGGTAACTGGCCAGGCTATCAAGGCTCAAGAAGAAACGAGTACTTCCAGCCCTCATCCTTCTCACACAGCCTACCAATCTTTGACGATATGGGACAGGGTGGTGACGATACCAACAAGGCAAGAGCAGTATATAACGAGGAAACCGGCGTAGTTTATATGGACTTTACCCTAGGCTATGATAGGAAAAAGCATACAAAGCTACAAAAGGCTGAAAGAAGCTTTAAGCCAATGGACGATAAAATCGAAATGTACGACAAGTTTACCTTTAGCGATAAAACAAAGATTGTTGAGCGCTTTGTAACAACAATTAAGCCACAGGTAGACGGAAATACTGCCATTATGGGTGACGTTAGACTTAGCACAACAAGTAATGCAACTCTAAACGTAGTTGAGCAACCATACGTTGACCAATTGCCAGACGAAAACGGCAATTACAATCAAATTTGCTATTTGCTTGACTACACCCTAAACGACACAACCGAATTTAATGCAGTAATTGATTTTCTAAACTAAAAAAATGACTATATGGGTTTTGCCCCATATAGTCATTTCTTTTACTTACCTGAATAACGGTGATAAAGCTCCTTAATCTTAAAGTAAGCAGCCTTAGGATTACGGTGCTCGTCGAGAACACCCTTATTGTTGAAGTAGCGTACACGGTTAATATCCATTGAAGGTGATGTTCTAATATTGCAGAATTGCCATACGTAAGTACCTCTCATATAGTCGGTCTTGTGGAACAATTCAAGACAGTATTCAATCAAATCACTTTGATATTCCTCACTCCAACGAACTGTATCAAAGTGTGAGTGGAAGCCTGCAAGTGCAGCAGCACCGAACTCACTCATAATAACAGGCTTACCGAGCCAATTCTTTTCAACAAGGCGATTTTTCAAATCAACTACAAACTTATCCCAATCTGCAAGTGTGCCTGAGCCACCGTAATAATTGTACCAGCCGTGATAAATATTTATGGAAATAATATCATCGTAATCCATACAAACGTCGTTTAGTGGGTGGTTAGATGCGTGAGTGATAAGTCTGTTTCCACCAAACTCTCTTAAATGCTCATAATATTGCTTAGTCAAAGGAATAGTGAAGTCATTCTTTGTATCAATCTCGTTGTGCATACCCCAAATAATAATTGATGGGTGATTGTAATATTGTCTTACCATTTCCTTATGCATTTCAAGTCCACGACCAACAACAATTGGGTCTTGAAGTGCCTCCCAGCTAAAGCCAACGCCCCACATAGGAATTTCACTCCAGAAAAGAACTCCTCTTTCATCAAGCATATCAACGAAAATTCGAGCATTTGGATAGTGTGAGCCACGAATAGTGTTACAGCCCATATCACGAATCAAGTCAAGGTCCCTCTTCATTAGCTTAGCAGGGAATGCAAAGCCCCAGTCTGGATGCTCCTCGTGTCTGTTAACACCCAAAAGCTCAATGCTTCTGCCGTTTAACAAAATGTTATTGTCTGCAACCTCAATTTTTCTAAAGCCGATTTTGTCAATATAGTCATCTGTGTCAGTTGAGGTAACTACTGTGTATAGGTTAGGTGTCTCTGTGTCCCAAAGTGCAACGCTTTCAATTACAACAGGCTTTGTTTCAATGCTGAGCTTAGAATAGCCGTCAACGGTTACGCTTTCGCTGTAAATAACTGTATCTCCAACCGAAACGCTTACTAAAGAGGTGGTAGGAGTGCTATTTGCATTGTAAAGCTCAAGCAAGGAATTAACGGTTGCATTTTTCAAATCCTTGCTTAGCTCGTAAGCAATATGATTCTTAAGTACGCAAACGCCCTTTAACTCGTGAGCAAAAACATCTCTTGCAATACCACCGTAGTTAAACCAGTCAGTATATCTGCGTGGGAAGGACCATTGGTCAAATCTGTTATCTGCACAAACTACAAGAGTATGCTCGCCACAGGCAACGTCGTTAGCTATAAACTCAAAGGCGGTGAAAGCACCGTAATGCTCTCCGAGCTTGTTACCGTCAAGCCAAACGGTAGCCTTTGACATTACGCTTTCAAATTCTAGTAGAAGAGTGCCACCCTCGGTTAAGAATTTCTTCTCATACCAGCAACAGCCCTCAAAGTTTAGAATGCCAAGCTCGTTATTCCAAACAGATGGCACAATAACAGTTTCCCCCGCTGGCAAGCCATTTTGCCAACCCATTTTCTCACCACATGAGTCCTTATCAATAAGAAATTTCCAAGGACCACTAAGAGAAATAACATTTCTTTTAACATGATTTTGAAACAATCTTTTCATATTTACCTCTTTTTATGTATTGTTCTTAATTTAGTATATTGGATAGTAAAAGCAATTAATATTTTAGCGAAATATCGTAAACAGAAAGGTATGACAATCTATCTAGTATTTGCTCAGCAGTCAAATCGGTTTCAACAAAAACCGTATAGGGCTTACCTGTTAAATCAAAATAGTTATCGCTCAATTTTAGCTCTAAGCCCTTAAATGTAAGCTCAAGGTTTTTAACAAGCACGTGTGAGGAAAATTGCAAATTTACCCCACCCTGTGTTTCAGTTGCGTAGATACCAATACTAGGCTTTGGAAAATCAAAGTATTTTGGCTTTGAACCAAGAACTATATTACTTGCAATAAGCTTGTCATTTTCATCATAAAGCTCAGAGAAGAAAAAGGCACAATTCTTACCATTGAAATCATAATTCGGTCGGCTATCCACGTCAAGAGAGGAGAGAGGACTAATTACAAAATCCTTTCTAAATTCATACACAGTCTCAAGGTCCGTAGTCTTAACACCGGCTAAAACGTAGCCCTTAAACTCATTTTTGGTTTCATTCGCCACGTTGATTGTGATAGACCCTTCCTCGTTGAAAAGTCCAAGAGAAACGTCTTGATAGAATTTTCTTGCAAAATAGTGTAGCGCCTTGTATCTACCAAAATAATCAACGCTAGACCAGGAGGCAACAGGCCATGGGTCGTTTAATTGCCAATAAATAGACCCCATTGTGTAGCCACGATTACGTCTAAAATGTTCAACGCCAAACTTAATGGCATTAGCTTGATTAAGCTGTGAGGCATAGACAGTAGTCTCTAAATCCTTAGGCATTTGATATTCCTCTGCAAGATACTTCAAAAGCTTAACGTTACCATGCCAATGCTTTTGATGGCATTCCATAGTGTAGGAAAGAAGGTTTCTTTCCTCGCGAGGGCAAAAATAATCAATAGTTTTAATTGACGGTAGGCTTTCAAAGCCGTATTCTGAGCAAAAACGGAATTTGTGACGTCTGTACTCGTCAAACTCACAGTTGCCATTCCATACGTGCCAAAAATGTACGTCGCCCACACTCTCATCCTGAGGGGACTCAAAGCCACCCTTTGAGGTTGGACTGGAGGGAGTGTATGAAATAAAGGGCGCATACTCCTTGCAAATAGATGGCAAAATGTTCTCGTAAAGCTTCAAATAATCACTACGTACAAGAGGGTCATTGCCGTCTGCATCTTCCCAAAAGCAAATAGCCTCCTCCATTTCGTTGTTGCCACAGAGAATGCCAAGAGATGCATGATGTCTTATTCTTTTTACGTTGTAGATTGCTTCCTCTGTAAACTCCTTTTCCATATCACTTGTCAACCAAATGTTGGCGCAGGCAACCATAAAGTCCTGCCAAACGATAAGACCATACTCATCGCAAAGGTCAAAGAAGTAGTCCTCGGGATAGTAAGCACCACCCCAAACCCTTACGCAATTAAAGTTAGCGAAAACACAATCCTTAATAAGTCTTTCCGTACGATCCTTATTGACACGAGAAAGCATACAATCAATAGGCACGTAATTTGCACCCATTGCAAATATTTTGACACCGTTTATAACAAAGCAAAACTCTTGTCCGTATTGGTCGTCCTCGCGATTTACATAAAGAGTACGAAGACCAATCCTTTTTGTAATTTTGTCAAGGAGAGTGTCTTTTTTGTAAATAGAGAAGCTAATTTCATATAGGCTTTGCTTTCCATAGCCACGAGGCCACCAAAGCTTAGGATTTTTAATTGTTATCTCACCCTTGCCATTTTCAAGAGTTACGGTCTGTCCGTCAATTTCACAGGTATATGTAAGACCATTTTCCTTGCGCTTTGTTTCAATTGATACCTCAAGAGATACAGAGTCACCCTCGTGATTTTGAATAACTAAAAAGTCCTCAATTTTGTCAACGTCATAGCAGTCAACCTCAACAGGACGGAAAATACCCATATTAGGTAGCTTAGGTGCCCAGTCCCAACCGGACATATAAAATGCTTTTCTTAAATGAGAAGCCCCTGGAAGTGTATCACCGTTCATATATAAATGGTGTACCTTTTCCATCTTTTCAAAATACTCAATGGGTGACTTAAAATTCAGTCTTATCTCGTTTTCTAGTGTGGCTATACCCTTAATATCATAGGTGTATTTTCGGTGCATATTTTTTACACTATCAAGAAGTGTACCATTTACGTAAATATCGCAAATAGTATCAAGTCCTAAAAATGTAATCTCAATATGCTTGCTACTCAGTTGCTTTTCATTTAGCCTAAAGCTACTGTAAAATGTGCAATCCTTTCTTGAAAGGTGACAAAGATTTTCCTCATTTGTCCCATAATATGGGTCGTCAATACAACCGTTTTCATACAGTGTACTGTACATATCACAGGGAATAGGACAGTCAAGCCCTACCCATTTATCAAAATCCATTTTCCAATTGTTAATTTGCATAATCGCCCCCCTTTTGTAAGCACTAGAATAATTTTACCATAAAAATACAAGATATGCAATAAAAAAAGGACACTTTTTGAAGTGTCCTTTTAATTTTTTAAAGCACCTGATATGCGTTAGCAGCCCAAGCGTAGCCCTTACAGCGTAAGCCCTTACCTGTAATGGCACTTGTATTCTCGCTAAAGCCATACTTACAAATTGAATCTTTGTAGTTGTCTACAATTTGATTAGCTAGGTCAGTGTAGCCAAGATTACGCAAAGCATAAACAAACATAACAACGTCTGGTGCCCAAACTGCACCACGCCAGTAGCCGTTTTCAACAAACATTGGGCTATCTATGGCTTCACTTGAAATACCACCCTTGCAAAGGTGATGGTCTGTAATTTGCTTAACAATGTATTCTTGAATTTCCTTTGGAAGCATATCCTCAAGTACAATTACACGAAGTGGCATAAGAGCATTACAGTAGTAAGCCTCACCAGTTTCCGCGAGACGAACAAAGATTTTTTCACCATCCCAATAATCCTTAACAGCCTTTTCAGCAAGCTCCTTTGCTAGTTGCTTGTAAATTTTCTTGTCAGTTGGGTAGTTTAGAATTTCAGCAGCCTCGGAAAGGAAGGAGCACTGTACAGAAAGAAAAGCAATAAGCTCGGAGGTTTCAATGTGCTCACTCTTGTCAAAGCAGGTTGAGTTATCTTGTCCTGAGTCGTTACCGTGATAGTAGGATGGTGTGTCACCACGAAGGTTTAGCCACCAATCTGTATTTCTCTTCATATCAAAGTAAACCTCTTCAAGTGCGTGAGGGGTAGCAAATTCAGGATTTCTCTTAATCATTTGCTTGTACATCCAGCCCTGTACAGGAGGCTTAACAAAGTTCCAAACCTTGTAGGATTGAGAAATAGCATCGGGCACTCTGCCAACACGATTGATATGCTTGTACATAACCATAAATTGGTCCATAGCCAAACGATAATCAATATCAGCCAAGCCAAGTGCGTTGAACGCATTGTCCCAACTCCAAACGTTACTCATTCCAGCCTTACCCATAACAATTGCCTCAGTTGCGAAGTTGCCAAGAGGAGCAATTGTATTTGACCACATTATGTAAGCACATTCCTTTTCGTACTTGTTCTTGCAGTTGAATTTCTTTTCCCAAGCGTTGTAGTCCTTTTCAGCCAAATCGGCAAAGTAGTCGTAGGACATACCCTGCGCAATTGTTGCACCCTTGTCAAGGAAGTTACCCTCGATAGCAAACTCATACTCGCCATTTTCGTCGGGCAATACACGTACGTTTACAAAGTCAGCCATAATTACACCAGGGGTGCGTTGCTTTTCAACCTTTAATGAGCCCTTGATAGGAACAAACATAAGGCTACAATTATTTATAAAGTCACAAAGCTCGATTATGCCGTTTTGAACTATTTGATAGTCGAATCGTGTTTTTCTGTTTGCAATCTCAACAACGATTTCCTTACCCTTACCCTTGATAAAGGTACCATCAATATCGTACATGGTGATTTTTGTTTCACCATCCTTAGATTTTGCAGTAGCCTCACGAGGCACAAAGGAAAACCTTGAGCCCTTACCGAAATTAATAGACAAAACACCATTAAAAATGTCTTGACCATGGTTGTGAATCATATCCATTTTTAGTACGGTTTTATCTTTTTTGTCCCATACAAGATATGAGCCTCTAATGCTGTAATGAAGTCTTTCAAAAGAATACATAAAAAATCTCCTTAAAATTTCGTTAACTCTATTTTAATATGAAAAATCAAATAAGTCAACAAAAAACCACAAAATACTAAAAAGCCCTGTGCGAAATAGCACAGGGCTTAATTTTAAATGCCAAAAGCACCGGTTAAAGGGTCCTTGAAAAGATTGATTTCAGGAGTCGCAAAGGTAAACACCACAAATAAAGCACCAATTGCAAAAAGCATAATTTTTGCAAGCTTAGGTCTTTTACAGCTAAATCTCTGAGAGTTAAATAGCCTTGCTTCGTAAAGATAGGCAAGAGCAGTGGAAATAAAGAAAATTACTATATTTAACCAATCGGGGGACTTGCCAATTATACCATTGTAGGTATAAAAAAGTATAGGAATTAACAAAAGACCAAAAAGAGTCCCACGTAGCTTAACGCACCAAAACACCGAACAATCCTTGAAGAAAAAGCTTTGCACAATAGCAAAAATAAGCATAGGCCAAAACAAAAGCTTCATATGCTCCCAGGTAGACTCATTCACCCCAGAAAATGGCGCTATCCAAACAGCCTTCCCAAGCCAATCGTACAAAAAGTGCAAAAGAGTCCCACCAAGCGACGCCACACCAAACCCCATCAACTGCCAAAGCCCAACCGACCTTTTCATAAAAATCACCTCAAAACAATTCTTACAAAAAGTATATTCAAAAAGATAAGAGTTATACCAAAAAGGACACTCAACCGAGTGTCCTCTTTGTTTTGGTGAGCGAGTGTTAAGCTTAATTGAACATAAATTGAAACTAAGCAAGGATTTCAAAGTTAGTTGTTCAACAAATGTGTACGCTTCGTATCAAATGCATCTTTGAAAATTGTCATTCTTTCTTCAAATATTCTTTTGTAATTTACAATGTCAGAATATGTATAATACTGCTCTTTGGTTACAAACTCATATTTTTCAATTTGATTTTGTAACCACAAATCAGTTATTACAGCCAATACTTTTTTACCTTTGCTGATATTTTCATTTTTTGGCAACAAACCTAAGTTAAAGATGCTATTTACAATGGAATCTTTATTTGGTATTGAAGAGTTTTCAAACAGGCTTTGAGGAATGATGTGGTCGACCTCTATTGCTTGCATCGAATCAGGACCTGCTATAGATTTTAAGCAGTAGAAATGATATAGCATCGGCTTCATAGCTTTAACCGTTAAATTGTTACCAAAAACTTTTGCTTTTTCTTCAATTTCCTCTAAAAGTCTTATCCAATTTTCAGTAGGCACAGGGGTGAATAATTCGTTAGTATCATTTTTGAGTGAAGCAATATTGGTTGCGATTTTAGTGTCACCCGAACCTCTCCATTGGACTGTTACATATTCATAAATTAGTTTGTCCCATAATATTAAACAGTTTTTGCCGAAATTTCTTGCGTTAGTGTTATTACCAATCGGTTTTCCTTTTCGTTGCCAATCTAAATACATTAAGATAAAGAAATCTAACGCAATGGAGTCACTTGTAAGTTCCATCATTGTTGTGTGCCAAGAGTTAAAAAATCTAAAGTAAGAGAATGTACACATAAGTTTGTACATATTTTTCAAGTCATTTACTAACAATTCATAGTCATTAGCCCAATTTATTCCATAATCACTACTTAAAGATTCTATATTTTCTTTCTTTACACCTTTTTTCCAAATGCCTGCTATAAGCTTGAATCCATATGTAATTTCTTTCGCAAAATCTTTAGGTTCATTTCCAAAATCTTTGATAATAAAGTTACTACCTATTCTTCTTAGTAGAGTGGCAGGCAAATCCCACTTTACGACATCATAGTTGTGTGTACCTATTTTTTTGTACAGTTCATTTACAGCAGTTTGCATTTCAGCAGCAACATTTTTAATTTTGATATTCCAACTTGGTTTTGCAGAAAGAACTTCAACAGCTGTTAACTTTTCGCCCTCTGAGTTAATAATGTTGAATATTTTTTGAGAATCTGCAGGAGCAAGATTCTTTACTTCTATCAAACCTATTTTACTATTAGAGAGTAAATTATCGATTCTTTCAATTAGATTGATTCTTGTCATTATATCTTCCCATTTAGTTGAAAGATGTTGTAATAGTTTATTCTTGTCTTCAATTTGACATCTTGAATCAATAAAATTATAGAAAGACTCGGATTTCTCATAATCACAATCTTCCACATTACAGTAGTTTCGATATTCGTCTAAAAAGATTTTCAATTTTCTTGAAGAAAGCTTATCATCACCTTGTGAAATATCAACATATGGCAATCGTTTTACACAGTTGCAAATATCAAAAGGCTTTGTAAATCCTGTGTTGTTTTTAGATTTATTGTGAATGATTTTTATAATTTCAAGCAAAAAATCAAGACCATTCTTTTCTCTTAAATATGATGGCTCGTTGCTTTCTACTCCCTCTGAAATATCAACTTCGTTCGAGTCCGATTCAGCAAAATGATTGTCTTCATCCTCATCTTCATCACTATATTCTATATACTCATTTATTTTGTTCCAAAACATTTCGTCAATTTCGCTTGGTTGGTTATTATTTTTGAAACCAATAAACTTTCGTGCCCAATTGTATATGTTTTCGGGGTCTTCGTACATTTGCAAAAGAGCATTTTTCCTTTGTCGCCCGTCGAGCAACCATCTTATTGTTTTTCCGTCTTTTTCTTCAACGCTTAAAATGGTTACTCCCATAGGGTATTCTTTAAACAAACTTATGCATAATTGAAAATTTTTCTTTTCATCCCAAGTTTGCTTTCTTTGAAATCGTGGCAATTTGATGTTTTTATCGAGTACAAAAGTTTTTACAGTTTCGGGTCTAATTTCATACATATTTTTCACCTTCCTTTAGAAAATTATAGCATATAATAGTGCTAAAAACAACATATTTATTAACAATTATTAAAATTTCGGGCGTGTGCTTGTCTAATACGAGAGCCCGCGCTTCGCTCGGGCTGACAAGCACACGCCCGAACCGACCTAACAGACAAAGGAAAACAGAGGAGACGGGGGACGGTTCCTTGTCTCCAATTCATTTTAGAAAACTACCCGTACTTTTGCAGGGCAAAAGCAAGCGAGAAGACTCCTGACGGAGCTATTTCTGCCGAGCCTTATGCTAGCAAGCTGACAACGGCTTTCGTCAGAAATGCGCTACCCAAGGTAGCCCTGTTGTCGCTAACCAATCAAACTTCGTTCAAGTATTCGCTCGTTTTCTTGGACGACTGCCACTCCTTGTTGCTCGCTTCATCTGCCACTGGCAGTGCTCACAAACGTCCCCCGATTCAAAATGCGACTGCATTTTGAAGATGGGTCGATGAGCGTACGAAATCACAACAAAACGAAAGCACTCCACTTGGAGTGCTTTCGTTTTGTTGGTGACCCAAGGATAATGTAAATCGAAAAATATTGAAATGCTTTATATGGTGTGGTATAATACAAATAACAAGCATTAAAGGGAGAAGTGGCATGTTTTTTATAAAACTACAAAGCAAGATGGAATCTTCTTTAACAAAAAAAGAGATTGTGCAAAGATTGTGCGAAATTACAAATACAACCGTTAAAGACAATGACCTTTTTGTTGGACAAATAAGCGATAACGGGTTCAAAATACACAAAAGACCAAAAGAAAATGTAAGGAATGCATTCACTCCTGTTTTGATTGGAAAAATAGAAAATAATAATGAGAGTTGTGATATAAATATTACGGCAAG
>JAFQEG010000034.1 GCA_017399145.1 Clostridia bacterium | reverse complement strand
TCAAGATTTTCTTGTAAAAATGCCTTATGGGTTTTCAGCTTTCCCCTTTATTTATATTGCAGACGTTCAAGAGGGACTTGTACGGCTGACATTATAATTATTTTAGGAGGTACTCAAAATGAGTGCAAAAAAGAAAACCGCCACTAAGGGCAAGAAAACCAATCAAGAAGATATCCTACTTGATATGATGAAAGGCTATCCGCTGTTAAGGACGGATACGGATATCTTTGCGAAAGTTACACGAAACGGAAAGACTTGTAACCTATCACTAAATAGTGAGGAATTTTCATTCTTCATAAAGAGTGAGTTTAAGGAACTTACAGGCTCATTTCCCATCAGTACAACTATGAAAGATTGTATTGACTATATCAAAAACCTTGCCTATAACAGCGAGGTTACGGAAGCAAGATATCGTATAGCACCTTATGAGGATTCAATTATTTATGACCTATGCAACGGTAAGTGTGTAAAGGTAAGTAAAAACGGTTGGAGCGTTGAGCCTAACAATTATCCTATCTTTATACAAAGCAAAGACCAGTTACCGCAAGTTACACCGATTCGTAGTGAGAGAGGGTGGGAACGTCTATATAAGTACCTTAATGTATCAGCGGAAGAAAAGCTGTTGCTTACGGTATATATAGCAACTTGTTTTAACCCCAACATTGTCTATCCGTCTATCAGCATTAACGGAACTAACGGCTCTGGAAAAAGCACACTATCAAAGATTGTAAAGAAGATAATTGACCCCTCAATAAGTGAACTTGAAACGATACCCGATTCCCTTAATAATTTGAGGGTAAGGCTCAATAATAGCTACTATACGGCTTTTGATAACCTATCTAAGCTATCAGCAAAACAAAGTGATTTTCTTTGTAGTGTAATAACTGGTGTAAGCTGGACGGATAGACAATACTACACTAATAAGAATATTGATTGTTCCCACCTTAAAAGCAGTATGTGTCTTAACGGCATTTCAAATTTTGTCTTTCGTGCTGACCTTGCGGAACGTATTTTGTTCTTTACCACTAAACTTATCAGGGAAAGCAATAGACTTGGGGATAATGAAATATGGGATTCGTTCAATGAGGATTTGCCGTATATACTAGGCGGTATCTTTGACTTGCTTTCCTCAGCTCTAAAAATGTTGCCTACGGTAAAAGTCGATAAGCCTGTAAGATTAGCCGATTTTCATAGATTCGGTTATGCCGTAGCTGAAGCTATGGGAAATAGGGGTAAGGAATTTGACGAGGTGTTGAAGTCTAATAAGGACAGACAAATGGAGATAACTTGCGAAAACGCTATGTTGATTCGTTTGCTTATAGACTTCCTTAAGGAAAATGACGGCGAATGGTGTAGCACTATGACATTTTTATATAAGGCATTGAGGGATTTTCTGACCGAAAGTGATGATGATATTTACCCTAAAGACGCATTTCCTAAGGCTGCTAACCATTTTAGTGCTGAATTAAAAAAGTATGAATCCGCATTATCCAGTAAGGGAGTAACCATATTTATTAAAAAGAACTCGGACGGTAATAGTGAGGTAAACATTACTACCGATTGGGTAATTAGAAAGGCTATCAAGTTGGGACGTGAGCCTATTGTCTTTGATATAGACGAAAACCGCAAGATTCTTGCCCAGCTAATTGACGAGTCCACCGCTGATGATACGGATAATTAAATTTTAAAATTAACCCCTTTAATCATTAAAAGTGTTTAAGAAACACAAGGCTACCATTAAATACGGCTTAAACTGACTTAAAAACCGTTAAAAATGGTAGCCTTTATTTGTGGGCTGAGTAT
>JAFQEG010000033.1 GCA_017399145.1 Clostridia bacterium | reverse complement strand
GTAACTGTAGGAACCTTACCCTCGTTTACTGTTCTTGTGTTGATGGAACACTTATTTGAGAAACAACGGTCTCCCTTAAGATAAAGCTTAACACCTTCTCTACGGCAAAGCTTGCATGAAGGTCCTGTATATCTTGCCATTTCTTTAATCCTCCTATTAGATTAAACGCGTCTGCGCTTTGGTGGTCTGCAACCATTGTGAGGAATTGGGGTTACGTCCTTAATCATTGTAACCTGAAGTCCTGCTGTTGAAAGTGCACGAATTGCTGATTCACGTCCTTGACCTGGGCCCTTAACGTAAACCTCTACACTCTTCATACCATGCTCCATTGCAGCCTTAGCAGCAGCCTCTGCAGCCATTTGTGCAGCAAATGGTGTGGATTTTCTTGAACCCTTGTAACCTAGCTCACCTGCGGAAGCCCAAGAAACTGCGTTTCCGTCAACGTCAGTGATGGTAACAATGGTATTGTTAAAGGTTGAGCTGATATGTGCTGCACCCTTTTCAATATTTTTGCGCTCACGGCGTTTTCTTGTTCTCTTTTCTGCCATTTCGCTACACTCCTTATTTCTTCTTGTTTGCTATCGTCTTTGCTGGACCCTTACGAGTTCTAGCATTTGTCTTTGTTCTTTGTCCTCTTACAGGAAGACCTTTTCTGTGTCTAGTTCCACGATAGCAGTTAATTTCAACTAGACGCTTAATGTTAAGGCTAACCTCTCTACGAAGTTCACCCTCAACGTGATAATTTGTTTCGATTTCCTCACGAAGCTTCGCGATTTCATCTTCTGTCAAATCCTTTGCGCGTGTGTTAGGATCGATTCCTGTCTTTGCAAGAATGTCCTGTGCGCTCTTTAATCCGATACCGTAAATGTATGTTAAAGCAATTTCAACACGCTTTGCGTTCGGAATGTCAACACCAGCTATACGAGCCATTTGTTTTCACCTCATTAAATTTTTGGTTTGAATTGTTGATTAGCCCTGTCTCTGTTTGTGCTTAGGGTTCTCGCAGATAACCATTACGGTACCCTTTCTCTTTATAATCTTGCACTTATCACAGATCTTCTTTACGGAAGGCTTTACTTTCATTATAAAAACCGCCTTTCTTATTTAGCGCGCCATGTGATGCGTCCCTTTGAGAGGTCGTAAATTGAAACCTCTACGGTAACCTTATCACCGGGCAATATTCTTATATAATTTAGTCTGAGTTTGCCTGAGATACGAGCAGTAACAATATGCTCGTTAGGCAATTTCACTTTGAAGGTTGCGTTAGGAAGTGCTTCCGTAACGATGCCCTCAAATTCTACTACATCTGATTTTCCCATATTTGTTTTTCCTCTCGTTTTTCTGCGGAATAAATTTTATTCAGTTCCATGCTCGAGTAACGTTAGCGAGCCTTGGAATATTCTCAACCCTCACTTAACAGCCGCTGTGAAGGTCTTGGATTTTTCGAGTTAGTCAACCTTTGTGAGTAAGATAACTCCGTTGTCAGTAAATGCAATGCTATGCTCATAATGAGCTGATAGCTTGCCATCGGCTGTAACAACTCCCCAGCCGTCAGAGAGCATTTTAACCATATGCGTGCCTTGATTTACCATAGGCTCAATTGCAAGGGTCATACCGGGGTAAATTCTTACTCCTCGTCCCTGTGTGCCGTAGTTTGGTACGTTGGGGTCCTCGTGAAGATTTGCTCCAACTCCATGTCCTACGAAATCACGCACTACGGAAAAGCCATTAGCCTCAACGTAGCTTTGCACTGCGTAGCCTATGTCGCCAACCCTTGGGTTAGGGGTGTTTTCAAGTGCCTCAATAGCCTTGAAAAAGCTTTCTCTTGTTACGTCAATAAGTTTTTGTGCGTCCTCTGAAATCTGACCTACGCCAAAGGTAGCTGCGCTATCGCCTGTAAACCCGTGCCATTCAGCGCCTACGTCAATCTTGACGATGTCACCATTCTTTAGCACTCTTTTCTTTGAGGGAATACCATGTATAACCTCATTGTTTATGCTTATGCAAGCGCTACCAGGAAATCCACCGTACCCAAGAAATGTTGGTCTTGCGCCACATTTCTTGATGTATTGGTGTATCTTGTCATCAATTTCTTTAGTTGTAATTCCTTCTCGAATCAATTCCCTTGCCATGAGTAATGTCTCGCCAGTAATTCTACCAGCAACCTTCATTATCTCAATTTGCTCAGGTGTCTTTAGCTGAATCATAACTTATTTTATTGCGTTCTCAATAGCAGAAAGTGTAAGCTTGGTAGTATCCTCTACCTTTTCTTGACCCTCTACTAAAACGAGCACGCCCTTTTTACCGTAGAAATCCTTAAGGGGCTCTGTTTGGTTGTGATATACGTTAAGTCTATCAAGCACAACCTCTGCAGCGTCATCCTTTCTTGTAGTAAGTGGCTCACCACACTTATCGCAGGTTACGCCATCCTTAGAAGGATTATATTCAATGTGGTAGGATGCACCGCACTTAGCGCATACACGTCTGCCACTCATACGGGTAACGATTTTTTCATCCGCAACCTCAAGGCTAACAACACAGTTGATTTCAACACCCATCTTGTCAAGCGCTTCAGCTTGTGGAACGGTTCTTGGGAAGCCGTCAAGGATAAAGCCGTTTTGGCAGTCATCCTTGCTTAGTCTTTCACCAATAATACCTATTACAACCTCATCTGGAACGAGTGCACCCTTTTCGGTGTATGCCTTTGCGGCAAGTCCCATCTCAGTATTGTTTTTAATTGCTTCTCTGATCATAACGCCTGTTGAAATAGTTGGAATACCATACTTTTCAGCAACGATGTCAGATTGTGTTCCCTTACCGGCACCAGGAGCACCGAGGAATATCATTTTAAGATTCTTAGCCATCATATTCTCCTTTGTATATTAACCAAGGAAGCCTTTGTAGTTACGCATTGTCATTTGTGCTTCGATTTCTCTTACAGTTTCAATAATAACACCAACTACGATTACAACAGATGTACCTGCGAATGCAAGCTCTTGTACTGCTGTAAATGCTTGGAATGCGATGTTTACATCCTGCATTGCGTTTACGATTAAGTGAACGATTAGTGGTACTACGGAAATAATTGAAAGTGAAAGTGCACCAATGAATGTTACCTTTGAAAGAACCTTTTGAATAAAGCCTGATGTTGCCTTACCTGGACGAATACCTGGGATTGCACCACCCTGCTTTTGTATATTACCTGCAACCTCCGTTGGGTTGAAGGAAATAGCTACGTAGAAGTATGCAAAGGCAAGAATTAGGATAAATTGCATCAACGCATAGAACCATGAGGTGCTTGAGCAGAAGTCTACAAGCCAAGCCCAGAATGTACCAGTTTGTGGCTTTGCAAACATTGCAATTGTTGATGGAATTGTAATAATTGCATTTGCGAAGATGATAGGCATAACGCCTGCCATATTTACCTTTAGTGGAATGTTGGAGTTTTGTCCTCCATACATTTTTCTACCTTGTACTCTCTTTGCATATTGAACTGGAATTCTTCTTTCACTTTCAGAAATGAAGATTACAAACCAAATCATTGCAAGCATTGCTGCAAGTACAAGAATTGTAAAGATTGTTGAACCGATTACGTGACCGTTACCAGCAACCTTGTAGAAGCCATAAAGTGTGTAGCCCTCGTACTCTGTCTTGAACATGCTAATGAAGTTCAAGAGAAGTGGAGCACCACGAGATACGATATTTGCGAAAAGAATTATTGAAATACCGTTTCCGATACCCTTATCGTTGATTTTTTCAGCAAGCCACATTACAAGACATGAGCCTGCAACATAACAGGTGATAATTACGAATGCTGAGAATAGCCAGTACTCTTCGCTTGCGAAAAGTGTCAAAGCACCGTTGTTCTTTAGCAATAGGTAGTAACCAATAGCAGTAACTATTGAAATACCGATTGTAATGTATCTTGTAATAATGTTAATCTTGCGCTTACCCTCTTCGCCAAGCTTTGAAAGTCTTTCAAGAGCTGGGATAGCAACTGTTAAAAGCTGAACTACGATTGATGCTGTGATGTATGGGGATACACCAAGAGCAAAGAGTGAGCCTTGCTCAAACGCACCACCTGATAGGGTGTTGAAGAAACCAAAGATTGTTTGTGAGCCAACTGAAAGGTCAGTTGAGCTTACAAATGGTACTGGTACTGATGTTCCAATTCTATAAATCAATATGATTAATAGAGTGAACAAAAGCTTACTTCTTAAATCTTTAATTTTCCAAGCGTTAGCTAAGGTTTTAAACATAATTATTTCACCTCGGCTTTTCCGCCTGCTGCTTCGATTTTCTCTTTAGCTGTTGCTGAGAAAACCTTTGCTTCAACAGTAACTGCTACGTTTACGTTACCGTTGCCAAGCACTTTAAGTCCGTCGAGTTCCTTGCGAACAAGTCCGCATTTAACAAGAGTCTCAAGGTTAACAGTTTCGCCGTTGTTAAATCTGTTAAGGTCGCTTACGTTAATTGTTGCGTATTCCTTTGCAAATTTGTTATTAAATCCTCTTTTAGGAAGTTTTCTGTAAAGTGGAAGTTGTCCGCCTTCAAAGCCGGGTCTTACTCCGCCACCAGAACGTGCGTTCTGTCCCTTGTGTCCCTTACCTGCAGTCTTACCGTTACCAGAGCCAGGACCTCTACCTTTACGCCATGCTGCTTTAACAGAACCAGCAGCTGGAGAAAGTTCATGGAGCTTCATTTTTTGTCCTCCTTATTTAATTTGAATTTGTTTGATTGATTTCATTATTTGATTTCAAATTCGATTTCAATCTGCTGCCCGTGTTGGCAGTTAGATTAAACGTTTTCTACCTTTACAAGGTGAGAAAGTACTTTTATTTTACCTGCCAATACCTTATCGTTCTTGCAAACGATGCTATCGCCGATTCTCTTAAAGCCAAGTGATTTAGCTGTAAGCTTTTGGTTAGGCTTGCAAGCTATAAGACTCTTTACGAGTGTTACCTTTACGTTTTCCATCTTATAGTTCCTCCTTAACCGATAACCTTTTCTTTGCTAATACCACGAGTGTTTGCTACCTCGTCGATAGTGCGGAGCTGCTTCAAACCTTCAAATGTAGCCTTAACTACGTTTGTCTTGTTGTTTGAACGGAGGCTCTTAGCTCTGATATTTTTGATACCTGCAAGCTCAAGAACAGCTCTTACTGTTTGACCTGCGATAATACCTGTACCAAGTGAAGCTGGCTTTAGAAGTACAGTACCTGCACCAAACTTACCAATTACTTCATGTGGGATTGTTGTATCCTTAATTGATACTGTGATCATGTTCTTCTTTGCATCCTCAATGCCCTTACGGATTGCGTCTGGAACCTCAGACGCCTTACCAAGACCATAACCTACGTGGCCTGCACCGTCACCAACTACCATAAGAGCTGTGAAACGAGCGATACGACCACCCTTTACTGTCTTAGAAACACGGTTGAGTGCAACCATTGTTTCCTTAAGATTACTTTTCTCAATTTTAATGTTAGACATTTTTATCTCCTATTTGTGTTTAATTAAATTAAACAGTGTACAAACCGGTTTTCTTGTTAGGAAAACGAGAATTAGAACTTAAGTCCGCCTTCTCTTGCTCCCTCAGCAAGCTCCGATACACGGCCGTGATATACATAACCACCACGGTCAAATACAACTGTGTCTATACCCTTTGCGAGTGCTTTTTCAGCAATCATAAGGCCTACCTTCTTAGCAGCCTCCTTGTTGCTTCCGATACCTTCAAATCCGGCCTCCATTGTAGAAGCGGAAACGAGTGTAACACCTGCTACGTCATCGATGATTTGGCAGGAAATATTCTTATTTGAACGATATACACATAGACGTGGACGCTCAGCAGTTCCAGAAATCTTTCCACGAACTCTTGCGTGTCTCTTAAGACGTTGTGCGTTGCTATCTTTTCTTGATACCATCTTTTTCCTCTCCTTTCATTATTTACCGGTCTTACCAGCTTTACGACGGATCTTTTCACCCTCGTACTTAATACCCTTGCCCTTGTATGGCTCAGGAGCTCTCTTAGAACGAACATATGCTGCAGTTTCGCCAACAACCTGCTTGTCAATACCCTTAACAAGGATTGTGTTAGCATCTGGAGTTTCGAATGTAACTCCCTCTGGAGCATCTACAACTACTGGATGTGAGTAGCCTAGTGTAAGGTTAAGTGCTTTGCCTTGCATAGCAACTCTGTAACCAACACCAACAACCTCAAGCTTCTTTGTGTAGCCCTCAGTAACACCTACAACCATATTGTAGATAAGTGTTCTTGTAAGTCCGTGAAGTGCACGGTCTTCCTTGTCGTCAGTTGGACGAGCAACAGTAATTACGTTAGCCTCGCAGTTAACGATCATTCTGTTGTGATAGTTTTGAGTTAATGTACCCTTTGGGCCCTTTACGGTGATAACGTTGTTCTCAGTATCGACAGTTACTTGAACACCAGCAGGAACATTAATAGGATTTCTTCCGATTCTTGACATGTTCTTTTACCTCCGTTATTACCAAACAAATGCGATTACTTCGCCGCCAACGTTTTCACGTCTAGCCTTTTTGTCTGTCATGATGCCCTTTGAAGTAGAAACGATTGCAATACCAAGACCATTCATAACTCTTGGCATATCCTCGCAGTTAGAGTAAATTCTAAGACCTGGCTTAGAAACTCTCTTAATACCGTGGATAACCTTTGCCTTGCCCTCGTACTTCAATGTGATTCTGATTACGCCTTGCTTACCATCATCAATTACAGAAACAGCCTTAATGTAGCCTTCCTCGAGAAGAATGTCAGCGATTGCCTTCTTCATATTTGAAGCAGGTACGTCAACAGTCTCGTGCTTTGCATTGCTTGCGTTTCTGATTCTGGTTAGCATGTCTGCAATTACGTCTGAAATTTGCATTTTATTTTCCTCCTATTTATGCAAGTCCAATCTTGCTGCCGCCCAGTTGGGCGACGGCTCACCGGTGGTTAAACAGCTATGCCGTTTCCTTCCGATTAGTTTGGAGTGAATACCTTGTATTCTAAAATATTTTAATTAATTACCAGCTTGCCTTTCTTACACCTGGGATTTCACCAGCGTAAGCAAGCTCACGGAAGCATATACGGCAGATACCGTACTTACGAAGATAACCGTGAGGTCTGCCGCAGATTTTGCAGCGATTGTATTCTCTTGTAGAATATTTTTGTGCCTTTTGTTGCTTAAGCACCATAGCCTTCTTTGCCATCTGTTGCGTCCTCCTCTAATTATTTCGCAAATGGAGCGCCCATAAGTGTAAGGAGCTCTTTTGCTTCTTCATCTGTAGTAGCTGTTGTTACGAATGTAATATCCATACCTCTAATCTTGTCAACCTTGTCATACTCGATTTCTGGGAATATGAGCTGTTCACGAAGACCCATTGAGTAGTTACCACGACCATCAAAGCCGTTAGGATTGATACCCTTGAAGTCACGTACTCTTGGAAGAGCGAATGTGAAGAGTCTGTCCATAAATTCGTACATTCTTTCGCCACGAAGTGTTACCTTCGCACCAATCTTAACACCCTCACGAAGCTTGAAGTTAGCTACTGACTTTCTTGCGTAAGTAGGAACTGCCTTCTGACCTGCGATAAGTGAAATTTCTGCAATAATGCTGTCGATAACCTTAGCATTATCCTTTGCATCACCAGCACCAACGTTGATAACAATCTTGTTGAAGCGTGGAATTTGCATTGTGCTCTTATAAGCAAACTTAGTCATAAGCGCTGGAGCAACTTCATTTGTATATAGATCTTTCATTCTTGACATCTTAAGTTACCTCCATTAAAGTGCTTGACCACATTTAGCACAAACACGTACCTTCTTGCCATCTACGATAGCGTGCTTAACTCTTGTGCCCTTGTTGTACTTTTCGCACTTTGAGTTTTGGCATACGATTTGTACCTTGGATGCATACATTGCACCCTCAACCTTAAGAATACCACCTGTTTCGCCCTGTCTTCTTGGCTTTTGGTGCTTGGAAACAATGTTTGCTCCCTCAACAATTACCTTGCCTTCTGCTGGGCTAACTGCGATAACCTTACCCTTAACACCCTTGTCATCACCGGAGATAACAATAACGGTGTCATCACGTCTTACATGAAGCTTCTTCATTATATTTTACCTCCAATTAAAGTACTTCGGGAGCGAGTGAAAGAATCTTTGTGAATTCCTTCTCACGTAGTTCTCTTGCAACTGGGCCAAAGATACGTGTTCCCTTAGGTGTCTTGTCTTCCTTAATAATTACTGCTGCGTTCTCGTCGAACTTGATGTAAGAGCCGTCTGCACGACGAACACCCTTTGCACTTCTAACGATAACAGCCTTTACTACGTCGCCCTTCTTAACAACTCCGCCTGGGGTAGCTTTCTTAACAGAGCAAACTACAACGTCGCCGATATTAGCATATTTTCTGCCTGTACCACCGAGTACTCTGATGCACAAAAGCTCCTTAGCGCCTGTGTTGTCGGCAACCTTCATTCTGCTTTCTTGCTGAATCACTTTATTTATCCTCCTAATAAGGTTTCCCTAAACTTCGGCACATTTTGTTCTTATTAATGTACCCAAAGGATGAGATTAATTATTTCGCTTTTTCTATGATTTGAACAAGGCGCCATCTCTTTGTCTTTGAAAGAGGTCTGGTCTCCATTACTTCTACCTTGTCACCTACAACGCACTCGTTCTTCTCGTCGTGAGCATGAATCTTTGTTGTGCGCTTAATGATTTTGCTGTATACAGGGTGCTTTACATTGTCCCTGATTGCAACTACGATAGTCTTATCCATCTTGTCGCTTACAACAATACCAACTCTTGTCTTTCTGAGGTTACGTGTTTCTGTCATAACTCATTTTCCTCCACTTATGCGTTCTTCTCGTTGAGAATGGTTTTTACACGAGCGATATCCTTCTTGACGTCAGCTATCTTGTGAGGATTTTCGAGCTGGTTAATTTCGTGCTGAAAACGAAGGTTAAAGAGTTCTTCTTTGAGCTCTTTAAGTTTCTTTTCAAGCTCTTCGATGCTCAAATTTTTGATTTCTGCTGCTTTCACCGCTTATTCCTCCTCTTCCTCTGTCTGTTCCTTTGTCACAAACTTACATTTGATTGGAAGCTTGTGCATAGCAAGACGCATAGCCTCTCTTGCGATTTCCTCGGAAACGCCGTCCATCTCGAACATAACTCTGCCTGGCTTTACAACGGCTACCCAATACTCAGGTGAACCCTTACCAGAACCCATACGAGTTTCAGCAGGCTTTTCTGTGATTGGTTTGTCAGGGAATATCTTAATCCAAACCTGACCGCCACGACGAATGTATCTTGTCATAGCAATACGTGCTGCTTCAATTTGGTTAGCTGTGATCCACGCTGGCTCAGTTGCCATCAAACCGTATTGACCATTTGTAACCTTATTTCCACGAGAAGCCTTACCTGTTAAACGGCCTCTTTGTACACGTCTGTACTTAACTCTCTTTGGCATTAACATTAGCGTTCGCCTCCTTCAACCTTTTTAGAAGCTCTTGGCGCCTTACGATCCTTGTTGAAGTTCTTGTTAAACTTCTTCTTGAAATCCTTCTTGTCGTTCTTTTCGCTTACTGTCTTGCTAACCTCGGAAAGGATTTGACCTGTGTAAATCCAAACCTTAACACCGATCTTACCATAAGTTGTATTAGCCTCCCAGAAACCGTACTCAATGTTAGCTCTGATTTCTTGTAGAGGAATTGTACCCTCATGATAGTGCTCAGTACGAGCAATTTCAGCACCAGCCAAACGACCGCTACAAGCGATCTTAATACCCTTAGCGCCTGCAGCAATTGTCTTTGAGATAGCTTGCTTCATAGCACGACGGAATGCAATTCTTCTTTCGAGCTGTCCGCAAATGTTCTCAGCAACGAGCTGTGCGTTAAGTGCGATTGCGCCTACCTCAACAGCATTTACAAATACTGTCTTGCCTGTCATTCTTGCAAGCTTTTCACGAATTTCTTCAACGAAAAGCTTTGGCTTCTTTGCCTTCTTAGCCTCTTCTGCTCCAGCCTCTTCTGCCTTTGGCTCTTCCTTTTTCTCAGCCTTTGGTAGCTTTGGACCATGAATTACATAGCCTGGCTTTGCACAGTGTACATATACTCTAATGATAGAGTCTGATGGTCTCTCAATCTCGATCTTTGCAACGCCTGCGTCGAAAAGTGTCTTCTTGAGATACTCTCTAATTTTGTAGTCAGATACAAGGATATCGCCAAATTTGTCGTCAGAAGCGTACCATCTTGAATCCCAGTCTTTAATTACGCCTACACGTAAACCATGAGGATTAACTTTCTGTCCCATTATTCAGCTCTCCTTTACTCTTTCTCTGCCACACTGATTGTGATGTGGCTTGTTCTCTTTAAAATTCTGTTTGCGCTTCCCTTACCTCTTGGCATTACTCTCTTGAGCATGTGGCTTCCAGGTGTTACGAAGCATGATGAAACATAGAGTTTTGATTTATCCATGTTATGATTGTTCTCTGCGTTTGCTACCGCACTCTTGAGTAGCTTCTCAAGAATTGCTGCACCTCTCTTAGGTGTGTTCTTAAGAATTGCTGCTGCCATCTCAACATCCTTGCCACGAACGAGGTCAAGAACGATTTGAACCTTACGGGGAGCAATGCGAACATCATAAAGGTATGCATTAGCTACTTTATTTTCCATTGTTTACTCCTATTTCTTTCCGTTATTAGATGTTTTTGATCCTGCGTGACCCTTGAATGTTCTGGTAAGTGCGAACTCACCAAGCTTGTGTCCTATCATATCTTCTATAACATATACAGGAACATGCTTTCTACCATCATGCACAGCGATTGTGTGGCCAACAAATTCAGGGTAGATTGTTGAAGAACGTGACCAGGTCTTCAAAACTTTCTTTTCGCCTTTTTCGTTCATAGCTACAATGCGATTGTAAAGCTTTTCTTCTACATAAGGCATTTTCTTAGAACTTCTGCTCATTATTCCTTCCTCCCTTATCTACCGTTTCTTCTCTTAACGATGTATTTGTTGGTTCTTGCCTTCTTATTTCTGGTCTTATAACCAAGAGCAGGCTTACCCCAAGGTGTTACAGGGCCTGGTCTACCTACAGGAGACTTACCTTCACCACCACCGTGAGGGTGATCACATGGGTTCATAACTGAACCACGTACTGTTGGACGGATGCCCATATGACGAGTCTTACCAGCCTTACCGATCTTAACTGTGTCATGCTCGATATTGCCGATTTGTCCAATTGTAGCCTTGCACTCAAGTCTAATAAGTCTTACTTCGCCAGAAGGAAGTCTTACTTGAGCCATGCCGTTTTCCTTAGCCATCAACTGTGCTTGTGCACCAGCTGTACGAACAAGCTGTCCGCCCTTGCCAGGATAAATTTCAATGTTGTGAATAATTGTACCTACTGGAATCTTTTCAATAGGAAGTGTGTTACCAGCCTTGATGTCTGCGTCTGCACCGGAGTGAAGAACGTCACCATCTGTAACACCGAGAGGAGCGATTACGTAGCTCTTCTTGCCCTCTTCATTTTCGAGGAGCGCGATATATGAGGTTCTGTTAGGGTCGTACTCAATACCGATAACCTTAGCTGTGCCCTCTTGTCTCTTGAAGTCGATAATTCTGTACTTCTGCTTGTTTCCGCCACCCTGATGACGAACTGTAATCTTACCGTAGCTGTTACGGCCTGAGTGCTTCTTCTTAACCTCAATGAGGCTCTTTTCTGGGGTAAACTTTGTTACCTCATCAAAGGAAGCAACTGACATATTTCTTCTTGCGGGTGTGGTGGGTTTATATTTCATTGTTGCCATTTGAATTACCTCCCACTATTAGTTCAAGCCGTTAAAGAATTCGATTTCCTTAGAAGAAGCTGTAAGTGTTACAATTGCCTTCTTCCATTCAGACGTGTATCCGAAGTGATAACCGAGTCTCTTTGGCTTTTTCTTCATATTAATTGTATTTACCTTAGCAACCTGAACATTGAAAAGCTCTTCAACTGCCTTTGCAATCTCTGGCTTTGTTGCGTCCTTTGCTACCTTGAACGTATATCTCTTAGATGCGATACCATCCATAGCCTTTTCTGTGATTACAGGTGCGAGGATTATGTCTTGAGCAAATTTCATTATGCGTATACCTCCTCGATTTTCTGTACAGCAGCCTGTGCAAATACGATTGTATTGCAGTTAAGAATGTCATATACATTAAGTGTGTTTGTATATACAACCTTAACGTTTTCGATGTTTGCTAGGCTCTTTACTACCTTATCGTTTGGTCCGTCAAGAACAACGAGTGTCTTCTTACCAACGTTAAGTGCAGTAAGCATATTTACCATTACCTTTGTGCTGTAGCTTTCTGCAACGATAGCGTCAACTACAACCATTTCATTGTTAGCTACCTTAGCGCTAAGAGCACTGAACATAGCAATTTGTTTTACCTTCTTGTTAAGCTTTGTACGGTATGAACGTGGCTTTGGACCAAGTGCGATACCACCATGTGTCCATTGTGGTGATCTTGTTGAGCCTTGTCTTGCTCTACCTGTACCCTTTTGCTTCCAAGGCTTGCGTCCGCCACCGGAAACTTCACTTCTTGTAAGTGTTGATTGTGTACCTTGTCTTTGATTGAGAAGGTATGCTCTTACAGCAGCGTGGAGGACAGCACCGTTAACGTCTGCGCCGAATACTACGTCGGAAAGTGTGATTTCACTAACCTCAGCACCGGCCATATTAACAACTTTAATACTTGGCATCGTTATTTCCTCCTTAATTATGCTTTAACGCTGTCACGAAGAACTACGATACCGCCACGAGCGCCTGGAATAGCACCCTTTACTGCGATGAGATTCTTCTCAGCGTCGATCTTTACAATTTCAAGATTCAATACTGTAACCTGCTCGTTACCATATTGACCAGCCATCTTCTTGTTTTTGAAAACTCTTGATGGTGTTGAGTTAGCACCCATTGAACCAACTTGACGGTGGATTGGACCTGTACCGTGAGTTGCTTGGAGCATGTGATGACCCCATCTCTTAACTGCGCCTGAGTAGCCGTGGCCCTTTGAAATGCCAGTAACGTCGACCTTCTCGCCTTGAGCGAAGGTATCGACAGCTATTTCATCACCTACGTTATAGCTATCTGCGTTTTCGAGTCTAAACTCCTTTAAGTGCTTCTTTAGGGAAACGTTTGCCTTTGCAAAATGTCCCTTAACTGGATTTGATACGTGGCTAGCCTTTACATCCTCGTAGCCAACCTGAATGGCATTGTAGCCATCGTTCTCTGTGGTCTTCTTTTGAACAACCACGCAAGGACCGGCCTCGATAACTGTTACAGGAATTACTGCGCCGTTTTCAGCGAAGATCTGTGTCATACCGAGCTTCTTACCGATAATTGCTTTCTTCATTTCTTTTTTCCTCCATTTTAGGTTATTGGTTGATGTCTACTATTCGTCGGAGCCGCCCGACACATCAACATGACCCACCCCGTCATCATAGTCTAAAGTCGTGAGTAACTTTAACCTTGCTACTGTGCGGTGAGGTTTGGCGATTGTTTTGGTGTTTAGTATTAATTACTTTGTTTCGTCTAGCTTAATACCAACGCCAGCAGGTAACTCAAGGCTAACGATTGCTGACTTAAGGCCCTCTGAAGGCTTCATAACAACGATTAGTCTCTTGTGTGTGCGTTGCTCGAACTGCTCACGGCTGTCCTTATACTTGTGAACTGCACGAAGGATTGTGATAATCTCCTTGTCAGTTGGTAGTGGAATAGGACCAGACACCTTGCACTCTTGCTTCTTTGCGATTTCAACAATCTTCTTTGAAGCGAGCTCAACGAGCTTGTGATCGTAGCCGAACACTTTAACCTTAATCTTTTCACATACTGCCATCTTGCTTTCCTCCTTAGATAAAACTTGCGGGGACTTTTTGCTCTTACACCGTCCCGTGTGTTTCTTCCACCCACTTAACAAAACCGAACCGTGCAACTCTTAGGTTCGGGATAATGCAAGCGGTGAAATCTTTCGGTCAATGCCGATTGGAGATTGCACTTGCCGCATTCGCTGCTAGTGAATCGGACGCATTCCACGAAAATTCCCTACAAGCACCATAGCAGTAAGGCATTTGTAGCAACCTTTCGCTTCTCTACGCGTCAAGCCTAGATATTTTAACATATATAACTATATTTGTCAATGTTTTTTTCAATATTTTCTCGACAAGTGTCTGTTATCGACTTTTCAAGACCCCTGTTTTTGTATATTATGCACAATAAAAGTGCAAATATTATTAGTATTCAAGGCTTGAAACGTCTTAAAAATTCAAAAATATCGTGAAAATTTTGTAGGATTGCACAAAGACTTATTTTTCGATACCTGTGCAATTTCTTTCATTTAATTATATAGTAGATATACATGCGTGCGTTTAATAATATAGCGGATAAGCTTGATTTTTGCAAGTATTTTCTTTACCGAAAAGCAATTGTTAACAAAAATTTAACAATTTAAAGAGAATTTTTAAGATTTTTGAGACTTTTTTCTAGTTTTTTTGTAAAAAAGAAGCACAGGCTAGTTTAGCCTGTGCTTCCATCCTTTATTACTTTTTCTGCCCATAATAAGCATTTGGTCCATGCTTTCTGTCATAGTGCTTACGCAAAAGTGTTTCCTGCATTCTTTCAGTTTTGCCATTTGCGCCAAGCATCAAAAGCTCTGTGTTGTAGGACATCATCGCAACCTGCTCTAATACAACTGCTGCCTCAACTGATGCTTTTGCGTTGTCACCCCAAGTAAAAGGTCCGTGTGAATAAACTAATGCTGCGTGCATTTGCTCTACTCCAATATCCTTTAGTGCCTCAAGAATTACTGTACCTGTTTCCTTTTCGTATTGACCCTTTATTTCCTCGTTGGTCATTTTTCTTGTACAAGGAATTGTAGTGCCAAAATAGTCTGCGTGGGTTGTACCGTATGGAGTAATGCCTCTTCCTGCCTGTGCATAAATTGTTGCCCAAGGTGAGTGGGTATGTGTAACACCACCAATTTCTGGATAAGCCTTATATAGCTCTAGGTGAGTTGGTGTATCAGACGAGGGCTTAAGTGTACCCTCAACAACGTTGCCCTCAAGGTCAACAACTGGTAGCATATCAGGTGTTAGGTCGTCGTACTCAACGCCTGATGGCTTAATTACAACTAAGCCCTTTTCTCTATCAATACCACTTACGTTACCCCAGGTAAATGTAATTAGATTGTATTTAACAAGCATCATATTAGCTTCATATACTTCTTTTTTTAGTTGCTCTAGCATTTTTGCTTCTCCTTTTTCTACTTATATAATTAATAGTAGCAAATTTTTTTCAAATAGTCAATATTATTAATCATAATTTTATTTTTATTTCTTAAATGCCTTGATTTTTACACTCTACTGTGTTAAACTACTAGGTGAATATATTTGTTAGCCTAGTTAACAAATCAAAGTGAAAGGATTTAATAATGAAGCAGACTCACAAGCTTTTTAAATTATTTTTGCCTATCATAATAGGCTTCACCCTGCTATCCACTCTTCTAGGTATTTTTATGCTTGCATTTAACTATACCGACGAGCAAGGTATTTACTTCAAGGCGGCGGCGCCGATTCTATTTTTCGCATTTGTGCTAATCTCAATCGGCATTTCAATTTTCTTTGTTTTCAAAATTGACCACGTGTACATTTCGAAAACAAAGCACGACTGTCCATTCTTCCAGTTTGGCTCAGTACTTGTTTTCTTGGTTGTTTTTGCACTTACAATTTATGACCTTGCAACATTTTTACAGTATCAAACCCTAGACACAGCAAGAATATTTAAGATTTTAAGGCTAATAGTTGCCGTACCATTCTTAGGTCACTTAATTTTAAGTGTATTTCCAAAAAGATTCCGCAGACAAAAAATCGAAATCCCACGTTGGCTTAGATTAGTTTGTAGTGTTTCCGCCGTTGTTTGGTGCTTGTTTGGTCTTTTGGCAGTTTGGTTTTACGAAAGTCAAGGCTACACCTACTTCAAGGTTACTCACATCGTTTTCTACGTTTTGATGACACTCTTCTTCTTGCTTGAGGCAAAAAATATGTTTGTCAAGCCCTGCTCTAAGCTTTTAATTTTGTCATCACTTATGTTGTTTGTTACCTCGATAGCATTTGCACTATCTACCATTTTCGGTATCGTTATTGGAAAGGTAGTTTCAATGCAACTCATAGGAATTTCAGAGTTTGAGCTTATTTGCTCATTCGCCTTTGCCCTATATGCACTATCAAAGGTATTTGCTTACAAGACAACCTTAAAGTACGTAATTGATACAAATATTACTCACTACATCAGTGCAAGAGGTCGTAGAAAATTAAGCCTATTCGGTTCAAACAAATCTAAAGCCGAGGAAAATGCTAAGGTAGAAAAAGCACCTATTGATGAGCAAATTACTCCAGCTGAGCCAAAGGCAGAGGACAAAAAGAATACCGCTACACCAAAGAGCAACAAGAACAATAAGAGTAATAAATCAAATTCAAAGAAAAACAACAAGAAAAAGCACTAATTAATGCAAAAATCATACACTTAGTGCCACTTTTTCGAAAATTTTTAAAGTCCCTTTGTAAAAAAAAGGGGCTTTTTATTATCAACCTTTATTCTTTTCTAAAAGGCGTTAAAAAACAGGGGTAAATGCGACACATCCCCCTGTTTTTTCTTTTTTATGCCATTTTTGCAAGCATTTCCTTTGTGATTTCATATTGGACTGGCTTTTGTGTCAAAAGGTTTTCCATTTGGTCCACAACAAGCTCGGACATTCTCTGTACCTCATTACCTTGGCTACCTGCAATATGTGGTGTTAAGAATACATTTTTCATTTTGTAAAGTGGACTATCCTCTTTTACAGGCTCGTCAATTGTTACGTCAAGAAGTGCGCAAATATCCTTACGCTTTTTAAGGACATTTATCATACCCTCCTCGTTGATTTGTTGACCACGGCCTGTATTTATAAAGGTAGTATTCTTTCTCATTCTTTCAAAATGCTCGCCCTTGATTTTTCCAACGGTTTGTGGCACGTTTGCTAGGTGGTTTGAAATTACCTCACAGCACTCAAACATTTCCTCAAGGGTTACCTTTTTTGCACCTAGTGCTTCAATTTGCTCGCTTGTTAAAAATTCGTCATAAACAAAAACGTTTAATTTGTAGGGCTTTAATAATTCGATTACCTTCTTGCCTATCATTCCTGCACCGATGATACCTACGTTTTCATCATAGTTGCCCTTGTGGGCAACAGATGCTTCGTTTGCCTTTTTGTAGTTATCAGGCTTTGTATAGCCTCTTAGCGCTTGGAAATATCCCTTACTTGCTAGCACAATTTGTGCAACTGTAAATTCAGCAACAGGAATTGCGTTTGCTGCAAAGGCACTAAAAATTCTAATTCCCTTATCTAGCCAATGGTCAGCGAAATATTTTACCGACCCTGCTGCATAGAAAAACGCCTTACAGTTAGGGAAAAATCTTGCAAAGTCGTCCTTATCCTCGCTACCCCCAGGCATTGACCAGGTTGAAAATACGTATTCTACGTCAGTAAATCCGTTAGGATTTGCCTCTAGGTCCTCTTGGCAGTAAACCTCTTTATCTATATCAAGATACTTCTTTATTCTCTCTTGACTTTCCTTTGAATAAACATAGTCAATATTCGACTTCTTATTTGCTAAATAAATTGCTCTCATTTGTATACCCTCCATAGGTGCTTATATGCTTATTTTCTCACAAAAGAGGTGATTTGTCAAGGCTTTTGGACTTTTATGCTTTAAATTCTTTAGAATTTACAATGGCATTTTTCTTGACAAAGCTACTATAATATGGTAACATTTATATTAGATAATATTATATAGAGGTGACTTTATGGCATACAATGTTCCACAAAACAAGGACGCTTTTTTGAAAATGTGCGAGGAAGCAAATGTTTCCTTTCCTTACTCTGAGGATATTTCTCCTCTTGCGCAGAAAATCGTCATTGCTGGTAAGACAGTAAACAACAGAATAGTTTATCAAGCTATGGAGGGCTGTGATGGTACACGTGAGGGTGCACCAGATGAGCTAACTAAGAGAAGATATCTTCGTTTTGCACGTGGTGGTGCAGGTATAATTTGGTTTGAGGCGACAGCTGTATTTGAGGAAGGCAGGGCTAATCCTCGTCAAATGTACCTAACCGACAAAACAAAGGATTCCTTTAAGCAAATTGTTCACGATATTAAGGACGAATGCTATCGTGCAAACGGCTTTGAGCCAATTGTTATTATTCAGTTGACTCACTCAGGTAGATATTCTAAGCCTCAGGGTACACCTGCTCCACTTATTGCTTACAATAATCCTATTTTTGAAAAGGACAACCCCATTGATAAGTCAAGAATAGTAACTGACGAATATCTTGACAGGCTTGGCGAGGCACTTGTCAATGGTGCCGTTGTAGCTAAGGAATTAGGCTTTGATGGTGCTGATATTAAGAGCTGTCACAGATACCTTTTAAGCGAGCTTCTTTCCGCTTATGAGCGTGAGGGCAGATATGGTGGTAGCTTTGAAAATAGAACAAGGCTTCTTACAAACGCAGTTAAGAATGCTAAGGATTTAACTGGTAAGGACTTCATTATTACATCAAGACTAAACGTATACGACGGCTTCCCATATCCATACGGCTTTGCAGTAAAGGAGGGTCAAGGAATTGTGCCTGACTTTACCGAGTCTAAGATGCTTGTCAAAAAGCTTGTTGAAAACGGAATTGATATGATTGATATGACTATGGGTAACCCATACTTCAATCCACACGTAAATCGTCCATATTCAAGAGGTGGCTATGAGGCACCCGAGCATCCTATGTTTGGTGTTAAGAGAATGCTTGATGGTATAGGCGAAATTGCACAGGAAATTAAGGGTACGCCCGTTATTTCCTCTGGCATTTCATTCTTAGGGTCCGAGAGTGCAAACGTTTGTGCAGGCTACATAAATGAGGGTAAATTTGATTTTGCCGGCTATGGTAGACAGACTCTTGCATATCCAGATTGTGCAAATGCAATTACAAGTGGTCAAAATCTTGACCCTAAAAAGCTTTGTATTTGTTGTAGCAAGTGTACAGAGATTATGAGACAACCAGGTGGTACACCAGGCTGTGTTATTCGTGACCAAGAGGTTTATGCACCTCTTTACAAAAAGTACGTTTTAGGAAAGTAATAGAAAGGATTAAGAAATGAAGGTTGCTATTATTACAGGTGCAGCAGGTGGCATTGGCTACGCTACTGTTGAAAAATTTAACAAAGAGGGCTACTGTGTTGTAGCTATGGATATTTTGGACGCTGATAAGGTTGCAGACAAGTTTAAGGATATGGAAAATCTTGTTTACGTTAAGGGAAATCTTGCCTCAGGCGAGGACAGGGCTAACCTTGTTAAGTGCGCTATTGATAGCTTTGGCAGAATTGACGTGCTTGTAAACGTTGCAGGTGTTGCACCAAAGGTAAGAAATGATATTTTGGAAATGACCGAGGAAAGCTACGATTTTGTTATGGATATTAACACAAAGGGTACACTTTTCCTAACTCAGCTAGTTGCTAATCAAATGCTAAAGCAAGAGTGTGAAAAGGGTATTCGTGGTTACATTGTAAACGTTTCCTCCTGCTCTGCTTACACTTCATCTACAAGCCGTGGTGAATACTGCATTTCTAAGGCAGGCGCTACTATGATTACAAAGCTTTTCGCTGACCGCTTGGCAGGCGAGGGCATTACAGTAAACGAAATTTGCCCAGGCATTATTGCAACAGGTATGACTGAAAAGGTTAAGGAAAAATACGACAACCTTATTGCCGGTGGTCTTGTACCACTTGGAAGATGGGGCTTGCCAGAGGATTGCGCTAACGCAATTTATACTCTTTCCTCAGGTATGCTTGGCTACACCACAGGTCAATCAATTATAGTTGACGGTGGTATGCACATTCAAAGATTATAATCAAAGGGGTCCCTATGACTGAAACAAATGTAATTTTTAATGGGGTAAGCCTCAAAAAGGTTACCCTAAATACAGCAATTATCGGCACAGGTGCTGCCGGATATAATGCCGCACTTAGATTAAGCGACTACGGGGTTAATGATATTGCAATCGTTACAGAGGGTATTAACATGGGTACCTCACGTAATACAGGGTCTGACAAGCAAACCTATTATAAAATGAATTTGTGCGCCGACTACCCTGACTCACCTAAGGCAATGGCACAGGATTTCTTTAATGGCAAGTGTGTTGATGGCGATATTGCTTATGCCGAGGCTGCACTCTCTGTGCCCTGCTTCTTGCATCTTTGCGAGTTGGGTGTTGAGTTTCCTGTAAATCGTTATGGTGAGTACGTTGGCTACAAAACCGACCACGACCCACGTGCAAGGGCTACAAGTGTTGGTCCTCTTACCTCTAAGATGATGACAGAATGTCTTGAAAAAGAAGTAAACAGGCGTCAAATTAATATTTACGACAAGCTTCAAATTGTAGAATTTATTAAAAATGGCGACACCTGTGTAGGTTTTTTGTGCTTAAACAAGGCTTCACAGAGTGAAAACGACCGTTTCGTGCTTGTTCAAGCTCAAAACACAATTATAGCAACAGGTGGCCCTGCCGGTATTTACTCTAACACAGTTTATCCATTAGGTCATCACGGCGCTAGTGGCGTTGCCTTTGAGGCAGGAGTTAAGGGTAAAAATCTAACCGAGTGGCAGTATGGTCTTGCCTCCGTTGCTCCTCGTTGGAACGTTTCTGGTACATATATGCAGGTTTTACCTAGATTTGTATCCGTTGACGAAAAGGGCAACGAGTATGAATTTTTGAACGAATACTTTGATGATATTGGTACTTGCCTATCTAAGATATTTAGAAAGGGCTACGAGTGGCCATTTGACTGCAAAAAGGTATTAAACGGTTCATCTATTATAGACCTTTTGGTATTTAGAGAGTGCGTAATGAGAGGCAGACGCGTATATTTGGACTTTAGAAAGAATCCTTATGGTCTTGATAGTCTTCCCTATGACAAGCTAGATGGTGAGGCAAGGGAGTATCTAGAAAATGCTCACGCATGCTTTGGAAATCCTTTAGAAAGACTTCAATTTATGAATATGCCTGCTTATGATTTGTATAAGTCCAAGGGCGTTGACCTAGAGAAGGAAATGCTTGAGATTGCTCTTTGTGCACAGCACAATAATGGTGGTCTTGACATTAATATGTGGTGGCAAACAAATGTGCCTCACCTATTTGCTTGTGGTGAGGTTGCAGGTAGCCATGGTGTGTATCGTCCAGGTGGTAGTGCCTTGAATGCAGGTCAGGTTGGTTCTATGAGATGCGCGCAATACATTTCTAAGCATCAAGAAAATCAGCTTGTTGACGATTTTGATAAGGTTGCAGAGGCAGTTGTTTCTAAGCACATTACTCTTACAAATAGCATTTTAGGTAGTGAGGACAACGTTTCCTCAATTACCGATGTATATCAAAGAAAAATGGACGAGGTGGCAGGTCCTATAAGAGATTCCTCTCGCTTTGAGGAATTTGGAAAGGAAATCTCTCACACCATTTTAAACTTTAATGATATCGTTAAGGTTAATAAGGAAAGCAAGCTATGGCTAGCTTATCGTCTAAGAGATGCGCTACTTGCACAGCGACTTTACGTTTCAGCTATGGAATTTTACGTTATGGTTGGTGGAAAATCTCGTGGGTCTGCTATTTATAGCGCAGAAAACGGTCAAGCACCTGAAAAAATGGAGGGTGTTTTCCGTTTTGTCCTTGATAATGGTGACTTCAACGATAAGGTTTTCGAGTTAACTCTTGACGGTGTTGACGTTGACGGAAAATCACGTCCTGTAAGACCTCTTCCAGAGGGTGGCGGTTTCTTCGAAAACGTATGGCGTGATTACAGAGAAACAAAAAATATTTATTAACACAAGCAACGGGCTTGGTTGCTTCTTAGCAATCAAGCCCTTTATTAGCATTTTGGCATTTAGCCACAGGAGAAAAATATGAAAAGTGGATTAGTTTCTATTTCATTTAGAAAGAAAAGCATTAAAGAATTAATCAAGGCTACCAAGGAGGCAGGGCTTGAATATATTGAGTGGGGTGGCGACGTGCATATCCCTATGGGTGACGTTAAGCTTGCACGCAAGGTAAGAAGACTTATGCATGGTGCAGGGCTAAAATGTGCGTCCTACGGGTCTTATTTTGGTCTTATGTACCATTGTGACGAGCATTTTCCTCTGCCCTTTAAAAGAGTTTTAAAAACTGCCGTTGCACTAGGTGCTAAAACTGTTAGAGTTTGGCTTGGTTGGCCTAAGTGTGGCTGTAAAAAGGGTAAGTGCCAATATATTTGTAAGGAGCATTACGAAAAAACCGTAACGCTTACAAAGAGTCTTTGCAAGCAAGCTGAAAAATATGGCTTAACTCTTTCAATTGAGTGCCATTTTGCAACCCTTACCGACGATTATCACGATACACTTAAGTTTATAAATGACGTTGATTGTGACAATTTAAGACTTTATTGGCAACCTAATCACTCAAAATCCTTTGAATATAATCTTGAGGCACTAAAGGCGCTTTTGCCTTACATTACTAACATACACGTTTTCAACTGGAATCAATGCGGTGAAAAGTTCCCTCTCGATGAAGGGAAATGCGAGTGGTGTGAGTATATCAAGGTGCTAAATGACGAAAACGCAAGCGACAGAATACTATTTTTAGAGTTTATGCCTGATGGTGAGATTACCTCTCTTCCCTGTGAGGCAAAATCCTTAAATAGCTTAATTGGGGGTTAATATGAATTTACTTGGAAAAGCATCAAATCCAGAGTTTTGGGCAAGCTTAAAGGATAAGCCCGAATACAAGCACTTAATTGATGCGGTGTTGAAGGACTACGAGAAGTATTGTCACGGTGAAATTGAAACTATTAAGTTTTCAGCCTTCCGTCTATTCAAGGACAAGGGAGATAGAACTACTTATCAAAATGTATTCTTCAAGCGTCAGCACAGGCTTTATGCTATGGCACTTATGAGCCTTTTGTATCCTGAAAACGAGGACTATCTTAAGCTCTTACAGGACACTATTTGGGAAGTTTGCGACCTGTATGTATGGGCTTTGCCTGCACATATTGATAATATCGAGGTATGCAACGTAGGTGAGCTTGACCTTGACGCAACTACTATGTCTATGGCACTTGCTATGATTAAGGTAATGCTAAAGGACAGACTACACCCACTTATTAAATCAAGAATTGATTTCGAAATCAACAGACGTTTAATTGAGCCCTTCTTTAAACAGGATTGGCATTGGGAATACCGTCAAAACAACTGGACTGCAGTTTGTGCAGGTGCTACGGGCTGTGCTATTATGCTTAACCGTCCTGAGCTTTTTGAAAAGGCGCAAGCAAGGCTTAACAAGGATATGGCAAGCTATATCGACTCATACAAAAACGACGGTGTATGCGTTGAGGGTGCAGGCTACTGGTCCTACGGCTTTGGCTACTTTGTAGAATATGCAAGAATGCAAAGAGAATTTACAGGTGGCAAGGTTGATTTATTAAAGGACGAAAAGATTAAAAGCATTTCAACCTTCTTACAAAAGCTATTTTTAGACAGAGATGTAATAGTAAACTACGGAGACTGTGGTGCAGGTACAGACGTTTCCGTGCCTTACGGATTTATGTATAGCCTTAAAAATCTATACCCAGACGCACTTGAGCTTCCACCAAGAGAAAGACTTACTATGGAGGTGCACTACTTCCCCTTTGCTGTAAGTGCTTTCGTTTATTTAAATAAGGACTATACATACGGCAAGCTTTCACAGGTTACCGAATATTATATGCAGGATTGCGGTTGGTTTACAAAGAGAACCCTGAAATACGGCTTTTCAGCAAGAGGTGGCTGTAATGGGGAAAGTCACAACCACAACGACGTAGGTAGCTTTATTTTGGCTATTGACAACGATCAGGTTATTATCGATATGGGTTGCCGTCCTTATACAAGACAATATTTTGAGCACGGTACAAGATATACCTATCTTGAAACCTCCTCAAGAGGTCACAACGTGCCTATTATTAACGGAAAATATCAGGCAAATATTCCTGAGGCTTATCCAACAACAAGCTTCGAAAACGGTGTATTCTCTGTTGATTTTAGAGTTGCTTATGATGCACCCGAGGTAACTAAGCTAGTGCGTCAATATGCACCTTGTGAAAATAAAATTGTTATAACAGATAGCTACGAGGGTGTAACCTCTCTTGTTGAAAGGCTAATTTCCTATAAGGAGCCAGTTATTGAAAACGGAAAAATAACTATTGGCAAGGCTGTAATTACCTTTGATTCCTATCTTGCCACAGCAAGCTATGAAAAGGATATTCACGCAAATGAGCTAACTCCCGATGGTGAAATTAAGGTTGGCGAGGACATTTACCTAACAAGCATTGAGGTAAAAAATCCAAAGAACTCCTTTACCTTTACAATTGAGGTTTTATAATGTTTGAAGAATTTCTTAGCACGGATTTTCTTAAGGAATATAGAGAATCCGACAAGTACAAGTCTATAAGAGATGCTTATCTTGAATTATATGAAAAGCACAACAAGGAGTTAAAGACGCTTTCCTTCTCAAAGATTAGAAGATTTTCCGAGCTTGGAGAACGCTATTCCTATGAAAAGGATTGGAATGAGCATTACTACAAGCTACATATCTGTGCATATATGGCAATTATTTATGGTGGTGAGTATCTTGGTCAGCTAGAGGATTGCATTTATGATATGCTTTCAATCTACACTTGGGCGTTACCTGCACACGTACCAGACATAAACGAGGAGAATTATTACGAGCTTGACCTTTGCTCAACTGCACTTAGCTCTTCCCTTGCATTGATTTATCATCTACTAGGGGATAAAATCCACCCTCAGCTTTCAAAAAGAATTAAAACTGAGCTAAAAAGAAGAGTCCTTGACCCATTTAAGAGTCAAGCTTGGCACTGGGAGGACAGATATAATAACTGGACCTCTGTTTGCGCAGGCTTTACGGGAATTACAATTATGCTTGTCTTTCCCGAGGAATTTGACAAGCTACTTCCTCGCTTTGACTTGAATATGGAAAAGTATTACAAGGGCTTTCCTGACGACGGTGTATGCCTTGAGGGTCCTGGGTATTGGGGCTATGGCTTTGTTTCATTTCTTGCCTATGCTTATGCATTGAGGGAATATACAAAGGGTGAGCGTGATTACTTCAAGCTTGAGAAAACGAAGAAGATTGCTTTATTCTATCAAAAGACAATGCTTGACGAGGACGTTATTACCTCTTATGGTGATGCTCCTATGGACGTAAAAACCAACGCAATGCTTTTCTATATGCTTAAAAGCGTATATGGAAATGAGTTTATAATGCCAACAAAAAAGAGGCATGCAACGCCTCTTGACCCACTTATAAATATTCTTTTATATATCAAATATTACGACCCTGTGTATGATTTTGAAAGTCTTGGCGAATATGAGTGCTATATGGAAAGCGCCGGCTGGTATATTAAAAGGACAAAAAGCTATGCATTAGGTGGCAAGGGTGGTACAAATGGTGAAAGCCACAACCACAATGACGTTGGGTCTTTTATTGTTTCAAAGAATAATAGACAGGTTTTAATTGATATCGGTGTCCGTCCCTACACTAAGGACTACTTTACCGAGGGTAGATACGATAGATTTATGGAAATATCCTCAAAAAGCCACAACGTGCCAATTATTGACGGACAGTATCAAGCTAACATTCCAGAAACTCGCTCCTACACTCGCTTTGAAAATGGTGTATTCACTATTGACTATAAGGACCTTTACGACCTGCCTAATCTAAAAAGGCTAGTGCGTGAAATTTGCCCTCTTGAAAAAAGTGTAGCAATTAAGGAATACTTTGAGGGTGCAACTAGCTTTGTTGACAGGCTTGTTTCCTATGAAAAGCCAAAAATTAGCGATGGAGTGGTTGATTTTGGTGATGTTAGAGTGATTTTTGATAAGGACCTAGCCACCACCTTGGAAAGTGTAGATTACCACACAGTAACCGTTGACGATGATGGCAAGCCTAAGGACACAAAAATCGTTTATTATACCGACCTTGTAGTTAAGGAAGGTCTTAATTATTTTAGCTTTACAATTGATTGTGAATAAATAAAAAACCGACACTTAGTCGGTTTTTTTATTGATTCTTAACTAGATTGATTGCGTGAGGGACAACCTTAATATCAACGGTGCTTTCGTTATAGATTTCACCATCGTAGCAGGCAGTTTCAATCCCCTCGATTTTTACGCCGATGCACTTTTTGTAAATCAAAAACCTTTCGGTTCCTGGCTTTACAATGCATTTTTCTCCGTCCTTTATGTGAGTACCCTTTCTAAAGTCGGCAACGAGGCTTACAAAGGTTGGTACACTTATATCTCTTATTATGTTTACGTCAAGTAAGCCGTCGTCAAGCTTAGCACCAGGTGCTACCTTAAAGCCACCACCATACCATTTACCATTTCCAACAGCTATCAAAAGGAAGTTGTCCTCAAGGACCTCTTGCTTGCCGTCTTGATAGGTTAAGGTAATTTTTGCGTGAACTGGCTTTTTATTCATAAGCTCGCCTGCAACGCCCATAATATATGCCATTTTTCCTGTAACTAGTGGCTTTTTCTTAAACTCCTGTGCTCTTTGCACAACTGAGCAGTCAAAGCCAATATTTATAACGTTTATAGCATACATATCGTTTACACGCATAACGTCAGAGGTAAACTCCTGTGGCATATCTTGAATTGAGCGAACAAAGTCGTTACCACTACCAAGTGGTACTATTTTAAGCGAGGCTCTGTCCTGAAAGCCACTTTCCATAAGTGCGTTTACAGCCTTGAAAACTGTGCCATCTCCACCATAAATGGTAAAGCAGGTATCTGGGTCCTCAAGACAGGTCTTTTTAATAAACTCAGTTGTTGAGTCGGCACTTTTGGACATATATACGTAGTCAGAGTCCTTTAGCTTCTCTTTAATTTGAGTAGCTATGCCCTTGCCTGCCAAGGGGTTAAGAATATGCATAATTTTCTTAAGCTTACCAGGTTTCTTCTTTTCTTCCATTATTCTTTCCTTAATTTTCTTTAGTTACTAGCCATTTAATAAGGTCTGTTTCCTCGTATGCCCTATCCCAGCAGTTGTGGGATAAATCATCATAAATTGTAAACTCAACACGACCACCCTGTACCTTAATTGAATTTACCATTGCCTCGGATTGTGAAATTGGCACAACGTCATCACGTCTACCGTGGAAAACACGTACAGGCATAGTAAGTGCCCATGCGCGCCAATTCATTCCACCACCACAAAGGGGTGCAATCTTGTGGAAAAGGTAGGGGTAGGTCATTGCCATTTCCCATGTGCCGAAGCCACCCATTGAAATACCTGTTAGGCTCACATTTGCTTCGTCTATATTGTATTCACTCTTCACCTTGTTTATTAAAGCGAAAAGTTCCTTTTTATAATCAATCCAGGTTGTGTTTTGTGGACATTGAGGTGAAAGGGTGTATGCTCTTATTCCTAAGTGCTCTTGATTGTTGGTAAATAGCTTAGGCACACAGTAAACCTTTACTTGATTTACGTCATCTCCTCTTTCGCCAGCACCATGTAAAAATACAATAAGTGGTAGCTTTTCGTCCTTTTGTACGTTGTCAGGACAGGTTAGTATATAATTGAGTGCTGTTGACTCAAGCCTTTGTGTGCTTGTTTTTTCATATTTTACCATTTTAATTTCCCCTTGGGTAATATCTTATCAAGTTATTTTAACACATTATATTTAAAATGTCAATTGTACTGGAAGATTTTACACAACTATTGATTTTAAATAGGTTTAAGGGTATAATTGAGATGAGGTGGTTTATTTGACTTATTTCGTTTCTGATTTGCACGGTGAATATGAGCTTTTTTTAAAATTGCTTGATAAAATACAATTTTCAAATGAGGATAAAATGTACGTTTGTGGTGACATTTTAGAAAAGGGAGATTCCTCGGTAAGACTAGCAAAGCATATTTTTTCAAAGCCTAATATTTTTTGCATTATAGGAAATCACGACCGTAATTTTCTTAAATATTATCATACTATTATGGAGTCCTCGCCTACTGACTATGACAAGGTTTTGCTAGCATTACAGAATTTCTTTTTAGAGGACGGGGAATTGCTTGATTGGGATACAGTTGACAAGCTTGATAGTCTTCCCTATTACATTGAGGAAAAGGACTTTATTTGCGTACACTCTGGCTTGCCTCTTGATAAAAACGGCTACCCTGTGTCGCTAAAGGAAGCGATTGAGGAGGAGCTTATCTTTGATAGACGCTTTTGTGAGTCTAGTATAATTAACAAGGGTAACAAATGTATCTTCTTCGGTCACACTGTTACAAGCAATATTTGTGGTGAGGCAAAAATAATTGCTCACAAAAGAAAAGAGGACCTACCCTCAAACGATATTCACAGCTATCACAAGGTCCATTTAGACACAGGGTCCTGGCAAAATGGTGTTTTAGGTTGCTTTTGTCTTGAAAATTGTGAATGTATATATGTAAAAAATGACTGTAAAAATAAAAGCCTCGATTAGTCGAGGCTTTTTGCAATTTATAGATTAGTTAAGGTTATGCAAGTGATTAATAGTGGTAAAACGATAAGGACAGAATACCAAACAATTTCAATAACCTTTTTAGGTGGAAGTGGCTTTTGCTCGGTTTTATTTTCGCTTATCTTAACAGTATATTCTGTTCTGTACCTTTTGCTTGTCTTAACTAGCGCAATTGTAGATGCAACAAAGACCGGCAAAAGTGTAACTACAAACAAAACAACACAAATCCAAACGTAGAGTCTTACTAATTCTTGATTGAAGCTTTTTGCAGTAGAGATGAAAATAATTGTAAAAATTGCAACCAAAGCAGTAGTAACAGTACAAACAACTCCCGTTTTTATGTAGGTCTTTTCTCTATTGTAATTTATCTTTTTGGGTGTGTTTTGCTTAGGTGCTTCCTTGCCTTCTTTTTTAGGCTTTTCTCTTTTAGTCACCTTCACCTCAGGTGTAGTTGGTTGTTTATTCTCGTTTTCCATTTTATCACTCCCCTTTTTTCCATTTTAGCACAATATTTCCAATTGTGCAACAGTTATTGAAAAAAGACGGAGAAATTTCCATTATAGGAAGTGATATTAAAGCCTTTGACGAATAAAATTGCGAGACTTCAAAAAGGAAATCTCGCAATTTCTGCCTCTTATTTGTTTTCTTGACCCTCGTCAACCTCTTTAACCTTGGAAAGCTCCTCGTAGCAGCCCTCCTCCTTGAATAAGCGACGAAGCATTACATTGCCACCGTCAACTGAGCAAGCACCACACTTACAGGTAACAAAATCGTGCACGTGCTTTGATACAATTACCTGTCCACAAATTTTGCATCTAATACAGTTTTTTATAATCTTTTGCATAATGTACCCCTTAAATGTACTGAATTGCAAATATTGACACAAAGCCAACTATATAAATCACTAATGGTATAATTATTTGTAGTGCACCCCATAGATAAAGTGCTTTTACCTTTTGTCTTTGACTATTCAAAACTAAGCCAATAGCAGTCAGGACTGTGCCAACCACGTGGAATATAACTGCTATTATTGTGCTAATCATAGTGAATATAACATAGGCAGCATTACTTATTCCCTCAGGGTCAATCGTTGCCTCAGGGTCTGGCTGTACGTTTATAGTTTCTATAAATATTCCTAGCTGAAAAACTAAGTATATCAATACTGCTAATCCAATAATTATTGCACCAATTGTCAAAAGAATCTTTGTTGGCTTAGAGGATTTTTGAGGTGTGCTTTGATTATCCAAAATAATCTCATTATTCATTTTTTCTTCCATAATAATGCTCCTTTCCTGTTTTCTGTTTATATTATACCATATATTTTGCTATTTTTCAATATATAACATGCAGAAAGAAAAATCCCAACGACTGTTGGGATTTTTTGTTTATCTAATGCCGTATTTTTCGATAATGTAGTCCATATCCTTGTCGCCTCTGCCTGATAGACAAATAAGGACTGAGCCTGTCTTCATTTTCTTTGCTAGCTTAATTCCATAGGCAACTGCGTGAGCACTTTCGATAGCAGGGATAATTCCTTCCATTCTCGAAAGCTCGAAGAATGCATCAATCGTTTCCTCGTCGTCTATTACATCATACTTAACTCTGCCAAGGTCGTGCAAGAATGCATGCTCAGGACCTGAGGATGGATAGTCAAGTCCACTTGCAACTGAATAAACAGGGGCAGGGTCGCCGTTTTCATCCTTTAGCATAATGCTATTGAAGCCGTGCATTACGCCCTCCTCGCCATATTGTAGGCTTGCTGCGTGGTCGCCCAACGCTGTGCCTCTGCCAAGTGGCTCAACACCATAAATATCAACTGGGTAGTTTAAGAAGCCTGAAAACATACCCATAGCATTTGACCCACCACCAACGCAGGCAACTACTGCATCTGGTAGCTCGCCTGTCATTTCTAAGAATTGCTCTCTTGCCTCGATTCCTACAACGCTTTGGAAATCTCTTACCATCATTGGGAATGGATGTGGTCCTACAACTGAGCCGATACAATAAATTGCGTCCTTGTATTCCCTTGAATAGGCTGCAAAGGCTGCATCAACCGCTTCCTTAAGAGTTGCAAGCCCCTCTGTTACCTCGATTACGTTTGCACCGAGAATTTTCATTCTAGCAACGTTTGGCGCTTGCTTTTTAATATCAACGGCACCCATATAAATGTCACACTCAAGACCGAAGTATGCAGCAGCAGTTGCAAGTGCAACTCCGTGTTGACCTGCGCCTGTTTCGGCAATAACCTTTTTCTTGCCCATATACTTAGCTAAAAGCGCTTCACCCATACAGTGATTAAGCTTGTGGGCACCTGTGTGGTTTAAATCCTCTCTTTTTACGTAAAGCTGTACGTTGCCTATTTTTGTTGAAAGCCTTTCAAGATAGGAAATTGGGGTAGGTCTGCCTTGAAATTCCTTGCGAATTTTACGAAGCTCGCTAATAAACTTACTTGATTTACAAATTGTAAAATAAGCCTCGTTTATCTCCTCCATAGCCTGCTTTAATTCCTCTGAAATGTAGGCACCACCGTATTTTCCGTAGTAACCCTCAGCATTTGGATAGTTTTTAAAATAAGTATCAAAGTTAATTCCGTTAAATTCCATTTTTATATATCTCCTTAATTCTATTTTTATGTTGATTTTCGATTTTTGATTAAATGGCTAAGCCTCGCCATCGCTTGTATAGATTCATATTTGACTCCTTTTGTGCTAATGCGGTGCAACGACGCACAACGCATATTTTTGTAGTTTCGCGCACAACGCAGTTAATTGAGTGCGAAAATAAAAATGCCTTGGACAGAAAACCTCTAATTAGCTTTCTTTTCCAAGGACGAATAACATTATCCGCGGTGCCACCTTGTATTCACGCTTATGCGTGCACTTTTAGAATACTAGCATATTCCCGATAACTAACGTATATCAACACGTCGTGGAATACTCGGCAACAAAGCCTTTGACCACGCCCTCAACGGTCCATTTGATAGCTTGTTTTTCGCCCAACTCTCAGCAAACGTGGACTCTCTGTGGAAGCATGACTACCTTTATCTCCGTCTCAACGGTTTCTATATGCAGATATTTTAGCACACTAAAGTATTTTTGTCAATAGCATACAAATAAAAAAGCGATTTTCCACGTAAGAAAATCGCTTTTTGGTTTATCTAATACCGAAAAGTAGCTCACCGTAGTCTGGCATTGGCCAATATTCACGTGCAGTTAGCTTTTCTGCCTCGTCACAGGTTTTTCTTAGCTTATTCATTGTAGCTAAAACAATGGACTCACAAGCAGATGCCTTTTCGTATGCGCCCTTAATTTGGTTAACCTCGTTTCTCTTCTTTTCAAGGTCTAGGGTTGTGCTATATGCCTCGGAAAGCAATAGTGAAAGTTTAAAGGACACCTCTTGCTCGTAGCTTGAGGAAATACGCATTTCTCTCTTTAGCTTACAGGTTTCTGCAAGCTCCCTTGTATATTTTGAGATTGCAGGAATAATAAGCTTCTTTGCCATATCAATCATTGTAAGAGCTTCTATGTTTATTATCTTGGAATAGTTTTCAAGAAGGATTTCGTATCTTGACCTTAATTCCTTTTCGCTAAACACCTTGTTTTCTGTGTAAAGCTTAATATTCTTTTCGTCAAGCAAATGCTTTAGCGCCTCTGGTGTTGACTTTAGGTTAGAAAGTCCACGTGACTCTGCTTCCTTAACCCAAGCATCATCATATCCGTTTCCGTTAAAGAAAATACGCTTATGGTTTTTAATTGTATCTCTTATTAGGTTGTGGAGTGCTAGATTAAAGTCCTTTGCGTCGGAAAGAATATCGTAAAACTCGTTTAATACCTGTGTAACGGCTGTATTTAACGCTGTGTTAGTATCTGCAATTGATGCAGAGGAACCTAGCATTCTAAACTCAAACTTGTTACCTGTAAAGGCAAAGGGTGAGGTTCTATTTCTGTCAGAGGTATCCTTAGGGAATTTTGGCAAAATGTGAACGCCTACACGCATTTGCTCCTTTTGCTTTGAGCCTATCTTTTCGTCCTTTTCAATAGCAGAAAGAATTTCAGAAAGCTCCTCGCCTAAGAAGATTGAAATTATAGCAGGTGGTGCCTCGTTTGCGCCAAGACGGTGGTCGTTTCCTGCACTTGCAACGGAAATACGCAAAACGTCCTGATACTCGTCAACTGCTCTAATTACGGCAGACAAGAATAGTAGGAATTGTGCGTTTTCACTTGGAGTTTCACCAGGCTCAAAAAGGTTCATACCTGTGTTTGTAGATAGGGACCAGTTATTGTGCTTACCACTACCATTAACACCATCAAAGGGCTTTTCGTGAAGTAGGCAAACAAGTCCGTGCTTCTTTGCAACCTTCTGCATAAGCTCCATTGTGAGCTGATTGTGGTCGGTTGCAAGGTTTGTTGTAGTGAATACGGGAGCAAGCTCGTGCTGTGAGGGTGCTGCCTCGTTATGCTCTGTTTTGGCGAATACGCCTAGTGCCCACAATTCATAGTCAAGGTCCTTCATAAAGGACTTGATTTGTGGCTTAATTGTACCGAAATAGTGATCGTCAAGCTCCTGTCCCTTAGGTGGCATTGAGCCAAATAGAGTTCTGCCTGTGTAAACAAGGTCAGGACGCTTATTATATGTATCCTTATCAACTAGGAAGTATTCCTGCTCAGGTCCTACGGTTGGCTTAACAGAGGTAACCTCGTCGTGACCGAAAAGATGCAAAATCTTAAGGGCAGATTTATTTAGTGACTCCATTGAGCGAAGTAGTGGTGTTTTTTTATCAAGTGCCTCACCGCCATATGAGCAAAAGGCTGTTGGAATACAAAGTGCCCCATCCTTGATAAATGCGTAGGAGGTTGGGTCCCATGCAGTATAGCCTCTTGCCTCAAAGGTAGCACGAAGTCCACCCGAGGGGAATGAGGACGCGTCGCTTTCGCCCTTTACAAGCTCTTTACCTGAAAATTCCATTATGACGGTAGAGTTACTTTTTGGCGAAATAAAGCTATCGTGCTTTTCAGCTGTAATGCCAGTCATAGGCTGGAACCAGTGAGTATAGTGGGTGGCTCCCTTTTCAATTGCCCAATCCTTCATAGCACTAGCTACTACGTTAGCAAGGGAAAGGTCTAGGTGTTTTCCATTTTGGATTGTATTTTGTAAGGAATCATACACTTCCTTAGGTAAGCGCTCCTTCATTACCTGGTCGTTAAACACCATAGTTCCAAAAAAATCAGTTACTGTTCTCATTTCGTCTCCTCACGCATCGAATAGTATATTTATTTTAGTATACTATTTTTTAGTATATTTGTCAAGAGTGGCTTTTGCCTATTCTTTTGATGATTTTAACCAAAATTTTCGCAATTTATGTCTTTTTTTTGACGTTTTTCTAATATTTTGCACAAATGAAAAATTTGTCTTGCAATATTGCCTCGCGTGTGTTAAAATGTACAAAGTATAATATTATCTTTGAAAGGTGTATTGCTAAAATGCTAGATATTTTCTTTTCAGCACCAGGCACTAAGGAGCCCTGCGGACTCTTTACAGTACCTCACATAGTTAGCCTCATTGCTTGCATTGTACTTATCTGCGTAGCACTTTACGTTTCAAGAGGCATTTCTAAGAAAACAATTCGTATTATTACTCTCGTAATGGCAATTGTATTTACCATTATGGAAATAATAAAAATCACATACAAATTCATAAACAATGACACCGCACAGCTTGACCACTGGTTCCCTCTTGCGTTTTGTTCTTTATTTATCTACGTTTTGTGGATGTGCGCACTTGGAAAGGGCTTTATTTATAACTTAGGTGCTTCATTTATTTGCGGTGGTTGCTTCGTTGGTGGTAGTGCATTCCTTATAATGCCACTCACCTCTTTAATGGCCCATCCTATTTACCACTTTCTAAGCATTCACTCAATGCTTTTCCATTCATGCATGATATATTTGGCATGTCTTTACATAATGAACAAGGAATTTAATGTCCTTGACCTTAAAAATTACAAATACTATGGCTTTTTCGTTGGTGGCACTTGCCTAGTTTCTATTACACTAAACGTTGTTTCACACTTTGTTCCTAATGCTCTTACAGCAAACATTATGCTACTTCGCCATCTTCCATTGCCAGAATCCTTCCCTCTTGACTGGCTATACGACCTAGTTGGTAAGATAGAGGCACCATTTAGCTTCTACACAATTTGTGCTACACTTGTTTACCTAGTAGTACCTTACTTTACTGTTTACGCAATTGTAAGGGTTGTAAAAATTGTCAAGGCAAAAAGAACTCTTGAGGCAGTATCCGAATAATTACAACTGGTTTAAAATAAACTAAACGAGGTGATATTATGAAATGTCCACACTGTGGCTATGAAGAAAGCAAGGTTGTTGACTCTCGTCCTATTGAGGAAAACTCAAGCATAAAAAGACGTAGGGAGTGTCTAAAATGTCAATCTCGCTTCACTACCTTTGAAATGGTTGAAACTATTCAACCTATGGTTATCAAAAAGGACGGCTCTCGTGAATATTTTGACAAGAGTAAGCTTGCAGCAGGTATTATTAAGGCCTGTCAAAAAAGACCTGTTAACTCTGCTCAAATCGTTAACACCGTTGAGTCTATTATTCTCAATTCTCTAAGACAAGAAATCACCTCTACTGAAATTGGCGAAATCGCTATGGAGGAGCTAAGAAAAGCCGACCCTGTGGCTTATGTACGCTTTGTTTCCGTATATCGTGAGTTTAGTGACATTGAGACATTTATGCAGGAATTAAAGAAATTCTTATAAAGCAAAAGCAACAGATTAGACTCTGTTGCTTTTCTTTTTATAATAGCTTTTTTGCAAGGCTAGTAATAAGGTCATAGTCCTCTTTGTCGGTGATTAGGTGCTTATACTTGTCTATGTATTTTGCAAGGGCTTCCTTGTTTATCGGTCTTGGGGTCTTTCCTACTCGCTCAACAAAATTGTATGAAAAGATTCTTTTTACCTTTTCATAGGGTAGCTTAATTCCCGTTGTTAGAGTATCCTCAAATGCCATAAAGGTTTCGTCTGTTGCAAAGTAGCGATAAATTCTGTCTACAAGCCAATCCATTGCCTCTACACAGCGAGGGAAGTCACCGTCGGTGCCAAACTCTATTCTGTCGTAATACTTGTTAAAAAACTCCTTATAGTATTCGGGATTATTTGCAAAGTCCACGAACATTTCACCACCAGGGGTAACGTCAACGTTTACGTTTTTGTACTTTTCGAAAATATCAATTAGCTTTTGTGGCTTTCCTGAGCAAAAATAAAAGTGTGCAAGGGTGATATTTAGTAGTGGGTGCTTTGCAAGTAGGTTATCTATTTGCTTGTACATATCCTCGCTTGGAAGATATGTGCCGTCTCCATAATACCAGCCCTTCGCCTTATGCTCGTCTGATACCTTATCCCCGTCCCAAAAGCTTTCAGGGTCATTTATATGGGCTAAAATGTGGGTGCCATCCTTTTCTATTTGGCTAAAGAACGGCTCATAAAAATCGCTATCAAGCGGTATCCAGTTTTTCTTGTAAACCTCAGGCTTGCCCTCTAGCATTTTTATTCCATCGAAGCCGATTTCCATCATTTCCTTATACTGTGTTAGTGGGTCCATATCGCCTATTTTAGATACGTCAACCGGGGAATGTGGGTAAACTATACAGCCGTGGGCATAGGTGTTTGGATTTGCCACCTTATAAAGTGCAACTGCCATATTATTACTTGCCTTTCTTGGCAATGACGCAATGCTAATTCCGCGAAAGTTATTTCTTTCCTTATACCATTCGTATCCACCGATAAAATTCATTTGTCTTTCCTCTTCATATAGCTTATGAATATGAAGATGTCCATCTATTGCCTCTAATTCCTTAGGCAGGGTAATATATTTTGCCATTTTAAGTCTCCTTTGCTTGATAAAATAATTGTAGCACAAGGCTTTTCTAAAATCAATATTGACTTTGATTATTTTTAGGAGTATAATAATGTAGAAATATAAGTGTACTTGTGGGAAAGTGCGGTGAAAATCCGTCGCAACTGCCATTGCCGTAATTAAGCTTAGCTTGTAAGTCGGAATGCCACACCTACATATTGAGGCTTACTCATTAATAAAACGATTTTGGGCAAGTGGGAAATCGTAAAGCCAAAACTATATTAACAAAAAAGTGACTACACGTGTTTGTTTTATAGGCTTTTGCTCTTTATCCCACCAAATTTGGTGGGCTTTTATTTTATATTTCAAATAGAATGAAAGGAGAAAGAAAATGAAAAAAGGACTTCTATTAAGCCTATCGCTTTTGATATTGCTTAGCCTTTGCTTCTCTCTTAGTGGTTGCTTTAAGCCTGCTGATTATGATACCCCTGTTGCCTTTACTGTGGTTGTTGTACATCTTGACGGCACTGAAAAAACCTTTGAGTATGAAACAGTAAAGTCAACCCTTGGTGATGCGCTTTTAGAAAAGGGCTTAATTGATGGCTACAAGGACACCTATGGTCTTACTATTACAACAGTTGATGGTGTTTATTATGACTGGAATACCTCTGGTGTTTACTGGTCACTTTTAATCAATGGCGAGTATGCAATGACAGGCGCAGATTCTACTATTGTTGAAGAGGGCACGGTTTATAGCCTAGTGGCTACACAAATGTAAAAAAGAGTCGAAAACAGACACGTGAGTGCTTGTTTTCGACTTTTTCTTATTAAGAAAGGGCACGATTTTGTCGTGCCCCTTTTGAATTATCTATTAAGGATAAGCTTTGTAAGCTCAACAGGGTTTACAATTTCGTTACCCTTGTAAACTCTCATATTACCAGATGCGATTTCATCGATAAGTACAACCTGACCATTGTTGTAGCCAAACTCAAACTTAATATCCCAAAGGTCAAGACCGATTGTCTTTAGGTCGTCTGCAACAATCTTTGTAATCTTAAGTGTTTGCTCCTTAAGGCTTTCAAACATTTCCTTAGTCATAACCTTGAGCGCAACTAAGCCCTCTCCTGTTACTAGTGGGTCGCCCTTTGCGTCATTCTTGAATGTACACTCAACATAGCCGCCCTCAAGTGGTGTGCCGTCCTTAATGTACTCGCCATATCTGCGGATAAAGCTACCTGTTGCAACTAGACGACAGATAACCTCAAGTCCGCCACCGCCAAGCTCCTTACCGAAGCATTCAGCTGGCAAAACCTCCATTGTAGCATTTTCAATGTCGGCTGACACATAGTGAGTCTTGATACCTGCCTTCTTGCAAAGCTCAAAGTAATATACTGAGGTTTCAAGATTTGCTCTACCGATACCATCAATTGTAAGACCTACTGAGTTTTCGCCTGGATCGAATACGCCGTCCTTACCAGTGCAGTCGTCCTTAAATTTTAGCATTACATTGCCGTTGTCCATTTGGTAAACGTCCTTTGTTTTACCTGTATAAAGCTTTTTCATTCTTTATAACTCCTTTTAGCATGAGATGTTAAGAGTGCATGGGCGAAAACCTTATACACGTCTTACAGATTAATTATAATTGCTTTGTCCTTATTTTTCAATAGTTTTTTATCAAAAAAAGACAAATTTTTATGAAAAATTTTTGCTTTTACAGAGCTATTTTTTGTGCAATTTTCATATTAAGCACAAAAACGACAGATTCATCTGCCGTTTTTGATTTAAATTATTTTACCAAATATCTCTTGATTTTTTTAGAAGGAGTCTTTTCAAATGGCTCTTTTCTGATTTCAACGTGGCTTACGTGCTTAAAGATTTCAAGATTCTTATTGATATCCATAATTCTGTGATAGATTGCGTCGTAGATAATTTCGTCGTCAGTTAACTGGTCTGCATCGCACTCCTCTTTATTTGGAACAACGATAGCAACGATATCAACAGCACCAGTTTCCTTATGCTCTCTACCAACAACTACAACCTCTTCAACATACTTGATTGTTTCAATATATTCTTCAATTTCCTCTGGGAATACATTTTTACCATTTGAAGCAATAATAATATTCTTCTTTCTTCCTGTAAGGTATAGATAGCCATTTTCGTCCATGTAACCATAGTCACCTGTCCTAAACCAGCCGTCCTCGCTTAGCACGTCCTTGGTGATTTCAGGCATCTTGTAGTAGCCTAGCATTACGTTTTTGCCTCTTACTACTACCTCACCGTAGGTTTCGTCCTCTCTTTCCTTGTCGAACTTAATTTCAAGTCCTGGCATTAGCTTACCGCAGGAGGCAGGCTTATAAACCTTTAAGCTAACAACGGAAATAAGTGGTGCGCACTCTGTAATACCATAGCCCTGTGAAATGTGAATACCAAAGGTTTTGAAGTCGTCAGCAATATCTGGATTTAATGGGGCACCACCAACAATAAAGTATTTAACGTTGCCACCAAGTGCCTCTAGTACTGATTTGAAGATTTTACGACGCACAGAGGTTGGTGCATGCTTGAACACCTTACTCATAGTTTTAACTAGCTTATCCTTGCCCTGCTTTTCAATATTCTTCCAAATTTTTTTGTGAAGAGTTGAAACAAACAATGGAACCAAAGTAAGCACGCTTGGCTTGAATTGCTTTGCATTAGGCTGTACGTATTTTATTCCGTCTGAAATATTAATTGTCATACCATAAATCATTGGTGCAAGAATACCAGCACTCATTTCATAGGTATGGTGAATTGGCAATACTGAAAGCACAGAATCATACTTGTCAAGCACGTTTAAAACTGGGTCAATACCAATCATAACTGCACAAATATTTCTTTGACAAAGCATAACGCCCTTACTTGTACCTGTTGTACCTGATGTAAACAATAATACGGACATTTCCTCTGTATTTTGCTCAGGAAGTACAAATTCTCCACCGATTTTTGCATATTCGCTTTCGCCAAGTGCAAGAATGTTATTAAAGGTCATATTCTTGCCCTCTACAAAGGTTTCGTTTGATGTTGTTGTAAAGGTACTCTTGTCTAATTCAACAAAATGCTCAACGGTCTTAAACTCATTTTCTCTGTCTACCAAAATATGCTTCTTTTCCCATGTCTTAGAAGAAACAACCATCTTAGCCTCTGCAAGGTTTGTAAAGTTTATAACCTCGTCATCAAGAATACCTGGGTCTAGTGGTACAATTATACCACCTGCGCATACGGTTGCCATATAGGTTGTAATCCATTGTACAGAGGTTTCACCTATCAAAACAACCTTGTCACCCTTTTTAATTAGCTTTTGGTAAGCCAAAATCATTTTTTGAAGGAATGGTAGGTACTCGTCATAGGTAACTGTTACCATTGACTCCTCTTTGTTGTTTGTCCTGTTAAATCTATATAGTGGGTGACCCTCGCCTGCAATCTGTGCTCCTCTTTCGAAAAGCTGATACAGATTTTCAAGCTTATTTATATCTAAAATTTGATTATTCATTATTTCTCCTTTTTAACTAAGCTAGCAATGCCGTTGTCAACGTCATTTAAAACCTCGTAAAAGATTTCTAGCTTCTTCATAGATATGCGTGAATCAACCTGTGTAAGACACTCCATAACTATGCTATTCATTATCTTGTGTATCTGGTTGCCACTTTCGGTTAGCACAAATTTTACCTTATACTTACCTTGGTGACCATCTTGCTTTGTAATATATTTTTTCTCTAATAGCTCGTTTGTTATGCGTGAAACAAATGCTTTATCTACACCGCACACCTCAGCAAGGGCGCTTGAGGAAAGTCCACCTTCGCTTTTGCCTAACTGTAAAATGCACATAACGTGTGCACTGCGAAGTCCATAGGGCTCCATCTTTTCGTCCGCTATTCTTTTTATGTTCTTTGATATTCTTTCTATGTAAAGAACAAACGGTGTAAATCTCTCAGTATTCATCTATCCCTCCTTGTAATTTTTAGCATTTCTGTTGACTTATCAACATTTTAATTATACATCACAACCTTAAATTTGTCAACCCTTTTCCAAAAATGCCCATTTTTGCGTTATTTTTGAACATTATTTCACTTAATGTTGAAGGATTTTTAACTATTTTCTACAAAAATTTGTAAATAAGACAACTATATATTGAAATTGATATATTTCTTATGATATAATATAATCAACAAAAATATATTTAAAAGGAGTTTTTCCAATGGCAAACAGATTTATTCTAAACGAAACATCTTACTTTGGCGCAGGCTCAAGAGAGGTTCTTGCCTCTGAGGTTGCAAAGAGAGGCTACAACAAGGCATTCGTTGTTGCTGACAAGGACCTTATCAAATTTGGTATCGTTGACCTTGTAACAAGCGCACTTGGCGAGTTCCCTTACGTAATCTTCTCTGATTTCAAGGCTAACCCAACTGTTAACAACGTTAAGGCTGGTGTTGAAGCATTTAAGGCTTCCGAGGCTGACTTTGTTATCGCCGTAGGTGGTGGCTCTGCAATTGATACTGCAAAGGCTATCGCTATCATTATCAACAACCCTGAGTTTTCTGACGTTGTATCCCTTGAGGGTGTTGCTGACACAAAGAAAAAGTGTGTTGATATCATCGCTCTTCCTACAACAGCTGGTACTGCTGCTGAGGTTACAATTAACTACGTAATCACAGACGAGGAATCTGGTAGAAAGATGGTTTGCGTTGACCCTAACGACATTCCTGTTCTTGCTATTGTTGACGCTGAGCTTATGGCTACAATGCCTGCTGGCTTGACTGCTGCTACCGGTATGGACGCTCTTACACACGCAATCGAGGGCTACATTACTAAGGGTGCTTGGCATCTTTCAAATATTCTTGAAATCAATGCAATTAAGATTATTTCCGACAACCTAAGAACTGCTACATTTGACGGTGCTAACATGAAGGCTAGAGAGCAAATGGCTCTTGGTCAGTACGTTGCAGGTATGGCATTCTCTAACGTTGGTCTTGGTTGCGTTCACTCAATGGCTCACCCACTTGGCGCAAGATTTGATATTGCTCACGGTGTTGCTAACGCACTTCTACTTCCAATCGTAATGGAATTCAATATGCCAGCATGTGAGGTTAAGTACTGCAGAATCGCTGAGGCTATGGGTGTTGACGTATCCGGTATGTCAACAGCTGAGGGGGCTAAGGCTGCAGTTGAGGCTGTTAAGAAGCTTTCACTTGACCTAAAGATTCCACAAACTCTAAGAGAAATCGGTATTCCTGAGGAAGCTCTTGAGCAACTTGCTAACGACGCATTCAACGACGTTTGCACAGGTGGTAACCCAAGAGAAATTACTGAGGCTGATATCCTTGAGCTTTACAAGAAGGCATATTAATTTAAGGGCGGTTTAGGAAATGGCTAATATACTTGAAGCAAAATTTTTAAAGGAATACTGCGCTACTGCTGCTAATATGTATCGTCTCGGCTGGGACGAGCGTAACGGCGGTAACATCTCCTACCTTCTTACCGAGGAGGAGGTAAAGGCAGTGCTTGACGTAACTAAGGTTATAAGACTTATCCCACTTGGCTTTGACGCAACAAAGCTTGCAGGAAAATACTTCCTTGTAAGTGGTACTGGTAAGTACTTTAAGAATTTCGTTGAGGACCCAGAAAACAACGTTGGTGTATTTAGAATCTCTGCCGACGGACAAAATGCTGAGCTTCTTTGGGGCTACGCAGACGGTGGTAGATTTACAAGTGAGCTCCCTGCCCACCTAATGAGCCATATTGCAAGACTTGGCGTTGACCCAACTAACCGTGTTGTTATGCACACACACCCAACAAATCTTCTTGCTATGACTTATGTACACGAGCTTGACACTAACCTATTTACACATACACTTTGGCAAATGAATACTGAGTGTATCGTTGTATTCCCTGATGGTGTTGAGGTGCTTCCTTGGATGCTTTGTGGCACTAACGAAATTGGTGAGGCAACAGCTGAAAAGATTGCTAACTGCCGTACAGTTATTTGGTCTATGCACGGTATTTACTGCGCAGGTCACGACCTTGATGAAACCTTCGGTCTTGTTGAAACTGTTGAAAAGGCTGCACAGGTTTACATGATGACTGCACCTATCGGTATTAAGAATAAGATTTCTGACGACCAGCTAAAGCAACTAGCTAAGAGATTTAATCTTACATACAGAAGTGGCATTATCGCTGAATAATTACTAAATATGGAAAAGGCACGAAATTTTTCGTGCCTTTTTTGTTTTATTTTTCCTTCATATTGAAATAATTAAATTTATTTGTTATAATAAATTATTATGGGGGTATTGTTTATGAATCCTATTACTACTAGGCTTTTTGAGTTAGGTGACTCGTCCTACAAGGACTTTTCAAAAAAGCTTATTCCTACTCTTGACAAGGACTCGTTTATTGGGGTTAGGTCAAAGGATTTGAAAAGGCTTGCTAGGGAATATTCTAAAAATGAGACTGGGCTTGAGTTTTTGTCCTGTTTGCCTCACACCTATCACGATGAAAATATGGTACATGCATATATGCTTGGCCATCTTAAGCTTGACAATGAGTCACTTAAGAGGAGGCTACTTGATTTTTTGCCCTTTGTTGACAACTGGGCTGTGTGCGACACACTTGCCAGCAGTATTTCCCACCAGTTAAATGGCAACGAATGGTATAGCTTTTTAAAGGATTTAATAAACGACACTCACACCTACAAAAGGCGCTTTGGTATAGTTTGTCTTATCTATTTTATAAATGAAGAATACATAAACGACCTAGTATTGCTAATGCCCACTATTAAAAGTCAAGAATACTACATAAATATGGCGAGCGCTTGGCTTATATCCTTTATGCTTATTAAGGAATATGAAAGGACTCTGCCCTTGATAAAAAGCAAGGCCCTTGACCCTTGGGTGCACAATAAATCTATTCAAAAGGCTAGGGAAAGCTATCAAATATCAAAGGAAATTAAGGATTATTTATCTACATTAAAAATAAAGAGGTTTAAAAATGAAGGTTAATATTAAAAAGCTAAATGAAAAAGCAATTATTCCTACCTACGGCTCCGACTTCTCTGCCGGTGCCGACCTATATGCTTGTATCGACGAGGACCTTTGCATAAGGGCTGGTGAAACTGTGCTTGTAAAGACAGGACTTGCAATTGAAATTCCCTTTGGCTATGGTGGATTTATTTATGCAAGAAGTGGTCTTGCCTCAAAGCGTGGCTTAGCTCCTGCTAACAAGGTTGGAGTTGTAGACTGTGACTATCGTGGCGAGGTTATGGTTGCCCTTCACAATCATTCATTAGTTGACCAAACAATTGTGCCCTGTGAAAGAATTGCACAGCTAGTTATTGCACCTTATTTAAAGGCTGATTTTTGTCTTGTTGAAGACCTTACCGACACTGCACGTGGTGAGGGTGGCTTTGGGTCAACAGGAAGAAAATAGGAAGAAAATAGGAAGAAAATAATATGTCAAGACGTGTATTTGATAAGGACAATATGATTATTGTCACAAAGGAGGAAAGCAAGCTTCCCTTTGATTTTGGAATACCCTTTAGCAAGGATTTTGAGGATGAGCTTTTTGTTTTCTTTGATATTAACGGACAAAATGTAACTATTTTAATATATGAAGAGGTATACCCTGCTTGCTCGATGATTGGAAAAATGATGCTATTATATGACCGTTTTCCATCAATACCTAAGTATTTGCTTGACAACAGAGATACCTTTTACAAGCATTTTCGAAAGGAAATCACAGACGAGGAAATTAAGGGCATGCTAGTGCCCTATGAGGATGAGGTTTAATTTGAATTTATTTGACAAAAAAAAGGGCTATCTGCTTTTCTTAAGGCATGGTAAGACCGACTGGAATATACAAAGAAAAATGCAAGGACGTGACGATATTCCACTAAATGAAGAGGGATTAAGGGAAGCGCTTTTTGCCGCTCTTGGCTTTGCCTCTGCCTGCAAGCGAGGCTTAAAAATTGACAGGATTATAACAAGTCCTCTGTCCCGTGCTAGTAAAACCGGTGAAATTATAGCTAGGGCGACTAATTCAACCTATACCACCGATTTTCGCTTGATTGAGAGGGATTTTGGTGCACTATCCGGCACACAGTATAGTCCTAATAGCAAGGCTATTACCGAGGACGTAACCATCGAGGGTCTTGAATCTATTGCCTCGGTTATTGAAAGAATTAATAGCTTTATTCGTGATAACGTAAAAATTGGTGAAACAACTGTGGCTGTTAGTCACGGCTCTGCTACTAAGATTTTTGCACTTCAAGCAAAAAAGGACCCCTCGGTAACTAACTACAACGAGTTACTTGGCAACTGCTGTATGATAATTTATTCCTATGATGGTAATGAGGTCTTAATGGAAGGGTACAATATTTCGCCCTCTCACCTAAAGGACCTTATATGAGGTAAAAATGAGTAATGATAAGAAAAAAAGCACTTTAATAGTGCCAAAATTTACAAAAAACGGAAAATCTGTAAAGAAGTCACAGGACAATGACACGGAAAAGAAGCCTAAAAAGAAAAATAGCCCCTTGAAAAAGGCGTTTGCTATAATTTTAGGTCTTCTCTGTATAGGCGCACTAGTCTTCTTTATTGTTTATTCCGTTACAAGAGAAAAGCCACCTAAGTATGACGAAAAATATGTTTATGATGGCAATTCCCTAGTTGGCTCATGGAGAGAATATTACTGGGAAGACAAGTTTTATCAAATCTTTGAATTTACCAGTGATGGAAAAATCAATCTAAAATCCTACACCTATGGCATTTTTGACCAGGAATTAAGTGGTACCTATGAAACAAGTGGCACAAATACCATAACTATTACCTATGGTGATAACAAGGAAACTAGCAACTTCTCTATTGACGAGGGTGGGTCCCTTGTGCTTTATACTCTAGGAGACATGGGCTTTGTGGAAAGACCTCTTGTTAAGAATGATATTGAATACAACAAAAATGCAAGTAAGATTTTTGGCACTTGGGTATCAAATGCAAATGAAAACGAGGAATTTGAGTTTTTTGACACCTTTATTGGCGAGGCAAGAAACGTAACTAACCCAACACTAAAGGACAACTTCCGTTATTCCTTGAGTGGTAATAAAATGTATATGCTATACGTAATTATATTTGAGGACACTCCCGACATTACAAGTGGTGACGTTTTATGCTTTGACTACTCTATCGAGGGTGATACTCTAACCATCTTTGGTTATGATAGCAATTCAAAGAAAATTGAACAAGTATTTACAAGAAAGAAATAGGTGAAATTATGGAGCTTTTTGAAAAAAAGGTTTCCTCAAAGCAAATCTTTGATGGAAAAATCGTTAAGCTTTTTGTTGATGAGGTAGAATTGCCAAATGGTGACCTTGCAATAAGAGAAATCGTCCGTCACCCCGGTGCTGTATGTGTTGTGCCTGTGACAGACGAGGGCGAGGTTATTATGGTAAGACAATTTAGATACCCCTTCGAAAGTGTGCTTTTGGAAATTCCTGCTGGCAAGCTTGAGCCAAATGAGGACCCCTACGAGGCAGTTAAGCGAGAGCTAGAGGAAGAAAGTGGTGCCGTTGCCGGCAAGATTGAGCATATTGGTGAGCTTTACACTACTGTTGCTATATTTGACGAGAAAATTCAAATGTATTTAGCAACTGATTTAACATTTATAAACGCCCATCCTGATAAGGACGAGTTTTTAGAGGTTGAAAGAATACCTCTTGACACTCTTGTAAATATGGTTATGAATGATGAAATCAAGGATGCAAAAACACAGATTGCCATTTTGAAGGCACACAAGATTTTAGGTGGTAGAAAATGAACAGATTTAAAATAAAAAAGACAAAAATGCTTGACGAGGCTGTTTTAGGTCACAAAAGGCAAGGCATTTTAAAGGTTTCTTTAATCTTTGTTTTAGTATTTTTTATTGGCAATATGCTTTCGTCAGTGATACAAAGCGTGCCACTTACAATTTATTCCTTTAGCGCTATTTTTAGTAGCGAGGAATACCATACTCTTATAGGTCAGCTTGAGTCAGGGTCTATTTCCTTAGAGGAATATACTGAGCTTGCAACTAGCTTAATTACATCAATAATGACATCTCTGCCCTTTTGGGTTACACTTATTACTCTTTTCTCAACTGCACTAATTATAGTTACGTCAATCGTTTACTGTGTAAAATTTGAGAAAAGACCTATTACCTCAATGGGTGTACGCAAAAAGGATATTGCAAAGGAATACCTAATCGGTATGGGCATAGGTACAGGTATGTTTGCCCTTTCTTATTTGTTTGCTTACCTCTGTGGAGCTGTTACAATTTCTGTAAATTCCTATATTAGTCCCTTTATAATTCTATTTTTCTTAGGCTTTGTTATACAGGGTGCCTCTGAGGAATTTTTGGTAAGAGGCTACTATATGATATCTCTTGCAAGAGATACTACAATTCCTGTTGCAATTGGTCTTTCCTCTATCTTCTTTGGCTTACTTCATATTGCAAATGCAGGCTTTACCTTTATTGCCTTTATAAATATTGTTTTGATGGGCATTTTCCTTGGAATTTACGTTTTCAAGCGTGGTGATATTTGGGGTGCGTGTGCTATTCACTCAATGTGGAATTTTGTACAGGGCAATATTTTTGGTGCAAGAGTTAGTGGAATTATAATTGACAAGTCTGTTTTTGTTACCACATATAACGAGGATTTGTCCTTTATTAGCGGTGGGTCCTTCGGTCTTGAGGGTAGCCTTTGTGTAACTCTTATTCTTTTAGTTTCGATTTTACTTGTTTTACTAGTGGGCACTAAGAAAAGCGAGGTCTCTGATTACGAGATTGATGCATAAAAATATGAATATTCATTGATTTTTGAATATTATTCGTATATTCATAGATTTTTTTGAAAAAATATTCAAGAATCTATTGACAAATAAATATTATATGATAGAATATAACAGTAATATTTTATTTTAGGAGATTTAAAAATGAAAAAAATTCTTTCAATTGCACTCGTTGCAATTATGATTCTTTCTTCAGTTATCTGCTTCGCTTCTTGTGGACAACAGGACGTTGTAGACTATGTAAAAATCAAATTGACTGACGAGCAATACGCTTACGGCGTAAACAAAAACGATGCAGAGCTTTTAGCTACTGTAAACGAAGTTTTAGCTGAGATTAAGGCTAATGGCAAGCTTAACGAGATTGTAAACAAGTACTTCTCTGGCGACACAGCTAACATTAAAACATTCCCAGCTGGTACTGAGGACGCAAGCAAAAATCAGCTTGTAGTTGCTACAAACACACCATTCTCACCATTCGAATACAAGATTGGCGACAAGTACTGTGGTATTGATATTGAAATCGCAGCGCTTATTGCTGAAAAAATGAATGCTGAGCTTGTTATTAAGGACATGAACTTCGATGCAGTTTTGACAGCTGTTGAAACAGGTAAGGCTGACATCGTTATGGCAGGTCTTACAGTTTCACCTGACCGTGAGGAGCAGGTTACATTCTCTGACACCTACTACAATGCTTCACAGGTAATCATTATTAAGGCAGGCGACACAACCTTTGCTGAGTGCACAACTGCTGCTCAGGTTGAGGCTATTCTTAATGGTATGGACAACAATATAATTATCGGTTACCAAAATGGTACAACCGGTGGTCTTTACGTTGAGGGCGACGCTGACTGGGGCTTTGACGGCTTCCCTGTTACAGCTAAGGGCTTTGACTCTGCTGTAAGTGCAGCACAAGCACTTGTAAACGGACAAATCGACTTCGTTGTAGTTGACGAGGGTCCTGCACAAATCATTGTAAAATCAATGAATAACTAATTCTCTTCCTCGCCCAAATGGGCGAGGAATTGTTATGATTATAGCTTTTTGAAAGGAAAATTTATGGGTAATTTTGGAAGCAAAATTAACAGATTTATAGAAAGCTTTATTTATGATGATGGCTATAAAGAGGTTATCAAGGGTCTTGGTAATACTCTTAAGATTGCAATTTTAGGTCTTTTAATTGGTATTGTTATCGGTACTATTATTGCATCTGTACGTGTTATGCCTAAGTATAAGCTTTTGCCAAGGATTCTTGATAAAATCTGTGCGCTTTACGTTGGATTTTTTAGAGGTACACCTATTGTAGTACAGCTACTTGTAGGCTACTTTGTTATTTTACCACTTATTGGTCTTGGTAGAATTTCCTCTGAAAACGTCTGTGTTGTAATCTTTGGCTTGAATAGTGGTGCTTACGTATCCGAGGTTATGCGTGGTGGTATCAATTCCGTTGACGTGGGTCAAATGGAGGCAGGTCGTGCCCTTGGTCTTAGCTACCCTACTACTATGATGAAATTCGTTGTGCCTCAAGCTATTAAAAATATTTTGCCCTCTCTTGGTAATGAGTTTATTTCCTTGATTAAGGAAACCTCTGTTATCAGCTTTGTTGGTGCAGCCGACTTATACGTTGCACTTAACAAGATAGGTCAAAACAACTACGAGCCTATGGTGCCGTTCCTATTTATGGCGATTTGCTATATTATTTTGATATTCTTAATCACTCAGCTTATTAGAATTCTTGAAAAGGTACTTTCTAAGAGTGACAGAAACGGGGGTAAGAAAAATGAAAAAAAAGCGTAACGTAGTTTATTTTACACCTGTTGTAAAGCCCACTAAAAATTTAGAAGTAGTTGAAGAAAAGGTTGAAGAAAAAATCGAGGAAAAATTTGAAGAGGTAGCAAAGGAAAAAGCTATCGAAATTGATTATTCAAATCCACTTATCGAGGTTAAAAATCTTGTAAAAAGCTTTGGGGACCTAGTTGTTTTAAATGATATTTCAACAAATATCTACCCCGGTGAAAAGGTTGTTGTTATTGGTCCCTCTGGTAGTGGTAAGAGTACCTTTTTACGTTGTCTTAACTGTATGGAGGACCCTAGCGGTGGGTCTATCATATTTGACGGCGAGGATTTAGCCGACCTAAAGGTTGATATCAATAAGCACAGAGAGAAAATCGGCATGGTTTTCCAGCAATTCAATCTTTTTAACAATCTAACCGTTTTGAAAAACATTACGGTTGCGCCTATTCACTTAGGTGTTAAAAGGCTAAGACGTGCACAATTTAAGAATTTCTTTATTAAAATTGGTAATGCCTTTAGAAAGGAAAAGAAGCCACTTATTGAATCTAAGTCTAAGAAGGAAATTATTAAGGAAGCAACTGATAATGCAATGAAGCTACTTAAGAGAATTGGTCTTGAGGAAAAGGCAAACGTTTACCCCTCTACCCTCTCAGGTGGTCAAAAGCAAAGAATTGCTATTATTCGTGCCCTTAATATGAATCCTAAGGTTATGCTTTTCGACGAGCCTACCTCTGCCCTTGACCCCGAAATGGTTGGCGAGGTTTTGGACCTTATTAAGGACCTTGCAAACGAGGGTATGACTATGGTTATCGTTACTCACGAAATGGGCTTTGCAAAAGAGGTTGGCACAAGAATTTTACTTATGGCTGACGGTAAGATTGCCGAAGAAGGTACACCTACTGAGGTATTCGACAATCCTAAAAATCCAAGAACAATTCAATTCTTGAAGGCTGTTTTGTAATATTTAACAAATTAAAAAGCATTTTGCTTGATTTTATGTCTTATTTTGAGAATTTGTATTTTTTTCAACAAAAATAATGACTTTTTTACTAATATATGGTAAAATATTTTATTATAGGTGAATGAAATAATCCTATTTACTTCTATTTATTAGAAAGGGGGAGGATTTATGAAGTTTGAAAAATCCTGTGGTACAGTTGTTTTTCGCAAGACTAGAGGAAAATATGCTGTTCTTTTGATTAAAAACAAATATACTGATTTCTGGTCCTTTCCCAAGGGACACGTTGAGGCAGGGGAAAACGAATATCAAACTGCCATTCGCGAGACTAAGGAAGAAACAGGAATTGACGTTAAGATTGAAAACGGCTTTAGAATGGAGTCTGTTTACTTAATCGGCAAAAAGAAAAATACAGAAAAAAAGGTAGTTTACTTCACTGCCCTAACAACTCGTGCTTACGTTGTGCCTCAGGCTGAGGAAATATCTGCATTCCATTGGTTTTTCGAGGATGAATTTCCTTACGACCATACCTTTGATAATGACAAGCTTATTTTTAAAGAGGCGCTAAAGTTTATCAAGTCACGCTTTGGTGAGGCAACTGAAAATACCACGTTCTTAAAAAAACCACATTAAAAAAGAGAGTCTTTCGACTCTCTTTTTTGTTTTAGTATTGCTTTGCCTCGCTCCAGTCACTTACGTAAACGCCACACATCATTTTTACCTTTATGGTATCGCCCTTTTCAAGAGTAATTCCAGGGTCTGCCTTAGTTGAACGCATTTCCTCTCCGTCGTTTATAACGTAGGTATAATATACTCTTGTGCCTAGGTCGTAGCTTGTGAAGGTTACTGCTCCCTCGGCTGAAATTGTAATTTCAGGTGGGTCTAGCTTCACACCACAAAAGACTGGTGCTGAATAATCACTTGGTGAATATGACTGATAATCATCAGTTAGTGCTCTTACCTTATAATTGCTACCTATTGGTGCTGAATAGTATGTATCATATACCTCTGTTAGGTGTTCGCCTGTGTCTGCATTGTAAATTCTGTAATAGCTTGCGTTTGCTACTGCTTGCCATTCAAGGCACTTGGAATCCTGATTAAAGGTCACAACCGGTGCACCAAGAGGTGTTCTTTCGTCAACTAGAGTTATCTCTGTGTAGTCTGAATCATCAAAGTCAACATCGCCACTTGCCACTGCTTTTATCTTAATTGTGTCACCATTTTTAAGACCGCCTAGGCTTGTGTCGTAGGTTTCTGTCTCCTCGCCACCATTTAGCACGTAAATGAATTTTTCAGCGCCCTCAACCCAATTCCAACATATTGCCATACCCTCTGAGTTGTAGGATTTTTCTGTGATTTCAGGTGCTTGAAGCTTACCTGGTGTGCAAACAAACCATTCACTCCAGTCGCCATCTGTATAGTAATCAATATAATCATTAGCAGTTAGCTTAATTCTTATGGATTGATTTGCAGTTAGCTTAACGCCCCAAAGGCTATCACGGTCGTAGGTGCCAGCTAGCTGTCCGTCTTGGTTCTTTATCTCAACTAAATAGCTACTCCAGTTACCATAATTTAGGCTTTCTGGAATTACAATTTCGATATTACCATAATCATATATGCTTGAGGTATTGATATTTATAGATGCTAGTGGCAATTTACCCTTTATCTTATATTCAATTGGGTTGCCGTATCTATCAAATTTGTGCTCCTCATCGTAAGTTTCACCATACATAATGTAGGTAAACGTGATGCCATAATTTCCAGGTGCCATATCTGACAAATCAACGTCGTCAAGGTCAAAGGTAATTGGCTCAAGCTCGCCTAGTGGGAATGCTGACTCTGGCTCGTTGCCATTTATCAAGGCAGTCTTAACGTTTTGTAGCCATTCCTCCTCATTGATTTGGGCTGATTCCTCGGTCTTTGACCAAAGCACCTTAACTATTTCATAATCCTTTAGCAATACAAATTGGTTTACATAGCCAATCTTTGCGTAAGATTCGTAGCCGCCACCTGTCCTTGACATAAGCTCAAGATATACAACGTTATTTTCATCTATTGTAAATATATCGTTGTAATCCTCGTCATTGTCTGGGAATAAGAAGTCGCCCTCGCCGATTGCTGGTGAGATTTCAAAATAGCCTGAGCATAATTGATTATTTTCAGGCTCGTTGCCATTGCAAAAATCAACGTCGGCTGTGAGCTTGTATTGCCATGAATTGTCAAGATGAAGCTTGTGGTAATCTCTCAAAACAACGTAATAATAATTATTTGCGCCCTTAAAGAAGCTATCATCTTGTCCTAGCACGTATTCATAAATGTAAATACCCTGACTTGCAAGTGCTTCCCAATCTTGAATTGTTAAATCGCTATAATATTCATTGATTTTTTCTTGTGCCTGGCGAAGACTATTACACCTCTTGTAAGCCTCGTAGTATTCCTCGCTTCTCATATCTAGAGTTTCCATCAATGCTTCAAGGTCAGCAATAGCAGTTGGATTTTCTAAAAGATATAGTGCATCCTGTGCGATATATTGCTTACTGTCCTCGTCCCAAATTTGGATTTTTACGTTGCTTACGTTGTACTTGCCACTTCCAAAGTCAAAGCCTAAGATAGCATGGTTTAGCATACCATAGCTCATTTCTTGGTTAACCCATGGTGAATCCAAGTTGATAGTGCTAATATATGACTGATAATATTGTTCATTATCGCTTGCATTTTTGTAATATACACGTGCATTGTAGCTATGTTCGGCAAGCAAGCCCTCGGTAATAACTATTTCACCATCGTACTCACTTGAGTAAACTAATTCCTCGCTATCCCAATCGTAAAGCTCGACCTTAGTAAGAGTAAAGGTTGGGTCGTTAACTGTTGTATAAACCTCAATGGCAGGCAAGTATTTTCCTTGTTGGTCGTTGTATGCGATATCACTGGCCATAATCACGTCAATTGCTGAATCGGTGCTTAAGTATTTCCATGCCATACTATGAACGGTTACGCCTTGACCGTCGTGTGCATCACCTAGCATAAATGCCATTACTGAATAGTAGGTATCTGCGCTTAGGTTATCAAAGGTAAAGGTGTTTTCGCCCTTTGTTAGCTTATGTTGTCCTAAAATTTCATTTTGTTGATTGAAAATTATAACACGTAGCCAGCCACCGATTTTTGGTACTATGCTATCGTCCACAATAGTTAAACTAAAGGATAGTGATGACGCTGTTCTGTCAGTGGTTAACATTTCAGAGGCAATTAGGGTTTCCTCATAGATTAAGCCTATGGTCACCGTGTCCTTTTCCTCATCAATTAAAACCGCCTTACCATCTTGGCTTATGTTGGCGCCCTCAACGTATTCAATTTCGGTAACCTGGTAGGAAATTTCCTCATAAGCGTCCTGTGGAATTGTAACTGCAACGTAAACGCAGTTTAGGTATGTGTCGTCGTCCTGTACGAAGAAGGACTGAAGTGCACCACCTGCTTGATACTTTACACCGTTTAGCTTTAGTGAAAGAATTGTATTTTGGTCAGGGTTGTCAAGCCATATTTGAATATATACAACCTGCTCACCTCTGCTATACACCTCATAGTCACTAGCAATTGGCTCACTATCTCCTAGCGCGTTTTCGCTCTTTCCTAGGAATGCTCTTAGTGATTCCTCAAAGGTAAGCGACGTTCTGTATGCCATTGCCAAAACGCCTGACGATGAATTTTCAGGTGTTGGCTCCTGATTAGATGCAACAATACCTAGATAGGTCGGTGCCTCGCTTGGTGTTGGGTTAGGATTTGGATTTGGATTTGGGTTAGGATTTGGATTTTCTGTACTCTCGGTGTAGGTTTGACTAGCACTATAATCACTATCAAGATAATCTGTGCCGTTTCCTACTGCCTTAACTACAATGCTTTGTCCATTTGTTAATTGTACGGCAGTTGTTGAGGTTGAAATCTCTGCGCCACCATTAATTTTATAAGTGTAGCTAACTGCGTTTGGCACAACTGACCAGGTAGCAAGTCCTGTTTGTGAAATTGAAACAACAGGTGCTTGCAATTTTGTTGGCTCTGTTGGTGCTGGTGGTGTTGTACCCTCCTCGTAGGTTTGACTAGCACTATAATCACTATCAAGATAATCTGTGCCATTTCCTACTGCCTTAACTACAATGCTTTGTCCGTTTGTTAATTGTACGGCAGTTGTAGAGGTTGAAATCTCTGTGCCACCATTGATTTTATAAGTGTAGCTAACTGCGTTTGCTACAATCTGCCAAGTAGCAAGTCCTGTTTGTGAAATTGACACAACAGGTGCTTGCAATTTTGTTGGCTCTGTTGGTGCTGGTGGTGTTGTACCCGCCTCATAGGTTACAGTATTACTCCAATCACTAGTTGAGTAAGTAGTACCGTTACCTACTGCACGAATTTTGAAGCTTTGTCCATCTGTTAATGTCTTTTGAGTAACTGTGTTTTCCAAATAGGACAAGCTACCGTCTATGCTAATTTCGAATTTGTCTGCCTTGCTGTTAGCTTCCCAGCTAGCTACGTCTCCATTAAGTGTAACTGTTGGCGCTGAAAGCTTTTGTGGTGGTGTCTGCTCAGTGTCGCCACAGGCGCACAAGCCAAGAAGCAATACTGCCATTACTACCACTAAAAGTGCTAAAAGTCGTCTTCCTTTCATAGTTTCCCCTCCTAAAATATAAAAAAGAGCGTCAACCGAAGTTAAACGCTCTACAAAACGCAAACTCCGATTGTCGCTAAACTAACCGAAACCAGAACGGGGAAAACCTCAACATCCTAATTGGTGGAATTTGCATTTTCGTCAAATTCGAAATTAGGATGCGAAAAAAAGGTATAATATCCCCATTGAAGAAACTACGCCCGTGCTCCGATTTATTCAGTTAGTTTAGCACCTTCATTATATCATATTGTCGGGGTATTTGCAATCATTTTTTTATATACACAATAAAAAAGGTTACCATAGCACCTGTCTATGGCAACCTTATTAGTCCCTTATTGCTCCTCTATGGTATCAAGGGAAATGCCTTGCCGTTTAATTAGTGAATTTGCCTGATTTATAAATGGTGTGTGAGCCTCGATTATTACAGCCTCATAACCCTTTTCGCCCTTAAATACCATTACATATTTATTTTTAGTAAACAAATTGTGATAGTATCTAAAAAAGCTAATGCCCTCGTATTTTTTGTCAAGTGTAGCTCTTGCCTTTTCGTCGTATTTGTCGAAATAGCACAGGTCCGTTAGATGATAGTAGCAAACGTAGTTATTTCTTTTGCCTGTTGCCTTATCAACAAAGAACTCTATTTTCTTGTCCTTTTCTACAAATATATAGCTGTATGTGGTTAGCTCAAAGCTAATTACAAGATAGGTTGCACCTATCAAGCAAACAATTGCAAGTGACATATAAAGCCAATTATATTGAGGGTTTTTTATTAGTAAAAATAGAACAAAGGCTAAAAACAGAATTGAATATACCACTCTTAATCCCTTGTCGTTGTGCGGGGGCTTAAAGCTCATAGCCTTCCTCCTTAGTATAACAAAAAAGCAAGAGATTTTCTCCTGCTTCTTGTATTAAAAATTAGTTGTCCTTCTTTACGATCTCTTTGTCGCCATAGTAACCGCAAGCTGAGCAAACACGGTGTGTACGATTGTACTCGCCACACTTTGCACACTTAACCATTGAAGGTGCTGTTAACTTGCTGTTTTGTGATCTTCTCAAGTTTGTACGGGAATGAGACTGTTTTCTCTTTGGTACTGCCATTGTGAGTAACCTCCTTAAGTAATATGATACAGTTTACTGTAGTATTATACTACACAATTTTGACAATTTCAAGTCTTTTTTGTAAAAATGCAAGCTTATGCTTCTAAATTATTTTAACTTCGGGCAATCGCACTGTTCAACATTTAGGTTTGCACCACAGCTTGAACAAAACCCTGCGCATTCCTCTTTACACAGAAGTCTTGATGGAAACTCCAGCAATAATTCCTCTACTATTAAGCGGTCGATGTCCAAGACTCCGCCCTTAACGATTACATAATCATCGTTAAGCTCATTTTGTAGAGTGCCGAAGGGTACAACGGTACGATTGAAATCAAGGACGAATGTGCCAAAAACGTCCCCGAGACATCTTGCACAGCTTCCACGATAGTCAATGCTTGCGTTTACAGTCAACTCAATAAAGCCTTGAGACCCGTCAACGTAGCCCTTAACCTTGATAGGGGCTGTGAAAGAAACATCCTTAGGTGGAATAATAGCATTATCCTCGCTTGATTCAATGATATACTCAAAATCAATTCGATTGAGACGACCATTTACTAATGAGGTAATATTAAGTGCCATTATTTATCCCCCTTTTTGCATAGCATTTCACAGCTATTTATTATATATAAACTTTGTCCTTTTGTCAAGTATTTTTTAGAAAAATCTTGAAAGATTATAATATGTGTGCTACAATTAGTTAAAACATAAAAGGAAAGGATTTATTTTATCTTGAAAAACGAAAAAAATATCCAAGAGTCCTTCGACCCAGCTGTGGCTGAGAAGGAAATTGAGGATTTTGATGTTAAAAGTGCTAGGTACGAAAAAAATGCTAAAATAATTTCACGAGTTTTTTCAGCTATCTTTGGTATTAGCATTCTTGCCTTTGTAGTTTTTTTGTGCATTAGAATTTATCAGTCTGACTATAAGGCTTTAAATGGTCTTTATATTACGGAAGGCTTTGGAGATAACTATTCTGTTAGCGAGGAAATATTTACGCACGACACAGAAAGTGCATTTATGACAAGCAGTGAGGGGTCCGTTTTCCCTTATTCTCTTTTCTATATTCCTAAGGCTGGATATTTGCAAATCTCTGTACGCTATAATAAGAATCAAATTGAAGCAGTTAAGAGTCAATGTCCTAACTTTACCGAGGACAAAATTTCCTTTACTCTTACTGACTCAAAGGGCAATAGCTTTGTGCCTGTGGTGATTGCAAGTGAGGAAAAATTCAATTACAAGTATTTCAAGCTAGAGTTTGACGGAATTGATTTTACCCTTGATTCTCTTAATATTGTAATGACCTTAAACGACGTTGAATGGGTTAAGGAAACCGACACTACCCCTGCATATCTTCAGGACAAGATAGGTAGCAAGTACGTAGCTGGTAATCTTTGCATACACGAAACCTACAAAATTGAGATAGTTGACGGCGTTGAGACTAAGGTTGAAAAGCAGTATTTGCCTTACACTCTAAACGATAACGAAAAAAACCAACTAAATAATTTGAAATAACGAAAGCACCATATGGTGCTTTTTTGTTGTCTTGTGTCGAATTTTCTTCTCTGCTTGCATAAAATATAAACAGATGATTAAAAGCTAAGCTTTATGTAAATAATAGGTTTACAAGGAAAAGGAATAGGAGTGAGAATTTTGAACATAAGGCGAGGAGATATATTTTATGCAGATTTAAGCCCTGTTATAGGGTCGGAGCAAGGTGGGCTTAGGCCTGTGCTTATAGTACAAAACGACGTTGGTAACAAGTACAGTCCTACCGTTATTGCAGCTGCGATTACTAGTAAAATGTCTAAGGCAAAGCTACCTACACATATTGACGTTTTTGCCGATTCTGTTGGCTTACTTAAGGACTCCGTTGTGTTGCTTGAGCAAATTCGTACCATAGATAAAAGCAGACTAAAGGAAAAAATGGGGCATCTTGATACAGATACTATGTTAAGGGTAAATAATGCTATAACCGTTTCCTTTGGGCTTGTGCCACAGGTTGATGAATCAATTCCTGCCACAACAATCATAGACCAGCCTGCAACAAGGCTTGGAAATAGCTCAATTGGGTAATTCTTAAAGAGATTTTGCAAAAATTTGCAAAATCTCTTTTTGTTTATGTTTAATTTAGGCTTGAAATATATAATTAAAGATGATAAAATACTTACTGGAATTTTTTATTGGAGATATAAAAATGAAGTGGACAGAAAATTATGAGATTAGATATCACGACACTCACTCAAACGAAATAGTTGGAATTTCAAATATTTTTAAGCTTTTGCAGGAGTCCGCTATGCGTCAAATGAGAGACTGTCGTCCTTCATATCAGGACCTTGTTAATCAAGGTAAGGCGCTTATTTTAAGTAGTATGAGAGTTGAAATGTACTCCCCTGTTTATCCTTACGAGAAGATATCTGTTAAAACCTGGGCAGGAAATAATAACAAGGGCTTTTCTACTATCCGTTCCTATCAAATGTACAGGGGTGAGGAGTTGATTAGCGAAAGTGCCTCTGCGTGGGCGCTTGTTTCAATAGCTGACAAGAAGCTACTAAGAATTAGCGAGGTTGACTTTACAAATTACGAGGGCGAGGACCCTCTTGTGCTTGAGGGACCTATGCGTGTAAGAATACCTAGCGAGGTTAAAATGAACCTTGTTGGTGAATATACAGTAAGATATTCCGATACAGATATGAACAATCATATGAATAATACAAATTACCCCGATATGATTTTTAATTGCTTGCCTAAGCCTGAGAATAAGCTTGTTAAGTCTATTTCGATTACATATCTTAAGGAAGCTAAGATTGGAGATAATCTTAAAATTTATATGGCTTATACTGATGGGAAATATTTCTTCCGTTCAATTCACGAGGACGGAAGCGTAAACGTTGAGGGCGAAATTATTGTTGAGAATATCAATTAATTTTATTTGGTAAAATATTTTAATTGACAAAGTCCCTCTTTTATGTTATTATGCTTATGTAAAATTAAAAAAAAGGAGTCTTTTAGTTATGCAAAAAATTATTTGTAAGAAGCTATATGATACTGAGACTGCTAGCATTGTAAAGAAAAATACCGTTGGTAACTTCGGTGACCCTTGTGGCTACGAGGAAACACTTTACGTTACACCAGAGGGATTTTATTTCCTTTACACAAACGGTGGTGCTGATTCTATTTACACAACTGAGTCAATTAAGAGAATGAGCGCTAAGGCAGTTAAAGAGTGGTTGGAAAACAACTAATCTAAAGGGTGCATTTTTATGCACCTTTTTTATACTAAATAAATTTAAGGAGTTTTGACTATGGACAACGCGCCACGTGAAAGACTTGGTAGTAGAATCGGCTTTATTCTACTTAGTGCAGGCTGTGCCATTGGTATTGGTAACGTTTGGAAGTTTCCTTATATTGCCGGTCAATATGGTGGTGGCTTTTTCGTTTTTATTTATCTTATTTTCTTGGCAATTATGGGTATTCCTGTAATGACTATGGAATTTTCTCTTGGTCGTGCATCACAGACTAGCCCTGTTAAAATTCATTCTAAGCTTACACCAGAAAAAAAGGGGTGGAGAGTACATGGTCCTCTTGCCTTAATTGGTAATGTTATTCTTATGATGTTTTATACATCAGTTACCGGTTGGATGCTTCAATACTTTGTTATGATGATGACAGGTAAGTTTGATAGTGTTACAACTACACAGGAAATTGAGGGTATTTTTAGCGGTATGCTTTCCTCACCCTCTACTCTAATTCTATTTGTTGGATTTGTAGTTATAATTGGCTTTTTGGTGTGCTCCTTCGATATTCAAAAGGGACTTGAAAAGGTTTCAAAGGTAATGATGGTTGCACTTCTTTTCTTAATTGTAGCATTAGTTATAAATAGCCTTACACTTTCGGGCGCTGGAGAGGGTCTTAAGTTTTATCTTGTGCCATCTCTTGACAGAATGAAGGAAAACGGTGTTTTCAACATTATAGTTGGTGCTATGAATCAAGCATTCTTTACTCTTAGCCTTGGAATTGGCTCAATGGCTATCTTCGGTAGCTTTATTGACAAGGAGCGCTCGCTTCTTGGCGAAAGCATAAATATTGCCGTCCTTGATACCTTTGTTGCAGTTATGTCGGGTCTTATTATCTTCCCCGCTTGCTTTACCTATGGAATCACCCCTGATGCAGGTCCTAACCTTATTTTTGTAACACTTCCAAGTGTATTTATAAATATGCCACTTGGTAGGCTTTGGGGCACTCTTTTCTTCTTGTTTATGTCCTTTGCAGCACTTTCTACAATCTTTGCAGTTTTCCAAAACATCCTATCCTGTGTACAGGATTTAACTAGATGGGACAAAAAGAAGGCTTGCTTAATTTGTGGAATCGGTATATTCCTTTTGTCCATTCCTTGTATCCTTGGCTTTAACCTTTGGTCTGATTTTCAGCCCTTTGGCACAGGGTCCGGTGTGCTTGATTTAGAGGACTACATTGTTAGCAATATTCTTTTACCTCTTGGCTCAATTTTGTTTGTAGTTTACTGTACAAGTAAAAGAGGCTGGGGCTTCAAGAAATTTATGAAGGAAGCAAACACCGGCAAGGGCGTAAAAATCAAAAAATGGATGAGCTTTTACCTTACCTACATCCTTCCAATCATTATGGCAATAATCCTTGTTTACGGTGTTGTTTCACCATTTATAAAATAGCTAAAAAATCACTTGTGGTGACCCACAAGTGATTTTTTGTTATTATAAATACTGTTGCTTTCGGCATTAACTATTTTATTGTGCTGTATCTTCATTTGTTGAAGGTGTTCCTATAATACCATTATATGAAACAAATTCATACACAGCACCCTCTTGTGGTGCGCCTGCTTGCATATATGAGTATGTTGTGCCGTTTTCATCTGCCACGGCAACGAAGCCACCCATTGCAATCTCGACAGTTTTGTGAGACTCCTCGGTAAAGCCTGTAATTCTTAATTCAAACAAGTCATAGCCACGACC